>JACPEP010000037.1 GCA_016183425.1 Chloroflexota bacterium
ATGACCCGGGGGCCTGGCTGAACGTGAATCTGCCAGCTCTACAAGGCCCCCATCACAACCGCCCTTGGGCCCTTGCCTTGCGCCGCATGGCCCATACCCGTTCCGTCCCTGGATTCAGACCGACTAAGCCTTGACAGTAACAGTGTAACTTCGGTGCTGGACAAGGAGAAGCCTCGTATGCTATACTGAGCCTAGTTTGGCGAGATTTCCCTGTCAATACTAAAGGGAGAGTAGGACATGATAACTAAAGAGGCCGTTATAGAAGCACTAAGGGATGTATACGACCCGGAGATACCGGTTAATGTGGTGGACCTGGGCCTTATATACGCCGTCGATGTGGAGGGGGACAAGGTGAGTGTCCAGATGACCCTCACCGCCCCCGGTTGCCCCATGCACTCCTTTATCACCGCCGATGCCCGAAAACACGTGGCGCAAATCCAGGGGGTAAAGGATGTCACCGTGGACATGGTTTGGGACCCCCCCTGGACTCCGGAACGCATGAGCGACGAGGCGAAGGCACTTCTGGGTTGGAAGTAGCTCTTAGCTGAAAAGCGAGAAGAGCGACAGAGGCAACACCTATAAGGGTGACCCGTCCCATAGATAAGCGCCTCACCGATTCTGAGGCCTAAAAGGGGCTGACATGGACTTGGAAAAGTTTTGTCCCGGCAGCCGGAGCCTAAAAAACCCCACCCCGGAGTATATTCCCTGCCCCAACTGTGGCACTGAGGTGGAGATCTGGTCCGATGAGACCAGCGTCAAGTGCCATAGCTGCCATGGTACTGTGGCCCGAGACCGCAATATGTCCTGCATCGACTGGTGTCAATTTGCCGAGAAGTGCTTCGGCCCTCAGGTGGTGGCTAAGGTCAAAGGCTCCCAAGCACAACAAGCCTCTTAGTTCGGCTCCTCCAACCTTTTCACGCCCACAATCTCATTCCCGAAAAAGCCTCCAAAATTCCTCTGGCGTCACGCCCATGGTGATCAAAGACAAACCCCAGTCGGATGGCTACACGCACCACCTCTCTGGCTTTGACCACGGGAAGTTTTGGACTCAAAGGGCAACCTCTACGGGCTTGATCAGGATGTCCTCCACGGGCACAGCTTCGCCATGCTTCTGAAGGCTCTCCAGGTACGCCTCTATCGCCTCCCGCACATTAGCCAGTGCCTCTTCCAGGGTGTCTCCCTGAGTATGACACCCTTTGAGGGAAGGGCAGAAGGCATGATAGCCCCCATCCTCCTCCCGTTCCAGGATGACCGTGTAGTGATGTTTCTCCATAGTCGTCTCCTATTAGGGCGCTATTGCCAGCCACTTTTAGGCTAACTATCCTATTAATGTCTGGATAGGCCACCCTTTTGGCCGCCATGGCGGAGCTGAATTTTGATCATCTCCTGTGCCTTCTCACCCATTGGGTTCCTACGGCACGCCCTTTGCCACCGGGCTAAGCACAAGGGCTTTTGAAGCTATTTTACCGCAGGTTCCGCTTGTGAGCTCCCTTCTGATATGGGAACTCCAGGCTTATCTCTAGTACCCATCTCGAACGATGTCCCTCGGCGCTAGAAACCATGGCGTCCTTAGTGGCTTTGTCCTTGTAGCCAACAACCCCCCTTGTACCCCCCACTGACCGATGCTAGAATGGCGTCACCAAATGGGAAAGAATTAAGAGCAGAAGGAGGATGGGGAGTTGACCACCACCTATAGAGACCTAAGAGACTGGCTGCTGATGGTAGACGAGATGGGGGAGTTGCGCCATTTGAACAATGTGGGCTGGCAAGAGGATATGGGCCGCATCGCCGAGATGCTAGCCCATACCGACGAAGCCCCGGCGGTGCTTTTCGATAACATTCCTGACTATCCCCCCGGCTATCGCCTCCTGATTCATGGCAATGGGGCACGGCGACGCCTGGCTTTTACCCTGGGCCTGCCCACGGACATCGGCCGGGAGGCTCTGATGACCCGCTTCCTGGACATGGTCAATGCCATCCAACCCCTTCCCGTCGAAGAGGTGACCAGCGGCCCTATCTTGGAGAACGTCCTCACCGAGGATGAGGTGAACCTGTGGCAGTTTCCCGCCCCCAAGTGGCATCAAGAGGACGGAGGACGCTACCTGGGCACTGGCTGCCTGGATATCACCAAGGACCCCGACAGCGACTGGGTGAACATAGGCACCTACCGGATTATGATTCACGATGAGAAGAGAGCCGGCTTCTATATCTCTCCAGGCAAACACGGACGTCTCCATCGGGACAAGTACTTCGCCCGCAACGAGCCCTGCCCGGTGGTGGTGGTGGTGGGCGGCGATCCCCTTCTTTTCATCGCCAGCACGCTGGAGGTGCCCCTGGGTGTCTCCGAGTACGAGTGGGCAGGCAGCCTGCGGGGACGGCCCTACCAGGTTATCCGGGGACGCTACACCGGCCTCCCCATTCCCGCCGACGCCGAGGTAGCCCTGGAAGGCTTCGCCTACCCCAACGAAACCCTTCTCGAGGGGCCCTTTGGTGAATGGACGGGCTATTACGCCAGTGCCTCCCGCCAGGAGCCGGTCATTCACGTGAAGGCCGTCTATCACCGCAACGACCCCATCGTCCTGGGCTGTCCCCCCCAGAAGCCACCCTACGAGGCCCATCGCTATCGTGTCTACCTGCGCTCCGCCTTGCTGCGTCGGGCCCTGGAGCAGGCGGGGGTGCCTGATGTGGTGGGCGCCTGGTGCCACGAGGCGGGAGGCTGTCGCCTTCTCAACGTGGTAGCCATCAAGCAGCGCTACCCCGGTCACGCCCGCCAGGCAGGTCACATCGCCAGCCAGTGCCGCGTGGGAGCTTACCTGGGACGCATCGTCATCGTTGTAGACGAGGACATCGACCCCAGCGACCTCAACGACGTCATGTGGGCGGTGTGCACCCGCTCCGACCCCTCCCGTTCCTTGGACATCATCAATAGGGCGTGGAGCGGCCCCCTGGACCCCGCCATCCGCCCCGGCGACAAAGGGTTCAACTCCCGCCTCATCATCGACGCCTGCAAGCCCTGGGAGTGGCTGGAGGAGTTTCCCCCGGCCATCGGCCCGTCGCCAGAGTATCGACGGGAGACCAGAGACAAATGGGGCTGGATTCTACGGGGAGGGTGACTCTGGAGTCTGCCCTGAGTGAAGTGAAGGGGCTGCCTGACTTCAGGCGCTGACCAGAGCCTGGGGACTGGCCTTGGGTTTGGCCTGGAAAAGGGAGTCGAAGTAGCGGTTAGCCCCCTCTGCCAGCAGATTGTGGTAGCTCTGGAATAGGGCCGCCGCCTCGGACCCCAGCCATCCCTGGGGCACCAGCTCTTTCGGGAGCTGGGGGTCGAAAAAAGAAAAGCGGCGATACTCGTGAATGAGCATAAAACGCTCTATGAAGCATTCCTGCTCCCCTGGTGGGTCTCCCGCCTCTAAGCGCCGGAGGCAGCCCTCGTAACGAGGGCGGTACCGCTCCAGAAAGGCAGCGCACTTCTGGCGCGTCTTTTCCATATTCCAGCATCGATGGACGAGGTCTTGTAGAGAGCCCGGACCTTGATATTGGGCGCGGAAGACCTGAATGCAGTCGGCTACTTTCCAAACATTGGCCAGGACCATTACCTCTTGCCGCCGGTCGTAGGGGCAGATCCAGGTGGCGTTGCTCAACGTACCGTAGCCCAGGCCGAGGAGGTCCTGGCGCAACCGATCCCGCACCTCTCGGCGCCGCTCCGGTATGGAGTAGGTGACCACATCCCACTGGCCGTCCCAGGGCTCCTGATGACGCTGGAAAATGCGGCGCGCCCCCACATCCAGCATCTCCCGGCCCCGGCGCGTCAGAGTGTAGTAGCTATTCTTGCCCACTCGTTTGGTCTGGAGAAGACCCTTGCGCGTCATCCGTGACAGAGCAGAGCGGATGGCCTGCTCCGATAGGCCGAAACTAGACAATACCTGGATCAGACTGGCGACCCATATTTCGCCACCTCGATGACGAATATAATCGCCGTAAAGAGTTAGAATCATCGATTGGGGGCGAAACACGACAAAAGCGTCATTCCGGCTTCCGCCGGAATCCACCACTACGATGACTCCCTGTTTTGTTTGATTGTATGTCACAAAAATATATTGCGTCCTCCAAAATGACATATCATATATCAGAGCCCTTGTCAAGCTTTCAACAAAAGCGTCATCCCGGCGGAAGCCGGAATCCACCTGCATGGGGGTTACCGGGAATGCCCCGATTCCCAACCCCCTCCGTACCACGGCGAGAGGGACAGGGGGTGAGGTTCCTATATTACTTGAATACCCGATGCAGGAAGGAGTTGAAAATTGATAGCAGCAATCCGAAAATCAGAGCCCACCAAAAACTGTCCACGCTAAAGCCGCTTACTATGACGGTGGTAAACATAATAAGCACCGCGTTGATCACCAGGGTAAAGAGCCCCAAAGTTAAGATGTTAATGGGCAGGGTAAGTATCAGAAGAACCGGCTTGAGAATCACATTGATAATTCCCAAAACCAGCGCCACTACCAGGGCCGTAACAAAGCTTTGAACATGGACGCCAGGAAGGAGATAGGCGGCCGCCGTAATCGCCAAAGCGCTGAACAACCAGCGGAAAAGCAAGCTCATAACTTTATCTTAGCCGACATCTAAATCCCAGTCAACGAGATCAAGAGTTGGGCTCTGCTGGCTGATGGAGGCAGCAAATAGGCGACCGGGCTTCCCATCTGCGGCTGCCCACCCGAGGGCAAATAATGCTAGCGCTAAGCTGTTCGCGTCTTCTCAAACAGGATAAAGACTGTCATTCTGAGCCCGAGCGTAGCGAGGCGAAGAATCTCGATTAGCACGCCTATTTACGCAACTTAGCACTAGCCGTCCTCCCGGCCCGCCTTTCGCCAGACGTCGAAACCCTCAAGCTCCTGTGCCTCCGCCTCATCGGCAATGACCCTGGCCAAGGTTTGGAGCAATCCTGGGTACGGGTGTCCATCCTTAACACCCCGCTCCACATTGTCCTGGAGGTTCCAGCCGGGTGACCTGACCCCCGCTTCTATCATCTCCTTAATCCTGGCCAGGCTCTTGTTCCTGATGTCTTCGTCTCTATGGTGAGCGTAGCGATAGAAAAAACACTCAAGTAAGAGCGCCTGTTCATCTGGGCCAGCCAGGCTGAGAGCTTTGTCCAACATGCTGAGTCCTTTGTCATAGTCGCCCCTGGCGAGGAGGAGCCCGGCGTAATTGCCCAGTTTGATGGCGCTCCCGGGGTCGGCCTCTAGTGCCCGCTTGTAGTACCCCTCGGCCCCCTCATAGTCCTTGCGAATAGTCCAGAGGAAGAGGGCGTAATTGCCCAGGGCGGTGGCGTGCCCGGGGTCGGCCTCTATGGCCCGCCGGTAGTACCCCTCGGCCCCCTCATAGTCCTTGCGAATAGTCCAGAGGAAGTTGGCGTAATTGCCCAGGGCGGTGGCGTACCCGGGGTCGGCCTCCAGGGCCCGCTGGTAGTACCCCTCGGCCCCCCCATAGTCCTTGCGAACAGTCTTGAGGAAGCCGGCGTAAACCCCGAGCAAATCTGCGCTCTGAGGAAACTTCTTAAGCCCCTCCTGGTATATTTGGTCGGCCCTCTCCGGGTCCGTCTTCTCATATCTGGACGCCTCCAGCCAGACCCCTATCCAGGAGGTGAACTCCCGGGCTGCCTGCTCCACAGCCTTCTCAAGAGTCCTCTTCTCTGCGCTTTCGGGCTTGGCGGCCACCTTGTCACTCAGGCTCTTGAAGGTTTCGGAGTAGGTCTTTTCCAACTTCTCGAAGCGCTTGAAGTCCGGGTGTTTCTCCAGCTCGAATTCATTCCGCACCAGGAGCATCAGCTCATCAAAGTCATGGTGCTGGACCCAGGTTGCGTGCCTGCTCTCCAGCCATCCGCCCATATCATTATTCGGGACGCTGCTGCTTACCCAATAAATCCCCAGGGGTAAAGAGTCTCTAGGCAGCTTATGGAGCATGGCAGCTATGCTGCGGTCGTTGCCGCCGTAGCCAATGAAGACCAGGCCCGTCTCCCTGAGCAGCCTTATGAGCACCTCTTCTACATCAGGGTCCAACACTCTGGTCTGCTCCGCTGTGCTCCGAGGCGCCAATAGCGCATCGCCATGTAGCTTTATCACCAGGGGACTCGTCCGGGTCAAGCGCACGAAGCCTATGAGAGACTCATGGAGAATCACCAGCGGTTTCTTGCTTGTGTAAAGATAAAGAGCGTCAGCCACCAGGTTATCGAAGTTGGTAGTCAGAACGAAGTTACAGTGCCTGCCGCACCGTTCGTGAGACATGATCTGGGCCAGGACACCGTAGCCGAAGCCAGGGTCTTTCTCCTCCACCAGTTTTTCGATTTCCCGTTGTTGTTCCTGTTCTGAATCGAATAGTTGTTTGAAGACGGGCGCGTAAGAGAGCGCCGCATTTTCGGGAGCATAGTCGGGAAATTCTTTCTTCACCCACTCATCAAGGTTGTCCTCTGATCTGGTTTTGAACATCTTGAGTCTGGGCAGCCAGCTCTTGACCAGTGTTCCGGCGGCGGGAATGCCGGAGGAGACGGAACAGCCGGCGCCCAGAAAGAAGGTGAACCGGCACTCAGGATCCTCCATCTTCCCCCTGAGCCGCATGACGAATTCGCTGGCTTGCATCTCTATCATGACACGGCCCTCAACCTATCAGTAGCTGCTCGGAGGTATTCGGATGTAATGTGACTT
The DNA here is from genome assembly GCA_016183425.1 of Chloroflexota bacterium. Taxonomy (GTDB): domain Bacteria; phylum Chloroflexota; class Dehalococcoidia; order JACPEP01; family JACPEP01; genus JACPEP01. Next base: position 6,696 of record JACPEP010000037.1, read on the forward strand.
ACTCTTCATTCTTACAACACATTTATCGGATTTCTGAAAATCATTGACCTGTCTCATTATAACCATAATCATCAAAAAGCCTAGCTTTTTCTGGCTTTGTTTTTTGTTTTTTGCACAAACATATTAGAAATCAGGCTCTAGAGACTGGTGAATTTTGAAGCCTGCCATTCTGAGTAACCTGTCATTCTGAACGAAGTGAAGAATCTCAGAGCTTCCTCGTCCCCCACCCTTGGCGGGAGATTGCTCAGGAAAGGCCAAACCCGTTCCCGTTGACAGGCGTCCCAGCCCCAGACTATCATTGCTGAACACAAAGTTTTTTGCCAGCTTGTAATAGAGTAAGGGGTTGCTGGAGTATGAAATTCCTGGTCTTGCAACATATCCCCCACGAAACCCCCGGCCTCTTCGCGGATCTGGCCAGAGAGCACGGTATCTCTCTTGAGTACGTCAATCTCTGGGAAGGAGCCGCCATCCCGCCCTTGAGCAGATATGAGGCCCTCCTTATCATGGGCGGCCCCATGGGGGTCTACGACGAGGGGGAGCATCCCTGGCTCCGGGAGGAGCTGGCCGTCCTGGGCCGGGCGGCGTGGGGCGGAATGCCCATCCTGGGCATCTGCCTCGGCGCCCAGCTCCTGGCCCGCGCCCTGGGGGCGCGCGTGAGCCGAAACGCCGAAGGCGAGTTCGGCTTTCAAGAAGTGGCGCTAACGGAGGAGGGAAGGCGAGAGCCCCTCTTTCGTGGTTTCGGCGCTGGGGTGCCCGTCTTCCAGTGGCACCACGATACCTTCGCTCTACCCACCGGAGCCTCCCTCCTGGCCACCTCCCCCCTCTGCCCTCACCAGGCTTTCCGGTTCGGCTCCAAGGCCTACGGCCTCCAGTTCCACGTAGAGACAACGCCGGAGATGGTGGCTCGCTGGGTGGAGGAGGGAGCTGGGGAGTTGAAGGAAGAGGGTATATCGGGACAGGCCTTGGTGCATGAGGCATTCCAAACCCAAAACCTCCTTCAAGAGGCCGCCCAAAGGCTGTTCCTGAACTTCCTCTCCCTTGCGTCGAAGGAACCCGAAAATAGCGATAGGCCCCGGTAGGGCAGGTTCCCCAACCTGCCCGGCCGCGTAGGTCGGGTTTCCCAACCCGACCTACGAATTGAATCGCTGATTTCGGGGACCAAACTCCAGGGTGACAGAAGACAACGATGATGCTATCATCTATAGAGAAGAGATGAAACTGGCCATTGAACTGATGACCGGTGTCGGCGCCGAGGATGTTCACACTGTAAAAAGGATCGCCGAGGCCGCCCTGAGGCAGCAGCACGAGGTGGCCATTTTCCTCATGGGCGATGGGGTCTATCACTTTCACCGCCTCAAAGACCTGGCCCATAAGGGCGTTCGCGTCACCATGTGCACCCAGAACGCCTACGAACGAAAGGTAGACCCCGGGGACGATGCCCTATCCGGCAGCCAGTATGACTGGGCCCACATAGTCCACGATGCGGACCGGGTGATTGTCTTTGGCTAAAAAGAAGGTCGTCGTCTTGGCGCGGCGTTCCCCCACCAATACCCGTCACAGCGCAGAGGCTCTCCGTCAGAGCATCGGCCTCACCCTGGCCCCCAACGACGTAACCGTCATCCTGATGGACTCCGCCGCCTGGCTGGCCGTGCCCGGGGTGGGGGGAGATGAAATCCAAAAGCACCTGGACACTTTGAAGCTGCTGAAAGTGACGGTGGCGGCGGAAGAGGACGCCCTGGCCCGCTATGGCGTGCCTCGGGAAGAGGTCCCTCCCCATATCGTCATCCTCGGCCCGGAAAAGATAGGGGAGACCCTCGCCGCCGCCGAAGCGGTCATCGCCTTTTAGAGTCGGGATGCGAATTCTGCACATTCTGCGTAACCTGGACGAGAAGCCTGTCCTGAGCAGAGCCGAAGGGCCTGTCCTGAGCAGAGCCGAAGGGCCTGTCCTGACCATCATCAGAGAACACCTGAAACAGGGCCACCAGGTCACCCTCCTCCTGTTGCACGATGCCGTTCTGGGCAACTTCCCCGTGGAAACCAGCACCTTCGCATGCCTGGAGGATGTTCGCGCCCGAGGGGGAAAGACCAACCACCCCACCCTGGACTACGATGACATCCTTCGCCTCATCTTCGATAACGAGCGGACTATCTCCTGGTAGATAGGACCATCACCCCAAGCTTGCGAAGATGTTCCACCTACCTCGCCACTACGCCCAGGAGATGATCGCCCATGCCCAGGAAGAGGCTCCTAACGAGTGCTGCGGGGTAATGGCGGGGATAGGCGGGAAGGTTACCGCCCTTTTCCGGACCCAAAACGCCGCCCGAAGCCCCACCCGCTATCAGGTTGACCCCCTGGAGCTTCTCCGCATCGACAAAGAGATAGAAGCCAACCACTGGGAATGGCTGGGCATCTACCACTCCCACCCCTTCTCTGAGGCCTATCCCTCCGCCACAGACATCCGTCTCGCCTTCTGGCCCGACTCCCTCTATTTCATCATATCCCTCAAAGAGGAAAACGATCCCCAGATACGAGCCTTCTGGATAAGGGAGAGTCAGGTCAACGAAGAGCCCCTGATAATAGAATAAAAAGGGGGTATACCCCAGGCTAGTGATACCTTCCTGACCCTGCCCTGAAGGACAGGGCTATAAGTTCGCCCGTAGGCCCGCCCTTCAGGGCGGCGGCTTATTTTGTCAAAGACCATCAGCCGGGGGTGTTAGTAAACGAACTCATAAAAGCCGCTTTATTTTCTGATATAAGGCGTAGACTCCTGGCGCCACCGCCAAAAGGCGGCGCCGCCCAGGAAGACCAGGGTCACCAGCAAGAACAGCTCCAGCCAACGAAGTGCCGGCACCGCCCTGGTGGACTCCTCCCCGGCCACGGGAGACGCGGGGGGGGCGGAAGGCGCTACCCCTCGATCCTTGCTCTCCCCAGGAGCGGGCACCGGCGCCAGGCGAGCCCCCGTCTCTGGAGCCCCGAGGCGGGAGGGGGTAGGGGCCGCCTGAGGAACAGTGGATTCCATCTCCGGAGCGGCAGCTCGCTGAGGGGAGGTAAAAAGGTATTCCCCCCCGGTCAGGAAAAGAAGCAGCAGGGCGGCCGCCAGGCTCGCCATACGGAGAACTGGAAAAAGACGCACCCTGGGAGCGACCACCGCCGGCGAAAGAGTGAAGGAACGCCGGGGCGTCAACGGGGGCAACTGCCGCAGCAGGCCCACCGTGGCCCGCAGCTCCTCTAACTCCCAACGACATTCCGGGCAAGCCGCTAGGTGCTCCTCAACCCTTCGACGCTCCCCTTCCTTGAGGCGTCCGTCCATATACTCCGATAGCCTGTCTCGCACCTGACGACATCTGACGTCCATGACCAACTGGCTCCTTGCCTCCCTGACCTATCCTCTATGTTCTATGACGATAGAGGGAGGGTAAAAGTTCCCGGTGCTCCTTGAAAAAATCTCGCAATCGCGCCCGACCCCGGCTCAGGCGAGACTTCACCGTCCCTAGAGACGACCTGGTTGCCTCCGCCGCCTCCTCATAGCTGAAGCCTTGAACGTCGCACAAAACAACGGCCAGCCGCTGCTCCTCTGGCAGTTGACCCAGCCCCTCCTCAATGAGACGGGCCAGCTCCCCCCTCAGGACATGCTCCTCTGGCGAGGCAATGTGCCCCGGCAACGGGTTGCCACTCTCCGACTCCAACACGTCCAGAGAAACGGTAGGCCGTCGGCGACGGAAACGGAGATGGTCGTAGCAAGCATTGGCGGCAATTCGCAACAACCACGCCCTAAAGCTGCCGCCCCGAAACCGAGCCACGCCCTGGAAAGCGGAGAGGAAGGCCTCCTGGGTGACGTCTTCTGCCTCCTGCCGATGGCCCAGCATCCTGAAAACCACGCTGTAGACCATCCGCTGGTATCTCTCCACCAGCAGGTTGAAGGCGTTTACATCCCCCCCTCGACTGCGGGCGATTAGCGCCTCTTCCTCCTCAGCCATCATCTACCTCGCCCCCATGGTATCACATCTCACAACAAGGGAGGGAACCTTTTGCCCTTGGCCAGCGTCTATGAAGATAAGAGTGGATTTCAAAGAAAGGAGTGCGTCATGAATAGAAAAAGGGTTCTCGTCATAGCTCTGGCAGTGGTGATGGCATTGATAGCCCTGGGGGCCCTCACCCAACTGGGCCCCCGGCGAGCCACCGCCCCTGGGGTCTCGCCGGAGTTAAAAGGGCCGGAGATGCTAGGGAGGCCAAACCTGGACTTAGCAGCCGAGGTGAGACAGGGGGCTCAGGCCCCTCTGGCCGCCCCGGCTCCGGCCTCTCCACCTACCAGCGGCTGGTCCCTTATCTCCCTGGACCGGATGATAATCCGTAACGGCTCCCTGTCCCTGAAAGTGGCCGACGTCGTTCAAACGGTGGCAAAGGTGGGCGACATCGTCGCTGCCATGCCGGACGCTTTAATCAGCGCCTCCAACCTGCGCCGGGAGGAGGGGAATCTCAAGGCTACCATAGTGGTCACCGTCCCCAGCGCCCACTTCCAGGAAGCCATGGGACAACTGAGGCAGCTTGGGCTGGAGGTCACTGGCGAGACAGTGACCAGCCAGGACGTGACAGAAGAGTTCGTAGACCTGGAGTCCCAGCTTAGAAACCAGAAAACCATCGAAGAGCAATATCTGCGTCTTCTGAGCAAGGCGACGAGGATCGAGGATATCCTCTCCATCCAGGATCGCCTGAATCAGATTCGAGGTCAGATAGAGCGCACCCAGGGACGTCTCAACTTCTTGGAGCGAAAGGCCCAGATGTCCACCATTACGTTGAACATCCTACCCTTCCTTCCTGGAAAAAGCGGGGCCTGGCAACCCGACAAGACGGTTCAGGAGGCTTTTCAAAACCTCTTCCTGGCCCTGGGAAGGATCGCCGATGTCACCATCTATCTGGCTATCTACGCCCTGCCTTTTATCCCATTGGCCCTGATCCTTCTCTGGTGGCGGCATCCGGGGAGGGCAACTGGCGCTAGCCAGTAGGCAGTTTGACCAAGTCTCCTCCCAAGACAGGCCTTCGGGCGGGGTAAAAGCGCCCCGCCCGAAGCTCCCGAAGAAGCTGGGCTTCCGTCTCCATGGGGCGCTGGAAAACGGTAACCGCCCTCCCCAGTCCGATGATGGTGTGGGCATCGCTGCCCGCGACACCCCGCATCCCCAACTTCTGGGCCACCTGAAGGGCAAGCAGATTTTCCTGGTCGTCGCAAACGGCGTTACAGACCTCTATCTCATCCACCAGGCTGAAGACGGGCCATCGGGCCAACTCATCCAACGACGGCATGCCATCTTGACCGTTACGTCGCTCGTTGGAGGCGATAAGATAGCGAAAGGGGTGAGCGATGACCATAAACCCCCCCGCTTCCTTCACGATGCGGCGCAATTGGACGGCACGATGAATGCCGCTGACATAGTGGGGCAACCCAAAGACAAGAATATGGCCCATGTCTGTGGAGACCTCCATGCCGTTGAAAAGAACGAGACGCCGACCCTGAGCCAGATGTTGAAACTGGTGCCTGTCCCACATGGTGTCGTGCTCGGTTAGAGCCACTCCATCCAAGCCCATCCTTTCCCCCTCCTCAACCAACTGCTGGGGAGAGATGGCGCTATCATAAGCCCCGTGGCTGGTATGGACGTGAAGATCCACGATCACGGTACGCTCCTTAACGGGCCAACCAGGGCATGAGCCAGCCAAAAAGACCGGCAAAGATGGTACTGAACATGAGAGCACCACACATCCCTTTTCGAGAAGCTAACACAGGCAGAAAGGGCAGTGCCAAAAGGAAAGCCGCGCCCGCTACCGAGAGGGTGAAAAAGGCGTTGGGGCTGCCCCACCCCTGGCCGGGGAGATAGAGCCGCGCCAGGCGGTAGAGAACCCCCATCCCCCCTCCCACCAGACTCCCCCCCAGAGGTAGCGCCACCGCCAGCCCCAGCCAGGCCATGGGCAGATACAAAAGACGCCCCACCCCCCGATGCGGCCCATCTTTGGCGAGAAGAGGGAAGACCAAAAGCACGGAGGCTACCAGAGCCACCTTCCCCATCAGCAAGCCGGTTATCATCCCAGCCCATACCTCGTTCACAACCAAACCCCAGAGGAGATTGTTCGCACCAGGTAGGCATCCTGGCCCCCGTCCCGAAGACGATGATAGATGGCCTCGCCCTGGGCCTGGTTCGGCACTACGGTGAAAAGGGTCGGGCCAGTACCGCTTAGGTGAACACTCTCCCCGCCCGCCCCTTCCAGGATGCGCCAGTAGTCAACCAGGCCGGGGAAGGCCCTGAGGGCCACCGGCTCAAAGACGTTCCCCAGGAGAGTGGACTCCAGCCCCCCTCCCTGTCGCAAGCGTTCCGCCAGGCGGTGGGCACGCTCCCTTGAGCTAAAGTCCTTTCCTGTCAAGAGGGAATAGAGGCGGGCCGTTTTGTGGGGCAAGATAAGAGGAGGATGCAGCAACACCAGCCACGTCTCCACAAGAGACGGCAGGGGAGATACCCTTTCCCCCAATCCCTCCACCAGGGCCGTGCCACCGAAAAGGAAGAAGGAGACATCGGCACCCACCTGGGTCGCCACCGCCAGCATCTGGGAGCGGGAAAGACCCAGCCTCCACCAACGATTGAGACCGGACAAGGCGGCGGCGGCGTCGCTGCTCCCTCCCCCCAACCCTGCCGACACCGGAATGACCTTGGTAAGCTCTATTCTGGCGCCCTCCTCACAACCGGCACTATCTTTAAGAAGGCGGGCCGCCTTCAGCACCAGGTTCTCCTCCCCACCCAGTTGAGAGACGTTGCACTCCAGGGACTCCCCAAAGTGAAAGGTAAGCGTATCTACCAGGTCCACCGTCTGGAACACGGAAGCGATGTCGTGAAAACCATCCTTCCGTCGCCCCACCACCTCTAGAGTCAGGTTCACTTTAGCGGGAGCGCCAATGGTTAACGGAGATGCCTCCATGCCCGTCTTGTGCCCTCACTAAGAAAGAAGGGGATAAAGGCGCAGCCACTCCTCCAGGCTCAAAGACTGGGCCCGTCGTCGCGCCTCGATGCCCGCCTGGATCAGAGCCGCCTCCACCTGGGGGCGGGGAAGATTCAGAGAGGCCGATAGACTGTTCTCCACCAGCTTTCGCTTCTGGCTAAAACCGGCTCGGGCGACGCGGAAAAAAGCCTCCGCCTGAGAAGGGGACAACCACGGTCGAGGATGGACATGGATAGCCACAATGGCGGAGTCCACCTTTGGTGCCGGATAAAAGCTGCGGGAGGAAACCGATGTCACCACCCGGGGCCGCCCATAAAGCTGGACACTCAAGCTCAAAAGGCTCATTCCCCCCGGCCCAGCAACGATGTTCCTCGCCACCTCCTTTTGCACCATGGTCACCATGAGTCGGGGTCGCCTCTCCCTCTCTAGAAAGTGCCGCAAAACGGCCGCGGTAATATAATAAGGCAAGTTAGCTACCACTTTATACTCTTTGACCGGCCCCAGAAGCTGTTCGGGGTCTACCTTTAGTATATCCCGGTTGATTATGGAAATATTGGAGCGCTCCCGCATCAGCTCCGCCAGAGCAGCGGCCAGATGCTCATCCAATTCCACTGCGAGGACCGTGCCTGCCCGCTCCGCTAGCTCTCTGGTCATGAGGCCTAAACCAGGGCCCACCTCCACAACCCAATCATCCGCAGACAGCTCCGCCGCCTCCACCACACGCAACATGACCCCTCTATCCACAAGAAAATGCTGGGCCAGGCCCTTCCTCGCTCTGAGGCCAAATCTCTTAAGCAACCACCTGGTTTCCCGAAGCAGGGAACCTCCGCTCCCCAGCGGCCTTTCCCCGGCCTCGGCCATCAATCGGGCAACATCCACAAAATCTGCGTCGAGGGAGGAGGAGGGCCTAAAAGATAGATATCCATGTAGCGGATGAGCCAGGTGTGCTCTTCGCCTTCGTCGAAGGCTAGGTCAATGATGTTGCCCTTCACAGCGCCACCGGTATCTGCCGCCACCCCCACGCCATAGCCAGGCACATACATCTTGGTCCAAAAAGGAATCACCGTGGGGTCAATAGCGATAATCCCCCGACCGGCTTGGAGCCCCATTCGAGTGAGGCCGTAATTGGGATCGTCTCTGCTCCTTCCACCCTGACGAGCATCGTACCAGGATGCCAGAACGCGCATCTTGCGCCAATACTCCATAGGGCCTTCCGGGGTGTCCACCTGTCGAACCACAACATTGGTGCCATAACTAATTATCTTCTCTCGGGGCTCCTTTTCCATCCACTCCCGAACTATCCCCCGTCCCACCTCCACTCCGTTTTCGTAGACGATGCGGGTAGTCCACCGGCGCTCGCCCCCACTGCCCTCTTGCACCACCCTTTTCGTGTCCAGCTCCAGGGCTGGGTCGGGCCGATAGACGGTTTTATAGCCCACTGTCTCAGCGTCGGTAACAAAGGCCTCCCCCACCCTTACTATCTGAATGCGAAGACCATTGACTATCGGGCTTCCCGGGGAGGGATTCAACCGGTCCAAAGGACCCAAAGTCACTCCTTGCCCGGCCAGCAGCTCGGCTACATTCTCCTTAAGGGTTCGCAGCACCCGGCTATCATTGCCCACAGTGATAGTCACTTCCTTTGCCCGGGTGATAAACACCCGACTGTCCGGCATAACCATCGTCTCTGGGGAAGGCCATATAAAATCACCCGGCAAAAGGCGAATGTTGGCCTCGGCCAGACTCTCAGCCACCGTTTCCCGAGCCGTCATAATCTTTATGGGCCATCCATTCTCATATACATAGATAGGAACGGCTCGTTTTACCGACAGCACCACGGACGCATCGGGACGGGATGGCACGGCCCTCAAAGAGGGACCCAATTCCTCCCCATTTCCGGCCGGCCGGACCGCAACCAAAGGGCTGGAGGTGGGGGGTTCCCCCAAGGGTTCATCCTGAGAAATGACGCGACCTTCCTTAAAAACCAGGTCGCCCCCTCCCACCTTTACACCGGCTTCAGCCAGAGCCTGAAGCACAGTGCCGGCAGTGGTGGCATAAGAGACATCTTTGCCGTCGGCCATCAACCTAACGGGAACCGCCCATTGAAGATGAATGGAGCCTCCCGAGGGGACAACCTGCCGCGCCTGGGGAACCAAAAAATCCTCCCGGCCTGGTCTTAAACCCCATTCCCGTAGCACATCCTCCACCCGACCCTGGTGAGTTTTGGCGGGAAACAGGTAACCATCCACGTTGATGGTAATCTGACGAATAGGCCAGGCACGCGGATAAAAGGCGAGGGCCATAAGAGTCACCGCCAAGAATGGAACATGACTAAAGAAAAAGCGCCTTCTTAGCACAAAGCGTCGGGAGAATTCGTAAAAGCGGCTGTTTTTCATTGCCTTGAGGACGGGCTGAACTTTTAGGGCGACGGCATTCCCTTTTATACTAATTTTGAAGCGGGGGGCTATCAGCTCGCCTCCGCCATATCGGGCCTCAAATGCTTGGTGAAAGATAGTCTGGTGGACGGGGACGTTGCCCCCTCCTTCACTAAAGTAATCTTCGGGATATTATGGTGCTTGTCTTTAGACTGCATGTTCACCTCCAGCACGATTGGGGTGATTCTAGCAAGTATAATGGTTAATGTCAAATTTTTGTTCAGCGCCTTGACATTTCATCTAAAGGGAGCTACAATGGCCTTCGCTTGGTAGTCAAAAAGGACAACGAAGGCATTGTAAGGGGCATTCAAAATAGCCCCTTTGTTGTATAATCTATCAGAAGAGGAGGTCTCATGAGCGCACAGCAATCAAAATCTGGCGTCCAAGTTACTTGGCTTGGTCACTCCGCCTTTAAGCTAGTGTCTCCGGAGGGCAAGGTTGTCCTTATCGACCCTTTTTTGGCCAACCCCAAGTGCCCCGCGGAGTACAAAGACGCCAGCAAGGTTAAGGCAGACTTCATCTGTGTCACCCATGATCACGTAGATCACTTAGGTGACGCCTTGGCCATCGCCAAAAACACGGGCGCCCGCATCGTCGCCGTCACCGACGTGGGCCGCAGCATCATCGAGCAAGGCATCGAAGGCAGCAAAGTGAGCGCCTTCCACGTAGGCGGCACCGTGAAGGTAGACAACCTTAGCTTCAGCTTAGTGAAAGCCTTTCACAGCTCCGCTCACGGCGTCCCTGTGGGGGTGATAGTCGGCTTCTCCAGCGGCTTCAAGGTTTATCACGCCGGAGACACCGAAATCTTTGGTGACATGGCCTTTGTGCGGCGACTCTACCAGCCTGACCTGGCCCTGGTGCCCATCGGCGGCTTCTACACCATGGACGCCAAAGCCGCCAGCATCGCCTGCCGCGAGCTCATCCAGGCTCAGCATGTCATTCCTATGCACTATGGCACCATGCCCGTCCTCGCCCCGGACGCCGATGAGTTCAAGCAGCTCATGATGGGAAGCAATATCCAGGTCATCACTCCCCAGCCGGGAGACACAGTGACCTTTTAAAGGAGTTAAAAAATAAAACAATCAAATCTGCCCCAGTGGCGCAACGGTAGCGCAACCGACTTGTAATCGGTAGGCTAGCGGGTTCGAATCCCCTCTGGGGCTAGGTGGGTAACAGCATCGTCTTTCCATATGAAAGAGGCGATACCCGGGAGGGGTGCCGGAGTGGTTAATCGGAGCAGACTGTAAATCTGCCGCCTGAAATGGCTTCGCAGGTTCGAATCCTGCCCCCTCCACCAGGCAAGTCTTTTTCCGGGGGCGGGTTTCAAAGTGTAAAGAGAGAAAGAAATTGAATGTAGCCCACATAGCTCAGCTGGAAGAGCACGTTCTTGGTAAGAACGGGGTCACTGGTTCGAATCCAGTTGTGGGCTCTGTTGAACGAGGAGGAAAAGGAAGCCATGGCCAAGCAAAAATTTGAGCGTACCAAGCCCCACGTCAACGTAGGAACCATCGGACACGTGGATCACGGCAAAACCACCCTTACTTCCGCCATCACCAAGGTGTTGGCCATGGAGGGAAAGGCCCAATATCGGCCCTATGATTCCATCGACAACGCCCCCGAAGAGAAAGCCCGTGGCCTCACCATCGCCATCGCCCACGTGGAGTATGAAACAGCCAAACGGCACTACGCCCACGTGGATTGTCCGGGCCACGCCGACTACATTAAAAATATGATCACGGGCGCCGCCCAGATGGACGGGGCTATTTTGGTGGTCGCGGCTCCCGAAGGCCCCATGCCTCAGACCAGAGAACACATCCTCCTCGCTCGCCAGGTGGAGGTGCCCAGCCTGGTGATCTTCCTGAACAAGGTAGACCAGATGGACGACCCAGAGCTACTGGACCTGGTAGAGCTGGAGTTGAGAGAGCTTCTGAGTAAGTACGGCTTTCCCGGCGACGACATCCCCATAATTAGAGGCAGCGCCCTCAAGGCCCAAGAGAGCACCTCCACCGATCCCAATGCTCCTGAGTACCAGTGCATACGTGAGCTTATGGAGGCGGTGGACGCCTACATCCCCACCCCCCAAAGGCCCAAAGACAAGCCATTCCTTATGCCCATCGAAGACGTCTTTGGTATCAAAGGCCGCGGCACCGTTGTCACGGGTCGCGTGGAGCGGGGCACCGTCAAAGTCGGCGAGGAGATGGAAATCATAGGCATCAAGGACACTCAGAAAACAGTGGTGACGGGCGTGGAGATGTTCCGTAAAATCCTGGATGTGGGAGAAGCGGGAGACAACATTGGCTGCCTGCTTCGTGGCATCGATCGTGAAGCCGTAGAGAGGGGCCAGGTGCTGGCAAAGCCCGGCAGTATCACACCCCACACCGAGTTTGAGGCTGCCGTCTACGTCCTGAGCAAAGAGGAAGGCGGGCGACACACTCCCTTTTTCTCCGGGTATCGACCTCAGTTCTACATCCGGACCACGGATGTTACGGGAAATGTCGACCTGCCCGAGGGCGTGGAGATGGTCATGCCGGGAGACGACGTGCGTCTCAAGGTAAAGCTCCTCCAGCCCGTAGCTTTGGAGGAGGGGGTGCGCTTCGCCATTCGCGAGGGGGGCCGTACGGTGGGGGCCGGCGTCCTGACCAAGGTCCTCGCCTAGAATAGTCGCAGCGGGTAACATGGCAAAGAAGGCCGGAACCAGGATAATAATACACCTTGCTTGCAACCAGTGCAAAGAAAGGAACTATACTACCTCCAAGAACCGAAGGAATGACCCCGATCGTCTGGAGCTATCTAAGTATTGCTTCCATTGTCGAGCCCATACCGCGCATCGGGAGATAAGATAGAAGGCCATGAAAGCACCCCGAGAAATAAGCCGGCGGCCGATAGCATTACCGCGGCAGGAACGGCTCAAACTCGTCAACGAAACCGTGGCTGAGCTAAAGAAAGTGGTCTGGCCAACGAGACAGGAGGCTATTAACCTCACCACCGTAGTTATTATCATCTCGGTAGCCGTTGGTGTCATCCTTGGCCTAATCGACCTGATATTTACCCGCATTGTGAACGATATTCTATTAAAGGTGTTCTAAATGGACGAGAAAGTCAAACAATTGGCCTCGGCCACCGGCAACAAGACGAGCAAAGAAAAGGTCGCTGATGAAGAGACACGGTGGTATGTAATTCATACCTATTCGGGATACGAAAGTCGGGTCAAGGCCAACCTGGAACATCGCATCGACTCCATGGACGTGAGGGACAAAATTTTCGATGTCGTTGTGCCCACTGAGGAAGAGATCGAGGTGCACGAAGGTCAGCGACGTACCGTATCAAAGAAGATTTTCCCAGGCTACGTTCTGGTACGTATGAAAATGACGGACGATAGCTGGTACGTTGTCCGCAACACTCCTGGAGTAACTGGCTTCGTGGGCACGGGGAACAAGCCCGTACCCTTAGAAGACCAGGAGGTAGAGGCAATTATGAAGCAAGCCAGAGCGGAGGCTCCCCGTCTCAAGATCGGCTTCAGCAAGGGACAGAGCGTCCGCATCATAGATGGTCCCTTCGTGGACTTTGTGGGGACTGTTGACGCCACCTTCCCCGAGAAAGGCAAAATTCGCGTGCTGGTCTCTTTTTTCGGGCGAGAAACGCCGGTGGAGTTGGATTTTCTTCAGGTAGAGAAACTATAGAGGCCAATTATGAGTCAAATGTGGTAATATGCCCTTTAGATAGAGCACGTCGAGAGAATCTGGTGACACTGAACCGTAGCCAGGTTTTCATCCGATGCGAAATCATCCGCTAACTTTAGAAAATATAATCAAAAAATTGAAAGGTCACCATTGGCAAAAAAAGTCAAGGCCATCGTAAGGCTACAGCTTCAGGCGGGTAAAGCTACCCCCGCCCCTCCCGTGGGGCCGGCCTTAGGTCAGCATGGAGTCAACATCATGGCCTTCTGCAAAGAGTACAACGAGCGGACTGCCCCACAAGCAGGCTTTGTGGTCCCGGCAGAGATAACCATCTACGAGGATCGCTCTTTCATCTTTGTCACCAAGACACCTCCTACCGCCGACCTCATAAAACGGGCATTGACCATAGAGAAGGGAAGCAGCGACCAGAAGCAAAAGATAGTGGGCAAGCTCAGTCAGGATAAGGTTTTGGAGATTGCAAAGGTGAAGATGAAAGACCTGAATTGCGATACTGTCGAGAGTGCTGTACACATGGTCGAGGGTACCGCTCGCTCTATGGGAGTTCAGGTAGACTAAATAGCAAGGCTAACATCTATGGCACAAAGAGGAAAAAAATATCAAGAAGTGGCGAAGCTGGTAGAGCCAGGACGCTCGTATGTTCCTGACGAGGCCATCCAGCTAGCCAAACAGGTTGTCTACACGAAGTTCGATGAAACAGTGGAGTTGCACCTCCGCACCGGACTTGACCCCCGCCGCTCCGACCAACAGGTGCGCGGAGTGGCTGTGCTCCCTCACGGTCTGGGACGTCGGGTACGCATCTTGGTGCTGACCCAGGGAGAGGGTGTTCGTATTGCCCAGGAGGCGGATGCCGACTCCGTGGGCAGCGACGAGTATATCAAGAAGATCGAAGAAGGATGGCTGGAGTTCGACGTGGCGGTCGCCACGCCCGACATGATGGGCAAGGTAGGTCGTTTAGGGCGCATCTTGGGGCGTCGTGGCCTCATGCCTAACCCCAGGGCAGGCACCGTGGTGCCTGCGGAAGATCTACCACGGGTTATCCGGGAAGCGAGACGAGGGCGGGTAGAGTTTCGTCTGGATAGAACGGCCATCATTCACGTCCCGGTGGGCAAAGTCAGCTTTGACAACGATAAGCTTCTCGACAATCTGGCCACTATGGTAGACGCCATTGTTCGTGCCCGACCTTCGGGGGCCAAAGGTCAATACATCAGAAGCGCATATATGGCCACTACCATGGGGCCAGGCATACGCCTGGAACTACCCGCTCTTATGGCTCTGAAACCAGCCTAGACGGAGGACAACGGGAGTCGGACACAAAGAAAAAAGACATTCAGCAAAGAAAAACTACGTCCATAGACAGCGGGCGCCGGGGAGGCTTAATAGACTGCCCGCCGAGGCGGGGTAGATAAACTTGAATTGGCGGTACTGATACACTGGAAAGCCCTTACGTTTATGGACGTAAGGGCTCATTTTTTGAAAGTGAGGTAGTATGTCCCGAGAAGAAAAACAAAAAGTAGTTGGGGGGTTGGGAGAGAAGTTTTCCCGGAGCACTTTGATCGTCACCACCGATTATCGGGGCCTCAACGCCGCCAATATGCTAGAAATAAGGCGGTGGCTGCGAGAGCGAGGGATGGAGTTTCGGGTAGTAAAGAATACTCTGGCACATTTGGCCGCCCAAAAAGTGGGCAAACAGGATCTGATGCCGTTGGTGGACGGGCCTACTGCTCTCGCCTTAAGCTACGGCGACGTGGTTCAGGCGGCCAAAGCAATAGTAGAGTGCATACGCGTAACCAAAATTCCGTTGGTCCTTAAGGGTGGGATTACCGACGGTCGTGTGCTTAATGCGGGGGAACTCTCGGCCTTAGCTTTTCTTCCTCCTCGAGAAGTTGTTCTGGGACAGGTATTAAGAGCTATGGCCAGCCCACTAAGTCAACTTGTGGCGGTGCTCAACGCCCCCCTCTATGGCTTTATGGCGGTGCTTCAAGCCAGGATGCAACAGTTAGGAGATAAATAGTCCAATTATAGTAAAAGGAAATGAAGGCAAGGATCAGAGAGTTCGTAGCCTCCTAATAAATAATAAAATAGAAAGGAAAGCTAAATGACGAAGGACGAGATTATCAAAGCCATCAAAGACATGACAGTGATCGACCTGGCGGAGCTAGTAAAAGCGCTGGAAACGGAACTGGGGGTAAGCGCAGCCGCATCGGTGGCGGTAGCCGCCCCAACAGCAGCCTCCACTCCTCAAGAGGCCCCCGCCGAAGAGGAACAAACTGAGTTTGACGTTATCCTTAAAGAGTTCGGCGCTAACAAGATAAATGTTATAAAGGCGGTGAGGGAAGTGACCCCTCTCGGGCTAAAAGAGGCCAAGGACCTGGTAGAAGCAGCCCCCCAGGCGGTTCGGAAGGGGGTAAAGAAGGAGGAGGCGGCCGCCATCAAAGATAAGTTGGAGGCAGCAGGGGCAACGGTGGAAATAAAATAGGAGGCAGACGCCATAGAATGCTCCCTTTGTGGCAAGCCAGCCGTGGGGCAATGTCCCCAATGTGGACGCCCTTTCTGTCGTTCACATCAAGAAGAGCCGTGCCCCAACTGCTCTCATCCTGGGAAGGGCGTGCCTGGAGTTGGGCTGTACGTGGGAGCGATACTGCTTTTATTGATCTCGGCTGTTACAGCGGGGATCGTATTATACCTGGGTCCCGCCCCCTTCGTTCCACCAGCTAGGGAGCCGGCTCTGATCCTCGGGGTGGCTACTACCAAAGGGACTCCTGTTTCTACCCCAGAACATTTACCGACGCCAACCCCCGCCACTATCCCGATACCCCAGCCGACGCTCGCTCCGTCTCCAACTCCGGTTATTTACAAAGTTCAGGCTGGAGACACCCTGAGCAAGATTGCCGAGAAGTTTGGAACTACCGCCACCGCTATCGCCGAGGCCAACCGTCTGGAGGTCATGGATCGGCTACAAATCGACCAAGAATTGACTATACCGAGATAACATAAGGCAAAAGCCATGAGTCGGCGTAAGGATAAAGAGCGATTTCAACGCATGAAGCGCCTCGACGCTGGGTATAAGGGGTTTCGGGGCCATCAGGAAGAGCCCTCGGTGCCGCCCCGAATTCAGGAAGTGGTTCCGGTGGTTTGCATCATGTGTGGGCGCAAACGAAACGTTGCCTATGGCACTTCGATACCTCAGGAAGGCTACATTTGCCTCACCTGTAAGGACTCTACGATAACCAAACCCACTGAAACAACGGATAATGGTCAGCCCCTATAGAAGCACAAGGACGATGGCAGAGAAAAGTGGGAAAGGCGTTAAGGGTTGACTGAAGACACTTCAACAATAGTGGAGTATCACGCCACTATTAAAGCTCTTCCCCTTTCCGAGCGCCCTCGTGAGCGCCTTCGAGACCAGGGCGCCGATTCTTTGAGCAACTCGGAGCTTCTCGCCATATTGTTACGTACCGGTACCGCCACCGAGAATGCCCTGGAAATCGCCTCTCGTCTCCTGGCCTACTTCGGAGGCCTGCCCGGACTCATGAAAACCAGCTTTGACGAGCTGCGATCACAGCATGGTATGGGAGAGGCCAAAGTAGCTCAAATAAAGGCTGCCCTTGAATTGGGCAAACGCCTGGTGTCTTTCCAGGGGGAGGAAAGGGTAGTCGTAAAATCCCCCGCCGACGTCGCCCGTCTTCTCTTGTCCGAAATGAGCTACTTGGAGCAGGAAGAAATGAGAGTTGTCCTGCTTAATACCAAAAACCATGTTATGAGGGTGAGTTCCGTATATCGTGGAAGTGTCAACAAATCCATAATACGGGTAGGAGAGCTATTTCGAGAGGCAGTGAGGCTGAACAGTCCCGCCATTATTGTCGTCCACAACCACCCCTCCGGCGATCCCACACCTAGCGATGATGATATTCAAGTGACCGGCGAATTGGTTCGAGCAGGCAAGGTGCTGGATATAGAGGTACTAGACCACCTTATCGTCGGGGAACAGAATTACGTCAGCCTCAGGGAGCGTGGTTTAGGATTTTCATAGTCGAAGTTGCCTAAAAAGGGAGGTTGGGCATGGCTGTCGCTAAAAGCAAAAGGTTGAGTTTCTGGGAAGATGCCCTGTTGGGCTGTCCCGGGAGAGAAGTGCTTCGCCTTTTGCCCGGAGTAGCCCTGGCCGGTGCCATCGTTTTCTTCTCCATCTGGCTGGCCGATTGGATAAATGCTAGCTGGGGGTTCAAAGGCGTAGTAAGTCACATTATGGTGGCTATCATCGTTGGTATCGCGGTGCGAAATACAGTTGGCCTGCCCTCTATAGCAACGCCTGGAGTGAACTTTTGCGTCCGGAAACTCCTCCGCTTGGGCATTATCGCCATGGGTATTAGGCTAAGTATCTTCGACGCTATACGCATTGGTGCCTGGGGTATACCTATAGTAGTCATCAGCATTGTCACCGGGCTGATAGTAACTACCTATTTCACCCGCCTACTTCGCTTGTCTGATCGCCTGAGCACCCTTATTGCTGTGGGCACAGGCATTTGCGGAGCCTCAGCGATTGTTGCTACCGCTCCCGCCATCGAGGCTAAGGACGAGGAGGTCACCTACGCTGTGGCCAACATCACTATCTTTGGCATTCTAGCCATGCTCCTCTATCCCTACCTGGCCAACTTTGTCTTTCAGGGCAATCTAGTTATGGCAGGGCTTTTCTCTGGTACCTCCATCCACGAAACAGCCCAAGTAACGGGCGCTGGCCTAATCTACGACCAAATCTATAAGGTGACCAGCCGCCCTTCAGTGGCCGACGTTGCTGTGGTAACTAAACTGGTTAGAAACGTGTTTATGGCCATTGTCATTCCTCTTATGGCTTACATCTATGCCCGACGCATAGCTAGAGAAGGGAAAGAAAGAAGTAGCCGGATCAATGCCCTGAGCTTGTTTCCCCTCTTCATCCTCGGATTCGTTGCCATGGCTGCCATTCGCTCCTTTGGAGATGCTTCTCTCCAGGACAGCGGACAGTTTCTGATATGGAATGCGAAGCAATGGCAAGGGTCGACTAGCGCCATTACCTACTGGTCAGGGAACATCCTGGCAGTTGCTATGGCTGGAGTGGGGCTTGGGACAGCCTTCAATACCCTTCGTGGTCTAGGCATTCGGCCCTTCTACGTTGGTCTCTTTTCGGCGGCTATGGTGGGATTGAGCAGTGTCATAATAATCCTTCTGCTGGGTCCGGCAGTACATTTCTAGTCACCTTGCAAACCTAAAACGAGTTTTTCACCCTTGGGCAAAGCTTAAAGATGCACTAACAGTCGTGCACAAATGGGAAAACCGTCACAATATAGTCGCAACTTCTTCATGGATTCTCCAACATTTTTTGCTAAATTGTAATAGAATGTTTTGCATGCTGCCTATTTATTCAAACACCACACATAGAGGATAGGTAAGTGCATCAGCTTGCCAAGAATCAAAAAACAGTAATGAGCTTGTCCCATAAACCCCCATTCCGGGGCTGAGGCTGAAGTTGTAGAATAGAGGAAAGCTTTGGTGAGAGGGAGGAAGCCATGGCCTACAACCTGCTGCCTTGTGATCGGGAGCAAAGCTATTTGATGCCTCCGTCTCTGAAGGAGTGGTTGAGCGAGGGCCATCTGGCCTGGTTCATCGTGGATGCCGTAGGGGAGATGGACCTGACAGAGTTTTACGCTGTCTACCGGAATGATGGCTGGGGTGCGGCGGCCTACGATCCTGGGATGATGGTGACGGTGCTGTTGTACGCTCTGCCAGGCCTGCGGAGTTCCCGGCGCATTGCCCGGGCCCTGGAAAGAGACGTAGGCTTCCGAGTGGTGGCGGCCAACCAGAGGCCGGACTTCCGGACGCTATGTCGGTTCCGGACCAAACATGAGAAGGCGTTGGAGAGGCTCTTTGTGGAAGTGCTGCGGCTATGTAGTGAGGCGGGTCTGGTGAAGCTAGGAGTAGTAGCTCTGGATGGGACCAAAGTGGCCGCTAACGCGGCTCTGGCGGCGAATCGGAGCTACGAGGCTATTGAGAAAGAGGTTCAGGGGACACTGGCGGAGAACCAAGAAGGTGGATGCCGAGGAGAGTTCCCTGTTTGGACCTGAGCGCCGGGGCAACGAGTTACCTGAAGGGCTGAGGCGGAGGACGGGGCGGCTGAAGCGGTTGCAGGAAGCCAGGGCTCGGCTGGAGCGGGAGGCGGCGCAGGCAGCTCAGGAGCACCTGGCCCAGAGGCAGGCAGAAGAGGTAGCCACAGGCAAGAAGAGGTGGGGCAGGAAGCCCCAGGTGGTGGAAGCACCCCTTCTGAAGAGGCCAAGGCTAACACGACTGACCCAGATAGCCGTATCATGAAGACCGGGCAAGGGCACTCGCAAGGCTACAATGCCCAGGCGGTGGTAAGTGAGGATCAGATTATAGTAGCTGTTGGGGTGACCCAGGAGGCCAACGATGTGCAACAACTGGAGCCGATGCTTCTGACCATGGGGCATACCCTGGGAGACGGCGGGTATAGAAGAGAGGCCGCGGGTGGGCTTGGGCGATGCGGGCCTCTAGAGTGAGGCCAACATTAAGGCTTGCTCCCGCCCCGAGATGCCAGAACTCCTCATTGCCACCACCAAGGACTGGAAACAACGGAAGCTGCTACGGGAGTGGGGTTGTCCCCCAGGGCGTATTCCCAAAGGGCTGAGCCCGAAGGACAGATGGAGCGCAAGCTGCTGACGAAGCGAGGGCTGGCCCTATACAAGCTGCGGGGTGCACTCGTGGAGCCGGTGCTGGGCCAGGTCAAGGAAGGACAGGGGTTCAGGCGGTTTATGAGACGGAGGCTTGGGGCTGTCCAGAGTGAGTGGTCCCTGATAGGGATGACCCATAGCTTGCTCAAGCTATGGCGAAGTGGCGAGGCCCCTTGGGGATGGGCCAAGGCCGGGTGGAACTGAGCCGGGTAGCGAGAATCTTGAGAGCGTTCGGGGTCTGATGGTGCTAAGCGAAGGACAACATTCAGGCGGCCTCGCCGCCGCCACGGCCAGGGTCACAAAAGAGGTTTACGGGACAGCCTCCTATGGAAAAGATATACCCTGAAAGAGGTGACTCTATGGACAAGAGAGGGAGGGACGAGTTGCGCCACACCTTTGGCATGGCAGAAGGGGACATTGCCCGGGTCTCGCCCCGAATAGTCGCTGCCCTGCCTCGCTTACCGGCTTGGCAGCGATGCCGCATTGTGGCCCAGGTTACCGAGTCTCAATACTGCTTGGGCGGACTGGAAGCAGGGCACCGCTTCGTTTTTGATGGGGGAATGCTCAACACGGCGGAGTCCACCGCCCCCCTCTGCCTGCGCGCCCTGGCCCCATTAGCCTGGTATGTGGAGTTGGCTTTCGACCGTATTATGGACGGTCGGGACCCCAATGCTATCTTGATTAGCACCGCCCAATGTATGGATCCCGGCCTGGAGGGAGGCGGAGTAGGAAACGTTAAGTTTCGCCTTTACGCTCAAGAAGTGCCCTAGGTAGCCTGTCCAGATGGAATTATGTAGATGGCGCTTTTCTTGAGAGAAATGGTAACCGCTTTTCGCTGCTCCAGGTTCAAGCGCCAGTAGGCATGGCTGGGAAGCTCTATTTCCAGGTCGTAGTGGTCGGGTGAGCCTTGGCAGCGAAAATACAGAGTATAGACGCTGCCTCGTGCCACCTCATGAACGATATCACCGTGAAGGATGTTTTCCCTCACTCCGGAACGCAAGGGACGGTCGGGGCGAATAAGCATTATCTCACTGGGTCGGATGCAGAAGTCCACCTCGCCATGGGAGACCCCAGAATAGGGTAGTGCTTGGAAGCTTCGATTCTGCCACTCTAAGCAAACCTCGTCCGGGGCGACGCTGGTGATCATCCCCCGTAGGATGTTTTTGACCCCCACGAAGCGAGCTATTTCGCGGCTGGCCGGGCGGTAGAAAACCTCCTCCCGACTCCCCACCTGCTGAATGCGCCTCTGAAAGACAACTCCGATGCGATCGGCAAGAATGAAGGCCTCCTCGAAATCTTGAGTAACGTGGATCGTTGTTATTCGTAGCTTCTTCTGAATATCCTTCAACTCCAGCCTCAACTGGCCTTTGGTATTGGGATCCAGGGCAGAGAAGGGCTCGTCCAGCAGAAGTACCTTAGGCTCCGTCACCAGGGCTCGGGCCAGAGCCACCCGTTGTCTTTCGCCACCGCTCAGCGTCTCTGGAAAGCGCGCCAACAAGGGAAGAAGACCCAAGAGTTGGGCTACCTGATTTGCCTTTTCCCGAGCTCGGTCAGGGGCCAATCGCCTTGTTTCTAACCCGAAGGTGATGTTTTTGTACACCGTGAGGTGAGGAAAAAGGGCATAGTCTTGAGGCAGGTACCCTACTCCTCTTCCCTCAGCGGGGATGCGAGTTACTTCCTGGCCGTTAAGCCATATCTCGCCCCTGGAGGGCCGACATAGGCCGGCCACACACTCCAGCAGGGTACTCTTACCGGCCCCGGTGGGGCCAAGGAGGACAAAGTACTCGCCTTCTCTGATATCCAGGTGGATATCTATTAGGGCGAAATCCCCAAGGCGGAGAGACAGGCCGCGAATGGAAATCAAACTACAACCCCCTGCCCCCCACCCAACGAAACCCCAGGAGGGCTACCAGAGATAAACCAACAAGGATAAGGGTGACAGCAATGGCTCTCTCAATGTGGATGGTAGACAGGTTCAGGAAGATGGCGATGGGCAAGGTTTCCGTCTTGAACGCAGTAGCACCAGCCAGAATAACCGTCGCCCCGAAGTCTCCCACGGCCCGGGCCCAGGTAAGGACAGCCGCCGCTAGGATGCCCCTTCGCGCCAGAGGCAGGGTCACCCGCCAAAAGATGGCACCCTGGTGACAACCCAAGGTCTGTGCCACCTTCTCGTAGCGAGGGTCAATGCTATCGAAGCTGGCCTTCATCATGCGCAGGGCAAAGGTAGATACCAGGGTAAACTGGGCGAGAACAATGCCCAAAGGTGTGAACACAAATCTAACTCCCGTAGCCTCTATCCCCTGGCCCACCGGAGTACGGAAGAAGACAAGAAGAGCCATCCCCAGGGCGATGGGCGGCATTACCAGGGGAAGATCTAAAAGGGTCTCCACAATACTCTTGCCCCAGAAGTGGGCCCGAGACAGGGCATAGGCGGCCGGGATGGCTATAACCAGACTCGCCCCGGCCGATAGCGTAGCTGTAATCAGACTGAGACGAACGGAAAAGAGGGTCTCCGGAGAGACCAAGGATGTGGCAAACTGAGCGGAGTTAGTATGTGAGGCTAGAGATAGCAGAAGACCGAGGATGAACAATACATAGCCCACGAGGAAGGCAAAGACCACGCCGCGGAAAACCAGGGTGCTCCATAGCCGGTAGCTAGGGTAAGGAATGGTGCTCATACTCTACCTCCTAATCTAGCAGATGCTGAAAAATGATGCCACCAGCCATTTTTAATGTATCACAAACTGTCCGCCGCGTCAGCCACCCGTCGGCACCCAAGATTTGAGATCCAGAGACATCTCCAGACCCCCAAGGAGCCCCCTGGAAAGCCCCGTTTTAAACACCATCGGTTCATGCTTTTGACACTGGGGAAAACATACACTAGAATATGGGCGTGAAGGTCGCTCTCATTCAGGTTCCTTGCCCCCAGGTGGCCAATGACCGCCTAGAGCCCAATCAGGGCCTTCTGTATCTGGCCACCTACCTCAATTACCATGGTCACGAGGCCACTTTGGTAGACCTGTCCTCTACCACTGAAGATACCTGGGTGCGTCTTATCCCTCCCGCCGATGTTTACGGCTTTCACACCTACACCGCTACCTACGACACTGCCCTGGAGGTGGCGAGGGTGGCGCGGGGGGTAAACCCCAGGGCGGCCCTGGTAGCTGGAGGACCCCATGTCTCAGCACTACCCCAGGAAGCCCTAACCCATTTCGACTACGTGGTGGTGGGAGAGGGAGAAACGTCCCTTTTACGTCTGGTGGAGGCACTGGGGAAGGAAGACGCGCCGCCTCGTGTTCTACGGGAGCCACCGGTGGCAGACCTGGATTCTCTCCCTCTACCCAACTACCGGCTGGTGGATTTAGACAGCTATCGTCGCCAGGTGGCGGGCAAGCGCAGCCTGAGCATGATATCGTCTCGGGGCTGCCCCTACCGCTGCACCTTCTGTGCTGGCCACATGATGGGGGCCAACGAAAGGGTGCGCTTTCGCTCTCCAGAGGGGCTGGTTCGAGAGGCGGTTTATCTGGCCACAGAGATGGGAGTGACGAACCTTAAGGTCAACGATGACATCTTCACCGCTCAACTGCCCCGTTTGCGACGCATAAATGAGCTTTTGAAGCCGCTGAACCTGAACTATCGCTGCTATGGAGAAGCCCATCGCTGCTCTTCGGAGGTGACCGACCTTCTGGCCCAAAGCGGCTGCCGACACATCTCCTTCGGTGTGGAATCGGGTTCCCGCAAGATGCTTCGTCTTATGAAGAAGCCTCATACGCCGGCCCAGGTAAGGGCAGCCATCGCCTGCGCCAAGGCCTCGGGGCTGACGGTAAGGGCCTATCTCATCGTAGGTTTCCCTGGCGAGACGTGGGAAACGGTGCGGGAGACGGTGGAGCTGATGCTGGAGTGTTGTCCCCACGAGTATATCGTCAGCGCCTTCATGCCCTACCCGGGCACCCCACCCTACCACCATCCGGAGCAGTTCGGCATCACCGAGCTTGATACCGACTTTTCTCATTACCTTCAGGTCAAAGGGAACCGAGAAACGGGCTACGTTTTTGCCACCCGAGAGCTGAATGGGGACATCCTGGCTGCCATGCGGGATTGCATAATAAAGGAGCTTTCCCCCTGTATCACCTGGTCTGGGGAGGCCAAGGCCTACAGCGGGATCTCTAGCACCGGCTAGCGGAGCTGTGAATAGGGGGCTTAGACCTCTTCTTCGTACAGAATGGGAGGGGCATGTTCCGGCAGAGGCTCCATCTCCTCAACGTGTAGCAGCTTCCGCATCATAGGCAATAGATAGATATCCTCTTTCTTGGCATGTACCAGGAGGCGGTACATTGTATCCCGACAGTTTCTGAAGAAGTCCTCCGATGCTATCCCTTCCCGGTTCAGGCCCAGAAAAGCTATAAAGGAATCCCGCAAGGCAAGGTGATCAGCGAGCAGTTCATCTCGGAGTGTCTTTTCTTGTGGGGAGCCCTGGGCCAGATTGGGCACCCTCACTGCCTGTCCAAAGGTACTCTCACTGTCTTGGCCACCAGGCGGCTGCCGCACAGGGGACAGCGTTTTGTTTCGAGGGGATACTCCTTCTGACACTGAAGGCAAAACCCCGTTTCCTTAACGGCCCACGGCTGGCTCACTGGCGAGAGCCTCCTTGAGCCAGTCGTTCTACTACCCCCAGGGCGATGCGTCCCGCTGTTTGCAGATGTTCTGGCCTCACATACTCTGCCTTATCCTCGGCGGTGTGGTAGCGGGGGTCTTCTCTCAGGTGAATGAAGAGGACAGGGATGCTCGCTGCCTGGAAGCTGGCGTGGTCGCTGGATAGCTCAGGGGCAAGGCGAAATTCCTGAGCGGCCACTCGCCATTCCTCCGCCACTGCCTGTCCCAGGGCGACCATCTCTGAGGTGCCCGCCAGCCCCCAGGAGTCCCCCACCCCCACCATGTCCAGATTAACCATGACCTCCATGGCCTGTCGCTCTCGGGGGGAGAGAGAATCAACATAGTGCCGGCTGCCGAACAACCCCAGTTCCTCCACGTCGAAGGCGACGAAACAAAGGCCCGAGGCCCAGGGGGCGAAGGCGGCACGGCGGGCCACCTCAAGGACAACCGCCACCCCAGAGGCATTGTCGTTGGCCCCTGGCCCGGCGGCCACAGAGTCATAGTGGGCCCCCAGAAGCCAGCGACAGGGCTTGGTGACGTCTTTTTTGGCGATAACATTCAGCCCCTCCCCCTCCTGGATGTGACCCTTGACAACCAGCCTCACCCTCACCGGCGACTGACCCAAGGCTGACAGTAGCGCCTCCCCCTCCTCCTGAGAAAGAGCCACCGCGGGAATGCGGCTCAGAGAACCCAAAGAACCCCGAAAATTTCCAGCCTGGTTGTTATAGACTATGACGGCCACTGCTCCGGCTCGGGCAGCGTTCTCCACTTTTTCGGAAAAGCGAAGGACGCCTCGTTCTACCAGGGCTATTTTCCCTTTCACCCCTTGGGTGTCTTTGTCCTCACCTATACCTGCGGCCACCACCTCCCCCTCCCCCTCCCCTCCCAAGGAATAAAAGAGGGTATTGGGGTGGAGCTCCTTAGGCGGGGAGCTAAGAACGGTCGCCTCCGCCCCCTCGTCCAGATATTGCCGAAAAGAGAATCCCTGCTTTTGAACCTGATAGCCGCCATCTTGAAACTGCTGCGCAATGTAGATAGAGGCCTCTTTTACTGCTTCCGAGCCAGCCGGTCGGGAACCGACCTTGACGGCGAGAGCCTGAACAAGGCGATAGGCGTCCTCTCCAGAGATGTTCCCCGCTAAGGAGGAGGGAGAGGCGCTGCCTTTGGTGCTCGCAGGAGGGAATGGGGTGACGGGCACGCCCTTGGTTGGGGAAGGGGTGACGGGGGCCAAAGGAGAGCAGGCGATAAAAATGAAGGTGGCCAAGAGCACCGCCATTGCTGAAAACACGGCCAACCCTCTCCGCCATGTTCCACGAGGGAAGAATAGTGCTTTCATGGCAGTCGCTCTATACGTATGTGCCATAGTAGCTCTTAGATTTAGTATAGCACCATCTGCAATCACTCTTAAGATAATTATGGTTGAAATATCCTGGGAGTTTCTTTATCTTTGTATTTGAAAGGGGTAGCATTTTATGGCTTGTATCCTCATCGTTGACAGGAATGTCAATCTCGTTGAAGCAGTAACCCAGTCCTTGCACGCTGAAGGCCACATCGTCATCGGCCTGCGCAGGGGGGCGCAAGCCATTAGATCGCTGCAGGAGGTCATTGTCCATCTGATGATCGTCGACGCATTCACTTGTTCTAGAGAGGGCACTGAGGTATGTCGTGCCCTGGGAACCCTGGCCCTGGCTAAGGGCGTACCTATTATCCTCTTGATGCATCCCGGGCTAGGAAAGGAGGGGGAAGCCTGTTTGGAGACTCTCGGTGCTGGGGTTGGCACCACCTTGGTAAAACCCTTTGAAATAGCGGCGTTGGAAAAGCAAGTAACAACCCTGTTAGAGGGCGTCCCCCAGGGAGCGCGCCAGACCTTAAAGATCGGCTCCCTGGTCCTGGATCTCCACACTTTTAAGGCATCCATCCATGGTAGAGACGTCACCCTAACCCCCACTGAATTTGCACTGCTCCGCCATTTGATGGAGCACGCCGGAGAGGTGGTTTCCAGCGAAACCTTGCTTCATGATGTCTGGAAATTCCCTCCTAACACCGGCAACCCAGAAGTGGTGAGGACTCATATAAGAAATCTGCGGGCTAAGATCGGTCCCTCCGAGGGACAAATCATTCAAACTATCCCTCGCCATGGCTACACCATCTCATTGCAACTAGAGGGGGGAAAGAAAACGACTGCCATCTGAACCCCCTCCTTCTCCCAAGTTGACCTTGTCCTGGTTAAGGCACTACAATAGCAGATGCATTTAAGGCTCATTTTCCGGGTAGCGATAGCGGAAATTGGCTATTAGTAAAGAGGTAGGAAGAGGAGTCACATGGAGACAAACTTCACTTTAGCCGTTACCGGCGACGCCATTATCAACCGTCGGTTGTCCGTCCATAGCGATGAGAGGTTTTTGTCTCTGATAAACATTCTTCGCCAGGCGGATGTCGCCTACACGCATTTGGAGACCTTGATCCACGACTATGATGGCCCTGAGGTGTACCCGGCGGCCGAGGCGGGCTGGACGTGGATGCGCTCCCCTCGCTTCGTGGTGGATGAGCTGAAGTGGGCCGGCTTCGATATTGTGTCCCATGCCTCGAATCACAGCCTGGATTACTCCTACGGCGGCCTTATGTCCACCTGGCAGGCGCTCAGAGAGGCTGGTTTGCCCTGGGCGGGCACCGGGATGAACCTGGGGGAGGCCCGAGAGCCGGCCTACCTGGATACGGGAAAGGGGAGAGTAGCCCTCATATCCATGTGTTCATCCTTTATGGGGTGGGCCAAGGCCGGCGAGACAAGGCGAGATATGAAGGGCAGACCAGGCTTGAATCCCCTTCGCTTTTACTATCAGGTGGACGCCAAAACTTTGGAATCCATTAAACAGTTGGCCCATAATATGGGGTGGTGGATAACCCAGGTAGGCAAGACATGGTTGTTCAATCCAGCGGGCCTTCACAACGCAGTCAATAGATTTGAGGAAATAAACGAGCCGGGAATCACCCCCGTAGCCGATGAGGAGGATGTCAGGGGCAACTTGAACTCCATTAAGGACGCCAAGAGGCAAGCAGACTATGTGATGGTGCATATCCATAGCCATGAATGGGATCCGGACAAAGGTTTGAGTGTCCCCGCTAAGTTCCTGCCTCCCTTTGCTAGAGCCTGTATCGATGCTGGAGCCGATGTGTTCGTTGCCCAGGGGAGCCATTCCCCCCTCAGGGGAATTGAGATCTATAGGAACCGGCCCATTTTCTATGACCCGGGGGATTTCATGAGGATGAGCAACACGGTGAAGAAGCTTCCCTCCGATTACTACTGGCGGGCGGGGTATGGGGGGGAGGCCCGCCGCTGGGAGGCGACGCCCGCCGATGCCTTCGATGCTCGAGAGGAGCTACCGCCGCCCTCGAGTCCGGCTGGAGGCTACATCACGGCGCGGGTGCCCGCCTCCATAGTCGGTGTTTGTTCTTTTGCGGAGCCAGGGAGGCTAACCCAACTTAAGATCCATCCCGTGGTCTGGGCTGTGAAACCTCGCTCTCAGGGTGGCCTCCCCAGGCTGGCCGACCCGGAGACGGCCCGAAAAGCCATTGAGTACCTGAACGAGTTGTCGGCCCCCTTCGGTACCACGATAGAGTTCAAGGACGGGGTGGGGCTGGTTAAGATGTAGCTGAGTTTTGACAAAAGAAAGGAATCGCCTTTGGCTCGCCCAACGACCTCTAAATACGACGTCATTGTGGTGGGGGCAGGGAACGCCGCTCTAACAGCCGCCCTATCGGCCTGCGAGGCCGGTGCCTCTAAGGTATTGGTTCTGGAGAAGGCCTCCTACGCCTTGAGAGGGGGTAACAGCCGCTTCACGGGGGGCATCTTTCGCTTCACCTACAGCGGCCTTCCGGACATCAAGGAGTTGATACCTACCCTCACCCCAGCGGAACTAGCGGCCATGGAGGTGGGCACGTATGACCACGATGACTACTACAAAGCCATTATGCGGGTCACCGAGGGCCTGGCCGATCCCGAGCTTACCCGAGTTGTCATCGAAGAGTCCGCCTCTACCGCTCGGTGGATGGCCCACCTGGGGGTAGAGTGGGACCTCACTTTCCTCTTTGCTCGCACCGTGGGCGGTGTACGCTACTTCAACCCTGGTACGGTGATAGAAGCCAAAGGAAGGGGCCCGGGACTTGTCGTCGCCCTTTTTAAAGCCGCCGAGAAGAAGGAGGCAATAGAGATTCGCTACGAGACCAAGATGACGCGCCTCCTCATGGATTCCCGAGGCGTGGTTTATGGTGTTACCATAAAGAACAGAGAGGGCTTCCACGACATTCATAGCAAGGCCGTCATCCTGGCCTGTGGAGGCTTCGAGGCCAACACCGAGATGCGGGTAAAATATCTGGGCCCGGAGTGGAATACCGTCAAAGTTCGGGGAACCAGGTACGATACTGGGGACGGCCTGAGGGCGGCCCTGGAAATGGGAGCTCAACCCTTCGGCCAGTGGTCCGGATGCCATGCCACGCCCATAGAGGCCAATGCTCCACCAGTGGGTGACGTGGAAATCTTCGATCGAACGAATCGCGTCGCATATATGTATAGCATAATGCTTAATGCCCGGGGCGAGCGATTCGTGGACGAGGGGGAGGACCTGGGGTCATATACCTACGCCAAGACGGGCCGCGCCATCCTGGGCCAGCCCCGCGGCATCGCCTTTCAGGTATTCGATGCAAAAACCCATGATTTGCGAGAGGAGCGCTATTCCGTCTTGAGCACGCCAGCCTCCGCCAATACTCTTGATGAACTGGCAGAGAAGCTGGCCATAGACTCCGATGTTCTGGTATCTACCGTGCGCCGGTTCAACGAAGGAGTGAGGGGAGGAGAGTTCAACCCCGGCCTAAAGGATGGTAAAGGCACCAGAGGAGTTGTGCCTCCCAAGTCCAACTGGGCCCTTCCTCTAGATACACCTCCCTTTGTCGCCTACCCGGTATGTTGCGGCATCACTTTCACCTTCGGCGGCCTCAAGGTCAACACCAGGGCGCAGATGCTGGATACTGAAGACAACGTTATACCCGGTCTCTATGCAACAGGAGAGATTACCGGAGGCTTCTTTTATCACAACTACACCGCCGGAGCCGGTCTCATGCGGGGTGCCGTCTTCGGTCGCCTCGCCGGGGGAAATGCCGTAGTCGATATGCGTTAGGGGTGGGCACTCAGGAGGCGTCTCGGTGTGAAACTAGAGGTGTTCCTGGACCAGCACCAAATCTCCCAGGCGGTGGAGCGCCTGGCGGGAGAAATCCAGCGGGATTATGAGGGGATGGACCTCTTGATGCTCGGCGTCCTCAAAGGGAGCTTTATCTTTATGGCTGACTTGGTGCGTCACCTCCGCCTGCCCCTGGAGATGGACTTCGTCCGCCTGTCCAGCTACGGCGATGCCACGGAGTCTTCCGGCCGGGTGAGCATGACCCAGGGTCCGAGCGGCGAAGTAAAAGGGCGTCCGGTGCTAATAGTGGAGGATATAGTAGATAGCGGCCTCACGGTGGATTTTCTGATGAAGCATCTGGCGCGCCAGGGGCCCGCCTCAGTGCGTATCTGTGCCCTGTTGGACAAGCCCTCCCGAAGACAAGTCCCTCTCTCTATCCACTATCTGGGGTTTCAAATCCCCGACCTCTTCGTTGTCGGTTATGGATTGGACTATGGAGAGAAATATCGTCACCTTCCCGATATCTGTGTGTTGAAACAGGAGTGAGATGGGGCTAGCCGATTATATAGCCGTAGCCAAAGAAGAGGCCCCAGCGGACCTCCTCCTCAAGAATGCCCGCGTCGTAAACACCCTCAGCGCTCAGGTGGAGGAGGCGGATGTGGCCATCTATGGCGGACGTATCGTGGGTGTGGGGAGCTATTCCCGGGGCCGTAGGACGATGAACCTGAAGGGCAAATACCTCCTTCCTGGCCTTATCGACGGTCACACCCATGTGGAAAGCTCTCTCCTGCACGTGCCCCAATATGCTCGGGCGGTGGTGCCTCATGGTACCGTGGCTGCCGTCACCGACCTCCACGAGATGGCCAACGTGGCTGGCCTGGAGGGGGTGCGTTACCTTATGGATTGTGCCCGACCCCTGCCCTTGGATCTTTACTTTATGCTTCCCTCCTGTGTCCCGGCCACGTCTTTAGAGACGGCGGGGGCTCGCCTCAGCGCGCGAGAGCTTCGGCCCGCCCGGCGTTGGCGGCGGGTGCTGGGGCTAGGGGAGGTGATGAATTTCCCTGGAGTGCTGACTGGCGATGCCGATGTTTTGGCCAAGCTGGACTTTTCCCAGGAGGGGGTGATAGACGGCCATGCCCCAGAGCTGAGAGGCAAGGAGTTGAACGCCTATCTGTCTGCCGGCATCGGCTCCGACCACGAGTGCACCACCTACCAGGAGGCTCAAGAGAAGCTGCGCCGGGGAATGTATATCATGATTCGGGAGGGCTCCGCAGAAAAGAACCTGGAGGCGCTCCTGCCCCTGGCCCAGGGCGACGCCCATCGCCGGTGTATGCTGGTGGTGGACGACCGTAGCGCCACCGACCTGTTGCGAGATGGCGACATGGACGCTGTGGTGAGGCGGGCTATCCGACTGGGTCTGGAACCGATACGGGCCATTCAACTAGCTACCATCAATCCAGCTCAGTATTTCGGCTTGCGCCGTTTGGGGGCCATAGCCCCCAGCTATGAGGCCAGCGTAATCGTGGTGGACGACCTGCGCAGCTTCCAGGTAGAGAAGGTATTCCGTAGGGGACGACTGGTGGCTCAGGAGGGAAAGGCCCTCTTCTCACCTCAAGCCAGCGTATCAGAGGAGATAGGGCATACGGTACGCATCAAGGCCTTCACCGTGGAAGATCTGTTCCTCCCTGTCACTAGGGACACATGGCCCATTATAGAAGTTGTTCCCGGGCAGGTTATCACCAAGAAGAAGGTGGCAAAGGCAGCCGTCCAGGATGGTCGGGTGGTATCAGATACCGAACGAGATATTCTAAAGCTGGCGGTGGTGGAGCGGCACCGAGCTACGGGAAACATCGGTCTGGGGCTAGTCACCGGCTTTAGCCTGAAAAGAGGCGCTCTGGCCTCCTCGGTGGCCCATGACTCTCATAATGTGGTAGTGGTAGGAACGGACGATGGAGACATGTACCAAGCGGTCAAGGAGGTAGAGGAGCGTCAGGGGGGCTTGGTGGCGGTGGCGGGGGGCCGACTGGAGGCGGCCCTGGCTCTACCCGTGGCCGGCATCCTCTCACCGGAGCCCCTTGAGGCTGTGGTGGCCCACCTGGAGAAGCTGAATCAGGCCGCCAGGGATATGGGCTGTTCTCTGCCCGCCCCCTTTGATACCCTTTCTTTTCTTGCCCTCCCTGTCATCCCAGAGCTGCGTCTCACCGATCTGGGGTTGGTGGAGGTAACCCCGGGCTATATCGCCAGGTGGTCATGGAAGACTTGAGCCACTACCAGGCGGCGACGGTCTTCCCTGGGCATCCTCCCTCGAGGCCGACCATGAGGGGTTTTCCTGAAGTGGGAACTTGATGCCTTGTGCTATGCGCCTTGTTCATTCTAAAATACGGCGTAAAGAATTAATAAACTGTGGAGAAATAGAAGGAGAAATAGAAAAAATGGCCCTATTAAAAGACTACATTAGAGACGTCCCTGATTTTCCCCAAACAGGCATCATATTCAGGGATATCTGTCCCTTATTGCAAGACAGACGGGCATTTAAAGAAGCTGTAAACACCTTGGCAAATAAACATAGAAACCAGGGCATAGACTTGGTAGTTGCGGTTGAGGCAAGAGGCTTTATCTTTGGTGGCGCTATTGCCTATGAGTTGGGCGCAGGATTTGTGCCTGTGCGCAAGAAAGGGAAACTTCCTGCTGAAAAGTATTCCGTAACCTACGATTTGGAATATGGCACCGATACATTAGAGATACATCAGGATGCCATAAATCCGGGTGCTAAAGTTTTGATCGTGGATGACCTTTTGGCTACAGGGGGTACAGTTGATAGTGTAACAGCGTTAATACAACAACTTCAAGGAAATGTTGTGGGTATTGCTTTCTTAATTGAGCTTACTGCCTTAAACGGTAGAGAGAAATTAAACAAATACCCGGTCTATTCACTAATTAAGTATTAGGATTGGCCCAGGAACTCCGGTCGTCAAGGCAAATAGGTAATAGACGGGGCGGAAAGAGCCGATCCCTGGTTTTATCGGCGGTCCACTCTCTTTGCCCTCCTGTCATCCCTCAGAGCTCCGCCTCACCGACCTGGGGTTGGTAGAGATGGGGCTGGCCCCTAAGCTGATTGACCGATAGTGTCCCCTTTATTCCTGCTTTAGGGGGATAGGAAGCTTCTTTCCCGGTGTCAGAGGGCGGCAAAGGAAAGACCCGAATCACCCAGGAGGGTGCTCGTGAATAATTTGGACACTATCTTGTTCCTGTCACCTGGAAGTGCTAGACTTGTTACGCCGCCCGGGGAAGCATGACCTCCAGGGAGTAATGCGAAGTAGTGCTGGCTGAAGGTATGACGTGGAGAATGTGGTTATTCACCAGCTACCATCTCTAAGAGAAGCCACCATGGTAGCCGCCTTTACCGGATGGCCAGATGCGGGACAGGTAGCCAGCGGAGGGGTAGCCTATCTGCGGGATAAGCTGGAGGCCAGGAAGTTCGCCCATATCCAGGCGGAGGAATTCTACATTTTTACCCGACACCGGCCCCACATCGTCATCGATGAGGGTGCCGTGCGACGGCTGAGCTGGCCTGTAAACGAATTCTACTACTGGCAGGGCCAAACACCAGCTCCGGATCTGGTCATCTTTTTGGGTGCCGAGCCCCATCTCAAGTGGCACACCTACGTGGACTGTATCCTGGACATCGCTCAGGAGTGTCATGTGGAACGCTTAATCTCTTTGGGAGGAACCTTAGACAGCGTGCCCCACACCATGGACTGCCCTATATCGGGTTCCGCCAGTGAGCCAAGGCTCAGAGAGAAGTTGCAGCGGCTGTCAGTTCGCTCCTCGAATTATCAGGGCCCCACCAGCATTCACTCCCTTCTCATGGATACCGCCGCTGGGAGGGGAATGGCCACCGCCAGCCTTTGGGGCCACGCCCCCCACTATCTTCAGTCCATCCCCAACCCCAAAGTGACCTATCGTCTTCTGGACAGACTGAGCCATTTACTGGAGATGGAAACAGACCTGGAAGAGCTGAAAATAGCCGCCGCCACTCTGGTACAGAAGGTGGATGAGGCACTGCTACGCAACCCCGAGCTTCTCAGCTACGTGCGCCGTTTAGAAGAGATATACCAAGAAACCGCCACCCCTCCAGAGGAATCCACCGTCTCCGACTCCATCTTTCAGGAGTTAGAGGACTTCCTTCGGCAGCACCGAGAGAAAAGAACCCAGGACGACGACCCTCTTTGGCAATAAACGGGGACTAAACTCGTATGCAGGCCACTACGTGACCTGGCCTCTCTTCTTTCAGGGGCGGCTCAATCTCGGCGCACTCCACGATGGCCTTGGGACAACGGGTGCGGAATCGGCAGCCGCTGGGCGGATTGGCCGGACTGGGAGTCTCACCATGGATAACGACCCTCTCCGTCCTTCGGGCACGGGGAGACGGGGGAGGCACGGCGGCCAGCAAAGCCTGGGTATAGGGATGTAACGGCTCCCGATATAGGTCATCTCCTGTAGCCAGCTCCATCAACTTTCCTAGGTAGATAACGGCCACCCGATCGCTGACATGCTGCACCACGCTCAGGTCGTGGGATATAAAGAGGTAGGTGAGGTGAAACTCGTCCTGAAGGTCTTTGAGCAGATTCAGAACCTGACCCCGGATGGAAACGTCCAGGGCGGATACTGGCTCGTCTCCGATGATGAACTTGGGGCTGGCCGCCAGGGCGCGCGCCACGCCAATGCGTTGCCGCTGCCCTCCGCTGAACTGATGGGGATAACGCTTGGCGTGGAAGTCTGTCAAGCCTACCGTGTTCAGAATCTCCCCCACCTTCTCCTTCTGCTCGGCGTTGGAATACAAGTTGAAGGCCTTCATGGGTGTTCTAACGATGGCCTCCACTGTCATACGGGGATTGAGGGAAGCGTAGGGGTCCTGAAAGACTAGCTGCATATCCTTGCGAAGGAGGCGTAGCTTCTCCCCTTTCAGAGAGCATACGTCCTCGCCATCGAAATAAACATGCCCCGAAGTAGCCGGCATTAACCCCAGGATCACCCGAGCCAAAGTTGTCTTGCCGCAGCCGGACTCCCCTACCATACCCAGGGTTTCCCCCCGACGGATGGTAAAACTGATCTTGTCCACCGCCTGCACCGACCCCGTGATTCGCTCGAAGATGATCCCCCGCCTTATAGGGAAGTGCTTCGTCAGGTTCTGTACATCGATGAGAATGTTATCTTCAGCCATGGCTATTCCACCAACCAGCACCGAACCCAGTGCCCCGGATCAACCTCCCTTAGCTCTTGGGGGGTGGAGATACAGTCGGGCCTGGCAACCGAACAACGAATAGCAAAGCTGCATCCCTTGGGCAAGCGAGCCAGGTTGGGAGGTTGCCCCTCGATGGTCGTCAACCGGCTGCGCCGCTGATCCAACCGGGGTAGGGAGTTAAAAAGCCCGATGGTGTAGGGATGCCGCGGCGTCTCAAAAAGGGGCTCGATCTTGGCCAACTCCACGATCTTTCCCGCATACATCACCGCAACCCTCTGGCACAGATCGGCCACCACCCCCAGGTCATGGGTGATAAGGAGAACGCCCATGCCGTGCTCCCCTTGGATGTCCCGCACCAGATCCATAATCTGAGCCTGAATGGTAACGTCCAGAGCCGTGGTAGGCTCGTCCAAGATGATAAGCTCGGGATCGTTGGCGATGGCCATGGCGATCATCACCCTCTGCCTCATACCACCGCTAAACTGGAAGGGGTAATCTTTGGCCCGATCGGCGGCGTCAACGATGCGCACCGATTCCATCAACTCCACCGAGCGTTTCCAAGCCTCCTCTCGACTGATATTCTGGTGGATTAGGAGCCCTTCGGCGATCTGATCCCCGATCCTGAACACCGGATTGAGGTAGGTCATGGGGTCCTGAAAGACGATGGAGATACGGTTGCCCCGCAACGAGCAAATCTCATCGTAGTCCGACGCCATCAAGTTATGGTCTCTGAGGTACACCTTCCCGCCCATGATCTTCCCCGGCGGTGGCACCAAACGCAAAATGGAGAGGGCAGTCATGCTTTTGCCGCAGCCCGACTCCCCCACCAGACCAAACGCTTCGTTGGGGTAGATTTCAAAGTTTATTCCATCTACCGCCCTGACCACCCCCTCGCGGGTGAAGAAATATGTCCTTAGGTCCTCCACTTTCAGCGCCGGCTGATTGGAGACTTTTTTGTCCCGGGCCAACTTGTGTTTTTGTACCTGCTGCTTCATTCTTTCAGCTCCGGATCCATGACGTCCCGCAGGAAGTCCCCCAACAGATTCCCTCCCAAGCACGCGAACATAATTATAAAACCCGGAATAGTGGACACCCACCAAGCAGTGGAAAGATAGTCCTGGCCATCGGCCACCATGCTCCCCCAGGAAGGAGTGGGGGGCGGGACACCCAGACCCAGATAGCTCAAGGAGGCCTCTGACAGAATGAAACGCCCAAGATCAAAGGTGGCTAGCACCAGGATGGGAGTGGCGGCGTTGGGTAAAATCTGGCCCAAAAGGATGGACCAAGTACGCTGCCCCGAGGCCCGGGCGGCCACAATGTATTCCCTTTCCTTAATAGACAACACCTCCGCCCGAACTAGCCGGCACGGCGTGGCCCAAGTGGTGATGCCAAGAACGATGACTACGTTCTGGAGGCTGGCCCCCATAACGGAAACCAGGGCGATGGCCAGCAGTATAAAGGGAAAGGCCAGCTGGATATCCACCAGACGCATGATGAGGTCGTCCACCTTGCGCCCGCTGAACCCCGCCAGTAACCCCAGGCTGGCGCCAATGCCTATGGATAGGGCGGTGGCCCCCACCGCCACCGTTAGAGAGATGCGGGCACCCCAGATAAGACGACTAAGGATATCTCGCCCCAGGGCGTCCGTTCCCAGAATGTGGCCCGCCTTCGCTCCCGCCATCCAGATAGGAGGTGAGATACGGATATTCAGCTCCTGCTTCAGGGGGTCGTATGGGGAGACATAAGGGGCGAAAATACCCACAAACAACAAACTGAAGAGGATAACCCCCCCGACAAAGACCACCTTCTTCTTCCACAGCTCGCCCAGGATGGACAGCAGACGGTTTTTTTCGGCGCCCGCCAGTAGGTCAGCTTCAAGGATTCTGGCCTGGATAGCTTCTGCACTCATTCTAGTACCCTTCTACCTCTCAGGCGTAGCGTATCTGAGGATTCAGATAGGCATACAAAATGTCTACACCCAGGTTGATAAAAACATAGAGAGTGGATACCATGAACACCACCCCTTGTACTATGGGGTAATCCAAGCTATAGATGGCCATCACTGCCAGCCGGCCCATACCCGGCCAAGCGAAGACCATCTCGATGATGAAGATACCCCCTAGAAGGTGCCCAATGGAAAGGCCGATAACGGTGACCACGGGGATAAGGCAGTTACGCAAGGCGTGCTTGGTCACCACCCATATCTCTTTGAGCCCTTTGGCGCGGGCGGTCTTAATATAGTCCTGGATCAGCACATCCAGCATAGTGGAGCGGGTGAGGCGGGCGTAAAGGGCCATACTAAAGAAACCAGCCGTAAAGGCGGGCAAAATTAGATGCTGAATTGACCCCCGCCCTGCCACTGGTAGCCAGCGAAGCTGCACTCCAAAAAAAAGGATGAAGATGATCCCGATCCAGAACGATGGTGCCGACTGGCCCACCAGCGCCCCCAACATGACCAGCCCATCTAAGGCTGTCCTTCTCTTCAAAGCGGCTAACACCCCTAAGGGCAGGCCAATGAAGATACTCAGGAGGAGAGCGCCTCCCGCCAACTCCAGAGTAGCCGGTACCCGCTCAAAGATGAGTTTGGTCACCGGCTGCTCGTGGTGCAAAGACATGCCGAAATCCCCTCGCACCGCTCCTGATATGAACTTCAGGTACTGAATGTGGATCGGCTCGTCCAAGCCCAGCACCTTCCGAATGCGCTGAATGTCCTGCAAACTAGCATCCTCGGGAAGCATGAGGGAAACGGGGTCCCCGGTGAGGCGAATAAGAACAAAAACGACAACCGAGACCCCCAGAATAACGATAATCCCCTGGAGAAACCTCTTTATTATATATGCCTGCATAGTCCCCTCCCCCACCGAATGTGATAAAAATTAAGAGGCCACCTTTCCCCTAACGACAGCCTCTTAGTTGACAACATATCGCATTTCCTTTAATCTGTCAATCCCTTTTGGGAAAAGTTTTAGGCAAAAGCGAAAATATGGTAATAGGTTACCCCCAAAAACTAGACTTTGGCATCCCCTTCTGGCCCGTAGTTGTAGAAGGTGGCCATCCACATCACGGGGTTGAAGTTGGGGAGCTTCTTTTTGTTATAGGCAAAGTCGTAGGTCACCTGGAACATGAATATCCAGGGGGCTTCATCCTTGATGAGAGTTAGAAGCTTCTTGTAGATGGCCTTTCTCTCCTCCACTTTTACCGTGCTGCGCCCCTGGTCGATGAGCTTGTCCACCTCTGGGTTGTTGTAGTAGCCATGGTTGCGGGTACCCTTGCTGTGGATGTTCTGGTTGACGATGAAGTCGATGTCCAGGGTGGAGGTGCCCCGACAGGACTCGATGAGGCCATAGGGTCCGTCCTTCTTCGCTAAGGACGTCTCTCTGAACTGGAGCGACGCGGCGTGGGGTGTCAGCTTGGCCTTGACTCCCACATCGGCCAGGTAACCGGCGATGGCCGGAACGTACTCCGAACCGCCGGGGTAGCACACGGGGTCGTTGTGGTCGAAGACCACCTCGAAGCCATTGGCATAGCCCGCCTGGGCCAGAAGCTCTTTGGCCTTCTTGGGGTCGTAGGGGTAGGGTTTCAGGTCTTTATCGAAGCCGAAGTAGGAGGAGCCCACAGCGCTGGCCTGGCGTTCCGGGTTGCCCTTCATGATTTTTTTAATTATGGTATCCATGTCCACGGCGTAGTTCAGGGCCTGGCGGACCCGCTTATCCTGAAGGGGACTCTTCTTATCGAAGACGCTGAGTATAATATGGGGGGAGCCGCCGCTCTTATTGGGCAAGAAGGTAAAGTTGGGGTCGGCCTTTATGGCATCGATCTCCTCCATGGCGGGACCGAAGATGACGTCCGCCTCCCCCGTTTTCAGCGCCGCCATCCTGCCCGCCGACTGGGGAATAACACGATAGATTAGCTTCTTGGGGCCTTTTATAGCTTTCTCCCACGGCATGCCCTTCTGCCATCCCCACCAGTCATCGTTCCTTTCCATTTCTACCCGGTCGTCCTTAAACCACTTAACGTAGCGGTAAGGCCCGGTGCCGATGGGGTTGTCCGACTGGGCCTTGTTCCCCGTTGGCCCTTGGTTGTACTTCATGGGCACCATCCCAGTCTGGATGTACTTCAGAGGCATGGTGGGGTCAGGTGCTTCGCTGTAGACTCGGGCAGTGTACTCGTCCACCACCTCCACCTTCTTTATCGCCT
This sequence comes from Chloroflexota bacterium, assembly GCA_016183425.1. GTDB lineage: Bacteria > Chloroflexota > Dehalococcoidia > JACPEP01 > JACPEP01 > JACPEP01. The sequence continues at coordinate 45,787 of JACPEP010000037.1, forward strand.
TGAAGTCGCTGATGTAGCGGGGCTTGAAGTCGGCATTTTGCTGTCGCTCGGTGTTGAACTTCACCACCTCGGCGTTCATGGGCTCGCCGTTGTGGAACTTGATGCCCTTGCGCAGCTTCACCTCCCAGATCTTGGGATCGTCCAGCCAGCGGTGGCTCTCTGCCAGGGCGGGCACTATCGCCAGGCTCGCCGACCGTTTGAAGAGGCCATCATAGATGTGGTCCTGGACGGCCACCCCCATGATTGTGGAGTCCAGGTGGGCATCGTTGTTGATCTGATCGACGATGTAAGCCACCGTAATCTGCTCTGGCAGTTGGGCCGCTGGTGCTCCGGGGGCGGCGCCAGGGGCACAACCCAGGAGGGACAGCCCCGCCAGCCCCAGGCCAGCCCTGGCCGCGGTCCCCAAGGCTTGGCGGCGGCTTAGGCGCTTTGCAAAAACGTGGGTCCAATAATTTCGTTCCCTCATGGATTTACCCCCTCTTACCTTGCTTCTTCCTGTCTGCGGCAAATGAGGTTTTCCTCAGGTGCAACGACAACAACCTCTTTGACCAGCAAAGATTTTGTGTATTATAGCACCCATTTCTCAATTTGCAATAGGAATCGGGGCTATTTTTCGTAATTTCTTCCGCATTCTCACGAAAATACCGCTGTGGCAACTGCCCAGGAGAGATGCCGCGATATCCCCTCTGGGGGTCCAGGGGGCTTTGGGGTGTCCCCCAAATATCATCCATCTCCCCTTCTCCCTCGGGGAGAAGGGGATTAAGGAGATGAGGGTGAAGAGGCATTTTCATACTTCGTGGTGCCCAGCGCAAGCGGGCATGGGGGATTACCCTGAAAATAGCCCGCTTGCCCTTCGACAGGCTTCGTCGTGAGCCTTCGGCGTGAGCTCAGTCGAACGCTCAGCCGAGCGGCTCAGGGTGAACGGGCGGCGACATCGCTCGTGGTGAGCTTGTCGAACCATGAGCGGATATTTTTATCCTTTGTGGTGTCGGTGTCAACCGACATGGACGATTCTTAGAATAATTGACAAAGGCGCTCTGGCTCCTTAACATCACCATTATGAAATGGGACAAGAAAGGTGGACCCATGAACAACTGGGATATGGAAACGGAAGTTCTGGTGATAGGTTACGGCCTGGCGGGGGCGGTGGCGGCGGTAGTGGCCCATGACGCGGGGTCCCAGGTACTCATGCTGGAGAAAGGAAAATATCCGGGGGGCTGCTCCATCCTGGCCGGAGGAGGCATCAAATGCGTGGCAGACGTACCCGGGGCGATAGACTATTTCACAGCCCTCTCCGGAGGACGGGTGGAACCCAGCCTTATCACCGCCTTCGCTGAGGCCATGTCCGGCAACGAAGCCTTCGTCCGCCGTCTGGCGGCCACCGACGGGGCTGAGATAAAGGCAGTGTACAAAGTGGGTGACGAACCCATCGCCGTATACCCCTTCCTCGGTCGGGAGAGCCTCTACGAGGTTCGAGTGACCAAGGTACCCGGTTTCTCCGGTTTTCCCTGGGTAATAGCCAGTCGCCTCAACGGGGTCAATATGTTCAAGATGGCCATGGACAACGTGGAGGCAAGAAAGTTACCCCTAATGCTGTCCACGGCAGCGACGCGGTTGGTAACTAACGCCCAGGGAGAGGTGATCGGAGCGGTGGCCCAAAGCCAGGAGGGAGAGAGGCGGATAAGGGCACGCCGGAGCGTTATCCTCGCCTGCGGCGGCTTTGAGCAGAGCCCGTGGCTGAAGCACCAGTACCTGCAAGGCACCCCTTTCCACTCTATGGCCCCCCTGACTCACACCGGCGACGGCATCCTTATGGCACAAAAGGTGGGCGCCGCTTTGTGGCATATGTGGCACGTCCATGGCTCCTACGGGTTCAAATTCCCCCAGTACCCCATCGCCTTTCGCCACGCCTTCGGTGGCCGTCGCCTGGCCAAGCGGCCCATGCCCTGGATCGTTGTGGATCGACTGGGCAAACGCTATATGAATGAGTATCCCCCCGCCCCTCAGGATACCTCCCATCGGCCCATGGAGGTCTTTGACCCCGATTTGCCCGGCTACCCCCGCATACCATCCTACATAGTATTCGACGAGGCGGGGCGCCGCCGAGGTCCCATCGCCCAGCCCCTGGCCATCGCCGACTATTTGTACCGTTGGAGCAACGACAATAGCCAGGAAGTGGAGAGGGGCTGGATAATACGTCGAGATAACCTGACCGAGCTGGCCGAGGTTATCAGGACCACCCCCGAAAACGAGGGGAAGATGAATCCCCAAAACCTGGAGGACACGGTGGCGAGATGGAACGAGGCTGTGGTGGTGGGAATGGATGCCCTGGGGCGGCTGCCCGGAACTATGATGCCCATAAAAGCGCCCCCTTTCTATGCAGTACCCGTCTGGCCTGTCATAACCAATACCCAGGGAGGGCCGGTGCACAACGAAAAACAACAGGTGCTCGACCCCTTGGGCCAGCCCATTCCCCACCTCTATGCCGCAGGCGAGCTGGGGTCCTTCTTCGGCCACCTCTACGAGCTAGGAGGCAACCTGGGGGAGTGCTTCGCCTCCGGACGCATCGCCGGGGAGGCAGTGGCCGCCGAGGAACTTCTACCCTGAGCCTTCGTTTTTGACACGGTGAGCGCCCTTCGTGTAGAATGCGAATGGCGGCAAAGGCGGCCTGATGTGAAGAAAAAATACGACGTTATCATCGTTGGAGCAGGACCAGCGGGCATTTTCACCGCCCTGGAGATAGTTCATAATTCCAGCTTGGAGACCCTCATTCTGGAAAAGGGGCGGGACATCCATGAGCGGGTCTGCCCCATTATTGGCACCAACAGAGTCTGTCCCCCGTGTCGGCCTTGCAGTCTGGTGAGCGGCTGGGGTGGCGCCGGCGCCTTTAGCGACGGCAAGCTTACCCTGTCCCCCCATGTGGGGGGAAACCTGAAAGATTACCTGGGGCTGGAACGAACCACGGAACTTTTGAACTATGCGGACAGCACCTACCTCAATTTCGGCGCTACCGATCATCTCTATGGTGTGGCAGATGAGGTGGAGGGTCTTCAGCGCCGGGCCAGCCTGGCGGAGCTATCCCTGGTTCCCGTACCCCTGCGCCACGTGGGCACCGAACGCTGTCGTCAAGTGCTGCTGGCTATAAGGGACCACCTCCAGGGACGCGTGGACAGCTACATCGGCACCGAGGCCAAGAGCATCGTCGTCCACGATGGGAAGGTGCAAGGAGTGATTACCACTGACGATCAGCACCTGGAGTGCCGCTACCTGGTGCTGGCCCCGGGTCGAGAGGGGGCTGAATGGCTGGTGAGGGAATCCCAACGCTTGGGATTGACCCTCCACAACAACGCCGTGGATGTGGGGGTTCGGGTGGAGGTACCAGCGGCGGTACTGGAGGAGATCACCAGTATCCTCTACGAGCCCAAGCTGGAATATTACTCCCCAACCTTTGATGACCGGATCCGCACCTTCTGCGTCTGTCCCCACGGAGAGGTTACCATGGAATCCACCGCTGGCAGCGATCCGGTGACCACCGTTAATGGCCACTCCTATGCCGACCGTAAGACAAATAACACCAATTTCGCCCTCCTGGTAAGCACCACCTTCACTGAGCCCTTTAAAGACCCTATAGGTTACGGTCGATATCTGACGCGTTTGGCCAATCTCCTTAGCCACGGCGTGTTGGTGCAGCGCCTGGGCGACCTTATGGAGGGCCACCGCTCCACGCCGGCCCGCATCCAGCGCGGAATAGTACAGCCGACCCTCACAAGCGCCACCCCAGGCGACCTGAGCTTTGTCCTTCCCTACCGCCACCTTAAGGGAATTATAGAAATGCTGGAGGCCATGGACCGTCTAGCGCCAGGGGTCGCCTCTCGACATACCCTCCTCTACGGGGTAGAGGTAAAATTCTACTCCGCCCGTTTACAGCTCACTTCCAACCTGGAAAGCCAGATAGCCGGCCTCTTTGCTGCCGGAGACGGCGCTGGGGTGACCCGTGGGCTGACACAGGCCTCCGCCTCCGGGGTGGTAGCGGCCCAGGAGATAATAAGACGGACAACCGGGTAGCCCATATCGAGACTGAGAACCTGCTCAGAGGAAACTAGTGCGAAACTATGGCCTGGCCAGTCTAATGATTCTGGTAGTCACTCTGGGATTGGGGTGGTCTTTACGGTGGCCCCCAACGCCGGGTGGAATGGGGCTTCCCGAGGCACCCCAGCTATGGCTTCTCCTGGGCGCCCTGGGGCTGCTGAATGGGGTGGGCAGTGAAAGGCTTCTCCGCGCTCATCCCCGCTGGCCCGGATACCCCACCGCCCACCCCCTGAAAATATGCCTTCTTTCCACTCTTCTGGTACCCGTGGCATCCCTTTTCATCCGTTCCGTGGTAAATGACTACTGGATGGTGATGGGGGTAGCCATAAGCGGGGCTTTGGCGGCCGCCATCCTCCTGGCAGAGTTTGGAGCCCTGGACTATCGCAATCGGGGGTACTCTGTGGCCCGCTTTTTCATCACTACGATGAATTACCTCCTTATCTTCGGAACCTACTACGTTGTAGACACTTTGAGATTACCTATTTGGGGAGCGATAACGGTGGTAATGATAGTCAGCAGCCTTATGGCCCGAGAGCTTTTCCGGGATGAAAGTCATGGTCAGCGGCCCGAAGTATACGCCGCCGTAGTCGGCCTGATTATGGGCGAGATACGCTGGGGCCTGGAGTTCTGGTCCATGGGCGCGGTGCAGGCTGGCCTCTTTATGCTCCTCATCTTCTACATGGTTAGCGGCTTGGTACAACACCATCTCACCCTCTCCCTAGATAAAAAGACCGTCATGGAGTTCATGGTTGTGGCTGGGGTAAGTTTGGCCCTCCTATTTAGCTCACCCTTGTGGCTGGGGTAAACGTGGGACAGATTGTCTCCCGAGAGGAAATGGTCAGAATCCGAAGGGAGCTGGCAAGAGGGGAGAAAAGAGTAGTCTTTACCAACGGCTGTTTCGACCTTCTCCACCTGGGTCACGTCCGCTATCTACAACAAGCCAAGGAGCTGGGCGATGTCTTAGTAATCGGCGTTAATAGCGACGCCTCCACCGCCCGCATAAAAGGCCCCCCCAGGCCCATCATTCCCCAGGCCGATCGGGGAGAGATACTATCGGCCCTGGCGGCGGTGGACTATGTGGTAATCTTCGATGAAGACACCGCCGAAAACCTGGTGATGGCGTTGAAGCCCGATGTATACATCAAGGGTGGCGACTACGCTCGTGGCAATTCCAAGGCCAAAGCGTGGCCGGAGGCCGATGTTGTGATTAAATACGGTGGCCTGGTGGTGGTTCTCCCCTTCCTCCCCGGACGCTCTACCAGCAACATAATCGAAAAGATCGCCGGGCTTGCAAAAGAATGACCGGTTGAGATGGTGAAGCCTTAAAGGGAGGGCCAAAAGGCCCTCCCTTTAAGTAAGATAGGAACAAGGACAGCAAAGTGGGGATCGCTAAGGCGGCCTTAATCATTATGGCGGGCAACATCGTCAGCCGCCTGCTGGGGATAGTGCGAGAGCAGATTATCGCCGCTCTCTTCGGCGCTTCCGCCGCCACCGACGCCTTCACCGCCGCCTCCCGAGTGCCCACCACCGTGTACGACTTCCTGGTAGGAGGTATGCTCTCCGCTGCCCTCATTCCCGTCCTGGCAGACTACGTGCACCACCGCGATGAAGCCGAGTTGTGGCGCACCGTGAGCCTGGTGCTAAACCTTATACTTCTGGCCCTGGCCTTCCTTTTAGCCCTCTTAGCCTGGCTGGCGGAGCCCCTTATGGGCTTTCTCGCCTTCGGGTTCTCTCCTCAGGTTAGGTCTCTGTCTGTGGGGCTGGTTCAGCTCATGCTGCCATCGGTGCTCTTCATGGGGGTCGCTGGAGTGTTCACCTCTCTCCTTTATGCCCGGCGGAGCTTTCTCCTACCTGCCTTCTCCGCCGCCGCCTACAACGCCGGTATCGTCATCATGGCCCTCCTTTTCCACAATGCCTTGGGCATTCACAGCCTGGTACTGGGGGTAATGGTGGGGGCTTTCTTTCAGGTGGCTATTCAGTGGCCGGGAGTGAGGGGAATGCGCTACACCTTCTCCCTCTCTCTATCCCATCCCGGAGTGCGGCGCATCATGGGCCTGTACCTTCCTGTCGCCCTGGGTCTGCTGGTATCGGCGGCGGGCATCGCCATCGATAGCAACCTGGCTTCCCGCACCGGGGAAGGGGGAATGGCCGCCATGCGTTTCGCCACCACCTTAGTTCAGTTCCCTCTCGGCCTGGTGGCTACTGCCATGGGTTACGCCCTCCTTCCCACCCTCTCTTACCACGCCGGCCCGGTGGTCGGCAGAAGCGGCGTCCCTGAACCCACCTTGGCCTTCTCCCAAGACGAGGTTGACGTTGGCCGAGCCAGACAAAAAGAGGCCTCGGAGGCCTATCGGGCCACCCTGGCGTTGGGCATGAAGCTGGTGCTGCTGACCACGGTTCCCGCCGCCGCTGGCCTGGTTATGCTCCGCGTCCCTATCATTCGCTTGCTCTTTCAACACGGTGTTTTCAACCCTCAAGACACGCAGCGCACTGCCCTGGCCTTCTTAGGCTACGCTCCCGGAATGGTGGCGGCGGCTGTGGACCAGATCCTGGTATTCGCCTTCTACGCCCGCAAGAACACAGTAACCCCAGTGATAGTAGGCGTCGTGGGAGTGGCGGCTTACGTAGTAGTGGGGCTGGCCCTCGTCCAACCCTTGGGGGTGCTGGGGCTCACCATCGCCAACTCTGTGCAGTGGACCCTCCACGCCCTGGTGCTTCTCTTCCTCATGGGACGAGTGATGGGGGGCTTTAGAGGCACTGGCCTCAGTGGTACTTTTGTTCGAAGCCTCGGGGCCGGCGGCGCCATGATGGTAGCGCTGGCGGCCATGGAGTTCTTCTTGACGGGATGGGTTTCTTCCCAGGGAGGGGCGGCCCAGGTGGCCTACCTGGCCCTGGCTGTCCTTTTGGGGGCTGGGGCGTATGTCGGCGCTATGGCGGCGGTAGGGCAGAAAGAGCTGAAAGTATTGAGGCAGGCCCTGAGGACACGAGGCACAGTGCCGGTAACGGAGGCGCCCGGTACATCTGATGTCAACTTAAGATAAAAAGGGGTATACTTGCTGGGGATATTGGAGTTACTTGCGAGATATTCAGGGTATTTTTGTTTTTGACAAACACCGTATCCTTCAATAAACTAACACAAGCAATACAATAGCTTAAAAATAAATGTTAGGCAGCAAAAGAACATGCGGACGCTAATTGATCAAGTGGAACGCTCCCTACAATCAGGCTTGTATTACCTGTCACTCTTCGGGGCACTCGCCATTCCTGATATTGCAGGAGCCTTTGACTCTGACGATGGCCAAGCCAACGGAGAAAGGTATAAGGCATGGTATGAAGAATGGGTGCGTCCAAGGTTCAGGGAAAAGGTACTGGAAAGGATACCGCCTGAGGCGCGGCAATACGTAAGTGAGTTAGAGAACCCCTTGACGGGAGACGCTTGCTACCGATTCCGCTGCTCGCTTCTTCACCAAGGCAGTTCGCAGCATCCGAAAAGTCCATTTTCACGCATCATCTTTATTGAGCCGGGGACGACATCCAACATCGTGCATTATGTAGTACTGAACGATGCCTTGTGTATCGACTTAAACAGTTTTTGCCTAGAAGTGATATCCGGAACCCACGTGTGGCTGGAGAAAGTAGAAAAGACTGAGCGGTACAAATCCAATTATGACAAGTTTGCACGGCGACATCCGGAAGGTCTTAAACCTTATATTGGCGGCGTCCCGGTGGTTGGGTGATGCTGCCTAACAACCGCGTGGAGCCGACGCGCTCCGCACCGGCGGCTGAACCCGACCGTTAGGCCTGAAACTAAATATTAAACGGGTTACTTTGAAAACAGAAGGGAGAACTCGATGTTGAAAGTAGATGAAATCAAGGAAGCCATAGAGGTCCTTCCAGAGGAAGACTATATTCAATTAAGGCAGTGGTTTTCAAGAAAGGATTGGGGAAAATGGGACAAACAGATTGAGGCAGATTCTGAGGCAGGGAAGTTGGATTTGCTAATCAGGGAAGCCCTTGTAGAAAAAGCGAAGGGGGAGATCAAGGAACTCTAAATGCATCGGACAACAAATCGATTCCGGAAATGCTTCGAAAACCTTCCAGGACTTGTTCAAAAGATATCAAAGAATAACTTTGAGCTTCTCAAAAAGAACCCTTCGCATCCATCTCTTCATTTCAAGAAAGTTGGTAAGCTTTGGTCAGTCAGAGCCAGAATGAATCATAGGGCGCTTGAGTTTGAGGATGGTGAAGACTTTATTTGGGTTTGGATTGGTACTCACGACGAGTATGAACGAATGATTAAAGAATTGGGCTAACAAGGCGCTGCACCTGACCGCTGTTCCGCTGTGCTTCATAGCGGGCAGGTGAGCTTTGTCGTTCGGCAACGTGAGAAAGACTTGATTCCCGCGAAGGAGGACAGCAATGCAGACGCAGAAGTGGAGTGAGCGTGTCCTGCGCAATCTTGAAACTGCCGCAGAGCATACCAAGGAGGTTGTGAAGAAGCTGGTCCTTCTGGCCATAGACAAGCCCGGATTTGAAACGCAGTATCAGTTAGGTCCCGACGTTGTCTGTCCCACCTGCGACGAGGAGAGGGACTACCTCGTTCTCGTGGCGTTTATGCATGATGTCCACAAACTGCTCGACGGACGGGACCACGCTTCTCGCGGAGCCGATGTTGCGGCAAAGCCGGAGACGGTCGACCTGATTCGGTTCCATGATGTCTTGGGCGTAGCCAGTACAGGTGAGGCTTCGCCGCTCTTCCTGGCTGATCTCGTGAGTGCGGTGAGAAGGCATGCGTCGCCCCGGGATTTCCTCAGGCGTCTCCTGATCCTAACGACGGTTGACGTCGCGGCTGCCGGTTTCCTCACACAGGAACGTCTAGAGAACTACGCGTACCTTCTGAGCCTTGTTCAGGAAGCTGGGAGGTCCAACAATGACACGCTCTCAGAACTTGCAATGAAGGAGACTGGCGAGAGGATCAAGCGGCTCTTGCAGTCGAACGACAGGATAGAGGTTGAAAGCGTAAGGCTGATTGACGCCGCCTTCGATCGACACTCGAACGGTGGCAAACTCAGAAACGCCTTAGCCTTCGCTCGATTTCACTACGGGGCCTGGGCACTGGAGCCCTGGTTCTGGCGCAGGCTAGGACAACAGGAGCCAAGACCAAACGATGAGCAGAAGAAGAACAGGATCTTAGTTGAAGACGGTGAAGGCAGTGTCGATCTTCTCGATCAATTCCTAAACTTGCTGTGGCGCATCGTGAACAATGAGGATTCAAGAGAGATAAAGAGAGAATTCACGACAGTCGCCGGCAAGAAATTGTCCCTGTACAATCTGGAGGGACTTTCTGTCAAGTTCGGTAGCGGGACGGAAGGCTATGACAATTTTCTCAAATGGTGCATGAATGGAGAAACCAAACTGCCATGAATAGTTTCCTTGTCGGGAAACTGGAGTATGGGAGATTGTGTGCCGACCCCACGGCGATATATAATGCGCTTTAGTCGCCGTGAGCAAGAGACAAGCCGCCCTCTGCTGCTACCGAGTTGCCAGCCTCCTGGCAACGATCCTGGTTTTTTCTATCTCGTTGCTCCTCCCCGGTAATGCGGAGGCCGAAGGCCCCCCCACCAGGGTGGGCGGCGTCATCATCTCAGATACCTGGTGGAAAGCCTCCGAGAGCCCCTACATCGTTACCGCGCCTATCACCGTAGCCCAGGGCATCGCTCTGACCGTGGAGCCGGGGGTGGAGGTAAGGTTCAATTCCAAAACGTACCTTCAGGTGGAGGGAACCCTACACGCCCAAGGCACCGCTTCCCGTCCCATCGCCTTCACCTCCAGCGCCCCCATCCCCACCCCTGGCGACTGGGGTTACATCCGCTTCCGCCCCTCCAGCCAGGCTGCTGACTTCGATCCCTGGCATCGCTACCTTCAGGGCTCGACTCTTCAGTACGCCACCGTGGAATACGCTGGCGCCGCGGGGAGGGGCGCTATATGGGTGGAGGACGCCGCCCCCTACATCGACCACAGTATCATTCGTCGCAACGGTGCCAGCGGCATCTACGCCGAAACTATCCGCCCCCTCTATATCACAAATAATATCATCGCCGAGAACTCCTCACCCACCGTCGGGGGCGGCATCTACGCTCAAGGCCCGTTGACCATCGTTGGCAATCAAGTCGCCGCCAACCGGGCGCCCGTCTATTCCGGCCTCTTTATCCAAGGTGATGCCGTCAACCTGCGCCAGAACAGCATCGTAAGAAACGAGGTCATCTCCACCTCTTCAGACAAGGGTGGCAGCCTCTACTTCCAAGGCGACGGCGATTTCAGTTGCAACACGGTGGTGAGCAATACCGCCGGCACGTGGGGCGGCGTAACCATAGATGGGCGCCCGACCAACTTTGTCGGCAACAGCATATATGGCAACACCGCTTATCAGCTCTACAACCTGAACCCGCGGAGCCCTTCGATACTAAACGCTATAAACAACTATTGGGGAACCACGGACCCCAACTCTATCGCCCGCCTCATCTATGACTCTCAAGACGATGCCACCAAAGACACCGTCAACTACGGCTCCCCTCTGGCCATGCCCGCCCCATGCGCTCCTCCCAGCCCCCCCGCCGGGCTGGTGGCGGTATCTCAGCTCGGCACCGTAGCCCTGTCTTGGAAGGCCGACGAGGGGCAAAACATCGTCGGCTATCGGGTTTACTACAGCCCCCAGCCGGGCTTCCCTTATGCCAACGCCATTACCCTGGACAAGACAACGGCTTACACCATTACCAGCTCCGTCCCCCTCACCTACTACCTGGCAGTGACCGCCTACGATGCCCGGGGAGCCGAAAGTTGGTACTCCAAGGAGATTTCAGCCACTATGACTGTTATCGAGCCCGTGGCCCCTCCTGCCCCGGTTACCATAGTGGGCCAGGTGGAGCGCCAGGGTTGGGGAGACCACCGCGACGCCGTGGTTTCTTTAGAAGGCACCCCTTACATGGCGACTACCACAGCCAAAGGGCTGTATACCATAACCAACGTCGCCCCCGGCATTTACACAGCATCGGCAACTACCCCCGGCTACCTTCCCCAAAAGCGGCGCAACCTGGAGGTGATTACCAGAAGCAGCACCATCATCCTACCTACCTTCAAGCTCATGGGCGGCGACGCTAACGGCGATGGCGCCATCGACATTTTCGACCTGGTGCTCATGGCGGCTAATTTTGGAACCACCGTTCCCCCCGCCCCCCTCGGCGCCGACGCCAACAGCGACCACGTGGTCAATATTTACGACCTCGTCCTGGCCGCCACTAACCTGGATCGGACCACAGCGAACCTGGGCGATTGACACTCCCCGCTGTTCTCTCCCAGGGGAGCCGCCACCCGTTTGCTTAATGGCCAACTAATGTCAACAAAAGGGCCTTGCAGTCCATTTTATCGCTAGTAGAAGGGGGTCAAGGAGCCGGATGCCCCCCCTGGCGGTCCTTCCCGGGAAGGATAGGGGTGTCCCCCTCCCCGCTTCTGCGGGGACAAATTTCCAGGGCGAGTGGGCAAGAGAAAATATTGAACACCCTCCCCCAAATACTTCTTGACAAAAAACATTTCCTGGCTACAATTTAGCGTGACCAGGCCCTGCCTCGATCTCTATCACAGGGTTTGGGGAGGAAAGCGGACGAGGGACGACCCCGAAAAAGGAGGTGAGCTATGATTAAAAGCTTTTTTGTCTTCACTGGGTTGCTGGCTAGCCTGATTCTGGTGGCCTGTGCCACCGCAGCGCCTCCCCCACCTACCCCATCGACGGGGGTCACAGCAACACCATCTCCCAGAGTCATACCAACAGCCACGCCTACTCCCGTCCCCTTCTATTCTGGCAAAACTATTCGCGTCATAGTTGGATATGCCGCGGGGGGCGGCTATGATACCTACGCCCGTCTTATCGCCAAGCACATCGGCAAGTACATTCCGGGCACCCCGACCACGGTGGTGGAGAACATGGCCGGCGCCGGCAGCCTGGTGGCGGCCAACTACCTGTACAAAGTAGCCAAGCCCGATGGCCTCACCCTGGGGACCTTTGGCGAGGGCCTGGTGTTGCAGCAGGCCCTGGGGGCGGAAGGCATCGAGTTCGATAGTCGCAAGTTCAACTGGCTGGGGGCAGCGGACAAGGCTACCCAGGCCTGTGCCGTGCGTACCGACCGGGGTTTTAAGATTATCTCTGATGCCGTCGGCGCCCCCAAACCCCTGATTTTAGGGGCCACCGCCCCCGGCTCCAACACCTGGGACTTTCCCAAGGTATTAGAGGCGGCGCTAGGTATTAACGTGAAGCTGGTGGGGGGCTACGATGGCACCGCCAAGATCCGCCTCGCAGCGGAGGCCGGAGAGGTGGAGGGGGGCTGCTGGACCTGGGAATCCATTAAAGTTACCTGGAAAGATGCCCTGGACAGGGGTTTTGTCAAAATCCTGGTTCACCAGGCCCCCGCCAAAAACCCAGACCTGGCCGATATCCCCCTAGCTACGGACCTGGCCAAGACCGCCGAAGGGCGCCAACTCATCCTTCTCGCCACCAGTCCCGCCGCCATGACCAAGCCTTTTGCCACTCACCCGGAGACGCCTCCCGACCGGGTGAAAATCCTCCAGGACGCCTTTGCCAAGGTCCTGAAGGACCCAGAGCTTATGGAAGAAGCCAACAAGGCCCAACTGGAGGTCCATCTGGTGTCAGCGGAAGAAGTGCGTAAGCTGGTGGCCGAGGCGCTGGCCACCCCGCCCGATGTAGCTAAGAAGCTAAAAGAGGTCCTGAAATAGTTCCCAAAGGATTTTCTCCCGGGGTAGTGCCCCATTCCCTGGGAGAGGACAGAAAATGCTAGAGGCCTTCCTTTCCGGCCTGGTGCAGGTCTTTATGTGGCCGGCCTTCGGCTATATGCTGATAGGGGTCGCCATTGGCTTCGTCGTGGGAATCTTGCCCGGGCTGGGCGGGGTGACCACCATGGCTCTGATGCTCCCTTTCATCTTCACCATGAAGCCGGTGGAGGCCTTCGCCTTTCTCCTGGGGGCCAACGCGGTAGTGGCCACTACCGGAGACATCACCTCTGTTCTCTTTGGGGTGCCCGGGGAGGCGACTACCGCGGCCACCATTGTGGACGGGCATCCCATGGCCAAGAAGGGCGAGGCTGGCCGGGCCCTGGGGGCGGCCCTCATGAGCTCCCTGGTGGGCGCGGTCCTGGGAGCTTTCGTCCTGGCCGCTTCCATTCCAGTTGTCCGGCCCCTGGTGCTCTCCTTCGGCTCCCCGGAGCTCTTCATGCTAACCATCCTGGGGGTGACCTTCGTCGCCTCTTTAAGCGGCGGGGCCGTGGTCAAGGGGCTGGTGGCGGGCGGCCTGGGTTTCCTCTTTGCCATGGTGGGAATGGACGCCATGACCGCGACCCAACGGTACACCTATGGACAGCTCTACCTCTGGGAAGGCATTGGCCTGGTGCCCGTGACGGTGGGCATCTTCGCCATCCCAGAGATCGTAGACTTGGCTGTAAAAGGGTCCAGCATCGCCCAGGTTGGAGAGGGCAAAATGGTGGGAGTGATGGAGGGGGTAAAAGACACCTTCCGCCACTGGTGGCTGGTTCTGCGCTGTAGCGCTCTGGGCACCTTCATCGGCATCATCCCCGGTCTGGGGGGCAGCGTTGCCCAGTGGGTGGCCTATGCCCACGCCGTTCAAAGCTCCCCGGGCAAAGAGCGCTTTGGTAAGGGGGCAGTAGAGGGGGTGCTCGGCCCCGGAGCGGCCAACAACTCCAAGGAAGGGGGGGCGCTCATTCCTACCATCGCCTTCGGCGTCCCCGGCAGTGCCTCCATGGCCATCCTCCTGGGAGGATTCCTCATCCAGGGCCTCGTCCCTGGGCCCAACATGCTCACCAAGCACCTGGACCTCACCTTTGCTATGGTGTGGATCATCGTCGTCTCCAACATCATCACGGTAGGGGTGTGCTTCCTCTTTCTTCAGCAGCTAGCTCGAATCACCCTGGTGCGAGGAGGGCTGCTTATACCCTTTATCTTGCTGCTGGTTTACCTAGGGGGATTCACGGCCACCAACAGCTTCGGCGACCTGGTGGTAGTGCTCGCCTTCGGCCTCCTAGGATACCTTATGGTGCTCTTCAACTGGCCTCGCCCCCCCCTCATCTTGGGCCTGGTGCTGGGGGGCCTGGCGGAGAAGTACTTGTGGCTATCTACCGATCGCTATGGCACGGAGTGGCTCACTCGACCCATAGTCCTCATCCTCGCCCTTCTTATTGTCATGGCCCTGATCTACCCCCTCTGGGAGCAGCGGCGGCAGCGGCGTCCTACGGAGGTGGCCCGTTGAGGTTTAGACTGGAGGCTCTTTTCACCCTTTTTGTGGTGGGGATTTTCGCCTGGGCGATGTGGGAGGCCCGGATCTGGCCCCTCAAGTCCCGACTTTTCCCCTGGGCCATCGGCATCCCGGTGTTGGCCCTGGCCCTGACCCAACTTGTTCAGGATCTGAGAAGAAAAGGCGACCAGCCTTCCCCAGATTTAGCAGCGGCGTATGAGGCCGAACTTACCTTGGATCCCAAGATAGCGCAACGCCGCTCTGCCGCCATTTTGGGATGGATAGTGGGCTTTTTCCTGGCCATCTGGCTACTAGGTTTTCCCTTGACCGTGGTTCTGGGCACCTTTCTTTACCTGAAATTGGCCGCTGGAGAGAGCTGGCTAATGACCATCCTGGTTACCGTGGTCGCCTGGGGATTTTTCAACGGCCTTTTCGATATGACCCTGCACATCCCTTTCCCTGAAGGCGAACTGCTGAGCCGGCTAGGATGGCCCCTGAGCCAATAACCTGACCTGACTCTGAAAACCGGCCTTTTCAACAACCCTCTTCACTGGGCTAACCCGAACCCCGATCCTGCCTACCGCCCCAGGCCCATGCTGTTGTGACCACCGGTACCGAAGTACATGCTCCGCTCTGCCACCACCGGGAGGTCGCTGTCGATGCGCACCGATAGAGCCGTCCCCGGGACAATATCATCCACTGAGATAGTGAGGCGGGAGGTAGGGCGCAGGGTGTACTGCCTCTGCACTATAGCCCCCGTCTCGGTCATGAAGGTGGCACTGACTTGGGCAGGGGAGGCGTTGGGGTTCATGAGCAGCACCCACTCCTGGAAAGGGTAGGCGGTAGACCCCTCAGGAAGGTACCACGTGGTGGCGGGGGCGGTGGCTCCCACCGTGCTGTGTCCAGATACGCCTCCCGCCCAATACATGGCTCGCTCCACCACCACCGAGCGGTCTGCCTCCACCAGGGCAGCAAATTTCCGGCTGCCGACGATGGAGTTGGCATAAACAGTAAGACGGCTGGTGGCAGACAGGGTGAAGCTACGGCTCACCTTTTGGCCGTCCTCCATCATGAAGGTGAGGGTGGCCGAGGCGGGGCCAGAATTGGGATTCATGATGAGGAACCAGGTGGCGAAGCCACCGTCGGTAGCGCCCTCGGCGAAATACCAACGACGGGAGGTGTAGGTCACCCCCGCCGAACCGTGTCCCCCCTTGCCACCATCGAAGTACATGGCCCGCTCCGCCACGATGGGCAAGTCCGCCTCTATCAGGGTAGCAAAGGCAGCATCAGGGACATGCTGGTTAGCCCAGACGTTGAGGCGAGAGGTGGCCCGCAAAGAAAACTCCTTGACTACCGGAGGGCCATCGTCCCGCATAAAGGTCACCCTGGCCGTGGTAGGGGCAGGATTGGGGTTCATAAGCAGTACCCAGGTATGCACGCCGGGGCCGGTAAAGCCCTCCGGCAGATACCACCTGCGGGCGGGAGAGTTCACCCCCAGGGAATCGTGGCCATCGTGTCCGAAATACATAGCCCGCTCCACGAAAATGGGCTGATCCGAATCCACCCGAGTGGAGATGGCGGCGTCAGGCACTATCTGGTTGGCAAAAAGACTGAAACGGGAGGTGGGAGCCACCCGATAACTCCTCTCCACTGTCTGACCATCCTCCTTGAGGAAGGCAACGGAGATATTGGCGGGAGTAGAGTTGGGGTTCATTATTAAAATCCAAGTGTGGTAGGGCGGGGCGGTGCTTCCCTCCGCCAGGAGCCAGGTGCGATAGGACAGGCGAGCGTTGAAGCTATTCCAAACCGCCGGGTCCTCGTGGCCCAAACGCCACCCCGCCGCCCCCGCCAGTCCGTACTGGAAAACCAGGTCTAGCTTAGCATCCTGGCTGCGGGCGTCCTCGTACCAGACCTCGTGACCCTCGGCAGAGGCACTATAGGTGAAGTGCACTGCCTTATTGGTCTCGTCGTACTCAGGAGCAACGCCATAGCGCCGCACCAGGTCCATAGTCTGGGGATAGCGCAGGGAGGTGGGGGGACGCCCCGAACCTACCTGCCAGTCGTACCCGTACCACGGCACTCCCAGGATTATTTTCTGAGCCGGGATCTGACTTACCGCGTAGGCCACAGAACCCTCCACCCAAGGAAAGGGAGCGGTGGCAATGGGCCGAGCCTGGCTGTAGCCATAGGCCATAAGCATCAACAGGTCATTGGCTTCCCCCAGAGCCCGATAGTCAAAGGCGCCCGCCCATCCGCTGGTCAACTCCCGGTCTTTGGCCACCAGAGCCTGAGTCACTAACTTGCCCCGAGGCCTCATAACAGCGGCCAATTCCCCCATAAAGGCGGTGAGATAGGGACGGTCGGTGGCATCCACACCTTCAAAGTCGATGTGAACGCCATCGTAGTCTTGGGCCATAGCAGCGATCCTTTGAATGGCCTGGCGCCGAAGGCCCTGGTCGGCCAGGACGGGGTGAAAGTCGGCGTACTGGGGGATGTTCTTGACCATGGGCAACACCTTAATCCCGTTGGTCCGGGCCAGTTGGAGCACGATCTCCATGTTCCTGTCCGTCACCGTGGGATCATCGGAAATGAGGTTCCCCGCGTTGTCCAGCTTGAACCACCATGGAGAAAGGTAGTCCAGGTGGCTGATGTGCTCTCTGAGAGAGGTCAAAGAGGTGGAGTCATAGGCTACGTAGTAGGCCCAGCGGATCTTGCCCACCGGTTCCGGTGCCGCGGCGGCTCTTACCGACGGCCCCCAGCCAGAGAGAAGGAGGAAAAACGATAACAACCCCAGCAGCGCTAAACGCTTCACCTTGGTGGTTAGCATTGGCGCTAAGTCTAGCAGGGAACTGTGACGTTGTAAAGGCTACCCCATGACCCCCACCTTTTTATTCTTTAGTTCTTGGCCAATTTTATTCCCTTAAGATATTGACATACCGTAAAAACCGTGTTATACTAATATCGTCGAATAGGTCATTTAGGGAAGAAGAGGAGGTTACCATGAAGACAGAATACGGACTAGTCACCAGTGCCGAAGAGAGGCGATTGCAGTCCTTCAAGCTGCAAGAGGCTTACCGCCGCTATCGGGACGGCCTCAAAAAAACAGACGACCCCCGCAACACCAGCGACATCAACAACGTAGTGTGCGCCTGTTAATCAGTTTCGGGGCCGGAACGGATAAAGAGGAGGAAACTCGCCGGACAGAATAGAGCCTTGTGCCCGGGACTGCCAATGGCAGTCCCTCAGGGTACAGACGGAAGATAGAGAGCAAAACGTAGATATTGTTATCCTATAACGTTTTCCATATTGCATAGCCTCCTCTTCTAGCCGTCCTTCTACCCGCAAACAAGGCGACCCACAAAATGGGTCGCCTTGTTTTAGTTGATTTAAACAAGAAAACCTGGTGTTTCTACGGACTCTGTATCTTTGTTTCCCCGCCCAGGCGAGCGGCCACCACCGTAAGGGCCACAAAGAGCCAGAAGAAGGCCACGGTGTGGGGAAACTGGAGGTTAAAAAAATAATGATCGAAGATTCCCGCTACCAGGGCCCCCACCACCGCTGCCAAGCCACCCAGGTGCACTATACCCAAAGGCTCTTGCCGCGAAATGACACGCCGGTTGCCAGCCACAAAGAGGGCCATAGTTACTACAAAAACGGACACCCCCACCAGACCCATCTGCTCCGCCATGAGCAAGTAGATGCTGCTGGCGGCTACATAGAGATCTACGCTGGGGGCGCTGCCGAACCCCACCCCCAGCCAGGGATAGCTGGAGATCAGGCGCAGGGCATCTCGATACTCCCCCAGACGCATCTGAGTAGCCTTGTCCTGGGCCATTACCCCCGCCTCCACTCGTTGCCAGAAGATGTCTCCCTGAGGTAAGAGGAGCAAAAGGAAAACCACGGCAGCGAGGAAAATACCGAGGCGACGATGACGTATCAACGTAACGGCGGCCAGGGCCGCCCCCGCCCCCACCCATGCCCCACGGCTGAAAGTGAGGAGAAGGGCGGCCGCCATGACGGCCACCCCCGCCACCCCCCACCAGCGCGGCAGTAGCTGTTGCCTACCCAACAAATTAGCCACTGCCAGAGGCATGGTCAGAAGAAGCATTCCTCCCAGGAGGTTGGGATCGACACTGGTCCCCACCGCGCGCAGCATGTCGGTATCCGCAATGTAGCGGAGAACCCCTGGCCCGGCCGGGTAACCCACCACCCGTAGCAGACTGAGAAGGGCTACGGCGGTGTCCTTGGGCATCAGATACAGCCCCACCGCCATCGCCGCCGCCCCCGCGGCGCTGATCACTATTACTCGGGCCACCAGAATCACATCACCATCACTTCGAGCCATGTTAGTTATGGTAAAGTAAAAAAGGATGCTGTTTATGGTCTTAAAAAAGAAACGCAGCCTATCACCACTGGTGGACTCGATGCCCATGACCAAAGAGGCCAGGGCCAAGCCCAGAAAGAGAAGCACCGCCCCATCCAGGGCAGTGAACACCAGTCTCTCCCGCTTAAGCAAAGTCCTGAGGAGCCACAAAACCAGCACCCCGGTGAGGCCAGCGTCCAAGAAGGTGGGGCTAAAGCCGCCCACCGACACGGGGAGAACGGCAAAGGGGAGAAAGTAAAGAACAGCCACCACGGCAACGACGCCAACTTTGGGCCAGCGTAGCATAGCCAGCGCCAGCGTCCCCCCTGCCACGGCGGCGAAGCCGGCCACTGGTGATACCCCGGCCGTGACCAAGCCTCCGGCCACCCCCGCGATGAGACTCAGGCCCACTATCAGGGCCAAGGAGATCCCGGCCCTGGGCCCTTCCCCCTCAGCGGGGAGGGATGTCAATCTCCACACTGACCGTGTCGCCCCAGCCACCGGGCAGAGAAACCTTCAACCGCTCCATGGAAGTAAGCTCGTAGAGCCCCAGATCCAGACGATAGGTCCCCCCCTCCATGTCGGCGGGCAAGGAAAGACGATGCTCATCCATCACCAACTCCTCGGAACCCCAGAAGGAAGTGGGATAGAGCCCCTCCCCAGGCGGCTCGTCCTTCTGGGCCACCAGGGAGCCGTCCTGCCGCCGCAGGTGAAGAAAAACCGTGTAGTCCTTGACCAGCGGCTGGCGAGGGGAAAACCAGTACAGGCGCAGCTTCAGAAGGCCCCCCGGCCTCAAAGCCTCTTCATCCAGATCGTAACCAAAAAGGAGAATCCCTTCCTCGAATTCCAGGTTAAGCCATTTACGGGGCGTTGAAACTATCTGAGGTCGCCTCACCTTAACCGGACCTAGCTTCAGCGCCGTGGTCTCCTCGCCCCTCTCATTGGTCATGGCCACCCGCTCCCGGCTCTTCCATTGGTACATCCCCAGGCTGACCCAGTACCGACCGGTAGGGGCATCCTCAGCCACGGGGATGCGATGCCAGCTTATCACAACATCACCTGAGTGCCAATCCTGGTAGCCCAGGCTGTCCAACTGTCCCCAGGTGCGGTACCGGTTGTCCACCAGATGGGTAAAGAAGCGGTAGTCTCCGGCCCCTTCCTGCGGCACCTTCTCCACCCTCCAGTACAGGGTGAGCTGAAAGCTCTCGCCTGCCCCCACCCTATCATCCAGGGCATAGCTCTCCAGCCGGAGGCCGTTGGCCAGTTTCCAGGCCAGTTGCCCCACGCCATGGCCGCTTTTAGGCGGGCGGGGAACGTCCCCGGAGTCAAGGCGGTATATGGCGTAGCCCTCTTGCCCACCTGGGTACTGGCCTTCTTCCACCCACCGGGTAGGAAAACTATTCTCAATAGAGGAGCTATCAGGGCTCTTGGAGAAAGGCAGCAGATAAAGGAAGGAGCCTTCGGTGGAAAAGACCAGGGCCTGGGCGGGGTCCACCAGCCGGGCATCGAAATTCCCCTTGGCCAGATAGCGAAAGACGGAGGCCACCTCCCCCCCCACCGCCACAAAAACTGGCCCTCCTCCCATCGCCTGGCTCAGCTCCCTGGCTCGCCCCACGCTTTGAAAGAGGTACTTGGCGGGAACGCCGTACAGGGGAACGGTCGCCTCGCCATCGATCCAGCGGCGGAAGGAGATCAGGGCGTAGAGCTGGGAGAAGACCGTCGCCGCCAGGAACAGTCCCAGGGCCAGGGGCAGCACTATCCTCCCCGTTCCCCTTCCTACCTTCCTCACCCATAGCTTCCCTATTCCCACCAGCCCCACCCCCAGCACGATGAAGAGAATGGGATAAAGCATGATAAAGTAATGAACGTAGAGAGGACGCGACCGACTGACGTAGAAAAGAGAAGGCATAAGAAGCATAAGCAAAAGGAGCACCCATCGGCGCCTGGCCTCCCGACGCCATGACGCCACCAGTAGGTAGCCCATGCTGGCATAGAAGGCGATACTCCACCCCTGAACCAACACGCCGTCCCAACTGGGCAGGGTAAGCAACTCACCCTGAGGCGGGCCCAGAGAGGTGGAGTAGCCAGAACTGAACAGGAGATGTACTAGATACCGGAAGGGGGTGAGGTCCAGGCCGGCTGTACCTCCCGTGCTCCTCAAAAAATTCCGCAGATTCGGCCAGCCATAGGTCGCCTCGGCAAAGAAGTAGGGCAACCACACCAAAGCGAATAGAGCCGCCCCCGCCGCCAGCACCTTGGCCCTGACCCGCCCCAGAAAAAGGGCAAGAAGCAAGACCAGCCCGAAGGGCAAAGCCGAGAACTGAAGCTGAAGAAGCAGGGCCAGCCAGAGAAAGGCCATGGTTAGAGCCCAAGAACGGCCACCGACGACAGCGGCAAAAAGGCTCTCCACAAACAGGATGGTGAAAAGGGGCATGGCCGCCTCCATCACCAACCAGCGGGAGTAGTATACCGCCCAGAAGCTTACTCCATAAAGGAAGGTGGCCACCACCGCCTCCCAAAGGCCGAAATAGCGCCGAGTGAACCGATAGCACACTATCAAGGCCAAGATGTTAAGGAGAGCCACAAAGGCGCTGGCCACCACCGGGCTGCGGGATATTAGAAGCGGCACGGTCATAAGATAGAGGCTGAAGGCACCATTAAAGGTTCCCAGGGAGGTTCTCGTGCCAAACAAAGGCCAGCGTCCGTCCTCAGCCACAGTGGCCGCCGCCGCCAACTGGGTGGCCTCGTCCGCCTGAAAGCGCACCAGGTCGAGAGAGGTCAGGCGGAGGATTGCCGCCCCGGCCACCAGCAGCAGGGGCACCAACAGACTCCAGGCAGGCCAGTTTCCTACTTTGGGGAGCCTGCTTGCATTCATACCATCCCCAGGCGCGCCCGCCAAGCATAGATGAGAGATCTGGCCAGAAGAACGGCCACCGCCACCCATGAGAGAAGGGTGGCTATCCAGGCTATCGTCCACCACCGGGGCAAGAAAACGAACCGTACTTGATGACTTCCGGCGGGCAAGGGCACCGCCTTAAAAATATAATCGGCGCGTAGCACCGGCACCTCCCGCCCATCCACGTAGCCCCGCCACCCGGGGTAAGCCACCTCGCTCAAAAGAAGGTAGCCGGGGGCCGCCGTCTCCACATCTATACTTACCTCGTTCACCGTAGGTCGGGTCAGGGATAGGACGCGCCCTTTGCCCTCTTCTCCCGGGGTGCCGCTAGCGGGCGCTCCCGACTCAAGGAGCACTACCTGGCGAGGGTCAAAGTTGGGCTCCCGGAGCCGTCGCAAGATGTCCTCCCGGCCCAATACCTCCCCCCGAGGCACCACCATGGCGCGGGGCAGCGCCCGCTGATTCTCGTAAACGTTGACCTTAGGGGCATCGGTGACCACGGGGGTGAACTTGTTCCAATCTAGGGTGACGTCTTTATGGGCGATGACGTACCTGGCGTTCAGGAGGTCATAGGCGGGCACGCTGCGGCTGGGGAGGTTCTCCCAATAGGCCTGATAGTCTCGAAGCATCATGGGGTTGAAGATGCCCATAACATCATCTAGTTCATGGACAAGGCCACTGTTGGGCTGCCACACATCCCAAACATTGGTCACCGAGTCGACGCGAAAGCCACTCTCTCTCAGAAAGCGAACCACCTGGGGGTGTTGATAGCCAACAGTTATATCCTCCTGGGTGGGGTTGATGCCCCAGTTGGCAGCGAATAGGTCCAGAACGATCAGCCCCACCCCCAGGAGGGGGAGGAATCTCGCCCATGAGCGACGAAAACGGTGAGCGAGCAGGAGGAAAAAGCTCACCCCTAGAAAGAGGAGACTGAGATTGAGGCTATTAAGGGCAGCCATCACCCGCTGCAAGATAACCGCCGCTTTGTCCTGGCTGGTAAGGGCCGCATGATAGAATAAGGGAGCCAAAACCAGCAGGCCACCGCCCAAAAGCACGGCCACGGCGATCAAAAGTATGCCATGCGGCGGCCGTTCTCGCCACGACACGGGGCGGCCCAGGGTCTGGAGACCCTGGGCCGCCAAAACGGACAGGGAAAAGCCAAAGAGCATCAAAAAACGCCCCGGCGCCCTCACCTTGTCAAACCCAGGAACGAAACGATACAGCCATCCGTGAAGCACCGTGCTTTGGCCCAGAGAAAGAAGGAGAAAGAGAAAGGCCGCCCCCAGAAAGAACCATTTCCATCCCCCCAAACGGCCCCGGCTCACCAGCCCCAGTCCGCCGAGCACCAGGGTGGACAACCCCACATAGCCGTAGCCCTCCACAAAGTTGCCCTCCAGGCCCCAGAAGCTCAGGGGGTCGCCGCCGAAAAAGTGGGGGACGGCTAGTTGAACCAGGCTCCACGGGGAGACCGCATACTCCACTGCCTTGGCGTAGCTTATTTCGGAGCGTAGCGACAGCGTCACCAGCTCCAGAGCAGGGAGCCACAGCACCGCCGAGGCCCCCAAAGCAGTTATCCCCGTCACCGGTAAGCTCAAATAAGAGGCGGCCCTTCTCGGCTCGTGAGTAAGCCCCCACACCCAATACAACAACAAGAAAAGGGCCAGATAGAGGCTAACCTGGATGTGTCCTGCCAGAATGGAAAGAGCGAAGGCCCCCCCCGCCGCCATGGCCATAAGAACCTCCCCGCCCACCAGCGTCCGATGGAAAAAGAGGAGAATGAGGGGAAGCCATACCGCGGCCGCCACCATGTTGCCGTGGCCCAAATGGGCCACCATGAAGCCACTGAAGGCAAAGACTACCCCACCCCCCAGGGACGCCACCCGATCCAGCCCCAGGCACCTCAGGTAGAGGTAGGTAAAAATGGCCGCCAGAAAATAGTGGATTACCACTAGACCCTCCAGGGCAGCATAAGTGAAGGGCCGTACCAGAAGAAAAGCACCCAGGTTCAAAGGATAGAAAACCCCCGATTGCATGTCGGCGGCAAAGGGACTACCGCTGTAAAGATAGGGATTCCAGAAGGGGATCACTCCTTGCTGCAGGCTGCGGGCGGCAAAGGTATACACCGGGTAAAGCATGGATACCAGGTCGCCGCCACCCACGGGAACATAGGTGTTGGGGAGAAAAATGAGCTGCCAGAAAAAGGCCGTCACCAGAACAACGTACGCCAGCACCACAAGGCTGGTCCGGTATAGATTGTTCGCCCCTTTCAATGTATCACCCTCGCTCCAGAACCTTCTCGTAAAGGTGAAGATTCTTCCGGGCGATGTCAGGCCAGGAAAAGGCCTGGGCCAGAACCCGGGCCCCCCGGCCTAGCCTTTCCCTTAACTCAGGGGAATCCATAGCCAGAGCCATAGACTCAGCCAGGAAATGGGGGGCATCGGGGGGGACCAGAAGACAGTTCTCGCCATGCACCAGGGGCGGCAAAAGGGATGCCGTTCCCAGGGGATGGTCAGCCCCTAGCGGTCGCGTGGTGACCAGGGGTAGCCCGTGAACCAGGGCCGACATGAGGCTGCCCCGGCTAAAAGAGGCACCATCTCGAAAGGGCAGTACACAAAGATCGCAGGCGAGAAGATGGGCGGAAACCTCCTGAGGAGGGGCATAACCCGTCCAGATCAGCCGCAGCCGCAGCCCCAGCCTCTCTACTAACCCCAAAATCTGAGCCTGATACTCCCCATTGGTGGGGTCCGAATCCCCCACCCCACCCCCAACCATAGCCAGCTTCAAATTGGGACGAGAAGGTAGCAACTCCGCAAGGGCCAGGAGAAGGGTATCCACTCCTTTGCTATTATTGAGAAGCCCGAAATAGCCTACCACCAGGTCAGAAGGGGCGATGCCCCACCGAGCCCGCCATGCCTGCCGCTGGAAGCCCGGAGGCGGGGAGGAAGGTATATTGCTGCCAATGGGGACAAGGCACGCTACCGGACCGCGGGCGACGGTTCCATCCCCACCAAAACCCCAGGCGGTAATAGTTCTCCAGTCCCTATCGTTGGTCACCACCACCCCGCGGCTCCCCTTGGCCAAAAGACGGATGGCCCAGAGGCGCAGAGGCCCTGCTTTGGGGAAAAGATAGGGCACCCGCAGGTCGTGGAAGGTGGTCACCGTGGGAATCTGGTGGCGGCGCAACCAGTAGGGAAAAAGGTTCGTGGCAGGGTGCATGGCGTAAGCCGCCGCCTGGTACTGGAGATGAACCACGTCCGCCTTCCAATTCTTGGCGACCCCAACCACCTGGCCCCAAGACGGCCACCCCCAGTGGCGCACCACGGGCATCGCCTCGGGAAAGTGACCGCCGGCGGCCCTGGTGGAGGTTACCACGATGCTTTCCACCCCAAGCTCTTTCAAGGCACGCGTCAGCCACCAGGTATAATCCCCCAGCCCCCCCACCAGGGGAGGATACTCGCCAGCGATAAAACAGACTCTCATGCCCTCAACCCAGTGGCCATCACCTGAAACAGTCTCTGGAGGCGCCGCCGCCTCATCTCTGGCTTGTGCCTTAGCGCCAGCTTGAACCCCTCCTCCCCGATCTGAAAGAGATAAGTAGCCAGAAGGAACCACCGCAGTAAACGGGCCACTAAATCCCCGTGATAGCTTCTAACAAACTTAATCTTGCTGCTATGAAACCGTATATCGCGGCTGGCCACATCCTGGATGCTGCTCCGTCCATCGTGATGATAGACCTTCGCTTCCGGGAGATAGATGATGTGCCACCCTTTGTCTCTCATGCGACAGCACCAGTCCACCTCCTCAAAGTACATGAACATCTCCTCTCTAAGAGGCCCCACCTGAGCCACCGCCTCACGGCGCACCATAATAGCGGCGCCCACCAGCCAGTCTACCTCCTGAATCACGTTATCCGGCCGATCCAGACAGTAGTAGCGTCTCAGGAGGGGCAGCCAACCCAGGTAACGCTGTAAAATAGTGCTCTCCACAAATAGGGTAGCCAAAGTGGGGTCGCGGCGGCGGGAGGACTGAATAGAGCCATCGGAGTTGAGCAACTGGGGACCAAGAACTCCTACGTCGGGGTTCCCATCAAAATAGTCCTCCATGGTTACCAAGGCGTCCGCTACTACCTCCGTATCAGGGTTAAGGAGGAGCAAGTAGCGACCGGATGCCATGGCTATCCCCTGGTTATTGGCGGCAGCAAAGCCCCGGTTAAGGGTATTGCACACTAACCTTACCCGAGGAAAGGCCCTGGTCACCAGCTCCGGGGTGCCATCGGTGGAGGCATTGTCCACCACGATGACCTCCATATCCTGGCCTAGCCGCAGCCCATTAGCCCGGCCCAGGGAGATCAGGCAGCCACTAAGGTAATCCTTGACGTTCCAGCTAACGATGATAATCGAAAGCTTCATAATACACCGCTGGTTATTATAGACCCTTTAGGGATAGAGTTGACAATAGGATAGGGGTATGGTATTTAAGATATATTGCGTCTGTGTCGTGGAGCTAAGAGGGGGCGAAAGCCCCCGTAGGATCATTTGGGGGTAAAAGTATGGCTCGGGTCGTTGTAATTGGAGGCGGTTTTTCCGGGTGCTCCGCCGCCATCACCGCCGCCAGGACGGGGGCGGAGGTGGTGCTTCTGGAGAAGCTAGATACCCTGTCAGGTCTGGGACCCTGGACGGGTCAGCTTATGACCTGGGTAGCCCGACAGGAAACCAAGCTCACCGGAGGTGGAGGCAAAGACATCATCGAGGCCCTGGAGTCCATCGCTCTGCACCGCAAAACAGAGCTGGGAGTGCCCGGGGGGAACGTCACCTTTGATGTTACCAAGGTAGAAGGGGTCACCAGGGGAGCGGTGGAGAGGGCAGGAGTCAAAGTCGTCCTGCGCAGCCGGGTGGTGAATGTGCTGAGGGAGAACGACTGTATTAAGGCGGTCGTGTTAGATAATGGCACCCTGGTGGAGGGAGACGCCTTCGTCGACGCCACCGGAAATGCCGGCGGGCTGGCGATATGTAAAGAATACGGCCAGGGGTGCGCCCTATGCACTATGAAATGCCCCATCTACGGCGACCGCGTCAGCGTGTCCGTTAAGGCCGGCGTGCCCGACATTACCCGACCCAAGGCGCGCTATTTCCCCCACACCCTCATCTTCACCGGAAGCCTTTCCGCCGACCTTCGGGAGAAGGTGGAAAAGGCGGAGGGGGGATACTCCTACCACCCCATCCCCACGGACCTTCAGGAACATGACTTCAGCCAGGAATGGCCCCGCACCGACCACCCTGTGGTAACCAAACTGCGTCAGAAGGCCATCGAGATCGTTCACATCCCCTTCGCCAAGGCCATGATCACCCTCCCCCTGCGCTTTCTGCGTAGCATCCCCGGCTTCGAGAACGCCTGGCTCCTCAACCCCCTGGCAGCGTTGGCTCAGTGCCTCTCCGTGGGAGCGGTAGCTCCCCGAGATAACTCCCTCAAAGTGGAGTCCCTGGATAATCTCTTCTGCGCCGGAGAGCGATCCGGCCACGTCTCGGCCATTGTAGAATGTCTCTTCACTGGAGACCTGGCGGGGCATAATGCCGCCCGCGTCGCCCTGGGTCTGGAGCCCATCGTTATCTCCACCTCGACCATGATCGGCTTCTACATCGCAGAGGTGAAGGATGGCTATACCTACACCGACTGGCCTAAAGGGATAGAGTTTCACCCTCGGTACGACAAGTACAAGGAGCGGGGATTCCACTCCACCGACCTGGCTCAGATACGAAAACGATTGGACGAAGCGGGCATATTGGGAATCTATCAGAATAGTCTGGCTCAGGTTCCCGCTTGAGGCGAGGGTAGAGGAGACGTTTGTGAAGCGCGTGGTGGTCATCGGAGGCGGGATCAGCGGCTGCTCGGCGGCCATCACCGCCGCCAGAGCAGGCGTAGAGGTGGTGCTCCTGGAGCGCATGGACTTCATCTCCGGCCTTGCCCCCTGGAGCGGGGAGCTTTTCTCCTCCATCGCCCGTCTGGAGGCCAAACTCCTGGGCGGTGGTGACCTCTTAAGAGTCATGGAATCCCTCGTCCTTCACCACCAAAAGGAATTCAATATCCCCTATGGCTGCCTTACCTTTGATGTAACCAAAGTGGCTGAGGGTATTCGGCGTCGGGTTCACGAGGCCGGAGTGCAGGTAGCCCTCAAGAGCCGGGTAGTAGATGTGGAGCGTCGGGGAGACCGTATTCAGACCGTCATCCTGGCCAACGAGCAGCGAATAGAAGGTGACACCTTCGTGGATGCCACCGGCAACCTGGGTGGGGTAGCGGTGTGCCAGGGGCAGGGCCAGGGCTGCGTGCTGTGCTACTATGGCTGTAACGTCTTTGGAGACCGAGTCGGCATATCAGAGAAGGCGGGCATACCCGACGTCCTGGACCCGGCGTGGCCGGTCTATTTTCCCGCTACCCTGATAGCTATGCAAAGTCTCCCTCCCCATCTTAGGCACCGAATAGAGGAAGCGGCCTCGGGCTACTACTACCATCCCCTGCCACCCGATTTCATAGGTCGAGACTTGTCTTCCGTGTGGCGTCGCCCAGACCGCCCGGTTGCCACGGGAATAACGGAGGATAGCTTTCCCGTTGTGAACGTGGGTCACGCCAAGGTGTACCTAAATCTACCCATGACCTGGCTTCGTCTTATCCCCGGCTTCGAGAACACCTGGCTCCTCAATCCGGTATCGGCGGAGGGGCAAGCGGCTTCCCTGGGTGGCACCGCCCCCCACGACGCCACCTTGAAAGTGGACGGCCTGGCCAATCTCTTTTGCGCCGGTTTGCGAGCCGGCCGCTATGACGGGGTGACCGAGATGGTCTTTACCGGCGACCTGGCGGGGCACAATGCGGCCCGCACCGCCTTAGGCATAGAACCCCTCCCGCTACCCCCCTCCACCATGCTGGGCTACTTCATTGCTCGGGTGAACAAAGGCCACACCTACGCCCAGCACCCCTTAGATGCCACACCGTCAAGGGAATATCAAGAGGCAGGCCTGACTACCACCAAACCCGAGGAAATAAAAGTGAGACTGGAACAGGCCGGTCTCCTGGGTATATATCAAAGAGCACCGTCCTAAACAGGGGAACGACTAAGGAGCACGGAGGTTTCAATGCCCATGAATAAATCGTTATCCAAAAGCGTTATGGTAGCGGCACTGCTGGCCTTTAGCTTCCTGTTGGCCTGCGCCCCCGGCGCCGCGCCCCAGGCGGCGAAACAGGAGCTCCGCGCCAACCTTGCCGCCGAGCCCGAAACCATCGATCCCAACAAGGCAGCCTTTAGCACGCAGGTTACCGTGATCAAGCAGGTCTTCCAGGGCCTTCTCAGCTTCAACCAGGACCTCACCCTCAAAGCAGTGGTGGCCAAAGAAGTCCCCTCTGTAAAGAACAAAGGCATCTCCGAAGACGGCCTCGTCTACACCTTCAAGCTTCGGGACGACGTGAAGTGGAGCGACGGCCAGAAGGTTACCGCCAAGGACTTCGAATACAGTATCAAACGCCTTCTAGATCCCGCTCTGGCTGCCCAATACGCCTCCTTCTACCACGACATCAAGGGCGCCAAGGAATACAATACCGCCCTGGGCACCCCTAAAGAGCCCAAAAAGCCCGACGAGGCCACCTTGAAGAGCCTTCGGGGTGGGGTGGCGGTCAAGGCCACCGACGACACCACCCTTCAGATAACCCTGGCCCGTCCCCGAAATACCTTCCTTCAGCTCATGGCCCTCTGGGCCACCTACCCGGTGCGCCAGGACATCGTCGAGAGGTTCGGCGCTAAGTGGACCGAGCCGCCCAACTACATCGGCAACGGCCCCTTCAAGCTTACCGAGTGGGTGCACCAGGACCACATCACCCTGGAGGCTAACCCCAACTATTGGGGCACCAAGCCCAAGCTCCAAAAGATTGTGCTCAGAATGTTCACCGATCTCAATGCCGAATATGCAGCCTATCTCAACAATGAGCTGGACATGACCCGGGTGCCCCCGGGCAACGAAAAGCAGATTATCGCCGACGCCCAGTTCAAAACGCAATTGCTCCGCAACAATGAGATGGTTACCCTGGCCTTTCAGTTCAATATCGCCAAACCGCCCTTCGACAACGCTTTAGTACGCCGCGCCATCGCCACGGCCATCGACCGGGAGACCTTCATTGATAAGGTGCGCAGCGGGGTCGGCAGGGTTGCTTACGCCTGGATCCCCTCGGGCATGCCGGGCCACCAGCCCGACCTAGGGAAACAGTACAAATTCGATGTGGCCAAGGCAAAAAAGCTCCTCTCCGACGCCGGCTACCCCGAGGGCAAGGGTTTGCCCCTCACCTCCTTCCAGTACGCTGATACGTCGGGCAACCGGGTAATCGCCCAGTTCCTCCAGGGTCAGATGAAGGACAACCTGGGCATCACTGTGAACCTGGAGCCCATGGAAACAAAGGCCTTCCAGCAACTGGTGGGCCAAAAGAAATTCCAGTGGTCCTTCTTCTTCTGGGGTGCTGACTACCCCGACCCCGACAACTGGCTACCGGAGGTCTTCGGAACTGACGGCGGAAACAACCTTACCCAGTACTCCAACCCTAAACTCGACGACGTACTGAAGAAGGCTGCGGCGGAGCTCGATGAGAAAAAGCGCCTAACCCTGTGGGCTGAAGCCGAGAAAATAGTCATAGATGACAGCCCCGTCGTCCCGGTCGCCTATCGGGAACGCTTTTTTCTGATCAAGCCCACCGTCAAGGGCCTTAAGACAACGAGCATGGATGCCACGTTACCCGGTGATTGGTTCTACGCCGAGGTCAGCAGGGGGTAGACTCGGCACATCATAGCCAACCCTCTCATCGGAGAGCGCCTTGTCGCAATATATACTGCGCCGCCTCCTGTGGCTGATACCAGTGTTGCTTACGCTATCCTTTATTACCTTTGCGCTCATGCATCTGGTGCCCGGAGGCCCTTGGGACCGGGAAAAACAGCTCCCTCCAGCGGTGGTGGAAAACCTCAACCGCAAGTATGGCCTGGATAGACCCGTCTGGCTCCAGTATCTCAGCTTCGTTGCCAATACTCTTCGCGGCGACCTGGGCATCTCTTACGTTCATCAAGATCGTAGCGTGACCGATATCATCCTCAATGCTCTTCCCATAACCGCTACCCTGGGGCTTCTCGCCCTGATCCTGACGGTAGCCCTGGGGCTTTCCCTGGGCACAGCGGCCGCCTTTCACCAGAACTCGTGGCTGGATTATATCTGCGTCTTCTACGCCACCTCTTTCGCCAGCATCCCTGGCTTTGTTCTGGGCATCCTTATGGTCATTATCTTCTCCGTGACGCTGCACCTCCTCCCCACCGGCGGCTGGGGAACTCCTGAAAAGCTGATCATGCCCGTCATCGCCCTGGCCTCCATTCCCGCCGCCGTACTGGCTCGAGTTACCCGAGCCAGCACCCTGGAGGTATTGCACCAGGACTACATCCGCACCGCCCACGCCAAAGGACTCTCCCAGCACATCATCCTCTATCGTCACACCCTGAAGAACGCCCTTATTCCGGTGCTTACCCTTCTCGGCCCGGAGGTAGCCTACCTGGTGAGCGGCTCCTTCATTATTGAGAACCTCTTTTCCATCCCCGGCATGGGGCGTCTCTTCGTCCAGGGGGTCTTCGCCCGAGACTACGGGCTCATCATGGGCACCGTTCTTTTCTACGCCTTTGTCGTGGCCGTGGCCAATCTGGTGATAGACGTCCTCTACGGTGTTGTTGACCCTCGAATTCGGTACGATTAGGAGAAAAAGAGGGTGCCCAGACCAATAAACGGCATCACCGAAGCGGACCGCCTTCCCCGGCGCCATCCCTCTTTGTGGCGGGACGCCGGAAGGCGACTCCTCCGCAACCGGCTGGCCATGGCAGGAGGCATAATCGTCCTGGCAATGGTGCTGATAGCCCTTCTGGCCGATGTCCTGTCTCCCTACGACCCCATCAAGCAGAACTACAATGCGATTCTGGAGGCCCCTAGCCTTCGCCATCTCGTGGGCACCGACGCTTTGGGACGGGATGCCTTAAGCCGACTCGTCCACGGCGCTCGCACCTCCATGACCGTGGGCATCTTCACCCAGCTTATCGTGCTCGCCATCGGCCTTCCCTTAGGGGCCCTGGCCGGCTACGGGGGCGGCCGCACCGATAACCTGCTGATGCGCTTCACCGATATCGTGTATGCCTTTCCTGAGCTCCTCATGGTGATCCTGCTCCAGACTATCTTCGGAGGGAGCATCTACATGCTATTTCTCGCTATCGGCCTGGTGGCCTGGACAAACGTCGCCCGCCTAACGCGAGGGCAGATCCTTTCCCTCAAGGAAAGGGAGTTCGTTCTTGCCGCCCGGGCCATGGGAGCCACCGGTGCCGTCATCATATGGCGGCACCTTTTGCCCAACTCCTTGGGTCCCATCATCGTCACGGTGACCTTCGGCGTCCCCCGGGCCATCTTTTTGGAGGCGGCTCTCAGCTATATCGGCATCGGGGTAAAACCGCCCACCCCCAGCTGGGGCACCATGGTTCAGGATGGTTACGGCGCTATCTTCTCCTTTCCCCACCTGGTGGCCTTCCCCGCCCTGGCCATCGCCCTGGTGATGCTCGCCTTCACCTTCCTGGGGGACGGCCTTCGGGACGCCCTGGACCCCCGAGGCCGGTAGGATACGCTGGGCAATCCCTCTCCGGAGAGACTGATCAGCAAAGGGGAGTCAGTCGAAGGGATGTGCCCCCGAATAAATTTAACCCCGAAGGGGTTCCTTGAACCCCCTTAGGGGGTTTGGGAGTGATATTAAACACCCCTCCAGCCTTACCGTTGACAAAAGATGTTACAATAATTAGATAGACATTTTATTTTATACATTGGGAAAAGGAGGGTATCTACCATGTTGCTGGAAGAAAAGAAAGCTATTGCACGCCGCTATCTCGATCTATTCAACCAAGGCAACCTAGAGGGCTTAAGTGAGGTGGTTCTTCCCACCGTTGTCGACCACTATAGCGCCTCTGGAGTGGCTACTGGCCTGGAGGGTTTGAAGCAAACCCTGTCTCAGTTTCGCCGGAGTTTTCCTGATATGTATGTCACCATTGAGGACATAGTTGCCGAAGGGGATATCGTCGTGGTGCGCTGTACCGGTCGTGGCACCCATAGAGGCGACTTCGCTGGAATACGACCCACGGGAAAGCGAGTTACCGTCCCCATCATTGCCATTTATCGCATTGCCAATGGCAAGATAACGGATCGGTGGAACATAGCAGACTCTTTGGCCATGATACAACAGCTTGGCACTGTCGCAGAAGCCGCGTAAGTCGGTTGGTGGCCTACCCTCCCTTAGCCGTCATGGGGAGAGCAGCAGCGATAGGCGGGACGATAAAGCGCCTGCCGCCCGGTAGAATGTTAAAGTATCGCTTCGCATAGGGCCCATTCAGGGCCCTATGCTTTCTCACGGAGACTGGCTTTCCTCGTTATTTTCTCATACATTCTTTCACCCTCCAGGTATGGCTGGGCTGTCCCCCGTCGGACACCCCTGATGCACCAAAAATTGATTCATAGCCAGATATCCACAAAAATGGTAATATGAGGCCGGAGGGGGTTACTATGGGACTAACAGTCCTGGAAATAGAAGTCGGAAACCCGGCTAACCCTGAGGTCACTGAAAAAATCGAGTTTCTCATCGACTCGGGAGCTATTTACTCTGTTGTGCCCACGCCTGTCTTGGCGAAGCTGGGCATCAAGCCTTTGGCACAACAAGAGTTCCGACTGGCAGATGGAACCAAGATTGTGCGCCAGAAGGGAGTAGCCCTCTTCAAATATGGGGACCGAGTAGGTGGGGCCGACGTCATCTTTGGCGAAGCCGGGGACAGCACCCTTCTCGGCGCCTTTACCCTTGAAGCCCTGGGCTTGTCCTTGGATCCCCTTCGACGAGAATTGAAGCCTTTGCCTATGATTCTCGCGCCCTTCAATTCGGCGTCAAAGATACGGGCCTCAATCTAGACAAAAGGAGAGTTCCATGGGCGATACTTACCCCAAGCTGAAAGTGGCCGCCGTCCAAGCGGCGCCCGTCTTCCTGGATCGGGAGGCCACGGTAGACAAGGCCTGCCGCCTCATTCTGGAGGCAGGACGAGAGGGGGCGGACCTGGTGGTCTTCCCGGAGTGCTTCATCGCCGCCTATCCCGCGTGGCACAATTTCTACCCCGCTCGCCATCCCCAGTGCCTTCGCTTTGGGCAGGAGATGTTCAAAAATGCTGTGGAGATACCCAGCCCGGCCACGCAACGCCTGTGTCAGTCGGCACAGCAAGCCAATACCTACGTGGTCATGGGCCTCAACGAGCGGCGACGGGGCATGATGGGCACCCTGTACAACAGCCAGCTCTTCATCCACCGCCAGGGCACCATCCTGGGCAAACGTCAGAAGCTCATGCCCACCTCCACGGAGCGCCTGGTCCACGGTCTAGGAGACGGCCGCGGACTGAGGGTATTCCCCACCGAGTACGGAGCTCTGGGCGGCCTCATCTGCAGCGAAAACGGGAACCCCCTCTACCGCTTTGCCCTCCTCTCCCAGGGGGAGGTGCTTCACGCTGCCAGTTGGCCCTCTTTCGCCAATCCCTATGGCAGCGGCTACTCCCGAGAAGCCATGCTCCTGCGCATGAGGAACTATGCCTGGGAGGGCCGTGTGTTCATCGTCAGCGCAGCGGAGATTTTCACCGAGGAAATCGCCGATATCCTGGAGTTGGACAGGGATACCCGCCTCAGCATCAAAGAGATGGGAGGCTACTCCGCCATTGTCAACCCCAACGGGAAAATCATCGCCGGCCCGGCGGAGTACGGAGAAACCATCGTGTATGCCGATATCGACCTGGAAGAGATTATCGACCTCCGGATGCATCAGGACTACACCGGCCATTACAACCGCTTCGATGTAGTTTCCCTGAACTATCACCCCTCACCATATGTCCCTCTCCGCCACATGCCAGCCCCGGTCACGACTCCTCACGAAGAGTGGGCTGCGGCAGAGACATTGGACAGAGAGACACCCCTTCCCATAGAGAAGCCCATGGGCGATCCTTGACCCAGACACCCAGGCCCCTGGCGTGACAAAAGTCTTAGCCCCGGGGACCATGACATGGTATACTTGTCCCATCGCAATTGATGGGACAAGCGCTTATTTGCAGGAGTTCACGTCCTTTCGGAGGCGATTAGGGACCCTTCGCCTGGCTCAGGTACACAGCAGAAATATGTCACCCTAAGCGAAGGGTCTTGATTGGTACATCGATTCATGCGACTAAGTAATCGTTAGACTGCTAGGAGAAACAGGGGGGTGCCATGAACCACATAATCACCGGCGACATGGACATTGAGGACGTTCTCAAACGCTACCCGGAGACCAGAGAGGTCTTTAGCAGCTTCGGCCTCCACTGCGCCGATTGCATCGCCGAAGGGTTTGATTGCTTTGTGAGCCAGAAAGACATCGCGTCCCGGGCGGACTACTACGGGCTCTTCCTGGACAAGCTTCTACCCGCCCTTAACGCCGCCGTGGACGGACAATAAAGCCCTCTTAGGTCGCCGGGCGTCCCCGCCACGCCAGCCGGGCCAGCAAAATGCCCAACTCATAAAGAAGTATGATGGGCACCGCCACGATGCTCTGGTTGATGGGATCTACAGTAGGGGTAATAAAGGCTGACAGGGCAAAAGCCAAAAGGAAGGCGTAACGGCGGAAGGAGGCCATTCGCTTGGGGCTAACGAGGCCGATACGGGCCAGAAAATAAAGGACCATGGGGGTTTCAAAGGCAATGCCGCTCCAGAAGATAAGGGTGCTCACCGTAGAAACGTAAGAACCCACCTTTATCTGGGGCCGGGCGATGTTGGCGCCGAAGGAAAGAAGAAAACCCAAGGCTGGCGGTAGGGCCACAAAATAGGCAAAGCTAACGCCGGCGAGGAAGAAAAAGGCTACTCCGGGCAACATCAGGTAAACGTAGCGCTTCTCCTTAGGAGTGAGGGCCGGGGCGATGAACATCATGATCTCGTAGAAGAGGAAGGGAAGCGCTATCGCCACCCCGCTGTAAAGAGTCACCTTGAAGATAGTGCTTAACATCTCCAGGGGTTCGGTGTAGATGAGGTCCAGCCTTTCGCCGGCGGGGCGTTTCAGGATCTCGAACAACCGCTCATGAAAAAAGAATGCGCCACCAGTAGTGATGGCGATGGCTATGGCTGACCTAATAAGGCGATCCCTAAGCTCCGTCAGGTGCTCTATAACGGTTAGCTGTTTTCCTTCGCTCATGTGGCCTCGGCCCACTGTCTCCTCTGGGGCCTAGCTAACGCCGCCTCCTTGCTGCGCCTGGGGAGCATCATCTAACCCTTCCTCGGCACTGACAGTGACCTTCCTTCTGCTCCTACGGCGGCTTCCCCCTTCCTGCTCTACGACAGACCGTCTCCTTTTTCTCTTAGGCGGAGATACCTCCTCCCCTGAGGTGGGAACCGTCGCCACCGGCTCCGTAAAAAGGGGTTGCCCCGCCTCCAAGGCCGGGGACGGCTCAACAGTGGCCGGCGCCGGCAAAGCTGGTTGGGACTCCGCTGGACCATCCGCCGCAACGCTGGAAGTCGGCTCTTCTTCCTTCTCATCCAGGTCAATGTTCAGGTCCCGGGTCAGCTCGCTGGACATTCGGCGAAACTCCCGAATCGCCCGCCCTAAACCGGCGCCCAACTCCGGCAACTTGCCTGGCCCAAAGACAATGAGGGCCACGACAAGTATCAGTATCAGCTCCATGGGTCCTATACCACCAAAGTTCATCCTCTGCCTCCCCTCCCCTCCTCAAATATAGGGTTCACTCTGAGAAAACTTTTCTTAATAAATAGCGGGGCTATCATCGCTCACTAGTCTTCAACACCATGGTCCCTGAGATAGTCTACCGCATCCTGGACGGTGACGATCTTCTCCGCATCCTCGTCGGAGATCTCCAGGCGAAAATCCCCCTTGCTAAACTCTTCCTCTAAGGCCATCACCAATTCCACCAGGTCCAGGGAATCGGCGTTTAGGTCATCAACAAAAGAAGCAGTAGACACTACCTGTTCCACATCAACCCCCAACTGCTCCACCACAATCTTCCGCACTCTCTCGAAAACTGTGGCCATTCAACCACCTCCTTTAATTCAACCTAGTTTAAGAACCAACCCTTTTTGTTCCTCCCTCATCCATCAAAGAGCCCAACACACCGTTGATGAATTTGGAAGAGCTATCGCCACCGAAGGTTTTAGCCAGCTCCACCGCCTCATTTATAGCTACCTTAGGAGGCGCTTTATTATCAAACAAAATCTCAAATATTGCAAGGCGAAGGATATTGCGATCCACCACCGGCAATTGTTCCAGAGGCCAAGCAGGGGCATACCTCCTAATGATGGCGTCTATAGCATTCTTGTGTTCTATCACTCCCCGGACCAACTCCTTAACAAACTCCAACTGGGAAGCCTCCACCTCGGAAACAAGACGTTCCATAACCCCTTCATAAGAGTGACCAGCGATATCCACCTCATAAAGTACCTGGAAGGCCATCTGGCGCGCTTGGCGACGACCCTTCATCCCGGGCACCTCATCTCAGGCCATGACCATACCACCATCTACGTTGAGAACTTGACCCGTGATATAGGCTGCCTCATCCGATGCCAGAAAGACCACCGCCCGGGCTACATCCTGAGGCGAGCCAAAGCGACCGAGGGGAACCTGCTTCACAATCTCATCCTTCCGCTCCTGACTTAAGCGGCGGGTCATATCAGTATCGATGAAACCAGGGGCAATGGCGTTGACGGTAATACCACGAGAGGCCACCTCCCGGGCCACCGCCTTGGTCAGGCCGATGAGCCCTGCTTTGGCGGCGGCGTAGTTGGACTGCCCAGCGTTGCCCATCAGCCCCACCACGCTGGCGATGTTGATGATCCGCCCCCAACGCTGCCGGACCATAGAACGCAACACAGCTCGAGTGCAGAGGAAAGCGCCGGTTAGATTGGTAGCCAGGACTTGATGCCACTCCTCATCGGACAAACGCAAGATAAGGCCATCCCGGGTGATGCCGGCGTTGTTGACCAAGATGTCCAACCGCCCCTGGCCACCGAGGACCTCCTCAACGAGACGGCCCACCTCAGATGAGGAGCTGACATCGGCCACCACCGCCAGGCTATTGCCCCCTCCCGCGACAATCTCTGAGGCCACCTGGGCCACCGAGGGGGCCAGGTCATTGACCACCACCGTAGCTCCCCTCTCCGCCATCTCCCGGGCTATCTGATAGCCTATGCCCCGGGCACCGCCGGTTACCAGGGCTACTTTCCCCGAAAGATCGGCAAAGGAAGCCACTTACGCGTCCATATTCTTTACGGAAAGAGCATCTCCGATGTTCAGAAGTCGGGCTTCAGCCACGGTCCGCTTGATCAGCCCCGTGAGCACCCGCCCCGGCCCCACCTCCACAAAGGTGGACACCCCCCGATGGGCCATGTATTCCACAGAATGGCGCCACTGAACGCAGCTACACATCTGACGCACCAACTCTCCCCGAATATCTTCCGCCGTGGTCAGGGGCCGGGCAGTAGTATTGGCCACCACGGGCAACAAAGGATCGCGGACAGGATATTGATCTATGATACGGGCCATCCCCTCCGCCGCGGGCTGCATGAGGTTAGAATGAAAAGCTCCACTCACCTCTAAGGGAACGACCCGCCGGGCCCCCCTAGCCCGAGCTAAGTCCATGGCCCAGGCCATGGTCTCGCGGCCGCCGCTGATAACTATCTGCTCGGGAGAATTGACATTGGCAATCTGGGCCCCCGTCTCCTGACATACTTCCTCCAGAGAAGCCTCATCCAGTCCCATGACGGCAGCCATGCCCCCGGGATGGAGACGCCCTGCCTCCTCCATGAGCCGCCCCCGTTCTCGAACTAGCCGCACGGCGTCCCGGAAATCCAGCCCTTTTGCGATCACCAATGCGGTGTACTCTCCCAGGCTGTGGCCAGCCACAAACAAGGGCATGCCATCCCTTCCTTCTCGGTGCATCGCCAGAAAGCAGGCAACGCTGACCGTAAGTACAGCGGGCTGGGTATTGATGGTCCGGCTCAGCTCCTCCGCCGGCCCTTCAAAGCATAGGCGAGACAGAGGGAAGTCCAAGGCCTCGTCGGCCTGTCTAAAGACTTCCCGGGCCTCAGGAAAGCTTTGATATACATCCAGCCCCATGCCCACCATCTGCGTCCCCTGGCCGGGGAAAACGTAGGCAAGCCGGGCGGCCTGGTTTGAGCTGGAGGTCATACGGTTAAGCGCGGACACCAGACAGACCGAGTACATGAAGATGGCGGATGACAGCTTCCGCCTCGGCCACGATCTCTCGGATGATATCCCGGGCCGGTTTTATATCCTTAATCAAGCCAGCGACCTGGCCCGCCATGAGAGAGCCGTTCTCCAGGTCTCCCTCGATGACCCCCAAACGTAGCTTGCCAGTGCCGAAGGCCTCCAGCTCAGACACCAGGGCACCGGCCTTCTCCATAGCGGCAAACTGCCGCGTCATTTTGTTCTCTAAGGCTCGCACCGGGTGGCCAGTGGTATGGCCCGTAACCACCGTGGCACGGTCCCGGGCGTTGAGTATCTTTTCTTTGAAGTGGGGGTGAGCTACGCACTCCGCGCAGCAAATGAACCGAGTGCCCAGTTGTACCCCCTGGGCACCCAGGGCTAAGGCGGCGGCCATCCCCCTCCCATCTCCTATACCACCGGCCGCCACTATCGGTAAGCCCACGCTGTCCACCACTTGGGGTACCAGGGCCAGAGTAGTGATCTCCCCCACGTGGCCCCCGGACTCTATCCCCTCCACCACCAAGGCATCCACGCCTGCCTTCTCCAGTCGCCGCGCCAGGGCTACGCTGGCCACCACCGGTATCACCTTTATTCCCCGCTCTTTAAAAAGGGGAACCCAAGAGCCGGGGTTGCCGGCTCCCGTGGCCACTACCGGCACCCTCTCCTCCAAGACTACCTGAATAACCTCTTTGGCGTAAGGAGATAGCAACATAACATTGACGCCGAAGGGGCGAGATGTCCTCGCCCGAGTATTTTGTATCTGTTGCCGAACCCATTCGGCCGGTGCATTGCCAGCACCAATAAATCCCAGGCCGCCGCCCTCGGAGACGGCGGAGGCCAACTCCGCCGTCCCCAGCCACGCCATCCCCCCCTGGAACACAGGGTACTCGATATTGAATAGGTCACAGATGGTTGTCTTTATCAAAGTCGACTCCAGGCCGGCTTCGCCCGGCCGTTGAGTTAAGTGCCCTTAACGGTGCTTTTTACCTTCACCACCTCTCTGCCCGCGTAGCTTCCGCACGAAGGGCAGACGTGGTGAGGCAGCCTCAAGGCCCTGCACTGAGGACACGGAACTAATTGCAACAGCGTTAAATGGAGGTGGCTTCGTCTTTCTCCCTGACGGGCCTTGGCCGTTTTTCGTTTCGGTAACGGAGGCATAAAAAATCAACCCTCTTTTCTTTTTGTCCAGTCATCCCTATTATTATAACTTATTGTGCCACAAAGAACGCCTTGTGGCCAGGGGAAGACACTGACAGGAACCGTGGTTTAGATTGGTGCCGCAAACAGAGCACAGCCCCGCACAGTCCTCGCGGCAAACGGGATTCATGGGCAATGCCATCAAAGCATATTGCCGTATCGCCTCCCCCAAGTCCAATATATTGTCTTCCCCTATCATGAAGGCCTCTAGCTCATCGGGAGGGGGCAGCGCGGCGCCGCTAGTCAGGTTACGTCTGGCGTAGAATTCCTCTTCTATTGAGAAGCTCACCGCCGTATCGAACATCTCCAAACAGCGACTGCACTGAAGAGTCACCGCCACCTGAAGGGTGCCCCGTACCAAAATGCCCCTATCCGTTCGTAGAAAATCGCCCTCACCAGAAAGAGAGGCATCGCCATCCCCCTGGGGAGACGGCATTTTGCCCTCCACCTTCCAGAGACGGGTTGCTCCCACTACCTGCACTAGCTGATGCGCTACATTGAACTGCATTATGCTTCCCTACTGCATTATGCTTACCCTAGGTGAGTCGTGTTCTATTATAGGCGGTTACGGCCAGGTGTCAAGGTGCTAAATGAGCACGCACATTGCCCTTATCGGTAGGGGGGTGGTATCATTGGCACAGCACGGGAAATTGGCAGAGGGAGGGAAAAGGTGAGAGAAGCGGTCGTTATAAGCCCGGTGCGCACCCCGGTGGGCGACCTGGGAGGCACCCTTAAGGATATTACCGCGGTGGATCTGGCGGCCCTGGTGGTCAAGGAGGTGCTGGCGCGCACCGGAGTCCCTCCCCAAGTCATCGACGACGTGGTCATGGGGCAGGCCTATCCCAGCGGGGAGAACCCGGACATCGGCCGTCTGGCTGCCCTGAGGGCCGACCTGCCCATCGAGGTTCCCGGCTGCCAGGTGGACCGTCGCTGCGCCTCCGGCCTCCAGGCCTTCTGCTTCGCCGCCATGATGGTGCAAACAGGCGCCGCCGATGTGGTGGTGGCGGGGGGAGTTGAAAGCATGAGCCAGGCAGAGCACTACCTCATGGGCCTGCGCTGGGGGATCAAACGGGGCTCCCCCCCCATGTACGACCGCCTGGAAAGAACGAGAATAACCATCTCCTGCCCGGAACGCTTTGGCATCATTCAGGGCATGATCGCCACCGCCGAGAACGTCGCTGAAAAGTACAACATCAGCCGCGAGGAGCAGGACGAATACGCCCTCCACAGTCACCGCAAGGCCTGCGCCGCCATCGAGGCGGGGAAATTCAAAAATGAGATCGTCCCTTTCCCCATTCCCCAGCGGCGGGGCGAACCCCTCCTCTTCGCCCAAGACGAGCACCCCCGGCCGGATACCTCTCTGGAGAAGCTGGCTCGTCTCAACCCCATTCAGGGCAAAACGGTCACCGCCGGAAACTCCAGCAGCGAAAACGACGCCGCTGCCGCCTGCCTGGTTATGACCCGGGAGAAGGCCGAGGAGTTCGGGTTAAAGCCAATAGCCCACTTAAAGAGTTGGGCCACCGCTGGCGTCCACCCGGCTTACATGGGCATCGGCCCGGTGCCCGCCGTGAAGAAGGCCTTGGACAAAGCGGGCCTAACTCTGGAAGACATGGACCTCATCGAGCTCAACGAGGCCTTCGCCGCCCAGGCGCTGGGGGTGCTTCGGGAGTGGCACATGCCCTTTGACCACCCCAAACTGAACGTCAACGGCTCGGGCATCTCCCTGGGCCACCCCATCGGGGCCACCGGTGCCCGCATCATGGCCACCCTTCTCAACGAAATGGAGCGGCACGACGCTCAGTTCGGCCTGGAAACCATGTGCGTGGGCGGAGGCCAGGGGATGGCAGCCATATTCCAGCGGCGGTAAGCCCTTGTCCTCTCGAATAGTCGCCGCCGGATAGAGCATGCTCACCAAGCGCATCATCCCCTGCCTGGACGTAACGGCGGGGCGCGTGGTCAAGGGAGTGAGCTTCGTCCAGCTCCGAGACGCTGGCGACCCGGTGGAGTTGGCCGCCCTTTACGACCGGGAGGGGGCCGACGAGCTGGTCTTCTTAGATATAACGGCCTCCTCCGACGAGCGCCGCACCATGGTGGACGTAGTGGCCGGCACCGCCGAGCAGGTGTTCATTCCCCTCACCGTGGGAGGCGGACTGCGCA
The DNA here is from genome assembly GCA_016183425.1 of Chloroflexota bacterium. Classification (GTDB taxonomy): domain Bacteria; phylum Chloroflexota; class Dehalococcoidia; order JACPEP01; family JACPEP01; genus JACPEP01. The sequence goes on from JACPEP010000037.1 coordinate 88,120, forward strand.
GCATCGATGACATGAGACTCATGCTGGAGGCGGGGGCGGACAAGGTGGCCATCAATACCGCCGCCATTTTGGAGCCGTCGCTGATCCGCCGCGGAGCGGATAAGTTCGGCAGCCAGTGCATCGTGGTCGCCATGGATGCCAAACAGGTAGCCGGCGCCCCTTACATGGCGAGCTTGTCGAATCCATCCCCTCGATGGGAGGTATATACTCACGGAGGCAGAAGGCCCACCGGGCAGGATGCCATAGACTGGGCCACCAAGGCGGTCTCTCTGGGCGCTGGAGAGCTTCTGGTCACCAGCATGGACGCCGATGGCCACCAGACGGGCTACGACCTGGAGCTGACGCGCCGGATCTCGGAGCAGGTCGAGGTGCCGGTCATCGCCAGCGGCGGGGCAGGCACCTTAGAGCACCTGTACCAAGCCCTGGTGGTAGGAAAGGCTGACGCCGTACTGGCGGCCAGTATCTTCCATTATGGCATCTACTCCATCCGCCAAGTGAAGGAATACCTGGCCCAAAGATCCATTCCCGTGCGGCTGTAGGAGGAAACATCGATTTTAAGCCCGAAAATAGCGATTGATATACGTAGGGCAGGTTTCCCTGGCGCTACGGTCGGATTGGGAAACCCGACCTACCAATGCACTGGACGAGTAGGGCAGGTTTCCTAACCTGCCCTGGCGCTACTGGTCAGGTGACAGTGCATAGTGCTACAATACGCTGAGAGTAAAAGTTAATGGGCTTCGTTCTGGTGAAGGGTCTCACAGGGAAGGATGCCGAAACGGCCCGGGAAGTGGAGTTTTTAATAGATTCGGGCTCTTTTTATACCCTGCTCCCGCCGGGATTGGCCCATGACTTGGGCATAGCCCTTCCTGGGAAGGGCATAGTCCCCTCAGTTACCACTCGGGTTATGATGGCTGACAGCAGGACATTGGAAATGGGGGTGGGCATCGCCTATCTGCGTCTCCCTGATAGAGAGGCAGCGGTGCCCGTGGGCATGATGGAGGTATCCCTGCCCCTGTTGGGGGTAACTGCTTTAGAGGGTCTCGGACTCAAAATCGACCCGGTTGGTGGAACCGTTGAGCCTACCCGACCTTTTGGGCCGGCGGCGCTGTTTGAACGGGAAATCCCTTGAGGCTGATCTATTGATCAAGTTTGATGATAAAGGCCTGGTGCCAGCGATAATCCAGGACGCCAAAACTGGCCAGGTGTTGATGCTGGGATACATGAATGAGGAATCTTTGCGACGGACCCTGGCCAGCAATCAGGTCTGGTTCTACAGCCGCAGCCGGCAGGAGCTCTGGCACAAGGGAGCCACCTCGGGAAGCTACCTGCACCTGCGCTCCATCACCGCCGATTGCGACGAAGACGCCCTTCTCCTCCGGGTGGAGCCGGCGGGGCCGGTGTGTCATACCGGTCAGCAAAGCTGCTTTTTTAACTCAGTGGAAGAGCCTCCCCCCGTCACATAAGTCGCCTAGAGATTCTTTCCGCCGAAGGCGGATACGCCCACCGGAGAGCCTGTCACCCTGATCTCCGCCTCCGGCAGGGACATGTCCGCCAGAGGCGGAGAAGGGGTCTCCCCGGCGATTGTCTTTCTCGCCCGGCCCTGAAGGATTCATCCGTCGGGGCGCAGCGTGCTGCGCCCCGACACCCCCACTAGGCCCGGCCTTTATGGTCATCAACAAAATAAAGTGGTATCTTGTCATTCTGAGGGAGTCCGCCTAAGGCGGACGACCGAAGAATCTCCTCGTGAGCCTTTGAGATTCTCCGCCTGTGGCGGATCAGCATGACAATGGGCTAATTAGTTTAAGACTATAATAGGGGAAGGAGTTTTCATCCTCTCCCTAGGGGTAGAGGATTGAGGTGAGGACGACACCAGTAGGGGCGGGTTTGAAACCCGCCCCTACATATGGTCAATGTGTTTGGTTGATGCCCTTCAGGGCGGCGACGTTAATCAACACTCTTCCTGGACAAAAGATGACGGCGCTGAGACATTGACAAAACATTCCGCAGTATTATAATTACAACGGTTTTTTTGTTGTTTTAACTTTTCTTGTGATGCGGTTATGTTGCGTGGAGGTGACCCGTGAAGTTTGTCTCCAGGTCTAAGTGCTATCTACCTTGGTTGTTTCCCCTGTTGTTGCCGCTGGTTCTTTTCCTCACCCTCCTGGTGGCCCCCCAGGTTGCCTCGATGTCAGGCGTTGGGGCAACTGAAGCCGCAGACTTCGGTCTGCCGGATGAAGAAATAATATACGATACCCCACCCTTAAGGGTGGGGTATCTAAACGCACCAGCACCAGCACCAGCCCCCGGCTTCAGCCGACGGTCGGGGTCAGGGACGACCCCGACTACAGCCGAGGCCCCCGCCCCCCAGGCCGCCTCCGTCATCACCGGGCCGGCGGCCGAGGCCTGGGTGGCCCGCTACAACGGGTCAGGAAACGGCACTGACATCGCCACTGCCCTGGCGGTGGACGCCGCGGGG
>JACPEP010000041.1 GCA_016183425.1 Chloroflexota bacterium
AGGCTCGTCACCCACAACCGTTATTTCCCGTCGGTCGAGGAACTCAAAATGGCTCTGATTTCTCATTTTACGAAATGGGCGCAACCAAACAACCCTCTCAAAATATTATGCGCAAACATTTAAGACGTTTCATATAGATGCTTTGCGAATCCAATAGGCGCAAGATGTTCCTCAACTTTCGCTCGGTATGCTTGCCAAACATCTTGCAGTGCGTCACCATAGCGCAATACGGCATATGAATTCGAAGCAAAGTTGAATGCTATGTTTTCTATATTCGTGATAATGGTCTGGAAAACATGCTTATCATAAACATTCGCCTCTTCAGTCTCGACATGCTTTTGACAAAAACTTATATACTTGGATGATTTTCTACCGGTGGATTCAACATACCCCGATTGAGCTGCCGACAGGATCCAATCGATACCAGCTCTTACGTCCATCTCTGTATACTTAGGTAGCTCTTTCTTATTACTGTGCTCATTTTCTACAACACTCTCTATAATGGTATATATTCCTCCGGTGACGTGCCATTTAGTGCTCCCTCCGACAGACTTGCGATACCAAGGCAATTCAACCCCATGAGGGTATCCATTTAACTCGTGTTGAAACCAAGTTAGTTGCTCAGACCATTCTAGTATGTGGCACACATGAACGCAACGACGTAGCAATCCTTTTATTTCAGAGCTACCCTTAAAGAGGTCGCTTAACACGCTACTTAGAATTTCGATAGCTTCAGCCTGAGGACTACTCACGCATACAGTATAGCATATGAAATGGCAAAGTGATTGAACAAACTAATGGAGTGTTCAATGGGCTACGGTTTGACTCAATTCAGCTCACCGATCTGGATTCGAAGCTATATTCCGTGACTCCAGTAGACAAGGGGCAACGGGACGCTTATAATTATGGAAAATTAAAAATTCCATCTGGGAGGTAAGTATGCCCCTATACGAGTATTATTGTAAGCAGTGCCGAAGGTATTTCGATACCATACGTTCCATTGCCCAATCCGCCAGCCCGGCGCCCTGCCCTAGCTGCGGCCAGGAGGCCCAGCGCCTCATGCCTTCCTCCTTCATGCCCTTCCACCTCCGGGATGGTTACCCTCGGGGCCTCCCCGATAGGGGACGCCCCTACGGACCCATCGGTCCCTATACCACAGGCGCTACCCATGAAGAGAAGGCCCAAGCTCGCGCCGATGAGGAGCGGTTGGAAAAGGAGTGGCGCCGCCCGGTAACGGAGGAAAAAGAGTACCAAGAGAAGTGGTCGGACGAGCAGGATAAAGAGGATTGGAAGGAGGCCCACCCCTGGGAGCAGCCGTAAGGTGTCAATCGGTCATGGCCATGCGGCCCCAGAGCCGCTGCCAGCGGGGAATCAGGGTCGTCCACAGCCAGTACCGCCAGGGAGAATAGACGTAGTCCAGGGCCCCGGCGTAGCGAACTATTTCACCTCCGAAGCCTTTCTTAAAGCGATAAACGCCCCACATGCCGGGCTGGTCCGGTAACTCTTGGGCCTCGTCCTTCTCAGGGCCGGCGGTTTCTGGTATGCCCCACAGATCGTAACGGCGACATCCCGTCTCTTTGGCCCACATTATGGCCTGCCATTGAAGAAGGTAGTTGGGCATTAGGTGGCGATGGGAGTTGCTGGAGGCACCATAGAGGTATATGGCCTCCTCCCCGAAGCGAGCCACCACGATGCCCGCTAAAAGCTCCTCCTGGTTAGTGGCCAGTAGGAGCTTCATTTTGTCTCCCATGACCTCCAGCGCCTGGCGGTAATAGTCTTCGGACCGAATAAAGAATCCGTCTCGCCGGCTCGTCTCCTGGAGGAGCTGATAGAAGGTGGGTAAGTCACTCATGGTGGCCTTTTCCACCGCCACCCCTTTTCGGGCGGCAAGACGGATGTTGTAGCGGGTCTTGGGCTTCTGGCGGGCGGCTATGGTCTCCAGGTCCGCCGTTAGGTCAACAACTATGGTGGCCTTGGGCTGCAAGCTCTGGGGTGACGGTCGGAATCCCATCTCTAAAAAGGCGGTGGCATCCAGGGCGTTGGGCTCTAATTTGAGATAAAAGCAGCCCGCCTCTCTGGCCCGACTGTGGAGCCACTCCACCAGACCCGAGATTAGCTCTTTGTGGGCCGGATCCACTGCCGGCCCCCGAGGGACGTATCCGATGGCTCCCAAAGGGGTGGGGTGGATAAGGAGCTGGACCGCCCCTCGTTTCCCCCCCCCCTCGGCCACGACACGTCTCACCTGCCAGCCGAAGCGCCTTTTGAACTCTCCCCAGCGATAGCCCTGGAGAAAGTGCCCCTGAGGCATGCCAGCTATCACCCCATCCCAGGCCTCCTCGGTAGCCATAGGCAGGTTATCTCCCCCTGGATGGGGAACGTGCATCATGGTCTAATGCCGTCGACGGAGGGCGTACTCTGCCACCCGCTCCAGGGAGTGACGACATGGGTGGTTGGGAAGGGAGGCCAGGGAGTCCAGAGCGAGAGAGCTGAACTGCCCGGCAATTTGAAAGGCCTCCTCCAAAGCGGTAGAAGTGCGTACGGCCTCCACCACCTGGTGAAAAGAGGCTCGGTCTCTCTTGCCGAAGGCATCCTGAAGTAGGTCCGTCTGAGACGTTTTTTCCATCCAAAGCAGGACAGGCAGGGTGAGAGACCCCTGAAGAAGGTCGCTGCCCACGGGCTTCCCCATCTCCTCTGCCTCACCGCGAAAGTCCAGTATATCGTCCACGATCTGGAAGGCCATGCCCAGGTTAAAGCCATACTCCCTCAGGGAGACTACTGCCGCCGGAGGAGCGCCGCTGAGAATGGCCCCCGACTGGGTAGCGGTGGCGAAAAGGGAGGCGGTCTTTCGAGCGATGCGCTGATAGTACTGCTCTCGATCCTGATTCAGATCATAGGCGGCAAATAGCTGCCGCAACTCCCCCTGGCAGATGGTCATCAACACCTGAGCGAAGAGGTTAATAACCTTTTGGTCTCCGGTAGAGGCCACCAACTCCGCAGACTTGGCGAAGAGATAGTCTCCCGCCAGCACGGCGGTGCCTTCCCGCCACAAATAATTAACGGTGGGACTGCCGCGGCGCATTCCCGCGCCGTCTACAACATCGTCGTGGATGAGGGTGGCGGTGTGAAGAAGCTCCACTGCCGTGGCCATGGCCACCAGCTCCGGCGGGGTATTGCCATAGAACTGCCCCGCCAGAAGGGTGAGCGCCGGACGGATGCGCTTTCCTCTGCGGTTGAGGATATGGCCCAGGACCTCCACGAGCATCGGGAAATCCCCCTTCGCCAGCCCCCGAAGGCTGTCCTCCACTTGCACCAGTCCTTCAGCCACGGGCTGGTAGATGGCAGGCAGTTGCAAGCTCCCCCCTTTCTTCATTGGGGCGTGTCCTCTGGAGAAGGGAGTCGGAAGAGACGGGCGGTGTTGGCCGCGGTCTCCAGACCCACCTGCTCCGGTGGCAGCCCTCTGATCTCGGCTATCTTCTCTATCACCTGCCGCACATGGGACGGCTCATTTCTTCGATTTCGATAGGGCTGAGGGGTAAGGAAGGGAGAGTCCGTCTCCACCAGGAGCCGCTCCCGGGGCACGAGTTCAATAGCCTCGGCGTTCAATCGCTCCCCATATGTGATGGAGCCGGCGAAGGAGAGGTAGAAGCCTAATTCCAGGTATGTCGTGGCCTGGGGGGCATCGCCGCTGAAACAGTGCATCACTCCTGGTGCTTGAGATACGTCTCCCCAATCGCTGCGCCATCGGGTGAGGATATCCAGGGTTTCCTGATGGGCCTGGCGGGAATGGACTATTACCGGCAATCGGCACTGGCTGGCCAGGTGAAGCTGCTTCTCGAAGACGGCCATTTGCACCTCCCGGGGCGAGCGGTTCCGGAAAAAGTCCAGACCCATCTCGCCCAAAGCGACTACCTTTGGGCTATGCGTTAGGTTCTCCAGATGAGCCAAATCGGTCTCCTTCATAGCGGCGGCGTCGTGGGGGTGAAAGCCCACCGCAGCGTAAATCTCGGGGTAGCGTTCTGCCAGCAGCACCGATTCCCGACTGGAAGCCAGGTGGCGGCCGGCGTTGACGATGAGCTTCACCCTTGCCTCTCGGGCCCGGACCATTACGGCGTCCCGGTCCCTATCGAATTCAGCCATGTCCAGATGGGCATGGGAATCGGCTATCCAGAAATCTGTGCCAGACGTTTTGTTTCTTCCTCCACTACCTTTTCATCCAGTTTAAGGAAGAGGGGAGCCGGTGGGGGCAGCTTCTGACCGGAGGGCACCGGGGAGAAGTGCCACCCCTCCGCCTCCAGGGATGTTTGGTAACCTAGCATCTGGTGGAGCTGGATCGAGCTGAAGGGAAGGAAAGGGTAGAGAACCTGCTTTAGGCACTGGATGGCCGTCAGGGCCCCATAGAGGGCGGCCCCCGCGGCCTCCCTATCCCGAGAAACGGTCTTCCAGGGGGATTTCTCGTCCAGGTAGCGGTTGGTTTCCTGGGCCAGGGCCATGGCACTGCGAAGCGCCTCACGGAAGCGGCACCGGGAGAGGGAGGCATCCATGGCCTCCAAGGTGTTCTGGCAGCGGGCGACCAGGGTCTGGCTAGAGTCATCCTCCTTGTCTCCGGCCGGGACGGCGCCGCCGAAGTGGCGCTGAAGGAAGGTCAGCACCCGGTGCACCAGGTTGCCGTAGGTGGCCACCAACTCGTCGTTGTTGCGTCGCACAAACTCTCGCCACGAGAAATCGGTGTCTCCCGTCTCGGGCATGTTTATGGAGAGAAGATAGCGGAGGGGATCGGGGTGGTAGCGGGCCAGGTAGTCGGGCAGCCATACCGCCCAGTTGCGGCTGGTGGAAAGCTGTCTCCCCTCCAGGGTTAGGAACTCGTTGGCGGGAACGTCGTAAGGGAGAAGGAGACCATCGTAGCCTATGAGCATGGCCGGCCAGATGATGGTATGAAAGGGGATATTGTCCTTGCCGATGAAGTAGTAGGCCCGGGTGGGCTCTCGCCAGAACTCCCGCCATTTATCCTCGTCCCCCTGAAGACGGGCCCACTCTTTGCTGGCGGAGAGATAACCGATGACCGCCTCAAACCAGACGTATATCCGCTTGTCCGGATAGTCAGGAAGGGGAAGGGGCACCCCCCAGGTGATGTCCCGGGTAATGGCCCGATCCTTTAGTCCCTCCTCCAGCAAGCCAAGGGTAAAGTGGCGTACGTTCTCCCGCCAGTGGCCTTGTTCCCTCACCCATGGGCTGAGAGAATCGGCTAAGGCGGTGAGGCGCAAAAAAAAATGCTCTGAGTCCCTGAAAGTGGGCGTGGCGCCACATATGCCACATCTCAGGTCAATTAGCTCCCATGGATTGAGGGTGCGGCCACACTCGTCGCACTGATCCCCCCGAGCATTCAGGTAATGACAGTGGGGGCAGGTTCCCTCCACGTAGCGATCAGGGAGGAAGCGCTGGCACTGGGGGCAGAAGGGGAGAGACATCTTATCCTTGTAGATGTACCCCTTGTCCAGGAGCTTTAGAAAGATGTGGTGGGTTGTCTCCTTATGATTGACTGTCTCCGTGGAGGTAAACAAGTCCCAGGAGATGCCCAAGCTTTGCCAGCAATCCAGGAACTGCTGGTGGTAGCGATGCACTACCTCCTCGGGCGATACCCCTTCCCGTTGTGCCCGAAGGGTGATGGGGGTGCCGTGGGCGTCGCTTCCGGAGACCATAAGCACCTGATCGCCTTTGAGGCGGTGGTAGCGGGCGAAGATGTCCGCTGGAAGATAGGCGCCGGCGATATGTCCCAGGTGAAGGGGGCCGTTGGCGTAGGGCCAGGCGACGCCGATGAAGATGCGTTCCGTCACGGGACTATTCTACCATAAGGAAATCCAGGATAGCAAAAGCCATGAGGAGACCATTTAACCCGCCAGAGACGGAGGGTTTTCGGGAGGGCCGTTGGCGACAGAAAAGGAACTATGCCGATGGATAGGTAGTTTGGTGAGAAAAAGCGGCGACATCGATGCCAAGTGTACATGACTTGTGGTATAATTATTGTGATTGGCGTAACTTGCTTTCATTTATGGCCGTAAAGAGATGAGCCTCAGACAACTTAAGTGGCTGACCTTCATCTTGCCACCCTTTGCTATTGCCCTCGTTGAATATATCCGCCATGTTCGCCTTCAGATGCACGGGTGGGAGGGCGATCTGGTGCCCGTGGTTGTGGTGGGATTAGGAACTCTTTTACTAACCCATTTTGTTTTCCAGCGGATCTATAAGCTGGAGGCGGCCATATTACTTCGCAACGAAGCCCTGGCCGGCGTCAATGCCATCGCCGACGCCGTGGGGCGCTCTCTGGATACAGAGACAGAGGTTAAAGTGGCCCTGGAGAAGACAGTGGCCACCACTCAGGCGGCTATGGGCGCCCTGTACCTGGTGGGCGAAGACGGGAACCTGACCCTCAAGAGCCACCACAACCTGGGCGAGGTTTTTGTGCGGGACAAGATTAACGGCCTATTTGAAGAATGCCTGCCTGGTGCTCCCGCCTTCAACTGTCGCCAGGTGATGGAGAGGATGGCGCCTCTAATAGCGACGGAAAGGGACCGGGTGGTGTCGAGCCTTCCCATCGTTTTCGAGGGCGACGTCCGGGGGACCATCTGTCTGGCCGGAGACCGTCGCCTCACCGCCTACGACCGGGAGATGCTTCTTGCCATCGGGCACCATATCGGCTCGGCCCTTGAAAATGCTCGCCTCCACGAGCAGGTGGAGAACATGGCCGTCCTGGAGGAGAGGGACCGCATCGCCAGAGAGGTTCACGACGGCCTGGCCCAGGTGCTGGGCTACCTGGCAATGAAGAGCCGCGTAGTACAGCAACTCTTGCCCGCCAACCTACCGGCGGCGACGGAGGAGCTCAGGGAAATGGAACGCTTGGCCGACGAGGCCTTCGCCGATTCCCGGGAGGTCATTTTAGGTCTCAGAACCTCCCTATCCATCCTGGACCGGGGGCTGGTACGAACCCTCACCGAGTACATCAACAAGTTCAACCATCGCAGCCCCGTCAAGGCGGAGCTCATCATCAGCGATTCCGATAAGTTTCGCTTTTCTCCCGACACCGAGATTCAGTTGATACGCATCGTCCAGGAGGCCTTAACCAATGTTCGTAAGCACGCCCGGGCCTCCCAGGCATGGGTGCGTTTGGAGGGAAAGAATGGGCTGGCCTCCGTCTCGGTAGCAGACAATGGCCGGGGCTTCGACTTGCCTCAGGGGGCCCAAAAGGGCTTTGGTCTCCAGACCATGAAGGAGCGCGCTGAGAGCGTGGGGGGCAGCTTGGAGGTGGACACCGTGCCCGGGCAAGGTACTACGGTTACGGTGCTCCTTCCCACCATAGTGAAAGAGAAGACATATTGAAAACAGCGCGGCTCCTTTTGGTGGACGACCAGGTTCTCTTCCGGAAGGCCATCGCCAGCCTCCTCAACGCCAACCCAAACGTGGAGGTGGTGGGAGAGGCGGAGAATGGCCGAGAGGCGGTGGAGAAAGCCCGAGAGTTGAAACCCGACCTGGTGCTCATGGACATTCGGATGCCCGAAATGGATGGCATCCAGGCCACTCGCCTGATCAAGGCCAAAATGCCGGAGGTTCGCATCGTCATCCTCACCGTGTCCGACGAAGAGGAGGACCTTTTTGAGGCCATCAAAAGCGGCGCCCAGGGCTACCTCCTCAAAAACCTGCGTCCCGAGGTTCTCTTCGAGTTTCTGGAGGGCGTATTGAGGGGGGAGGCGGCCATATCCCCCGTCCTGGCTTCCAAGATACTGGATGAATTCGTAAAGCAATTCAAGAAGCCCCGCCAGGTTTTTCAGCCCGATGTAGAGCTTACCGAGCGAGAGAAAGAGGTGCTGCGATTGGTGGTTAGGGGAGCCAGCAACAAGGACATCGCCAACGCCCTCTATATCTCCGAGGGGACGGTGAAGAACCATCTTCACAATACCCTTAAGAAGCTCCACATCCGAAACCGCGCCCAGGCCACCGCTTATGCCCTGCGGGAGGGCATTGTGAAGGATACGCCCGAGGGGTATATACCCTAAGACCCGTATCTTTCGCTCCATATCCTTCCTCATCCCATCTGCTACTAGTCCCTTCTGCTTTGCCCAAGGGGATAGTTAAACCCGCCACTACGCCTGTCTTTAAGCTCTAGCACCCTCCAGGTACAACCTAAAATAGACCTCCTTTTTGTGAAAAATATATCAACTAGTGGATAGACAGGTACTAGTACTTACCCTAGCATGGAATTAGGTGATTAAACATGGAAAACAGGATGGCGAGGCAGCGGTTAATTAAGAAAGAATCATTCCTTCTGTCTCGCATCTTCGGGCCGCTAGTGGAAAAGGAGGTTCGGTCATGCCAGGCGTGGCGATATTGTTGCTAGTGCTGGTGGCTTTGGCGGGGGGGATTATGTATGGTATCCGGCTCCTCCTTAGGAGGCTCTACAAAGGTGCCCTTTAGTCAGGGAGGGCACTTAGACGGGGAACTCAAAAGGGGCCAAAGAGCAGGAATGAAGGCGGCCAAGAACGTGGAAACGAAGGAAGAGCGCCAGGTGTTTATCCTTTTCAGCCACTCCTTAATGGCGGAAGGCCTGAACATTCTCCTTCGGGCCCACGATTTAAAGGTGGTGGGCGTGGACGCCCGCCAGGCCGACGCCGTGGAGCACGCCCAGCATCTCATGCGACCCCAAGACGTGATCATCGTGGACGAAGGAGATATTGCTGTTCATCCCTCTATGAGCATCTTCCAGTTGTTCATGAAGCACCCTGACGTGACCGTGGTGGGCCTGAACGTTAAAAACAACTCCATGGAGATATACCAAAGGGAGGTGAAAACCATGGAGCGTCTGGAGGATCTGCTGGGGATCCTCCAGTGTCCCAGCCGAAGCGGGGCCCAGATGCTTGCCGGGGAATGAAGATGACTAAGTCGAGGGAAGTCTGAAGCCTAGAGGGGAGTCGATCTATGAAACGATACCTTTTCCTGGTGGTAGCCCTGGTTCTGGCAGCGGTCTTCGTCGTATTCAGCTACCGCCAAACCAGAGGCATGCCTGACTACGCCGCCCGCACCGGCGAGCCTTGTGCCACCTGCCATGTCAACCCCTCTGGAGGCGGGCCGAATACCGATCGCGGGCGGGCCTGGGTAGCGGCGGGCAAGCCGGACAAGGTGCCTGTTTTAGCGGCAACGCCTACTCCCACCTCAGCCCCTTCTCCGGCACCGGGAGAACCAAAGCCAACAACGCCACCGCCACCCCCGGAAACTGAGTACGGCGGGTGTGGCTACGACAAGTAGCCGGGAGGTAAAGGCGGCAGTGACAAACTTGAGAGCAAAACCAGTGAGGATATGTCTATGAACAGGCGGACATTCTTAAAGGCCTTGGGAGCCACGGGGGTCACGGCCACGGTGGCGGGCCAGTTCGTTATCAACCGCTCCACCGGCGAGGCGGGAGCGCCCCACGCTGCGGGCGTGGTTCGCAAGGGGGAGACTTGGGTTCCCACCGTTTGCTACCAATGCCCGGGGGGCTGCGGCATCCTGGCCCGGGTGGTAGAAGGCAAGGCAGTGAAGCTGGAGGGCAACCCCCAGCACCCCATCAATGAAAGGAGGCTATGCCCCAAGGGGCAATCTGCCCTCCAGATTCTCTACAACCCCGACCGCTTGCAGCACCCCCTACGCCGGGCGGGCGCCCGGGGGGAAGGACGCTGGCAGGAGATAACCTGGGAGGAGGCCATGGCCGAGGTAATCTCCCGTCTTAAGACCATCAGAGACCAGGGAGAGCCCCACACCGTGGCCATCATGCACGGGCGATTGCGGGGTGAGATGGAAGGACTTATTCACCGCTTCCTGGAGGCCTATGGCAGCCCCAACGATATATCCTCCGCCAGCCTGGGTCGCCAGACGGCCAAGGTAGCTCACCTTCTTACCCAGGGTATCGAGGACCTCATGGCCTATGACCTGGAGAACGCCAACTACCTGCTGTCTTTCGGGGGCAGTCTTCTGGAGGCGGGGGGTCCCCCCATGCGGGTGGTGGGGGCCTATGGCCAGATTCGCCGCGGGCGGCCCAACCGGGCCAAGATTGTGACCGTCGATCCCCGCTTCTCCATAACTGCCGCCAAGTCCGACGAGTGGGTTCCTATCGTGCCGGGCACCGATGCCGCTCTGGCCCTGGGCTTGGCCAACGCCATTATTCAGATGGGGGCCTACGACAAGGACTTCGTGGCCAATTACACCTTCGGCTTTGAGGACTGGACTGACGAAGGGGGGCAGAAGCACAAGGGATTCAAGACCCTGGTCCTGGAGGAGTACCCGGCCAAGAAGGTATCCGAGATAACGGGAGTGCCGGTGGCCAACATCTCCCGCCTGGCCGCCGAGTTTGCCACCAACAAGCCCGCCCTGGCTATTAATCCAGACCGAGGCGCTCTTCACGCCAGCCTCGGCGGCTCCTATACCGGAGCCGCCATACACAGCCTCAACGCCCTGGTAGGCAACCTCGACCGGCCCGGAGGGGTGATGGTGCAGCGCTATCCACTCTGCGTTCCATGGCCAGACACCCAGATGGATGAAACAGCCCGGAAGGGCCTAAGGCAGCCGCGCATCGACGGAGCGGGGAGCAAGCGCTTTCCCCTGGCCAACTCCATTTACCAAACCGTGGCCCGAAACTCCTGGGAAGGCAACCCCTACCCCCTACGGGCACTCCTTCTTTACTATACCAACCCGGTGTTCTCCAGCCCCCAGGGACAGGAGTTCGTCGCCGCCTTCCAAAAGATGGATTTCATCGTGGATTTTAGCCCCTTCTTCAGCGATTCTAACCAGTATGCCGATCTCATCCTGCCCGACCATACCTTCTTTGAGAGGTATGAGAACGACCTGCCTCCCGCGGGCACCGGCTATCCGGTGGTAGGGCTGCGCCAGCCGGTGGTGGAGCCTCTGTACAATACCCGCCATACGGGAGACGTGCTTCTCCAGGTGGCCCAGGGATTGGGAGGTGGCGTGGCCGGCTCCTTCCCCTGGAAAAACTTTGTGGAGATCCTCCAGTTCCGGCTGAGCAAGCTGGGGGTCTCCTGGGAGGAGCTGAGGAAGACGGGCGTGTGGGCCAAGCCTCTCTACCCCTTCACCTCCCCCACGGACAGCCGATGGCACTCCGTGGTGGGCACGGACCGCCGCTATGCCCCCAAAGATGGCCGGTTTGATTTCTACATGAGGGAGCTAAAGGGCCTCTTTGAGAAAAAGGGCATCACCGAGGCCGATTTGGCGGGGATGAACATCTCGGCGCGCGGCGACCTGGTGTACCTGCCCCACTACGAGGCACCCCACCGCACGGGAGATGCCACGGAATATCCTCTTCTCCTCAACACCTACAAGCTCATGACCCACGCCGAGGGCAAGGGAGGCAACGTGCCCGGGCTTCAGGAGATGTTGGGATTGCATGTGGGGGTCAAGTGGCAAACCTGGGCGGAGATCAACCCGCAAACGGCTCACAAGCTGGGCATTAAGGAAGGGGACATGGTTTGGGTGGAATCGCCCCAGGGACGGATCAAGGTACGGGCTAAGCTCTACGCTGGCGCTCGTCCGGACATGGTAAACATACCCTTCGAACAGGGACATGCTGCCGGGGGTCGGTGGGCACAGAGCCGGGGGGCTAATCCCAACACCATCATACCCTCGGTTACCGAGGCCTTGGCGGGAAGTGCAGCCTTTACCTCCTTTGGGGTGAAGGTATACAGAGCATAGGAGGAGGCAATAACGGTGACCAGATGGGGAATGGTTATCGACCTGGATAAGTGTGTCGCCTGCCAGGGGTGCACCGCCGCCTGCCGGGCGGAGAACAACGTCCCCTTCCAGGGGCCCGAAGGCACCGCCCAGGGGCGAGCCATGTTCTGGAACGAGGTCATTCCGGTGGTGGAGGGGGAATATCCCGATGTGAAGGCCCGCTTTTTCCCCCGCCCCTGTATGCATTGCGAGCGTCCGCCCTGCGTTTTCGTCTGTCCCGTAGGGGCCACCTACCAGGATGAGGATGGGGTGGTGCGCCAGAACTACTCTCGCTGCATCGGCTGCCGTTTCTGCACCGTGGCTTGCCCCTATGGAGTACGCTACTTCAACTGGTTCAAACCCAACTTTCCCGAGCCTATGGTGGCCTATACTAACCCCGACCCGGAGGTGCCCGTGCGCCCCAAGGGCATCGTGGAAAAGTGCGTTTTCTGCATTCAACGGATCAATAAGGCCAAAGAAAAGGCGGCGGCGGAGGGACGGGAGCTGAAGGATGGGGACATCGCCCCCGCCTGCGTTCAAACATGCACCGGCCGGGCCCGGTACTTTGGCGACCTGGACAACCCCGACAGTACTGTCTCCCGGCTGGTCAAAAGCACCCGGGCCTTTCGCCTGTTGGAGGAGTTGGGCACCCATCCCAAGGTCTACTATCTGATGGAGGGCTAGCGGCATGGAACAACTCACTGGCATCGACGAAGAGCGTTATCTGGAACCCGTTAAGAAGGTGGGGAGGGGGTTCTATATCACGGTGGCTTTCCTTCTCTCCATCATCGCCTGGGGAGCCTTCGCCTGGTACACCCAGTTCCAGACTGGGCTAGGGATCACCGGCTTGAATCGGCCGGTGTTCTGGGGGTTCTACATCACCAACTTTGTTTTCTTCATCGGCATCAGCCACGCCGGGACCCTGGTGTCCGCCATTTTGCGCCTCACTCAAGCCGGATGGCGGCGCCCCATCACCCGCGTCGCCGAGGCCATCACCGTCTTCACCCTCCCCGTGGGTGCCATGAACGTCCTCTTCGACGTGGGGCGGCCCGATCGGATACTGAACATCATCCTCCACCCCCAGGGCCGCTCTCCCTTAATATGGGACATCGGCAGCATCAGCATGTACCTGACGGCCAGCGTCATCTACCTCTACCTGCCCCTCATTCCCGACATCGCCTTGTGCCGCGACCGCATTGGAGGGTGGCGGCAGGAGCTTTACCGTATTCTGGCCCTGGGCTGGAGGGGCACGGAGGCCCAGAAAAAGCGCCTCAAGATGGGCATCGGCATTATGGCCGTAGTGGTCATCCCTATCGCCGTCTCGGTGCACACGGTGGTCTCCTGGATATTTGGCATGACAACGCGGGCCGGGTGGCACAGCACCATCTTCGGCCCTTATTTCGTAGTGGGGGCCATCTTCTCCGGCATCGCGGCGGCCATCCTGGCCATGGCCGTGGTGCGGAAGGTCTTCCATATGGAGCACACCTTGAAGCCCCGCCACTTCGACTATATGGGTCTTCTTCTTCTGGTACTCACTGCCGCCTATATCTACTTCACCTTTGCCGAGTATCTTACCGTCTACTACGGCTACGGCGGCTCCGCCACCGAGGGATCCCTCCTCACCGCCCTGTTCACGGGCGAGTTCGCTCTAACCTTCTGGGTCATGGTGGTCTTCGGTTTCTTTGTGCCGGGCATCATCCTGGCCTTCCCCCAGGGGCGGAGCATCCGGGGGACGGTAATCGCCTCGGTGCTCATCGTGTTCTTCATGTGGGTCAAGAGGTTTATCATCGTCGTCCCCTCTCTTTCCCGACAGTTTCTTCCCTATCCCACCGGCTTCTACCAGGCGACCTGGGTAGAGTGGTCACTGACGGCGGCCAGCTTCGCCGTCTTTGTCCTCCTCTACGTCGTCTTCTCCCGGATGTTCCCCATCGTTTCGGTATGGGAGCTAAAGGAGGGGGAGGAGGAAGCCAGGGAGAAGGCAGAGGAAGCGGCGAAAATGCTGGCCCCCGCAGGGGCTCCGAGACAGTCTCGGGCCAGCGAGGTTTTGGGGTAAGCAATGATAGGCAACCAGCGGCGGGGTGGGGTTGTCCTCTGCCGTTGCCACGGCCAGAATTCAGGTAGCATAGACCTGGAGACGGTAGGTCGCTTCCTGAGGGAGGCCTTTCCCGGTACTCCGGTGGAGGTAGCCGACGATCTGTGCCGCGACACAGCGCCCGTGGCCCATCTCATCAAGAATGTCGGGCCCACCTGCCTGGTGGTGGGGGCCTGCGGGGAAGGTGGGGTGGCGGCCCGGGTGAGGCGTCGCGCCTCGCAAAACGGGCTGGACCCCTATTCCGTTTCCCTGGTAGCCCTGCGGGAGCGCAGCGCCCTGGTTCACCCCTATGACCAGAGCACCGAAAAGGCAAAGCTCCTCATGGCGTCGGGCCTCCGGCGTAGCCTGGCTTTTTCGGGCACCCATCCCTGCAATCTTCGGCCCCGGCTGGGGGGAAATGGTGGCATGAGCCGGCGCAGCCTCCTCAGCCTGGCCTTCATTCAGCAACAGGTCATTCCCCATGTGGAAACTAGATCCTGTCTCGCCTGGCGAGGCTGTCGTAACTGTCTAGCCTCCTGCCCGGCGAAAGCCCTCTTCGTGTCTGAGGAGCGACTGGTAATCGATTCTGAGCGCTGCCGGGGCTGTGGCCTGTGCACCATCGCCTGCCCCGTAAACGCCCTTCGTCTCCCCACCGCCACGGTGGAGGAGATGGATGAGGCGATGGGGGGCCTTCTGGCTCAGAGAGGGGTAAGTCTGGAGCCGCGGCTCCTCCTTCTCACTTGCAGCGGCACGTCCCGGGTATTGGATGGCGGGGCAGGTACGGAGTATCCCGCCGCCGTGCTGCCCCTGGAGCTGCCCTGTTTGGGCATGGCCTCCAGCTTCCTGCTTCTACGAGCACTGGAACGGGGCGCCTGGGGAGTGGGCCTCCTCTCCTGCAACGGGAAGTGTGACTACGGTTTCTTGTGCCATCTGGAGAGGCGAGTAGAACAGGCCAACGCAGTGGCTCAGGGCCTGGGGCTGGGGGAACGTAGGATATCCCTCCTGGCCCCTGGGGAGAGGGAGGCTGTGGTACAGGGACTAAAAGAGCTAGTCTCCTACTTTAAGGGAGCCGGTCCCCACCGGCTGACGGGCATAGAGGCCACCCCTTTGGGGGATGAGGGGTCATCCCTGGGCCTCCTGCTTTACCGTATGAGCCAGGGGGCGTCGGACGGCGCGGTTTCCCTTCCCCATGCCGAGGATTTCCCCTTGGGCCAGGTGGCCGTAGACCCCTCTCAGTGCATCGCCTGCGGCGTATGTGCCGCCAACTGCCCCACGGGGGCGTTGCGGGCCAAAGAGGAGGCGGGGGTTTTCCGCCTCACCTTCAGCCACGTCTCCTGCGTCGCCTGCCAGCTGTGTTTCAAGGTATGCCCCCAGCGACCCCGGGCCCTGACCGTGGCGGCAGGGTTGGATTGGGGGCGGATTAGCCAGCCGCCGGAGGTGCTTTACGAGGAGATGATGACCCGTTGCCAGTCCTGTGGTGAGCCCTTCACCAGCCCAGGGGTGGCGCGGCGGGTACAAGAGGCTCTGGCCCGCCGGGGCGGCCTATTCAACTCAGCCTATGTGGCCAGCCTTTGTCCTCGTTGCCGCCTGAGCGGGGGTATCTTGGCCCAATCTTTAAAGAAGAACCTGGTCGCGGCGGCCCCTAAGAACTTCTAAAAAAGGCTTATTCCCCCATTATCTGCAAAACCACCTCCCGAGAGCGGGACCGGTTATCGAAGTCTACCACCACTATCTGCTGCCAGGTGCCCAGGGTGAGGCCGCCATGGGTCACGGGCACCACCAGGGACGCACCCAGGAGGGCGGCCCGAACATGGGAGTAGCCGTTCCCGTCGCCCCAGGCCCGGTCGTGCTGATAGTCCACATCCGTGGGGACAAGGCGCTGCCAGGCAGTTTTGAAGTCCTCCAGAAGGCCCTTCTCGAACTCTATAGTGGTCACCGCCGCCGTGGAGCCGGTGATGAAGATGGTAACGATTCCCTCTTTGATTCCTGAACGAGCCACCTCTTGGGCCACCGGGCCGATAATGTCGATAATGTCGCCGTGTCCTCTGGTTTGTAAGCCGATGCGCTGCGTCACTACCATAGTCACCTCTTTCTGAGCAGGCTATCTTGAGACTAACAACCCCGGGCAAGGGTGTCAACAGCGTCCTCGGTTCGGAATGACAGGATACTTTCCCCTGGCCGGGCACAATTTATTAGGGTCAGATGGGGAGTGTCTTCCTCACCCTGCCCTGAACGCTACACGTCCTCTCTTAGGTCCGCCCATTAAAAGGGCGACACGGATGAGCACCCTTTCGAGGACAGGCTTGCCCCTCTCCCCTCCTTTTGCTATCATGGGTTAAATAGACCTTGAATTGTCTACTGAAGTTACTTTAAAAGGAGGGCCTCATGCGCATACTAGATGAACTGCCCAAGTTCCCTACCCGGGGCGCGCCTGCCTTCAACCCCACCCAGTGGCGGCTGGTGGTGGACGGGCTGGTGGCCACACCTGTTCAAATGACCTATGATGAAGTGCTTCGCCTCCCTTACACTGCCATGAAGAGCGATTTCGAGTGCGTGGACGGCTGGCGCGTCCCTGGCCTGGGCTGGGAGGGGTTCTCTCTCCGCGCCATAGTGGACATGGCACAGCCCCTACCTCAGGCCACCTTTGTTGCCTTCCACTCCGGTACTTACCGCATCAGCCTCCCCCTGGAGGAAGCCTTAGCGCCGGGGGTGATGCTGGCTCACCACCTCCATGGCTCACCGCTGCCCTATGAGTACGGAGCGCCCCTGCGTCTGGTGACTGACGGCAAGGAATGCTTCTATGGTGTGAAGTGGGTGCAGCGCCTGGAGTTCAGCGACAGCGACGCCGGGGATACCGCCAAAGACATCGCCCTGGGCCGCATCCAGGCCCGGCTCGCCCGCCAGGGAAGCTAGGTGAAATTCTGCCCTCAATGCGCCACCCCCCTGGCGGACAAAATGGCCTTCGGCCGATTGAGGCCCCACTGTCCCGCCTGCGGCTTTACCTACTTTCACGACCCCAAGGTGGCGGTGGCGGTCATCTTGGCCAAAGATAGTCAGGTACTGTTGAGCCGCCGCAACCACGACCCCCAAAAAGGGGCGTGGAGCTTTCCCGCTGGCTACGTAGATGCTGGTGAGCGGGTGGAGGAGGCCGGCCGGCGGGAGGTGAGGGAGGAAACCAACCTGGAGATTGCCATCGACCGCCTCTTGGGGGTCTACTCCGAGGCAGGAAACCCCGTCATTCTCATCGTCTACACCGGACGCATCCTGTCGGGCGTCCCCCACCCTGGCCCGGAGGCCGCGGAGGTCCGCTTCTTCCCGCCGGATGAGGTGCCCCCATTGGCCTTCCCCCACGACCGGCAGGTGCTGGAAGACTGGCTGCGGTCGGGCGGCAAGAAGACATAGACCCCCATGTCCCTGGCGGCCGAGGTAAAGGAGAGAGCCCTAGAGATGGGCTTCCATGCCGCGGGCATTGCCACGGTAGAGCCTTTTCCTGAGGTTGAAAAGGCCTTCCTGGAGCGACAAGGAGCCTTCTCTGGCCTGAGGTGGTTCACTCCCCAGCGGGCCTATATCGCCAGCCACCCCCAGGCCATCCTCCCCCCAGCGCGCTCCATCATATCCGTTGCCCTGAGCTACGGGAAGGAATTGCCAGAGTCAGGGGGCGAGGGTCCCCGGGGGCGGCTATCCCGATATACCCAGGGGCAGGACTACCACCGAAGGTTGTCTGCCAAACTCAGGGAGCTGGTAAGCTTCATGGAGAAGGGGTCCTGCCAAAAGCGGGGCGGAGAGACCAGGATAGTGGTGGATTCATTTCCGTTGGCAGAGCGAGCAGTGGCCCACCGGGCGGGGGTGGGATGGTTCGGCAAGAACAGCAATATCTTCGTTCCTCAAAAAGGCTCCTGGGTCTTCCTGGGCGAGATCATCTCCAACGTGGAGATGGCCCCGGACCAGCCCCTGGCCAAGAGCTGTGGCAACTGTCGCGCTTGCATCCAGGCCTGCCCCACCGGTGCCATCACCGCCCCCTACGCAGTGGAGAACGACCGCTGCATCTCTTTCCTCACCATCGAGCTGAAAGGCAGTCTGCCCCGCCCCCTGCGGCCCCTCATGGGAGACTGGATTTTCGGCTGCGATGTATGCCAGGAGGTCTGCCCCGTGAACCGACGACTGGCAGGAGAGTCAGTGGTTCCCACGTTGCCCTTGATTCCTTTGTTGCGGATGGGGGAGGCTGAGTTCAACCTGAAGTTCGCCGGAAGGCCGATGCAACGGGCCCAGAGGTCCGGCCTGCGGCGCAACGCCGCGGTGGCCCTGGGCAACCTGGGACACCCCCAGGGGCTGCCGGCCCTAATAGAGGCTCTCGAGGATAGCGACCCCGTGCTACGGGAGCATATTGCCTGGGCCCTGGAGCAGTTGGGTGGAAAGAGGGCGCAGGCCGCCCTGGAAAAGGCGTGGAGACATGAGACCCACGCCCCGGCCCGAGAGGAGATGGCTCTGGCCTTGGGGAGTCTGACGGCTGCCTAAAAGGCCGATTTAGATAATGCAGTATACTTGATACCTCACACTTAAGTGTGGGGCATCAACCAACCCTGAAGCATAGGAATTGGGGATGTCACCATGGACAACGGCGAACTGAACGTAGTGACCGGAGCCTTCAGCTACACCGGCAAGTACATCGCGCGGCGCCTCCTGGCCCTGGGAAAGCGCGTGCGCACCCTCACCGGGCGTCCTCAAAGTGAAAGCCCCTTCGGAGATCAGGTGATGGCTTACCCCTTCAACTTTCGTCGTCCCGAGGCTCTGCGGGAGAGCCTGCGGGGGGTAACCACCCTCTACAATACCTACTGGATTCGCTTCCCCTGGCGAGACGTTACCTTCGATAAAGCGGTGGCAAACACCCGGGTGCTCATCAAGGCGGCGGAAGAGGCGGGGGTGCGTCGGCTGGTGCATATCAGCATCACCAACGCTACCGAGGACTCGCCTCTGCCTTACTTCAGGGGCAAGGCCCTGGTGGAGAAAGCTATCCGGGCGTCATCCCTGTCTTATGCTATTGTTCGGCCTACGGTGGTATTCGGGACGGAGGACATCCTCATCAACAACATCGCCTGGTTTCTCAGAAAGTTTCCTGCCTTCTCCATCCCCGGCTCTGGGGAGTACCGCCTCCAACCCATCTTCGTTGACGACGTAGCGAAGATAGCCGTGGACGCCGGCCAACAGGAAGGCAGGTTGGAGGGGGATGCCGCCGGCCCGGACACCTATACCTTTGACGAGTTGGTGCGCCTCATCGCCGAGAAGATACATAGCCGGGCCAGGATCGTCCACCTGCCGCCGGGGCTGGCCCTTTTCCTGTCCCAACAGTTGGGCCACTTCCTGGGCGACGTGGTGCTCACCAAAGAGGAGGTGGCGGGGCTGATGTCCGGCCTCTTGGTATCCGGGGGCCCTCCCACCGCAAAAACGCGCCTCCCAGACTGGCTGGAGCAGAACGCCGGAACCGTGGGAACCCAGTATATCTCAGAGCTGAGGCGTCACTATCGACGACCACGCCCTTCGTCTTCTTATAAATAAAGTGGCGAAGTTGTGGACAGGGTAGTCGGCGTCGTCCCTGATCCGTCAGAGGCGGAGGGTCGGGACGACCCCGACTACATATGGGGCCATATGGGGCGAAGCTGTGAATTAATATTGCTGAGGGGGCGAAGTCCCTCTAGAAAAGGAGTCTCGCCGTGGAAGCTACCTACAACGTCATTGGCAAGCGTATACCTCGCAAAGACGGCGCCGATAAGGTTACCGGCCGCGCCCTTTATGGCGCCGACCTTCGTCTCCCCAGAACCCTGGTGGCCAAGCTGCTCCGCAGCCCCCACCCCCACGCTCGCATCCTGAACATCGATGTCCGGCCCGCCCTGGCGCTGGCCGGAGTCAAGGCCGTGGTCACGGGGCAGGATGTCCCCGCCACCCTCATCGGCCGTTTCATCAAGGACCGCCCCATCCTGGCCCGGGACAAGGTGAGGTACATCGGCGACCCGGTGGCGGCGGTGGTGGCCGTGGACGAGAATACCGCCCAGGAGGCCACGGAGCGTATCAAGGTGGACTACCAGGTGCTGCCCGCCCTCTTCGACCCCCGGGAGGCCATGACGCCCCAGGCGAGACCCATTCACGAAGACCTGGACAGCTACCAACTGGGCTACACCCGTTCTCGAAAGGAGCCCAACATCCTCAACTACGCCTCCTATGTGCGGGGAGACACGAATCGCGCCCTGGCCCAGGCCGACGTTATCCACGAGGAGCACTACGTCACCCAGGTAGTGCATCAGGGTTTCACCGAGCCCCACAGCGCCGTGGTCTACGTGGAGCCCTCGGGGCAGATGGTGGTGTGGTCCAGCACCAAAAGTCCCTTTGTGCAGCGCAACATGATCGCCCAGGGGCTGGGGATTCCCATGTCCCGGGTGCGGGTCATCGCCAGCATGGTGGGGGGAGACTTTGGCGGCAAGGGGGGCGGTGTCCTGGAGCCCCTGGTCGCCTTCCTGGCGCTAAAGGTCATGGCGCCGATTAAGCTGGTGTTGACCAGGGAAGAGGAGTTTGTGGGCACCTTCATGCGTCACCCCGCCCTTATCTGGATAAAGGCGGGCGCCCAAAGAGACGGCACCCTGGTGGCGGTGGAGGGGCGCCTCATCTTTGACGTGGGGGCCTACTCTGATGCCGCCACAGGACTGGTTACCGCCTGTCTCAACCTTCAGGGGCCCTATCGCGTGGCCAACATCAACCTGGAGGGCTTCTGCGTCTACACCAACAACACCCCCAGCGGCCATGTTCGAGCGCCGGGGGCACCCCAGACCGTCTTCGCCGGCGAGTCCCACATGGACGCCCTGGCCCACAAGCTGGGCATGGAACCCCTAGAGTTCCGCCTCCGCAACGCCGTGGCGGAGGGGGACACGGCCGCCAGCGGCCGCGGCATACTGCGCAGCGTTGGCTTGCGCGATACCATACAAGGAGTCAAAGAGTATCTGGCCCGGGAGAAAGGGCCCAAAAAAAAGAACCAGGGGTGGGGGGTGGCCTGCGGCCAGTGGCATGCTTCAGGCACGGTGGGGGAAAGCGGCCCTCCCTCCTCCGCCATCCTCAAGGTCAACGAGGACGGCACGGCGACCCTCCTCACCGGAACGGCGGAGCAGGGCGCGGGCCAGCACACCATTCTGGCCCAGATCGTGGCCCAGGTGCTGGATATTCCCTTCGACAACGTGTCCGTAGTGGCCGCCGACACCGATGCTACCCCCTACGAGGCGGGGACGGGGGGCAGCGCCACCACCTACCGCGCCGGCAGCACCGTCAAACGGGCCGCCGAGGATGCCCGAGAGCAGCTTCTCCGCCTAGCAGCGGAGAAGCTGGAGGCCAACGTCTCGGACCTGGAGATGCGGGGGGGGCGGGTCTATGTCCAGGGCTCCCCTCAGCGGGGCATGACCCTGGCCCAACTGGGCCGAGCCGCTCTGAGCGCCGCCTCGGGGCCCATCCTGGGGGTCAGCTCCCGCCATCGAGAGGCGCTTCTGGCCGCCATGAAAGAGAACCGCCTCACCGTGGATGCCCCCTGCTATGGCACCCAGGCGGCCCAGGTGGAGGTTGACCCGGAGACGGGCCAGGTGCGGGTGTTGCGCTACTTCGCCTGTCAGGACGTGGGGCGCGCCCTCAACCCCTCCCACATCGAGGGCCAAATCCACGGCTGCGTCGTCTCCGGCATCGGCTACGCCCTCACCGAAGAAGTCCGCTCCCAGGAAGGGAAGAACCTGAACGTAACCTTTGCCGACTACCGCATGCCTACCGCCCCCGACGCCCCGCCCCTGGCCTCGGCCCTGGTGGAGAAGCCCACCCTTTTCGGCCCCTACGGGGCCAAGGGGGTGGGGGAGCCTCCCACTACTCCGGTGGCCGCCGTCATCGCCAACGCCATCTACGACGCTGTGGGGGTACGGGTCACCCAGCTTCCCATGACCCCGGAGCGGGTGGTGACGGCCATACGAAAGACCCCGGGCGAAGGCGCTCCCAGGCACCCTTAGACCTAGAGTTCGGCGAAGGTTTTCCCCCCCAGATAGTCCGGAAAGGTATAGATTCCCGTAATCTGCATCCAGCAGCGCCGCCTCAATGGACTACTGTCAGATGCCCAAGAGCGAGTCAAGCCGAGGCGGAGATATATGCGGTCAATGCCACGAAGGAGGTGTGTAATGTGCTGTGAGGTCGATAAAGGTGAACTGTGCTGACTTATCTCGGCGTCGCAAAAAGCGCGAAACGTCATGTCTGAAATAGTTATATCGTCATATCTGCGGCCTGTGCCGTCCACAAAGTGAAGTCGGTATCTCCGACCATTCCGTCCTTCGGGGAGATTAACCATGATCACCTTTATCTGCGATACCGTTCCTAAAGATCGGGTATTGGCCCCAGGCTCAACCCACCGATTCTCTTGAAGATGTCCTTCATATACATCCTGTACCGAAGTGAAAGAACTTACCTTTAGCACCTCTTCCCACTCCGCCTCGGTGCACAAAGTCTCGTAAACCACCGACTTTGGGTCAAAGCCCAGGTCTTCTACATGTGGGAGCTCAATCCGAACTCGGTGAAACTCGAATCTCACTTTTACCCGGGGATAGATAACAAGTTTGCGCTCTTTGCTAATGCTCCGCCCTAAGAACCATTCCCACCATTCCCTGAATAAAGTTAGTAGTGAGGGTCTTTCATAAAGATGCTTCCTTAGCACGCCCGGTGGCGGCAACACAGGGCGGATACATCCACCGTCTCGGTCAACCCCCGCAATACAGACCCCGTCGCCCCCCATCGCTGTCAGATCCGTTATTACGATCGTCTCCTGCACTGAGAACCTCCCACAAGAAGTGTAGCTGATTGGTCACCCCGCTGAACAAAGGCACAGTAGCACTCCCGCTGCCCTAAAGCAACCCAGAGCGGAAGGCCGTTGACAAATCTCCCTCTCTTAATAAAATAGATTCATTAAGTCATAGAAAGGGGTGGCATGGAGGGCGATAAAAAGCAATCGCGGGTCGCTATAATTCTCCACAGCGGCGCCTATGACCGGGTGAGCTACGCCTTAGCCATCGCCCGGGCCGCCCTGGCCATGGGGATGGAGGTGCACCTTCTGGCTACCTTCAGTGGGCTTATGCGCTTCGTCAAGGGCCACACCGAAGACCTGGGCGACGATATGCCCCCGGACTTGCAGAGCGTCATCAGTAGAGGCCTGTCCCGGGGCAGCTTTCCCCCCATCACCGAGTCTATTCAAGAAGCCAAACGCCTGGGGCTCAAGGTGTACGCCTGCTCCGCCGCCATGGGCCACCTCAATATCACCATAGGCGACCTGACGGAAGAGGTGGACACGGTAATGGGCCTGGTCTACTTTCTGGAGTTGGCTGAGAACGCCGCTATAAACCTATACGTCTAGGAACCGGGAGGCATCCCTGGATCCTCTACAGCATAAGGAGCCAGGGCACCTCTATTAGCTCCACGATGCGTCTCAAGAACTGAGCCGCGGGAGCACCGTCGGTCACCCGATGATCGAAGGTGAGGCTCAGGTGCAGGGCAGGGTGGGATGTCACCTGTCCATCCACCACACCCACCCACTCCCTGATGCGTCCCGCCCCCAGGATGGCCACCTGAGGCGGGTTGAGGATGGGAGTGAAGGTATCTACTCCAAAGGCGCCCATGTTAGTCAGGGTAAAGGTGCCGTCGGCCAGGTCGTCCAGGGTCAGGGTGTGGGCGCGGGCGCGCTCCACCAGGTCCGCCAGCTTTTGGCTTATTTCGGTGAGGGTCTTCTTATCTACCTGGCGTACTACCGGAGTGAACAAACCTTCCTCCAGGGACACCGCCACCCCAATATTTATATCCTCCAGCACCAGGATCTCCTTCCCCTCCAGCACCGAATTGAAGAGGGGATATTCCCGCAAAGCATGGGCTATTATCTTTAATAACAGGTCGTTATAGGAGATACGCACCCCCAGACGCTCTTCCAGGGACAGAAAATGCTCGCGGGCGCGCACCAGTTCCCGCGCATCTACCTGGGTATGTAGGGTAAGCTGAGCTGTCTTGGCCAGGCTTTCCACCATGCGTTGGGCGATGATGCGGCGCGCCCCCGTCAGGGGTATCCGCTGCCGAACCCCTCGTTCCGGTGCCGTCGCCGTTGTTGGCGGGGCCGACGCCCGACCCCGCTCCTCCACCGCCCGCTGCACGTCGGCCTCCACGACACGTCCCTGGGGGCCGGTAGCCGGTACCTGGGCCAGGTCGATCCCCTCTTGAGCCGCCAGGCGGCGAGCGGCGGGAGTGGCCAGGATTCTTCCTTCTCCAGACGGAGCCGCCTTAGCCGCTGCCGTCGCCTCCTGGGGAGCCGCTGGTGTCTCAGGTGTTTCCACCGTTCCTGACGGGGCCGTCTCAACCGCTCTCGGTGCCTCCACCGGCACCGCTTGAGCCTCCGGAGATACCGGAGTGGCTCCCGGCGCGGCCTCCCCGGCGGCCAATATATGGCCCAGGACTCCTCCTACCGCCACCGTAGTCTCCTCGGGAACTTGAGGCTGGACAACCCCCCCCTGGGGCGCCTCCATCTGGTAGGTTATCTTATCCGTGTAAATCTCCACCAGTGGCTCCCCCTTCTCTACCCTCTCCCCGGCCTTTTTGAGCCACCGGCCCACGGTGCCCTCAGTCATAATAATGCCCAGCTTGGGCATCAGAATAGACGTTGCCATGCCTACTCCTTCCCCATGACCTCCTTGACCACAGCCACCACCCGGGCGGCATTGGGGAGGTAAAGCTCCTCCAGAGCCGAGCTGTAGGGGATGTGGGCATGGGGTGAGGTGACTGTTTTTACCGGCGCATCCAAAAAATCAAAACCTTTGTCCGCGGCCAGGGCAGCGATGTCCCCCGCGACGCTGCAACGAGGGTAGCTTTCGTCCACGATGACCAGCCGCTTCGTCCTGGCCAGGGAGCCGAGCACCGCTTCCTCGTCCAAAGGCGATAGGCTCAGCAGGTCAATGACCTCGGCCTGGATACCCTCCTGGGCCAGGGCCGACGCCGCCTCCAGGCACACATCCACCATCCGGGAGATGCCCACCAGGGTCACATCTCGGCCCTCCCGCCTCACCTCCGCTCTACCAATGGGTAGGGTGTAGGCCTCCTCAGGCACCGGAACATGTTGGGGATAGAGAAGTTTGTGGTCAAATATGACCACCGGGTTGTCGTCCCTAATAGCGGCTGCGTACAGTCCCTTGGCGTGGTAGGCATTGGAGGGTGCGATGCACTTTAGCCCCGGTATGTGAACCAGGGGAGCGTAAAGAGCCTGAGAGTGCTGGGGGCCGGTGCCCCCTCCCAGATATTGGGAGCCGGTGAGGCTAGCGCCGAAGGTGGTTCGGATTACCAGGGGCACCTTGACCTCTCCGGCCAAGAGGTAGCGCATCTTGGCCGCCTGGTTCATTATCTGATCCAGGGCCACTCCCAGGAAATCGGAGAATATAAGCTCGACCACCGGCCGCAGTCCGGTCATGGCCGCCCCCACCGCCGCCCCGATAAAGCCCATCTCAGAGATGGGTGTATCCCGTACCCGCTCTGCCCCAAACTCCTGGATGAGTCCCTTGGTGACGCCAAAGGGCCCGCCCCAGGCATCCACGATCCCCTGTTCCTCCCGGCCTGCCCCACCGGCGATGTCCTCCCCCATCAAGATGATGCTCGGGTCGCGCCGCATCTCTTGGCGGAGAGCCTCGTTCACTGCCTGGATGTAGGTCAGCCTGCGCTGGGCCATCTTTTACCTACCTCGTCAACTGGCATACAGGTCTCGCGCTATCTCTTCCGGGGGTGGTGGGGGGCTCCCTTCGGCGAAGCGAACCGCCTCATCCAAAAGGGCCTGCCCTCGGCCGTCCAGGGCCTCCAGCTCCTGGGACAATAGGGAGCCATCGGCCACCACCCGCTCTCGAAAACGCCGCAAGCAGTCCCGTTCCCGGTGGTATGCCTCCTCCTCCCGGGAACGATAGCGCAAGGTGTTGTCTCCCACATAGTGGCCGGAGAAGCGGTAGGTGGGGCACTCCAGGAATATGGGGCCTTCACCGGCCCGCAGCCGAGAGATGGCTTCTCCCGCCACCTGGTAGACGGAGAAGACATCCTGGCCATCGGCCACCAGGCCGGGCATAGAGTAAGCCGCCGCCCGGTCCACCAGCCTCTCGACGCTGGTGGCATAGTCCACCGGGGTGCTCTGGGCGTAGAGATTGTTTTCGCACACCAGGAGAAGGGGGAGCTTCCAGACGGCCGCCAGATTGAGGCCCTCGTGAAAGACCCCCTGGTTCACTGCCCCGTCGCCAAAGAAGGCCACGGCCACCCCCCCCGTTTTCAAGAGCTGGGCAGAGAGGGCGGCGCCGGCCGCCAGAGGGATGGTAGCCCCCACTACCACATTGGCCCCCAGAATGCCGTGCCGAAAATCGGCGATGTGCATGGAGCCGCCTCGGCCACGGTTGGTGCCCGTGGCCCGTCCGTAGATCTCGGCCATCATGGCCTTTGTGTCCAGTCCCCGGGCGATGGCCACCCCGTGCCCACGATAGGTTATGGCGGTGTAGTCCTGCGGCCCCAGGTGGGCACAAACCCCCACCGCCACTGCCTCCTGCCCCGAATAAAGATGCCCATAGGCCACCAACCGCCCCGCCTCCATCTCCTGCCGAAAGCGCTCCTCAAAGGCCCGGATAAGAACCATCTTCTCGTAGAGCCGGAGAAGCGTCGCTTTGTCCACGGTCACCCCCATTTGCTAGCGCCTTAGCCCGGGGCCGTTGCGGGAGTCGCGCCCATCACAGAGTTAACGGGGTATTCCCAGTCAGGGGGATGCAGAGGACGCCCTTTCCCCGACGTACCACCCCCTGACGAGCATCACGGGAGCAACCCCTTGGGCATGGGAAGGCCCTTGGGAGCCAAAGAGAGGAGAAGGGGCAAGAAGCTGAGCAAGGCCGGGCCAAGGCGAGACTCCGCCACCGAGGCCTCGCCTCCGGGCACCGGAAAGGTGGCCATGAAGAAGACCAGCACCTCTGCCAGCACGATCCCCTTGACCAAGCCGAAGAAGGCGCCCCCCAGGTGATCCAACCACCCTAAGAAGAGGAAACCCACTACCTGCTGGAGCAGGGAGATGGCCACGTGGGCCAACACCGTGACCGCCAGGAAGATGGCGATAAAGGCGGCGACATGGGCGGCACGGTCGTCGGAAAGGAAAGAAAAATAGCCACTCAGGTCATTGTAGTACCGCCCGGCCAGCACCACCCCCACCACCAGGCCCCCCATGGAGAGAGCCTCCCGTATAAGACCAGCTGAGAAGCTGGTAAAGGTGAACCAGCCCACCATAGCGATAATGACGATGTCCAGCCAGTTCACTTCTTTACACCACCTTCAGAGAGGCCACCGGCTTTAGAAAGGCCACCCCCAACACATCGTCCATACTGTTAACGAAGGCGAACTTAAGATCTCGCCTCACTGGGTTGGGGATCTCAGATAGGTCCTTCTCGTTCTTCTGGGGGAGGATAAAGGTCTTTATCCCCGCCCGGTGGGCAGCCAGTATTTTCTCCTTGAGGCCCCCCACGGGCAACACTCGCCCCCGAAGGGTGATCTCTCCCGTCATAGCCACCTCCCGATGGACGGGAGAGCGCACCAGGGCTGAGATGAGGGCGGTGGCCATGGTAATGCCGGCCGAAGGGCCGTCTTTGGGGATAGCGCCGGCCGGTACATGAATATGGATGTCCGTCTTCTCAAAGACCTGGGGCTTGATCCCCAGATCGACGGCCCGAGAGCGGGCGTAGCTCACTGCCGCCTGGGCCGACTCTCGCATGACTTCCCCCAATTGCCCGGTAAGTATCAGGTTGCCCTTTCCCTCCATGAGGGTCACTTCGATGGCCATAACATCGCCCCCGGCATCGGTCCGCGCCACCCCCATGGCCACCCCGATCTCGTCCCTCTCTTCGGCGGTGCCCCAGAAAAACTTTTGGGGGCCCAAATACCTCTCCAGGGACTGGGCGGTGACCTGGCGGGACGCTCTCTCCCCCTCCGCCACCCAGCGCGCCACCTTGCGACAGATAGACCCTATCTCCCGCTCCAGGTTACGCACCCCAGCCTCCCGAGTGTACTCCCGTATCAAGCCCCGCAGAGCGCCATCGGAGAAGGCAAGCAGCTTTTTCTTGAGTCCGTGCTCCGCCAGTTGTTTGGGCACTAAGAACCGACGGGCGATTTGGAGCTTTTCCTCTTCAGTATAGCCGGCCAACTCGATTACCTCCAGGCGGTCCTTGAGGGCAGGAATTATGGGCTCCATAAAGTTGGCTGTGGCGATGAACAAGACCCGGGACAGGTTGTAAGGCACCTCCAGATAGTGGTCACTGAAAGAGTGATTCTGCTCCGGGTCCAGAACCTCCAGCAGGGCAGAAGAAGGGTCACCCCGGAAGTCGGTGCCCACCTTATCGATCTCATCTAACATGAACACTGGGTTGACGGTGCCGGCGTTCCGCATTGTTTGGATAATGCGGCCGGGGAGAGCGCCCACGTAGGTGCGCCGATGGCCGCGAATCTCGGCTTCGTCCCGAATGCCCCCCAGACTGACGCGGAGGAACTTCCGTCCCAGGGCTTTGGCAATGGACATACCCAGACTGGTCTTGCCCACCCCCGGTGCCCCCACAAAACACAAAATGGGACTGCGCAGCTTATCCTTG
Source organism: Chloroflexota bacterium (assembly GCA_016183425.1). Taxonomy (GTDB): domain Bacteria; phylum Chloroflexota; class Dehalococcoidia; order JACPEP01; family JACPEP01; genus JACPEP01. The sequence continues at coordinate 28,498 of JACPEP010000041.1, forward strand.
GCCAGCTTGCGGACGGCGATGTACTCCAGAATGCGTTCCTTGACCTTGGCCAAACCGTAGTGGTTCTCCTCCAAGACCTTGGCCGCCCGTCGGACATCCAGGTTGTCCTTGGTCTGCTTGCTCCAGGGCAGGTTCACCAGCCAGTCCAGATAGGTGCGGATGACGGAGAACTCCGGGGCGGCGATGGGCATCGAGGCCAGGCGCTCCGCCTCGGCTACGGCCTTCTTAGCCGCCTCCTCCGACATTCCCGAGGCGGCGATCTTCTCTTTAAGCTCATTTATCTCTCGGGTAGTGCTATCCAGCTCCCCCAATTCCTTCTGGATGGCTTTAATCTGCTCCCGAAGGATGTATTCCCGCTGGGACTTGTCCACCTCCTTCTGCACCTGGGTATGGATCTTGCTCTGGAGCTCCAGCACATCCAGTTCCTTGGCCAGAAGGATGCTCACCTTTTGCAGGCGCTCCTGAGGCTCTATAGTCTCCAAAATATCCTGGCGCTGGGCCACTTCCAGCTCTAGAGAGGAGGTGACAAAATCCGCCAACCAGCCGGGGTCGTCGATGTTCATGGCACCGATGTAGGCGTCGTCGGGGATGGTGGAGGAGAGGCGGACACACTTCTCAAAGAGAGCCAGCACTGCCCTCATCAACGCCTCGCTGCCCAGGGTTTTCTCAGCGGTCTCCGTCAGCGGCGTCGCCGTTATCTTAATAAAGGGCTCCCATTGGGAGACCCCCAGCACCCGAACTCGTCGCTGCCCCTCAGCCCAAATCTGAGCCGTGCCGTCGGGCATCTTAAGAATGCGGCTGACCATGGCCTCGGTGCCCACGGAATACAGCTTATCCAGACTGATCTCGGGATCGTTAGGGTCCCTCTGGGTAACCACGGCGATGGGCGACCCCCGGGCCATGGCCTCTTCTACAGCCCGTATCGAGCTCAGCCTACCCACCACCAAGGGAGAGACGGTGCGGGGAAACAATATCGCCCGCCGACGGGGAAGGAGGGGCAACTCCAGCACTGCCAGGTCCGAGGACGCTTTTTTCCTACGAGGCACTCACCTCACCTCCTGTTTGATAGTCTACCATACAGGTGAGCGGCTGACAAACCCATATACGAGATGTTGAATTGTAGCAGTGTCACCCTGATCCGCTAGGGCAGACACATCTCCGTCTATGGCGGGGAGGAGGGTCTCCAAGGCAGTTTTAGACACTTCCCTGCGCCTCGGAGGTGCTTACCTTTTGTTTGGGAAGATGCTTCTCCGCCTTTGGCGGACGTGTCCGCCTTTGGCGGATCAGCATGACATCTCCCTGCTCCTGGCACCAGAATTTCCCCCCGCCTTCGGTGGCCCCATTAGGAGCGGGACACCAAAGGCAGGTCTATGTGATAGTTTTTCAGGATAGTTTGAATGGCCGCCGCCGAGCGGTCGTCGGGCTCTGTCAAGGGGAGGCGGGGCTTGCCCACCGGAAAGCCCACCGCGTTCACAGCGTACTTCACGGGTATGGGGTTGGAAAGGATGAACATGGCGTTGAAGATGGGAAGGAGCCGACGGTGCAGGACGGCCGCCTCCTGCCACCTCCCTTCCAGAAAGCTGTCCATCATCTCCCGTATCTGGAGTCCCACCAGGTGAGAGGCAACGCCGATCACTCCATAGCCCCCTACAGAAAGGATGGGCAGGGTATCGCCGTCGTTGCCGCTATAGACCATGAAGCCTTGAGGGGTGCCATCGATAATGCGGGCGATCTGATCCAGGTTGCCGCTGGCCTCTTTAATGCCCACGATGTTTCTGATCTGGCCGAGACGGATCACCGTCTCGGCCGTCAGGTTAGTGCCGGTGCGGCTGGGAACGTTGTACATGAGGCAAGGAAGCTGAGTTCCCTGGGCGATGGCTTTAAAGTGCTGGTACAACCCCTCTGGAGTGGGCCGATTGTAGTAAGGAACCACCAAAAGAACGCCATCCACGCCGATAGCTTCCGCTTCCCGAGTCAGCTCCAGGCTCTCGGCAGTGCTATAGCTTCCCGTGCCCGCCACCACGGTGCCCTTGTCCCCTACCGCCTCCTTCACCTCCCCGATGAGGCGAAGCTTCTCCTCATGGGTAAGGGTTGGTGCCTCCCCCGTGGTGCCCACCACCACCAATCCGTGGCTCCCCGAATCCACTAAGGCCCGGGCCAGACGCCGGGCCTGGGGATAGTCTACCCGTCCCCCCTCATCGAAGGGAGTCACCATGGCCGTAAGCAAGCGCCCCAGCTCCATCATAGCCGGCTCCTTTCACTCAGTAACATCGAGTACAGCTTGGGGACCATCCAAGATTACTTTTAGCTGATTTAGCAGGTCCCTTCCCCAGAGGGGTGTACGGCTCTTCCCAGAGAACGGCACGGACAAACCTTTGCGTGCCCTCTTCAACGGCCAAGGTCACTGAAAACACAGGTGACTCTCTTACCTTGCCTTCAAACCCCCTGAGCAAATCCTAATCACCCCTTAAGATAACTGTTTTCGTACCGCCTCCCGCCTCTCACAGAGAGCCTTGAGCCGGGAGTCCCATGATATTTGGGGGGTATGTTTGCCTGCCTCCCAACTGTTCACCGTCACCTGCTCGACCCCCAATAGCCGGGCAAAATCCCCCTGGGATAGGCCCAGGTATTCTCTTAGCGCCTTGATTTCTTCTGGGGTCATCTTCACATCTCCTGCTGCTCTCTCGGGGAAGCGTTCCACCACCTCTTGCCCTTCGGTCAATCGGTCAACACTTGTACCCGGGGAGACCAGAGAGCTTCTCTGATGCGGTGACGACTGCCTAGGAGCGGCACTGAAAAGCCCTTTGCCTATTTCTAATTCCATGTTGGAGATGGTCCGCAAGAGCTTACCCAGGTCTATCAATTGTCTGACCAGGTTATGGAGACTAAATACATTCCTCGGCATAATCCTATCCAATTAGGTAAGATCGAAAACTACTCCAGAGCGGCTACGCATTCCATTTCGATGAGATAGTCCGGGCCAGACGCCGGGCCTGGGGGTAGTCCACCCGCCCCTCTTCATCGAAGGGAGTCACCATGGCCGTAAGCAGCCTGCCCAGTTCTATCATAGCTGGCTCCTTTCACACCACAATATGAAGTACCCCTTGAAGGCCATCCAAGGTTATCTCTAGCTGATTTAGCAGGTCCCTTCCCAAGAGGGCATAAGTTTCTTGCCAGAGGACGGCACGAATAAACTTATGCTCGCCCTCTCCAGTGGCCAAGGTCACTGAAAACACTGGCGACTCTCTTACCTTGCCTTCAAACCCCCTGAGCAAGGCTGTATCAGCGCGGCGCATTTGAAGCTGCCTGGTCAAAGCGGAAGGTATGGCAGTAATGTCGGCTCCAGAGTCAACGAAGGCATTTACTGTAACTGGAGGCGAGGAAGAAAGGGGAACGCCTATCTTCACCGGCAACACAGGGGCCGGAGGGTCAAAAGAGGCATTATAGGCATATGTGGCCATCTCTATGGCCTCCCTACGAGCCTGGGGGAAGGCATACTGACTACCCGAGGTTCCTCGACCTTGGGCATGCAAATGTCCCGATAGCCGAACTTACCGTAAACCCTTTCTGCCAGCCGGGAAAAGTTGGCATCCGAGTCCACCACTTGCCTGTTGAGTAGAGCGATATATCTGCCTTTGTATTCCGAAAGGAACTGGGCCAGATGCTCTTCGTAAAATTGGAGGTCATCCTCAAAAGAAGCTTGTTCCTCCTTCATAGCTGCTCTCTCGTGGAAGCGCTTCATCACCCCCTGCCCCTCTTCAAAGTCGAAAAGGGGCCGCAGGAGCCTGCCGATTATTTCTTCCTTTCTCGCCTTGCTGCTGGTCCGAATGGACATCCGCTCCGCCAGGTCCACCAACTGGGGAACAGAAAACTCATCGAGGCGCTCGTAGGCTTCCTCCTGGCTCAGATTCTTGATTTCCAGGGCCAGCTTCTCAACATCTGTATCTCGGAGGGACAAAAAGCTTCGACGGCGCGGTGACTTCTTCTTGGGTGCAGCACCCGAAAGCTCTTTGCCCGCTTTCAGTTCCGTGTTAGGGAGGGTCTGCAAGAGCTCGCCCAGCTCAATCAGTTGCCTGGCAAGGTCATGCAAGTGGGATATGCTTTCAGTGTCCTTCAAAGTTTCACCACTTTTTCAAAGAACTCCTCAGCACATCTCTTGATTTGCTTCTCATAAGCTAGGTCTCTGGAGCCTATCAACCTCTTTCGCCCTCAATCAAGATCGAAAACTACTCCAGAGCGGCTACGCATTCCATTTCGATGAGATAGTCCGGGTTGACCAGGCTTTTCACCACCACGGCGGTGCTGGCGGGGCGGGGCTCCGTAAAGTAGCGGTTGCGGATTTCGTACATCTTCGCCCGGTCCTCTAGCCGGGTGATGAAAGTGGTGATCTTGAGGACGTTGTCCAGATGGCTCCCCGCCGCCTCCAGGATGGCCTTGATATTCTCCATAACCTGGATGGCCTGGGCCTCGAAGTCGCTTTGGCCCACCAGTTTGCCCTGGGGGTCCGTGGCCACCTGGCCGGAGACGAAGAGGAGGTTGCCAAACCTAACCCCCTGAGACAACGACTGAACCTGCCGCCAGCCCTGGGGTTGCACCGGTTTCCGGAGCATAGCAGTCACCTCCTCCGCCAGGTGGGGGCGTAGCATACTGCGCCCCTACGCATGTTGCACCGGGTTCCTTATCATAAAGGTTACCTCCCTCGCCTGGGCTATAGCCACCCGCGCTGAAGCAAGGCCTCGGCAATCTGAACCGCGTTTAAGGCCGCCCCTTTGCGCAGGTTGTCGGCCACCACCCACATGGCCAAGCCCTGGGGATGGGAAGCGTCTTTCCTAATGCGACCCACAAAGACCTCGTCTTGACCGGCCACCGACCAGGGGTGGGGGTAGAGGCTGACCCGGGGGTCGTCCAGTACTCGTATTCCCGGTGCCTCCGACAGGATGATACGCGCCTCCTCCGTCTCCATGGGCCGGCTCAGCTCCAGGTGGATCGCCTCGCTGTGGCCTACGTAGACAGGCACCCGAACGCAGGTGGCAGACACGGCCAGATTCTCGCTGTGCAGGATTTTCCGTGTCTCATTCACCATCTTCCACTCCTCCCGAGTATACCCACTATCTAAGAAAGGCTCTATCTCGGGCAAAAGGTTGAAAGCTATCTGGTGCGGATACACATGGGGAATGACGCTCTTTCCTTCCAGCACATGTCTCGCCTGGGTGCTTAACTCCTCCAGGGCTACCACGCCGGTTCCTGACACCGATTGGTAGGTATCCACCACGATGCGCTTCACCGGATTGACCCGGTGCAGGGGATTGACGGCCACCACCATCTGAATGGTGGAGCAGTTGGGGTTGGCGATAATCCTCTTGTGCCACCTCAGATCTTCCTCGTTCACCTCCGGCACCACCAGCGGCACCTGGGGGTCCATGCGGAAGGCAAAGCTGTTGTCGATGACTACCACCCCTTTTCGGGCCGCCACGGGAGCCCAGTGCTGGCTTACCTCCGCCCCGGCGCTGAAAAGGGCGATATCCACATCCTCGAAGGAGCGGGGACTCACCTCTTTGACCGCCAACTCTTTGTGGCCGAAGAGTATCTTTTTCCCCTCAGAGCGGTCGGAGGCGTACAGGGAGAGGGATGCCACGGGGAATTTCCGCTGCTGGAGCACCTTGACCATCTCTTGGCCGACCAGCCCCGTAGCACCGACAATGGCGACCCGAAACATCTCTACCCGACCCTTCTCTAAAGGCCCAGCAAGGCATCCAGGCTGGTAATCAACTCTTTACGCTTTACGACCTCTTTTATGGCCAGCATGATGCCCGGAACGAAGCACTCCCGACTCAGGGCATCGTGGCGGATACGCAGCGTCTGACCCCGGGTGCCGAAGACCACCTCCTGGTGCGCCAAAAGCCCCGGCAGGCGAAGGCTGTGGATGGGGATGCCCTCCTTCAGGCCACCCCGGGTGCTCGGGATGGTTTCTTTTTGAACTGAGGCCCACTGGAAGGCAGAGCCCCGGCTCCGGGCCATCTCCTGGGCAGTGAAAAGGGCGGTGCCGGAGGGCGCATCCAACTTCTGCTCGTGGTGCATCTCCACAATCTCCGCATAGTCAAAATAGCGGGCGGCGATGCGGGCCAGATAGACCATGATTACCGCCCCCACGGCGAAGTTGGGCGCCACCACAACCCCTATCTGATGACGTCGACACAGCTCCCCAATTTCCTCCAGGTTCTCCTGGGCCAGACCGGTAGTGCCCACCACCACCGCCACCCCATTGCGGGCACAGATGCGCACCGCGGGCATGGTGGCCTCAGCGTGGCTGAAATCCACCATCACCTGGGGACGAGTGCGTTGGATGATAGACTCCAGGTCCGTGGACAGGGGGATGAGCCCAGAGCCATCGGGTAGAGAAAGATAGTCCTCTCCCATCCGCCGCTCCACCGCCCCTACCGGCTCCATCTCCGGCTCCTGGCACAAGGCAGCCAGCACCTCCCGCCCCATCTTTCCGGAGGCACCGTGCACCACCACCTTTATGGGCTGCATCATGCCCTCTCTTCACCCATGGTCAACACGGCTGACATTATAATACAGAAGAATGTTTAGCAATAACCCCGGCTTATGGTTATTAACTATTAATATGCCTCAAAGATAGGACCCCATCGTCATTCTCATCTCCCCGCCTCTGGCGGATCAGAATGACAAAATGTCACTATTTTGTTGATGACCATAAGCCGAGGGTATTAATAGACGTCCTCGGTTATGTATGCCCACCCCTTCCCCGGTCCTCGGGGCTCCATCTCCTATCTCCGGGATGGCGCTGAGGAGGTGGTGTTCGAGACTCGGAACTGCCATAGCGCCGCCCTTCGGGCCGACTGTCGGGCCGACCTAAAGGCGGGGCGAAGCGGCCGGGGCGCGGCTCCGGCGGGCGTCGGGGGGGGTAGGGGGGTTCACGCCCCTCTCCTGGGGGTCGCGCCACCCCGGCCTCCTGCAGAAGAGCCCGTCGAGACAGGTTGATGCGCCCCATACGGTCGATCTCGGTGACCGTCACCGTTACCTCATCCCCTATCTGGACCTCGTCCTCCACCCGAGCCACTCGGTAGTCGGCCAGCTCGCTGATATGAACCAGCCCCTCTTTGCCCGGAAGGATCTCCACGAAGGCGCCAAAGCCTGTGATCCGGGTCACCCTTCCCGTATAGATACCACCCACCTCCACGTCCCGGGTCAGGCCCTCGATGAGCTTAATGGCACGCTGAGCCGCCTCCTCGCTGGTTGAGCCAATGATGACGGTGCCATCGTCCTCCACGTCCAGGGTCACCTTGGTCTCCTCGGTGATAGAACGAATGGTCTTACCTCCGGGGCCGATGACGTACCTTATCTTATCGGGGCTGATGCTAATCTTGATCATTCTGGGGGCGTAGCGGCTTAGTTGGGGCCGGCTGGCGCTAATGGTCTCCGCCATCTTCTCCAGAATGTAGAGGCGTCCTTCCCGGGCTCGCTCCAGGGCCTCTTTTAGCACCTCGTGGCTTATGCCCTTGATCTTGACATCCATCTGGAGGGCCGTTATCCCCTGGGCGGTGCCCGCCACCTTAAAGTCCATATCGCCCAGGGCATCCTCCATGCCCTCGATGTCGGTGAGGATGGCGTAGCGGCCGTTCTTGTCCATGGTCAGGCCCATGGCCACCCCGGCTACAGGCGACTTGATAGGCACGCCCGCGTCCATGAGGGCCAGGGAGCTGCCACATACGCTTCCCATTGATGTGCTGCCGTTTGAGCTGAGAACCTCCGATACCAGGCGTATGGTGTAGGGGAAGTCCTCCTCACTGGGAATAACAGGGGCCAGGGCCCGCTCCGCCAGAGCGCCATGGCCGATCTCTCGCCGCCCGGTGGAGCCCATGCGCCTCACCTCCCCCGTACTGAAGGGGGGGAAGTTGTAGTGGTGCATGAAGCGCTTGCTCTCCTCCGGAGTCAGCCCATCGATGATCTGCTTCTCACCCACAGAGCCCAGGGTGGCGATGGACAGTACCTGAGTTTGCCCACGGGTGAACAAACCAGAGCCGTGGGTGCGGGGAAGGGCGCCCACTTCACAGGTGATGGGGCGAATGTCCGTGTAGCCACGCCCATCGGAGCGGAGACCCTTATCAAAGATGCGCCGCCGCACGTGAGCCTTCAGCGCTGTCTCAAAGGCGGCCACCACTTCCGCCGTCGGATAGCGCTCTGCCAGCCTCTCCGTCAGCTCCCGCCGGAGACCGTCTATAAGGGCATCCCGCTGGCTGCGCTGGCTCCACGGGAAGTCCTCTGACAATCGGCTCTGAACCTCTGCCTCTACATCCTTTTCCAGGTCTGGGTCCAACTGGGATGGCGCAAACTCATCCCGGACGGGGTTGACCTGCTGAACCAGCGCCTCCTGAAGGTTCATAATCTCTTGGTTGGCTTCCTGACCAAATCGGAGGGCCTCCCGTACCATGTCCTCGGGCATCTCCTTGACCCCCGCCTCCACCATCACCACCGCCTCCCGGGTGCTGGTAACCACCAGGTCCAGCAGGCTGTCCGTCAACTGGCTGAAAGTGGGGTTCAACACAAACTGCCCATCTATGTACCCCACACGAACGGCACTCACCGGGCCACCGAAGGGAATGCCGGAAAGCATTAGGGCCGTAGAGGCACCCACGATGGCCAAGACATCGGGATCGTTCTCCTGGTCCGCGGAGAGGGTGGTAATAACCACCTGAATGTCCTTGTAGTAACCTTTGGGAAAGAGGGGACGGATAGACCTGTCCGTCAGGCGCATCACCAGGATGGCATCGCTGCTGGGCCGGCCCTCCCGGCGGAAAAAACCGCCGGGGATTTTCCCGGCGGCATAGAGGCGTTCCTCATAATCCACAGTAAGGGGCAGAAAGTCGATCCTCTCTTGACGCTCAGCGCCGACGCAGGCAGTGACCAGCACTATGGTATCCCCATAACGCACCGTGACCGCTCCCTGGGCCTGTCCCGCCAGGCGGCCACTTTCTATGCGCAAACTCCGCTCCCCCACTTTCCCCTCTACACTATACTCTGCCACTTAATTAACCTCCTAAGTCTCCCTGGGCAGGGTGATTCAAAAACAAAAGGTCTTACTATAAGACGTTTTGGCTAAAAAACCTGGTAATTGCCGCTGGAATCTTCTTTGTCGTTCTTATTTTCGCAGACCGAGGCGGGTAATGATATCGCGATAGCCTTCCGCATTCTTTCTGCTGAGGTAGACCAACTGCCGGCGCCGCTTCCCCACCATCATGAGCAGCCCCCGACGAGAGTGATGGTCTCCCGGGTTTCCTCTCAAGTGGGCCGACAATCGATTAATTCGTTCTGTGAGAAGGGCAATCTGTACTTCAGACGAGCCCGTATCCCCTTCATGGGTACGGAACTGGTCTCTGATCTCGGTCTTTTCTTCCTTGGTCAGCATGCAACGGCCATGATCGGAAGGTAGCTCCTTCTTTCTATCATCCTCAATCGGGATGATTATATCACACGCCACAGGGACTGTAAATCGGTTGATTGCTCTTTGGGGATGGCGAGGATATAATGGCTCTGCATCCGCATTTTGGGCGCCTTGGCGTAAAGGCGGATGACAACGCAAACTATGACGAAGGCGACGGTTTCGGCTGATAGGTAGAACCAGGCAGTCAAAAAGAATGGCCCGATGGTACTGAGCGACCGGAGTATTAAGGAGGAACTGGCCCAGGGCCGCATCATTATCGAGCCTTTAGATCCGGGTTGCATCCAGCCCGCCAGCGTGGATGTGCACCTGGATCGTTACTTCCTGGTCTTCCGTAACTCCCGACGTCCCTACATCGATGTTCGGGAAAACAGCGACGACCTGATGGATCTGGTAGAAATCGCCGGCGACACCCCGTTTATCCTCCACCCTGGTGAGTTCGTCTTGGGTAGTACCCTGGAGCAGGTGACACTGCCCGATGACATCGTCGCTCGCCTGGAGGGAAAAAGCTCCTTGGGTAGGCTTGGGCTTCTCATACACTCTACCGCGGGCTACGTGGACCCGGGCTGGCGCGGCCACCTCACCCTGGAGCTGAGCAACGTGTCCCGATTGCCCATCACCCTCTACCAGAGGATGAAGATCGGGCAGATATCTTTCCTCCGTCTCACTACCCCCGCCGAAAAGTTGTACGGTGCCCATGGCCTGGGAAGCAAATATCAGGGGCAAACACAGCCCACCGCCAGCCGCTACTTCCAGGACTTCCTAGAACCCAAGGGATGAGGCAGTGGATTACATGGCCCTGGCCCTAGCCCTGGCCCAGGAGGCGGTGGGGTGGGCCAGTCCCAACCCAGCGGTGGGGGCGGTGATCGTCAAGGGCGGTGTCGTAGTAGGACGGGGTACCACCCAGCCCCCCGGCTCCGCCCACGCCGAGGTAGTGGCCCTGAGGGAGGCGGGAGAGGCGGCTCGGGGGACCACCATGTACGTTTCCCTGGAGCCTTGTCGCCACTACGGGAGAACGCCTCCCTGCACCACCGCCATCATCCAGGCCGGCGTGGCAGAGGTGCATATGGCGACCCTGGATCCCAACCCCCTGGTGGCAGGACAAGGCAAAAGGGAGTTGGAGGCGGCGGGAATCGTAACCCACCTGGGCGAGAGACAGGCAGAGGCGAGACGAATCAACGAGGCTTATGCAAAATACATTACTAACGGGCGCCCTTTTGTCACCGCTAAGTTTGCCGTCAGCCTGGACGGGAGGATCGCCACCCGCACCAGAGAATCCAAGTGGATCACGGGGGAGGCCTCCCGAGACTATAGCCAGCGGCTGCGTCGCCAGGTGGACGCCATTATGGTAGGTTTGAACACTGTCCTGGCCGACGATCCCCAGTTGACGGTGAGAGACGGGGGCAGCCACCGGCGGCAGCCCTTGCGGGTAGTGGTGGACAGCCGGGGACGCCTTCCCCCCACCGCCCGTCTGCTTCGTGAGCCCGGCCACACATTGGTGGCAGTGGCGGGGTCGTTGGCAGCCTCTCAACTAGAAACGCTGCGGGGTGCCGGGGCCGAGGTGCTGGTGATGCCAGACAAGGAGGGCCTGGTAGACGTGGCCGCCCTGGTAACGACTTTGGGACGCCGAGAGGTGACCCATGTCCTGGTGGAAGGGGGCGGCACCCTTCTCGGCTCTTTTTTTGACGCCGGGTTGGTGGACAGGGTGGCTGCCTTCCTCAGCCCCATGATCATTGGGGGTAGCCAGGCCATGAGCCCCGTTTTGGGACAGGGGGTGGCCAAGATAGCCGAGGCCCCTCGCTTGAGGGACGTGGCCATGGAGCGGCTGGGAGACGACTTCCTCATCACCGGCTACCTCGCCCCAACGCCTTGGTCAATATAAAATACGAGGAGGATTATGTTCACGGGCATTGTTGAAGAGGTAGGCACCTTCCAATCCCGGCGCGGCCAGCGCATGACCATCGCCGCTCAGAAGGTGCGGGAAGACGCCCAAGAAGGGGATAGCATCGCCATCAACGGCGCTTGCCTTACGGTGGTTGCCCTGGGCAAAGGCGTTTTCTCCGTGGACGTGATGCCGGAGACCCTGCGTCTCACCAACCTAGGCCAGCTTCGCCGCGGGAACGGCGTAAACCTGGAGCGGGCCGTGGCCGTGGGGCAGCGGCTGGGGGGACATTTCGTCCAGGGACACGTGGAAGCCACGGGCAAAATTGTCTCCTTCACCCCCGAAAAAGAGGCCGTCATCGCCCGCTTCTGGGCCCCTCCTCAAATCATGCGCTACGTAGTGACCAAAGGCTTCATCGCCGTGGATGGCATCAGCCTCACCGTAGTGGAGCGCAACGCCGATTATTTCACCGTTTCCCTGGTGAGCTATACCCAGGAGCACACCATCCTGGCCCAGAAGAAGCCCGGCGATCTGGTAAACCTGGAAACGGACATCCTGGCTAAATATGTGGAGCAGCTTCTGAAGGGTGAGGGAACTGGGCTGACCTGGGAGGGGCTGACGCGCCAAGGATTTATTCCCCAGCCCTCTTAGAGTTCTGCTATAATTGTTTTGTGCTTTGTAGACCGTCGGCTGGCCAGGGGAGGAAGTCAAAATGCCTTTTGCCACCATAGAAGAGGCCATCGAAGATATTCGAGCGGGCAAATTCGTTATCATCGTGGATGACGAGGACCGAGAAAACGAGGGCGACCTGGCCCAGGCCGCCGAAAAGGTGACCCCGGAGGCGATAAACTTCATGGCCAGGTACGGCCGCGGGCTCATCTGCCTGCCCGTCATCGGTCAGCGCCTGGACGACCTGCAGATTCCCATGATGGTTCAGGAGAATACCTCCACCTTCGGTACCGCCTTCACCCAGTCCATCGACGCCAAAAAAGGGGTCACCACCGGCATCTCCGCCTACGACCGGGCGGCTACGGTAAAGGCAGTGCTGGACCCGAACACCAAGCCAGAAGACCTGGCCCGCCCGGGCCACATATTTCCCTTGCGGGCCAAAGAGGGGGGCGTCCTGGTGCGGGCGGGACAAACGGAGGCCGTGGTGGACATGGCGCGGTTGGCCCGTCTCTACCCCGCCGGGGTCATCTGCGAGATCATGAATGAGGATGGCACCATGGCCCGTCTGCCCCAGTTAGAGGTCTTGGCCGCCCAACACAACATCAAGATCGTAGCCGTGGCCCAGATCATCGCCTACCGCCGCCACCACGAACGGCTAATACAGCGGGTAGCCCAGGCAGAGTTGCCCACTTGCTACGGAAGCTTTACTGCCATCGCCTACCGCAGCATTGTTGACCCCGACGAGCATGTGGCCCTGGTGAAGGGCGACCTGGCCGGGGATGAGCCGGTGCTGGTGCGTGTCCATAGCCAGTGCCTTACCGGGGATGTTTTCGGCAGCCTACGTTGCGACTGTGGGGAACAGGTGGATGCCGCCATGAAGGCCATCGCCGAAGAAGGACGGGGTGTGTTTCTCTATATGCGCCAGGAGGGTCGCGGCATCGGCCTCCACAACAAGATTCGCGCCTACGCCCTCCAGGATCAGGGCCTGGACACCGTGGAGGCCAATGAGGCGCTGGGCTTCCCGGCTGACCTGCGGGATTACGGCATTGGCGCCCAGATACTGGTGGATCTGGGTTTGAAGCAGATCCGTCTCCTCACCAACAACCCCAAAAAGATCGTCGGCTTCGCCGGCTACGGCCTGAAGATCGCCGAACGGGTGCCCATCATCCCCACTGGCCACCAACACAACCTTCGTTACCTGAGAACTAAGCAAGATAAGCTGGGGCACCTCTTAGACCTGGCAGAGGATGCGCCCACTTAGGAGGCATTCTTTCTCAACCGGAAACCAGAGCACGGCCATGGCCGATAGTCAGGAGGAGATGTGGTAAAGGACTACCAGGGGAATCTACTGGGACAGGGGCTCCGCTTTGGCGTGGTAGTGTCCCGTTTCAACCATTTCATCACCGCCAAGCTGCTGGAAGGAGCCACCGACGCTTTGATACGCCACGGCGTTAGGGATGGCGACATCGAAGTCGCCTGGGTGCCGGGCTCCTTTGAGATACCCATGGCCGCCAAAAAAATGGCCGCCACCGGCAACTATGCCGCCATCATCTGCCTGGGGGCCGTCATTCGCGGCGACACGCCTCACTTCGACTATATCGCCGCCGAGGTAAGCAAGGGCATCGCCCAGGTGGGCCTGGAGACGGGCGTACCCCTCGCCTTCGGTGTCATCACCACCGACACCCTGGAGCAGGCCGTGGAGCGGGCAGGCGCCAAGGCCGGCAACAAGGGGTTCGATGCTGCGGTAACCGCCATCGAGATGGCCAACCTGTGGAAGACCCTTTCCCTCCCCCGGCGTCGCCGAGGGCGACGGCGACAGATTGATCCTCAGTCCATCACCTTATAGACCTGATCTCCCCGCCGCACCCTCTCCTGCACCCTGACCCCAATGGACTGACCGGCGGTGGCCTGAGGCACTGGCTGCCGGTCTATCTCCATGGAAGCCACCGGTTGTTGCACATCGGTGGTGTGCCCTTTAATGTGGATAACGTCTCCCACCTTCAGGGTGCCCGTCAACTCGATGCCCGCCACCCCCACCCGAGCGAAGTAGTCGCTGATAGTGCCAACTAGCAGCTCTGGCATAAGGCACCGTCCTTTCCTCTGCCTGCTCTCTCCCCACCCTGTCAGTATATTGGCTTCCTCAATCCTGGTCAATATGAGACTGTTTAACAAAGGGGGAGTCCAGAGGGGACCTTTGGCGGGGAGTTCGGGGGCACAGCCCCCGAATAGATCTAACCCCCGACGGGGTTCCTTGAACCCCCTTATGGTCATAAACTAAATAAATTGACATCATGTCATTCTTCGGTCGTCCCCGCCTTGGCGGGGACGACCGAAGAATCTCAATGTGTCTACGAGATTCTTCGCCCGCCTGGGGCGGGCTCAGAATGACAACGAAGCCTGCCGCTTTTAAGACATAATAATTACTTGATGACCATGAGGGGGTTTGGGGGTGATATTAAACACCCTGGTCAACATTGACGTTGAACAACCTTCTGAATTATAATAGCCTGCCAAGAGAGGCATTCACACTTTTAGAAAGGAGTACGAAATGGAAATTATTTTTCTCATCGGGCGTATCGTGGTCGGCCTGTACTACCTGTACAACGGTGTCAATCACTTCCGGATGTACAGCGGGATGGTGCAGTACACCAAGTCGGGGGGCGTGCCCTTGGCCGAGGTGGCGGTGCCCGTTACCGGGTTAATGCTCCTGGGGGGCGGCCTGAGCATCCTACTGGGGATTTACCCCCTAGTTGGCGTCGCCCTCGGCGTCCTCTTCCTCGTCCCGGTGGCCTTAATGATGCACCGCTTCTGGGGCGTGGATCCGCAGACGGCCATGATGCAGAAACCCCACTTTCTGAAGAACATCGCCCTGGCTGGCTCGGCGTTGATGCTCCTGGCCGTCCCCACCCCTTGGCCCCTCAGCCTGGGGTGGTAACCGGTAGGGGCAGCTCGAGAGCTGCCCCTACGAAACAGACGCTACCCTATTCCAGCACTACCTCGCCGCTCTTGCCACCCCTCTTGCGCGCCAGCCGTATCCCTTCGATGCGCATTCCGGGGTCCATGGCCTTGCACATGTCGTAGACGGTCAAAGCCGCCACCGCCACCGCCGTCAGGGCCTCCATCTCCACCCCCGTCTGGCCCCGGGTCTTGACGGTAGCTGTGATATTCACCCCCGGCCGCTCCTTGTCCAGTTGGAAGTCCACCGTTACCTGGGTGAGGCGAAGGGGATGACACAAAGGGATGAGATGGGGGGTCTCTTTGGCGGCCAGTATCCCCGCCACCTGGGCCACGGAGAGAACGTCCCCCTTGGCCACCTGGCCCGCCTCGATAGCGCGAAAGGTCTCCGCCATCATGAGAACAGTCCCCCGGGCCACCGCCTCCCGCTCCGTCTCCCCCTTATCCGTCACGTCCACCATACGGGCGCGGCCCTGACTGTCCAGGTGGGTTAGCCCGGGCACCCCCTGATGAGATAGAGGGGAAACCTCCCCCTGGCTTTGCCCGTTTCCCTCCCTTTGACCGGATGGGGGCCCCGCCATCTCGTTGGCCAGGGCATCGGCCCGTTCGTTTTCCGGATGTCCCGCATGGCCTTTGATCCACTGCCAGCGGACGCTGCGATGGGCCACCACCCCGTCCAGCTTCTGCCACAGGTCCAGATTGGCTCGCCGCTTCCAGCCTCGGGTCATGGTGTTGACCAGGTACTGGCTGTCGCTGTGGACGGTGACCGGGGCACCCTCTGGGGTCTGGGCCAGGCCATTGATGGCCGCCAAAATCTCCATGCGGTTGTTAGTGGTGTTTGCCTCCCGGCCCTTAATTTCTACCTGGTGGTGCGCTTCGGGCGCAACAATGATGGCCGCCCAGCCGCCGGGGCCGGGATTGCCGAGGCAGGCGCCATCCACATAGAGGTCGATAATCCCCGTCACCCCCCAATCTGTCTCATGGGCCGTGCGGAGGGGACGAGGCCTTCCTTCAAGCGGTGATGCTCCGGCTTCTCCCACACCGCCCGGGCAAGAAGTGCCTTCAGCTCCTCTTCGGTAGCGCCGTGACGTAATGGCGTTCTCAGGTCTATCTCTCTATCATCCAAGAGGCAGGGGCGCAGGCGACCATCGGCGGTGAGGCGCATCCGGTTGCAGCCAAAGCAGAAGTGCTCGCTTACCGGGCTGATGAAGCCGATGGTGCCCACCGCCCCCCGGTAGCGGAAGTAACGGGCGGGGCCGCCGCCCACGGCGGGGTAGTGGGGCTCCAGGGGCCCCAGGACGCTAAGCCTCTCCTGCACCTCCGCCGCGGAGACAAAACGCTCATCCTCATTGATGGCCTGGCAGGACTCCTCCTCTCCAAAGGGCATCAGCTCGATGAACCGAACGTGCCAGTCCCTGGTCATGGTACTGCGGGCGAAGTCCAAAACCTCGTCGTCGTTTACGCCCCTGAGCACCACCATGTTTATCTTCACCGGGCGAAGCCCCGCCTGATAAGCGGCTTCAATGCCGGCCAGCACCTCTGGAAGCCAGGGACGCCCCGTGATCTGACGGAACCGTTCCTCCCGCAGGGTATCCAGGCTGACGTTCACCCGCTTCAACCCGGCCTCCTTGAGGGAGGCGGCGTAACGCCGTAAAAGGATGCCATTGGTGGTGAGGCCAAGGTCATCCAGACCGGGGATCTGGCCCAGCATGGCGACCAGCTCCAAGATGTCGGCTCGCACCAGGGGCTCGCCGCCGGTGAGGCGCACCTTGTGCACCCCCAGCTCCGCCGCCGCCGCCACCACCTGATAAATCTCCTCGTATCTCAGCATCTCCTTTCGGGGTGCCAGGGATAGCCCCTGGGACGGCATGCAGTAGAGGCATCTCAGGTTGCACCGGTCGGTAACGGAGATACGCAGATAGGTGATGGGGCGGGAGAAGGAATCGGTAAGGCCGGTCATAGACCGTCTCCCCCAAAGAGTTGGGCCAGGATACGGCGCGCCTTGGCCGCCGCCTTGGCGCGATGGCTCACCTTATTCTTTTCCTCCATGGGCAGCTCCGCCATGGTCATTCCCAGCTTGGGGAGATAGAAGACAGGGTCATAGCCAAAACCGTGCCCCCCTTTAGGTTGGAAAGCGATGAGACCACGACACTGCCCGCTGCACAACTCCAGGGTTCCCCGGTCCGAGGCAATGGCGATGACACAGCGAAAGCGCGCCCTCCGCTTGGGCCAGGGAACCCCTTCCATTTTTCGGAGGAGATAGGCTATCCTCTCCCCGTTGGATACACCAGGGCCGGCGTAGCGGGCGGAGCGCACGCCCGGCTCTCCCCCCAAAGCCTCCACCTCCAGGCCAGAATCATCGGCCACCGTCACCAGCCCGCTGGCCAGAGCACAAGTAGTGGCCTTGCTGATAGCGTTTTCCTCCATGGTGGCCCCCTTCTCCGCCATCTCCACCTCCAACCCCTCCTCCTCGGGCGTGGTCAACTGGAGAGGAAGGCCGGTGAAGAGGAGCCGATATTCGGCCACCTTGGCCGCGTTACGGGTCGCCAGAAGGAGCTTCACAATGGCACGTACTTGTCACTAACTTTCTTTTGGAACAATGTCCCATCGTTTATATTCTCCGGTCATTGTGTCCAACAGATGTTCCTGAGCTTCGCTGGTTTGTCTTACCTCTTTCTCAGACTCGGTCTCCAGCTTTTCTGCCAACGTGAGGCATTTATCGAAGTCGTCTTGTATGATCCAGACACCATGTCTCAACCCGAAAAACGCCGGTGGAGCCGTCTTCTTGTTGTCAATATGCGTCTTTAGATTCTCGAAAAGATCAGCTTGCTTCACGTTGCGGCCTAACCAACAAGGTATTAGGCAGTTGTCAACCAGGAAGACAGACTCCGCACTCATGTCGGATCCTATGTTAATCCTGTGCTCGATCAACCAAGCCCAGGCCAGAATATTAACTGGATGAGGGTGCAGAATCCACTCGCGCTGAAGAGCCAGATGGATCGCGTAGGAGAAGGGGGTTTCTTGTGATGGCCGATGAATAGCCCCTCCCAGGCAGGTGTAGTCGAACTCATACCAAACACCTGGATATTTAGGTTCAGGCTGGCCCGTGCCCTTAACGGCTACGATCATGTTGGATGTCAGTTGGCTCTTGTCAACGCCCGAGGGTGTGATGAACACCACATCCTTGTCCTTTACCCATCTGCTCACCGTGTTGAAGGGCAGAGCAATCCTTGAATAGCGCATTTCGAAGAAGCCACTGAAGCATCTGCGACTCGCCTCCGCAACTGCCTTGGCCCCTGCTTCTAAATCACCGATGCTCAACGAATATTTACACGCAAACTCACTAGGTTGGAGGAAATTAGGTGGTTCCCTGATGCCATCTGTGAACTTGGTGCCTCCAGTTCGTAGTGGCCCCAACGGCTTTTGGACATCGAGGTTGCTCTTTAGCTCTTTTATGTCATCCCATAGATAGTTGAGGTTGCAGAGAGCCCGAGCCGAGGCAGTCGGGCCCTTGCCGCTTAAGGTTTGACGGATAGCTTCAACGAGATCAGGAACTCTTTGTACTGCCAGCCTGGCTGCCAGTTCTCCCAGTTCCTTACCATCATCAACGAATCGGTTGCGAGGGGCTGACCAACTGGCTGAAAGAGCCTCGGATCTTTCGTCAACGTCAATGTCAGTACGTTGTGTTAGTTCCTTAATCGCATACCACGTGCGGTCTCTGACATAGCCCGCGGGGGGCTTCCTGTATGTGTACTCTGGCTGGTTGTCTTCTTGCCCCAGCTTCGCTTTGTACGTGGCATAGTTATTTGTAGCACTCTGGAAATGACCGAAGTGTGCCATAAGACAATTACTTAGTTGATTGCCTGACCCTCCTATGGTGCGAAGATGAGAATGACTTCTTTCACCGCTACTCTGGACGCCGGGACCTGTTACATAGGACTCTCCATGGTCGGGATAGTTGCAGATGATGTAATGGGCGTACATGCTGTAGGCCAAAGCGCCAGCCAACGTTTGGAAGGTGCTGGTTGCTTCGTTGCGGCAGGGGATTATCAGATGGTCGACCTTACCCCACAGCATGGGTAAAAGCTCTACACTAGTAAAATCGTAGCATACCAGCACGGCGAAGTCGCCGATAGGGGTGTTGACAAATACCTGGAGCTCTTTTCCGCATTTGGCATGGGCCGCCACTATTTTCTCGTATTGTTCTTCTTTCGGGGAGAGATGTAGCTTTATTTGGTCGTAATGCTCGCCTGTCGGAAAGTACACCCGGCACTTATTGACGGGTTCGTTTTTAGGGCCAGGCTCAAAGCCTGCTACGATGATGGCGGTATTTTTCTGGGCAGCCTCCTGTAGTGCTGAATTTATCTCCGTAGATTCCGGAAAGGCGTATTCTGGGAATACTAGAAGCATGCCTGCTTCCTCCTTTTGCAGCCGCTGTACTTGTAGTTCCTGCAAGGGCTTTTCCAGGTCTGTCGCCGTTGCGCCTTTCCACTGTGCTAGTATTACCAACACTTCCGAGGCCGGTATCTTTTGGAGATTTTTCGGGGTGAGCCTCACCTCCGAAGGCATAGCTATCCTCCTTATATGGTCTCAGTCCAGACTCTTCCCCTCTAGATATCTTCGAATCTGCCCTCCAGCCTTCGCATTATCGAGCCCATAGTGGTGTACTCCATCTCATCCAGGGGCAGGCGGTGAGGCTCGAAGGGGCCGTGGCGCCGCAGGTAGTCCGCGATAAGGTTGGCCTGATGCCGGGTCTCGTCGAAGCTGGGGTCGTCGAACATATCCCGGGGGCCCACCAGCTTGCCATTGGCCAGTTGGTAGCCCAGGGCGATTACCCGGGGCGGGCCGTCGAAGCGGCTGGGGTTGGCCGAGGCTACCGCGGTGGGCATCAGCGGGCCGTGATGGGAGCCCCGCATCCACCCCTCCACGATGAAGGGAAGGCTAAAGGGCTCTAAAACCTCCCCCACGGCCGGGAACTGGTTCTGGCAGCGCACCACACACACCGGGTCGTCCTTGCCCACGTAGCGCCCGGCGATGAGGCTCAGCCGCTGGGTGGAGGAAACGGCGCCGATCTCTCCCTTCTCTCGATGGTACACCGCCTTCACAGCAAAGCGAGAGGGAGCGCCCATGAACATCAACATATGGTAGAGTTCCTCGGGAGCATCGAAGTAGATCTTCTTCGCTGGCCTCGGCAATGACCAGGCCCGCGGTGTTGAAGGGGTCGGCGAACATCTTGTACAGGGGCAGGTTCCAGGCGCCGGCCGAGGTCTTATCGGCCATAAAGACAATGATAGGCTCTGAGGGCCGCTCCTCAAAGGTCATCTCCGCCACTCCCGGGCCCATGCCCTTCACGTTGCCGGAAAAAGAGGTAGCTAGCAGGTCCTGGCCAGCCCCATAGAGCTTCAGGCTCCGGGCCAACTCGGTGCACGCCTCGAAGATATCCCATGCCCGTTTATGGATTCGGGTATTCTCCTCGCCCTCCTGGTGGGTCATTATCAACTGCAGGTCATCTCCCACCCGGTTCACCTGGCAATCGATGAGGAGACCTTCGGTCCTGGCCTTCTCCAAAAGCTCTTGGGCCCTCTCTAAGATGGCGGGATGGCTGCTGGAATGGCCTACGTAGCCACCGATGTCCGCCTTGATGACACTAAAAGTTACCATCATGCCTCCTCTAGAACTTTCGCTACCGTCTGCCTCAATAGTCTACCCCCGGCCGGGTCATAAAATAGACCACGAAAACCTTCAGGCCATGGCTCGCCGCTCGGAGCACAATGCCCGAGGCTGTGGAGGTTTTCCCCTTGCCGTTGCCGGTGGAAACCTCCACCAGCCCCCTGGTGAAGGGCAATGGAAGACTATCCTCTTGATCCCTCATCACCTAAGAGGGCCTTAAAAACGAAAACACCCTACCCCGCGAAAAGAAACCCAACATAGGGTAACGCAACCTTCAGAGCTAGTCTAACAGGGCCAAGGAGAGAGTGTCAAGGGCAGCCTAAGGCCGCTATCCACACGCAATATGGCCTTGACGCCATCTTGAGTGACTGATATTATTTTGGAAACGTAGTGGCCGGTGGAAGGCGACATTGAAGGTATCAAAGCTCAGCCCGCGGCTGGCGGTAGAACTGGATATTGTCGATGCCCACGAAGAGATTCCGGTTATCGTGGAGCTGAAGCAGGGAGGGGTGGCTAAAGGGCTGGGCTTGCCAATTCATATGTCTTTTCGCCTCACCCCCACCGTTGCTCTCACCGCCCTTCGGGACGAGATCTTTCGCTTGACCACCTCCCCCCAGGTGAGCCGCATCTGGCGGGACGTGCCTGTGCACGCCTGCCTGGACGTTTCCGTGCCTCTAACGGAGGCTCCCTCGGTATGGCGGGAGGGCTTCCTGGGCTCGGGAATCACAGTCGCCATAGTCGATACAGGGGTGGACGCCCAACATCCCGCCCTGGTAGGCCGAGTGGTGGCTCGCTACGACCTCACCGGCGAGGGGGAAGAGGACAAAAACGGCCACGGAACCCATGTGGCGGGCATCATCGCGGGGACAGGGGACAAATATAAGGGGATGGCCCCCCAGGCACGGCTAGTGAGCGTTAAAGTGTTGCGACGGGATGGTTCCGGAATGATGACCGGGGTCATGCTAGGAGTAGAACGGGCTGCGGAAGAAAGAGTGCACGTCATTAACCTGTCCCTGGGCGCCTCTGGGGCCAGCGATGGCACCGATCCCCTGTCCCGAACCTGTGACGCCGCGGTGGCCCGAGGGGTGGCGGTATGCGTCGCCGCGGGCAATGACGGGCCGGCCCGGGGGACGGTGGGCTCTCCGGGCGCCGCCCGGCGAGTCATCGCCATCGGTGCCAGCACCGATGGCGACGCCGTGGCCGACTTCAGCTCTCGAGGCCCCACTGCCGACGGCCGCGTCAAGCCCGACCTTCTCTTCCCTGGCTACGGCATTATCTCCGCCCGAGCCCAGGGAACGGCCATGGGACGGACAATAGACGACCTCTATACTGAGGCCAGCGGCACCAGCATGGCCACCCCCCATGCCTCCGGCGCCGTGGCCCTCCTCTTGGAGGCGCGACCGGGCTTGAATCCGGCCCAGGTAAAAGACCTTCTCATCTCTTCCGCCAAAGACCTGGGGCTGTCCCCTTCGGATCAGGGCGCGGGACGGGCCCAGGTGTATCATGCCTATGGCAGCCCCCTGCGGCCAACTCCAGCCCCCGAGCCAGCTCCCCTGCCAGAGCGGCCGGGCTGCCTCCCCGGCCTGGTGAGACAGGTCATGGGGGTAGGGGGATGAAAAGCAGGAACCTCCTTCTCGTCCTCCTCTTCCTCACCCTGATCATAGGCTCTCCATCAAGGGGCGCTAAAGCCGGCGCCGATCCCATCCGCTCCGGCACCTGGAAGCAAACTACCGCCGCCGAGTTCAGGGCGGGCAGCCTGACAGACGTGATGGTAGAGGATAAAAAGGGAGGCGAGCTGGTTCTCGCCCCCGGCGCCGCCTACGGCGTGTATGTCTCATCCCTCTTCCAAGCCCCCTTCTCTTTTAACGCCTTGGGGGCCTTCTGGGAAGCTCAGGAGCCCACGGGCAGCAGCATCCGCCTCTGGGTACGGAGCAGCGCCGATGGACGCACTTGGAGTCAATGGCTCCCCTTTGGCGAGGTGGACCAGATGCGGGGCTATGGGAAAACGGCGGCTGACCTGGTATTCACCTCCGGAAGCTACATCCAGTATCGGGGGGAGTTTACCCGGAGCGACCTGCGCCTGGCCCCCAGGCTAGAAGAGATAACCATTAATTATATCGACTCCTCGCCCGGCCCCACCCTGGACCAGGCCCGGGCCACCGCCCGAGTGTCGGCGGTGTCCCTGGGGGTGCCCCAGCCAGCCATTATTTCTCGGGCCGGCTGGGGGGCTGACGAAAGCTACCGCTTCTACGGCGGCACCGAGGTTTGGCCGCCCATCTACGCACCGGTCAGGGTCGCCATCAATCACCATACCGTAACCGCCAATGACGACCCCAACCCGGCGGCCACCGTGCGCGCCATCTACTACTATCACGCCGTGACCTTAGGCTGGGGAGACATCGGCTACAACTATCTCGTCGATCGTTTTGGGAACATCTACGAGGGCCGCTATGGAGGCGACGACGTGGCGGGCGGACACGCCTATGACCATAATACGGGCAGCGTGGGCACCGCCGCTCTGGGAACCTATGCCAGTCAGGAGGTTTCGCCCCAACTATTGAATTCGGTGGCCAACCTCCTGGCGTGGGTCTCTTACCGCAAGGGCATCAACCCCATGGGCTATACTTACTTCATAGACAAAACGGTGCCCAATGTCATGGGGCATCAGGACGTCAACCTCACCTCTTGCCCTGGTGCCACCTATTACGAGCAGATGCCCTCCCTCCGCTCCCTGATATGGAACCGTCTCCCCCCCTACGGCCAGGCCTGGGTCGGTCACCGCACCCCCACCCAGTTGAGCAAGGGACAGACCATCACCGTCGCCGTGACCCTGCGCAACAGCGGCACCTTGACCTGGACCGCCGGAGGGGATAAACCCTTCCGCCTGGGATACAAATGGTATGATAGCTCGGGCCGGGAGTACACTCAGGTGCCCTCTGTGGAGTACCATACCTCCCTACCTGTGGATGTGGCTCCGGGGCAAGAGGTAACCATCTCGGCCCGACTCATCGTTCCCCAGATAACCGGCGCTTATACCCTCAAGTGGGATATGGTCCAGGAAAGTGTGACCTGGTTTTCCCAGGTAGCGGGGGGTAATCCCACCCTGGATGTGACCGTTCAAGTAACAGAGGCCGGCTATCGAGCGGCCTGGGGCAGCCACAACACCCCCCCTCGCATGGCGCCGGGGGAGACGGTGACCGTCACCATGGGGATAACCAACACCGGCGCCATAACCTGGACAGCATCGGGAAGCTATCCTTTCCACCTGGGCTACCATTGGTACGACCAAACGGGCGCCCAGTACGTTCAGTCGTTTTCGGATGACCACCGCACCTCCCTCCCCCGGGACATCGGGCCCGGGCAGGGAGTGACCCTCAACGCCCTCCTCACCGCCCCCCGAAGCTCTGGCCCCTACCGTCTCAAGTGGGACATGGTTCAGGAACTGGTGACCTGGTTCGCCGATCGCGGAAGCCCCACCCTGGACGTGGACGTTCAGGTGTCTACCTATAGCGTAGGCTGGGGCAGTCATAACACCCCCCCTGGCATGACGCCGGGGCAGACGGTGACCGTTACGGTCGGGATGACCAACACCGGCGCCATAACCTGGACAGCATCGGGAAGCTACCCCTTCCACCTGGGCTACCACTGGTACGACCAAACGGGTGCCCAGTACGTCCAACCACCCGCGGACGATCAGCGCACCTCTCTCCCTCGAGACATCGGGCCCGGGCAGGGAGTGACCCTCAACGCCCTTCTCACCGCCCCCCGAAGCGCCGGCACCTACCGTCTGAAGTGGGACATGGTTCAAGAGCTGGTGACCTGGTTCGCCAACCAGGGGAGCCCCACCTTGGATGTGGACATTCGGGTGCTGACTACCTCACTAAAAACAGCGCCGTCGGAGCTCACCTATACCGCCCCCGCTGGAAGCGGGGTGATGAGTCAGACGTTAAGCCTTTGGAGCGAAGGGGGAGGCACCTTCACCTGGACCGCCACCGTAACCCCTACCCAGTGGCTCAGCATCGCCCCGAGCCAGGGGCAGCTCCCGGCTACGGTGACGGTGATGGCGGACGCCACCGGGCTGAGGGCCGGCATCCGGCGCGGCCAGGTGGCCTTCACCGCCCTTGCCCCCGTGAGCGACATTCTCACCGCTACCCTTCCCGTTACTCTAACGCTGACTCTACCTCCTCCCACCTTGGATGTCTATCCCTCCTCGCCAACCCTTCCCGTCACCGGTACCTGGGATGTCATCACCCGGCCTTTCTACCTGCAAGGGGATGGTATGGCCTCATGGGCCGCGGCGGTTAGCCCCACGTCCTGGTTGAGGGTGGAGCCTCCCTCGGGCACCCTCCCCGGAGGCTTTACCTTGATAATAGACCCCTCTCGCCTCACTCTCGGAAAGCACCGGGGGCAGGTGCAGATGAGGGGCAAGGTGGCGGATAAAGAGGTGGTCACCCGAACGGTGTCGGTGGCTCTAGACGTGGTCAGGAGTCCCCTTCGCCTTTTCTTACCCATAAGCGGGGAACCTATTTTCAGGGTATGGCCGTGGATAATCGGCCCCTAGGCATTTTCGACTCTGGGGTGGGGGGGCTGGCGGTGTTGCAGGAGATAAAGAGCCTTTGTCCTCATGAGGATATCCTGTACTACGCCGATAGCGCCCACTTTCCCTATGGCTCCCAGGAACCCCAAGTGGTGCAGCAACTGGCCATGGCGGCCACCGCCGCCTTGGTCGATGAGGGGGTTAAGCTGGTGGTGGTGGCCTGCAATACTGCCTCCAGCGCCGCCCTTTCCCTTCTTCGCCAGCGCTATCCCATCCCTTTTGTAGGCATGGTGCCAGCTATAAAGCCTGCCAGTGCCGGGACGAGAAACGGTCGGGTAGGAGTTATCGCTACCCAGGGCACTCTTCAGGGGCAGGTCTTCGCCGACCTGGTGGCTCAGTTCGCCGAAGGGGTGACCGTGCTCACCCAAGCCTGCCCCTACCTGGTGGAGATGGTGGAAGATGGGGAGACGGCCTCGCCACAGGTCTTGTGCCTCCTCCACCGTTACCTGGACCCCCTCCTGGCCCAGGACATCGATACCCTGGTGCTGGGCTGTACCCACTACCCCTTTCTGCGTCTCGCCATTGAGAAGGTGGTAGGGGAGGGGGTGACCATCATCGACGCCAGCCACGCCGTGGCCCAGCAGGTGGAACGGGTTTTGAACAGCCATCACCTGAACTGCCAACGGGAGGGTCAAGGAAGAGTGACCTTCCTCACCAGCGGCCCCCAGGAGCGCTTTCGAGAGGTGGTGGCCAGGCTCTTGGGCCCCCAGGCCCTTCTATCTTTAACGGGGAGTCTTTAGTGACCTTCTTGGACAGGCTGCTGCGGGCCTCCCGCGCCCATGGCAGCCTTCTCTGCATCGGATTGGACCCTCAGCCGGCCCTCATGCCTCCGGTGTCGGTCCGGGATTTCAACCGGGCCATCGTGCAAGCCACCCAGGACCTGGTATGCGCCTATAAGCCCAACCTGGCCTTTTACGAAGCCCTGGGCAGGGAGGGGCTGGAAGCCCTGGAGGCGACTCTGGCGGCTATCCCCTCGGGGATACCCATCATCGGCGACGCCAAACGGGGAGACGTGGGGCCCTCCGCCCAGGCCTACGCCCAAGCCCTCTTCGAGAAATGGGGCTTCCATGCCGCCACCGTCAATCCTTACCTGGGCTACGATGCCCTGGCCCCCTTTTTTGACTACACGGAGCGGGGCGTCTTTCTCCTCTGCCGGACATCCAACCCGGGAGCCGGGGACTTCCAGGACCTAACATCTTCCCCAACGGGAGAAAACCCGCAACCCCTATTCTTGCACGTGGCACGCAAATCCCAGGAGTGGAACCGTCACGGCAATCTAGGGCTGGTAGTGGGGGCCACTTATCCTGAGGAGCTACGGCAGGTGCGGGAGCTGTGTCCCGATATGCCCCTGCTCATCCCCGGCATCGGCGCCCAAGGGGGCGACCTGGCCGCGGCGGTAGCCTATGGGGTGGACAACCAGGGAGAAAAGGCCATTATCTGTGCCTCTCGCTCGGTGCTTTACGCTTCTCAAGGAAGGGACTTCGCCGAGGCAGCCCGGAAAGAGGCGGCCCGCCTCAGAGAGGCTATGTATCGGGGGGGTACCGCCTAGCCGTGGAGGCATATCCCGTGGAGGTGGGGGGAGCACGGAAATTGTGGTGGGTTCTGGGCAACCGCCATTTTTTGGCCCTCTGGTTGGCCCAGGCGGTCTCCCAGACGGCCCAGAACGCCCTTCTATACTTGTTGATGGTCATCATCGAGACCAATACGAGCTCCAGTCTCCATATGAGCTTTCTCGTCCTGTCCACCATCTTGCCCTCCGTAATAATCGGCATGGCCGCGGGGGTATTCGTGGATCGGTGGAGCAAAAGAAGAGTGCTGGTGACCACCAACCTGCTTCGCGGTGCCATTCTGGTTCTTTTCCCCCTCTTTCTGAGCCATCCTGGCTTAATATACGTGGCCAATCTCCTCTTCGCCACGGTAAGCCAATTTTTCGCCCCCGCCGAGGTGGCCACTATCCCCCTGGTAGTATCGCGTCGCCAGCTTTTGTCGGCCAATGGGCTCTTCAATCTCACCTTCACCATTTCCCAGGCGGTGGGTTTCATTATTGTGGCACCCCTTCTGGCCAAAGGACTGGGAGTGGACACCCCTCTCCCCTTTTTCATCCTGGCCCTGTTCTTTGCCCTGGCCGCTCTTCTGGTTCGCTTTTTGCCTCGAGACCACCGTCCCAAAAAGGGGGGCGGGGACAGCCGATCCCTCTGGCAAGGGGTATGGCGAGAGCTTAAAGACGGGTGGCAGTTGTTGCAAGGTGATGTCTCCCTCTCCCTATCCATGGTTCACCTTACCCTGGTGAGTGCCCTGGTGCTCATCATGGGTATGCTTGTCCCCGGTTACGTCAGCCGAGTCCTGGGCGTTCGGGCCGACGATGCGGTGTACATCTTAGGCCCGGCCGGGCTGGGCATTCTGGCCGGCATCGCCCTGGTCCCCCGCCTGGGAGAGCGTTGGGGCAAGGACAGGCTGGTCCATTGGGGCCTGGGGGTGATGACCTTCAGCCTTCTGTCCATGGGGTCCGTGGGCCTCGCCCGGGGGATCCCCCTGGGGCCTCTGGTGGGTGGGGCGATGCTCTTCTCTCTGGTAATGGGCGGGGCCTATGCCTTTATCAATATTCCCGCTCAAACCATCATTCAGGAGCGGGCGCCCGTGGATATGAGAGGACGCATCTTCGCCATCCAGCTTGTTTTCGGCAATGTGGTGGCCGTTTTGCCCCTCATCTCTCTGGGGCAACTGGCCGATTTTTTGGGTGTGAGCACTGTCATCCTCATCCTGGCCGTGGGCGTTTTCGTGGTAGCCATGGTAACCTACCGGTGGACACAGGGGCAGAAGCAAACAGAAACATGAAGATAAGCCTCTCTACCACCTCCCTCATCCCCTATCCCTTGGCCACCATCTTCGCCGTGGCCAAAGAGCTGGGATTTCAGGGATTGGAGCTGGGCATCAACGGGGAGGTAGCCAGGGGTGGCATATCCCACATCAGGGATTTGTGTCACCAGCACCAAATGCCCATTCTGAGCCTCCATCCCCCCATGCGCCCCCTGCCCAACTGGCGGACCCAGAGGAAGACCTACCTTCAGTTGGTGGACTGGGCCAGGGAGCTGGGGGTATCCGTAGTAACTTTTCATGGTCCTGGGCGGTGGAGTAAAAGGGGAGACATGCCCCCCGAGTTTCTGGCTCTCCTCCTGGAATGTCGGGCCCGGGCCCAGGGACAGGTAACCGTCAGCCTGGAAAATGGTACCACCCCTTGGAGCAGTTGGCTGGATAGGCCAAGGAATCACGGGGAGGCAGAGCTAATAGGGCTGGAGCGCCTTGCTCAGGAGCACGGCTTCTCGCTCACACTGGACACTACCCATGCCGCTATTCAGGGAGGGGTCATGCCTGTCTACAAGCGCCTAGGGAGGTGGATAGCCAACGTCCACCTCAGCGACCGGCTCCTCCACCTGCCGCCACTGCCTCTATCCATCCTGGATACCGTTTTGCTGCAGCACCAGGTGCCCGGCACCGGCTCCTTGCCTCTGGCCGCCCTGATCCACGGGCTGGGTCGTAGTGGCTATGGAGGCCCCCTCACACTGGAGGTGAGCAACATCGCCCTACGGGGATGGAATCTGGGCCTCGTCAAGAAGAGGCTGGCTCAAGGGGTGGCCTTCTGCCGAGAGCATACCATCAATTTTCAGATGTCCGCTAGCAAGGGGCGCGCAGTATAGCTTCAGACCACTGATTTGAGGGCGATGCCAGCGACTTTTGAGTTTAATTACTTCAGATCGGCACTAGTGTCCACTGGCTGCGGCCCTTCTCTGGGGTGGTAGGGTCGGCGGGCAAGGACTTGGTAACCACCTTCATATGGCATTGCTTTCTCACGCCGGCCCACGTGATGCGCATGGAGATGCCAGGGGTAACGCTGCCTTCTTCCCGCAGCTTCTCCGCCGCCTGGGCGCTGCCGATGCCCACGGTCTCGTATAGGAACACGTTCTCACCTGTCGGGGTGGCCGTGATGTCGGCGAAGCCTACGTCATGAAAGTATTGGGCAAGGCGTTTGAGTAGGGCCCCAGGCTCATTCTCTACCAGGTTCAACTCCTTCTGGATCTCATCGAAAGCTACCTCGGCCACCAGATCGGGGAGCTGCTTTGGATCTACGCCCACATTCTTGGAGAAGGCACTCCACGTGGCGTAGGTGTAGAGGTTAAAAAAGTCCTTGCGAATGCCCCCAGACTCCATTAGTAGCTCCTCTCTTCTTTCCTCGTCGGTAGCTCCCCTGGGAATCGAAAATGTTACCGGTCTACTATTCGATGGCGACAACCTGGGTAGAGTGTCTGACTACGACCTCCGGGTCGCCATCGGCGGTAAGCTTGGGCCTCCCCTGTTCATCCAGAGCACGAAATATCCTCTGCACCGTCGTCTTCACTCGTATTGTGCCACCATCCAGCAGCCGATATTCGTTCCATTCCTCGCGCACGATTTCAAAATCCTGCTCTAGGACATCCACCAGATTACCGGAGACCCTTATCTGAGTTTTTCGACCCATGCAAATCCCCCTTTTGAATACCTCCTCAGGGCATCTACTATAAGGGTATCCATGACGAATGTAAACACTCCACTAAGCCATAGGTGAACACAGTAAGATGGTAGCATCAACCAAGTGGGTTTTTGGTATGACTAAGGGGAGGAGGCTACCGGTTTCGCCGTGACGATGAGGCGATGGCTGTACACCCAGTCGGGAACGCAGGTGATGAGGGTCAGGGTCTCCTGAGGGGTGGGCGCCATGACCCAGGTGTCCGTGGGCAGAACCACCTGGGTTTCCACCACCCGGTAGCGGTGCTGGCCCGCCTGGGTATCGATGATTACCTCGTCGCCAAGGCCGATCTCGGGGAGGCGCCGGAAGACATCGCCCTCTCCTTTCAGCGGGCTGCTGATGTGTCCCGACATGACTATATTGCCCTTCTCGCCGGGCTGGGCCGTCCCCTGGTGATGGCCCACGGCGTGATCCGCCGTTTCCCAGACCACCATGGTATCCTCTATCCTCACCCCCAGCTCCACCACCTTTGAGTCCACACCGATGCTGGGGATAAGGATTTGGGTGGCGGAGTGGGGCAATGGTGTTGTTTCCCCTCCGGGGAGCGCGGCGGAGGTGGTCGCCTGCTGGCTATCGGCCTTACTCTTCCCCGGGGCCTCTCCCCTCTCTCCGAAGTCGCCCCTATATTCCAGGGAAGGGGAGGACGGGAGACGACGATTAAGATGGGGAAACTCCCGCTCAGCATTCCAGGCATAGATGCGGTACCCCGCAACCAGGGCGAGGATCAGCCCACCAAGAACAAGAAAGGCAAAGCTAGAGATGCGAAGCGTAGCCATGACAAAAGGCAAACCCCGATTCTTCTCTACCGGTCATGTTAGGTGGGCCGCTGCCAAATGTCAATCAGGGGACGGCTCGCAAGAGAACCCGTATCCCCTGAAAGCGATATATGATATATTGTTCTTAGGCAGAAAGGGCGCCGAAAGAGGCCCCGAGGGCAAAGTGACTCTCCTTTTGGAGCGGCAATGAACTCCTTTGTCAGCACCCACAAGGACATCCAGTGGGCTCGAAGCAAGCTCCTGGAACAGCTTAGACGAGAAATAAGGGATCAAAGGGTTATTCAAGCCATGGAACGGGTGCCCCGAGAACTTTTTGTTCCCAGAGCCTGCCGCCATTTGGCCTACGGGGACATCCCTCTCCTTATCGAAGAGGGTCAGACTATTTCACAGCCCTTCATCGTCGCCTTGATGACAGAGGCCCTGGAGCTTAAGGGCGATGAGAAGGTCCTGGAGATCGGCACCGGCAGTGGCTATCAGACAGCGATACTGGCGGAGTTGGCGCGCTGGGTGGTGTCTGTGGAGCGCCACCCCAAGCTGGCACAATCGGCCCGAGAGCTCCTTAACCAGCTAGGGTATCAGAACGTGGAAATCCATATAGCGGAGAAGACCTTAGGCTGGCCCCTGGGAGCGCCCTACGACGCCATCATCGTCACGGCCGGCGCTCCCCAGGTGCCCCCGGAGCTTCTAGAGCTGCTTGTAGTATCGGGCCGAATGGTCATCCCCGTGGGCTCTCGCTATAACCAGGACCTTCTTAGAATTTTGAAGCTGGAAACAAAGATCACCACCGTTAATCTGGGGCCCTGCCGCTTCGTTCCCCTTATCGGCGAGGGGGCGTGGCAGGAGGAACCTTGTGTTTAGGTGGCTCCAGAATGAAAAGAGGGGCGCTCCGTGCTTCGTTCTTTAGGCTTTCTCGTTCTCACCGTGGTCTCCTTTTTCTTGGTGGGTTGCATAACCACGGGAGCTATTACTGGCAAAGAGGTCCCGAACATCCCGACCGGCATCAGCGTCAGCGGCCAGGGCAGGGTGACGGTAGTTCCCGATATAGCTCTGCTTCAGGTGGGAGTAGAGACACGGGCAAACTCGGTAGCCCAAGCCCTCGGCCGGGCCAATGAGTCCATGGAGTCTGTAATGAGAGTTCTTAATGAGGCCGGGGTGGCCAAGAAGGATATCAAGACTCAAGCTTTCAACATCTCGCCCATTCGGCAAAGCCGCGAGGGAACCACCATCATAATCGGCTACCGGGTAAGCAACATGGTGCTGGCCAAGATTCGCCATATCGACCAAGCAGGCAGGATTATCGATGCCGCGGCGCGAGCCGCCGAGGATGCGGCCCGCATCGATAGCATCAGCTTCACCGTGGATGACCCCACCCCCTACCAGAGCCAAGCCCGAGAGATGGCTGTGGCCGATGCCCATGCCAAGGCCGAGCAACTGGCCCGACTGGCCGGGGTGCAATTGGGAAACCCCGTTTTCATTGCCGAGAGCGGCGTCTCTGTACCCTTGCCGCGATCCTTGGGAGCATTTGGAGAGAAGGGTGGCGACCTTTCCACCACTCCCATCAGCCCAGGAGAAGCGGAGATATCTACCCTGGTTCAGATCACCTATGATATCCGCTAGGTAGTCTCCTTTGCCTCCCGATCCCGCTGCCGCAGCAGGATAGAAAGGTCTTCCGCCACACAAAAAAGGTCCTCCGTGGGCAGATATCGGGGGGCAGAGGCATCAAAGAGGATGTTTACCTCCGCCGGTAGCTCGTCGTCAGCCAGATAAAGAATGCACGCTATAAGCAGCTTAGGCAGGGCGAAGAAATAGAAAGCGGCATCGCCGAAGCGGGACAGGGGGGTGCCCCCCAGAGACTGGGCTGCTTTGACGAAGGCCTCCCTGCGGGTACCGAAAGCGCGGACCAAAGGGTTGATGATGACTTCTATGTAGCCGCTGTGAAGGGGAAAGGAGTCCGGCAGCTCCCGAAAGGCGATCCAGCGGCCCTCTATGGGAACCCCACTGGCCTGGGCGATATAGTGACGCATGAATATCTCCACGTGGGAAGAAACCCTGACCCTGCCCCCCACCTCCCTCACCCCCCCTTGAGGGTAGGAAACGGCAAAAGAGCGGTTATGATAGGGAAGACGAAACTCTCCCTGATCAAAAGCGACGCCGCTCTTAGCCGCCGCCACGCGGGGATTCATCCCATGCCACTCATGCCATATTTCTTCCCGTTGCTCTGACATAGCCTCCCACCTGCGCTAAAAACGCCCCCCAACACCCTTCATTATAACAATATCGGAGTTCGTTTAATAACGGGGGCTCCATGGAGGGCTGTACGGGGGTCTGGGAGCCTACCCTGAACGCTATACGTCCCTTATGGGTATAAACTAATTAATAGGCCTCATAGATAGGGCCCCATCGTCATTCTGATCTCCGCCTATGGCGGGGAGAAGAATCTCGGAAGAATCATCATGCCTATTGCCATAGGCACCACGGAGTATGAAAATGCCTATCAGCCCTCATCCCCTTAGTCCCCTTCTCCCCGAGGGAGAAGGGGAGATAGATGATATTTGGGGGTGTCCCCCAAACCCCCGCGGGGGGGGCTTTGCCCCCTGGCCCCCCAGAGGGGATGTCGCGGCATCTCCCCGGGCAGTCGCCGCAACGGTATTTTCATAGCAATAACAAAATATCACTTTATTTGGCTGATGACCTTTAGGGCGGCGATATTAACCAACATCTTCGAGCACGATGAGTTGACACTCCCCTGGCTGTCCCTTAGAATGGGGCCAGAGGGGGGGTGGTTGTCATTAACGAGGCAGTCCCAACGTATGAAAAGACGTCCCTGAGCAACGGCCTTCGGGTGGTCACTTCCTCCATGCCCCACACCCGGGCCGTGACGGTGAGCATATTCGTCGGCGCCGGCTCCCGTTACGAGTCGCCGCCGGAGGCGGGTATATCTCACTTTGTCGAGCACCTATGCTTCAAGGGCACCCACCGTCGCGCCAGTGCCAAAGAGATCTCCGAAGCGGTGGAAAGGGTGGGAGGTCATCTCAACGGAGGCACCGACCGAGAGCTGACGGTCTACTGGTGTAAGGTGGCCCGCCCCTACTTCTCAGTGGCCACGGACGTGCTGGTGGACATGTTGCGCAACTCTCGTTTCGACCCCCTGGAGATGGAGAAGGAGCGCAAGGTAGTCCTGGAGGAGCTGAGCGCCGTCTGGGATTCGCCGGCGCAGCGGGCAGACGTTCTTATCGATGAGGTGCTGTGGCCGGACCAGCCCCTGGGACGGGATGTGGCGGGAACCAAGGAGACGGTGCGTGGCATAACCCAACCCAAGATCATTGACTATGTGGGACGTCACTATTTACCCAACAATGCCGTAGTGGCCGTGGCGGGCGACATAAGCCACGAAGAGATAGTGGATGCCTTTGACCGGGCTATGGGGGATTGGTACGCCGGCCCCTCTGTGGACTGGCATCCTGTCATCGATGGCCAGCAAGCCCCCCGCTGTAGTATCGAGACGCGACGAACGGAGCAGACCCACCTCTCTCTGGCGGTGCGGGGCGTGCCCCGTCTTCACCCCCACCGCTTCGTCCTCGACATCATTAATATCATCCTGGGAGAGGGAATGAGCAGTCGGCTCTTTGTGGAGCTTCGGGAAAAGCGCGGGCTGGCCTACGATATTCACAGCTACGTTAGTCACTTTCGGGATGCCGGGGCATTGACCATCTATGCTGGTGTCGAGCACAAGTCAGTCTCCGACGTTATTCAGGCTATGCTGGAGGAGCTAGATAGATTCAAGGAAGGGACCAGCGAGGAGGAGCTGGATAAGGCCAAAGAGATGAGCAAAGGGCGCATGATGCTGCGCATGGAAGACACCCGTAGCGTCGCCACATGGTTAGGGGCTCAGGAGATTCTATCTGGCCGCATCTATACCGTGGACGATTTGGCCGCTTTTCTGGATGCGGTGACACTGGAAGATGTGAAGCAGACGGCCCGGCAGTTTTTTGTCACCGAGAGACTGAACCTGGCCGTGGTGGGGCCCTTCCGTAGCGAGAGGCGCTTCCTGAACCTGCTCAAGCTCTAAAAGGGTGGGAGGGACAAGGAGTGTTTCGCGGCACCGTTACCCTGGCCCTGGCCGGGTTCCTTTTCATTCTCTTTCCAGCCATCATCGAGGAGCCCGGCCTCGTTGTACACCCCAACGAGCTACCCGCCATCGCGACCGTTGAACCCACCGCCACCCCGGTTGCCACCCCTACTGCCACCCCCCCGCCAACGGCCACCCCCCTTCCCGACGCCCTTACGTCCATGAAGAACTCGGTAGCCGCCGATGAGCTGTGGATCGACGTTTATCTCTCGGCGCGTCAGCTTTCCCTCTATCGGGGGCAGGAGTTATTGCGGGGCTATACCGTGGCCATCGGCGCCCCGGATACCCCGACGCCCGTAGACCGGTGGCGTATCTCGGAGAAGATTACTAACCCGGGACCGGGCACTCAGTTTGGCACTCGGTGGATGCGCATTGATGCCCTGGACCCGGCCACCGGGAAATACCGGTGGACAGACTACGGCATCCACGGCACCGACGAGCCGGACAAGATCGGCCTTGAGGTGTCCAACGGCTGCGTCCGCCTGGTCAATGCCCAGGTGGAGGAGCTTTTCAGCCTGGTGCCCATGTACACCCAGGTCATAACGCGAGAGTAGTGTCCCGTCAGGTTATTAAGGCATCATTTGGGGGTGCAGGGGGAAAGGCCCCCGCCAGGGGTCTGGGAGCCTGCCCTGAGCCTGCCGAAGGGGTGTCCCCCAGATACTCTATCTTCCCCCTCTCCTGGAAGGAGAGGGGGCCAGAGCTTGCTCTGAGCGGTAGCGAAGGGGGGTGAGGTATAGGCCCCGCCTTAGGGCGGGGAGAGGATACACTCAATGACCCGATTTAAATGACGCGACACTAGGGAAGGAGGCGGCCCCGTGCGACTTCAAGATAGGGTGGCCATTATTACCGGCGGCGGCCATGGCATCGGCCGGGCCTACGCCCTGGCCATGGTTCAGGAGGGGGCAAAGGTGGTCATCGCCGAGGTGGATGGGGCGGCGGGGGAGGCGGTGGCCCAGGAGGTAAGGGGGCGGGGCGGCCAGGCCCTGGCTCTAGCCACCGACGTCGCCAGCGAGGCCAGCGCCCTGGACATGGCCCGGCGCACCGTGGAGACCTTTGGCGCTATCCATATCCTGGTGAACAACGCCGCCGTCTTCGCCACCATCCCCATCTCTCGGGTGAGGATAGAGGAGATCAGCGTGGCGGAGTGGGATAGTGTGATGGCGGTAAACCTGCGGGGGGTATTCCTGGCCACCCGGGCGGTGTTGCCCCAGATGAAGGCCCAGGGCTACGGCAAGATAATCAACATCTCCTCCAGCACCGTGTTTAGTGGCTCGGCCACCCGCATCCACTACGTCACCTCCAAGGCAGGGGTCATCGGCTTCACGCGTACCCTGGCCCGGGAGGTGGGGGAGTACGGCATCGCCGTCAACGCCGTGGCCCCCGGCTCCACCCTCAGCGAAGACCCCCAGGACGAAGTGGCCTTGGCCCAGCGCCAACGGGCCGTGGCCGGCCGCAGCCTCAAGCGCCTCCAACTGCCCCAGGACATCGTAGGCACCGTCCTCTTCCTGGCCTCCTCCGACAGCGACTTCATCACTGGCCAGACCATCGTCGTGGACGGCGGCGACGCCATGCATTAGGGGCGCGGTGGCCCGCGGCAATTGGGATGTAGCCTTCTTAGCGGGTGTTTACGCTATGGGTGAGGGACGATCGCGCTGAAATAGAAATGACGGGGCATTAGAGACGGTCTTTGTAAAGGCTAGAAGTCCGAAGTTTCCTCACCCTCTATGGTGTCTTCTGCTACACGGTCAGGACAATCGGTCTGGGTGATGTTGCAGAACTTACATTCCACAGGACTCGGGACTTTGACAGCAGGGTTAGATGACGCTATACGTCGGATAAGCTCGCTGAGGTTTTTAATAAATGTGCCGTTAATGGCCGAACTGGGGATGGGGATTTCATGGTCTTTGTAGACTAACTTCCCGTCGAATGTCATACCCGAGTATTGCCTGAGGGCTCTGGGAGCAGCGTACATGTATAACTTCACCTGCATGGAATGAGAGGGGTGGGGAGCGCCGGCCTTGGCATCCAGGATGGTGCCTCTACTGCCTGATATGGCTATTAGGTCCGGCTGGCCGCCAAGAGCAGCGGTCTTTCCCTGGAGAGTGAAGCTGTTCTGTTTCTCAGTAAATACGGTCTTGCCCTCCATCTCTAACTGCTGCCGAATGGTGCCCAACAACGCGGTGTGCTCAATCCGCCACGCATCCCAGTCGAATGTGCTCGGCACCTTGTCCCAACTCCCGCTCTCGTGCTGAGCTCTGAACCAGGAGGCCCACTCACACGAGTTCGTACCTATCAGAAGCTTGGTGAGCCAGGTCACCCAGATGTATGGACCATTCAGCCGAAGAACTGGCATAGCTGTCTCCCAAATGAAGGAATATATCCTATTTAAAAGGCCCTTCGATAAATGTCAATACCCTTAGAAGAGGAAAATGGCAAAAGTAAAAAATTTATACATCGAAGGGGGACATCGGGTCCTTGAACAGAGCCGTTAGGCGGTTGGTTGGAGGGTCACAAAAACACGAGTTTGGACAGACATCGCTGCACAGTGTATATTTGTAGGCGAGAAAACTTTAGCTACTAGATGTCGGCATGGTACGAAGAAAGGCAGTCAGCCTTGAAAATCAGAATCGATAACGGCCTCGTCATCACCATGGACCCCCGGCGGAGGATAATCACCCAGGGCACGGTGGTCATCCAGGGGAACCGCATCCTGGAGGTGGGGAAAACGGCGGAGGTCTCGACGCGCCACCCGGCGGACAAGGTCATCGACGCCCAGGGAAAGATAGTTATGCCCGGCCTCATCGATGCCCACCTCCACTGCGTCCAGACCCTGGCCCGTGGCCTGGCCGACGACGTGGATCTCATCGCCTGGATCTACGACCGCATCTATCCTTACGAGGCCCTCCTCACCCAGGAGGACACCTACGTGAGCACCATGCTCACCTGCCTCATGGCTATCCAGACGGGAACCACGTGTCTCGCCGACCCCGGCGGCTACCCCATGGACGGGGTGGCCCAGGCCCTGGTGGACAGCGGCATGAGGGGCATCGTTAGCTGGGCGGGGATGGACCAGTGGTCATCAGACCGGGCGCTGCCAGACAACCTGCCCGGCAAGAAATCCACGGAGGATACCCTGGCCGCCATGGAGGGTTTGGTAAAGAAGTGGCACGGTCGAGAGGGAGACCGCATACGGGCCTCCTACGCCCTGCGGGTGGAGCCCAACGTCACCCGGCAACTCTTCCGAAGAACCAAGGAGTTGGCCGACCGGGACGGCGTCCTTATCCAGATGCACGCTGCCGTGAATCGAGACCAGGTGGAGTGGGTGCGCCGTCACACCGAGCGCACCACCATCGACTATATGAACTCTTTGGGCGTGCTGGGCCCCAACTGGCTCCTGACCCATATGGCCATCCTCACCGACGATGAGCTACAAATGCTTCGGGACAACGATGTCAAGTTGTGCCACAATCCGGGGGCCAGCGTCCACGGCGCCTATGGCGCCTGCTCTGTGGGCCGCTTTCCGGAGCTTATGGACATGGGGGTGACGGTGACCTGCGGCTGCGACTCCACGGCGGCCAACAACAGCCTGGACATGTTCCGCACCCTGTACCAACTGGCCACCCTTCACAAAGAGATAAGGGTGGTGCCCGACCTGTTGTCCCCGGAAAAGGCCCTAGAGATGGCCACCGTAGATGCCGCCCGTGCCCTCATGTGGGACAAAGACATCGGCTCTCTGGAGGCGGGCAAGAAGGCAGACGTCATCATCGTGGACTGCCACCGCCCTAACTGGCGTCCCCTGCACCCCTTCTCCATCGTCCCCAACCTGGTCTACGCCGGCGAGGGAGTGGACGTGGAGACGACCATCGTCGACGGCCGCATCGTCATGGAGGACCGGATGGTGAAGACCATGAACGTTCCCGCCATCCTGGAGCAGGCCCAGGCGACGGCGGAGAGGCTGGTGGCCCGTCTCCCCTACACCCTTGCCCCCCGTTGGCCGGTGGAGTAGGTTGGGGGCAAAACCGATGCCTCAAAAGCGGCAGGGTTCGGTGTCATTCTGAGCCCGCCTCAGGCGGGCGAAGAATCTCTCATGTCCCCCTTGCGCCGGGACAACACGAAGGATGAAAATGGTCATGCCGGTTGTCATAGGCACCACAACATGAAAATAGCACCGGATTTTCGAGAGAAATGCGCTCTAAGCCCTCACCCCCTCGGTCCCCCTCTCCCACTACACGGTGGGAGAGGGGGAGGTAGGGTAAATCGGGGGGACACCCCCCGAACCCCCGCCAAAGGGGCTTCACCCCTCTGGACTCCCCAGTTTGCTGCGAATGCCATTTTGATTAGGCAATGACCATCGGGCAGGGCTATAAGCTTAGGCTCGCCCTTCAGGGCGATGGCATTAATCCACATCTTAACCCTTTTACCCCTTGACAAGCCCTATATTTTGTGCTAGCTTCATGTCGGGATACAAGATATAGTGTGTTATGGAGTTAGGACGTGAAATGTCCCTACTGCGGCCATGAGGACTCCCGGGTGATGGACTCCAGGACGGTGGAGGAGGGCATCCGGCGGCGGCGGGAGTGCCTCCGCTGCGGGCGGCGCTTCACCACCTATGAGCGGGTGCTCTCCACCAGCCTCATGGTCATTAAGAAGGATGGGCGGCGCGAGGCCTTCCAGAGGGATAAGCTCCTCAGCGGCATCCGCAAGGCCTGTGAGAAGCGTCCCCTCCCCACCGGCGCCATCGAGGGTGTGGTGGACGACATCGAGGGGGAGCTGCACCGCATGGGAAAATCCGAGGTTCCCAGCTCCGTCGTCGGGGAGTTGGTCATGGAGCGGCTGCGGGCTTTGGATCACATCGCCTATATTAGGTTCGCCAGCGTCTACCGGCAGTTCGGCGACCTGGAGGACGTGCGGCGGGAGGTGGAGTCCCTGAGCGGGAATGGAAAGCCCGCCCATGCCAAGGCTCAACTGTCCCTGTTGCCTGAAGGTGACCTGCTGCGGGCGGAGCCACTGCTGTCTATGGGTGGCCGACGGAGGCGGGTGAGTAGGAACCCTAAAGGATAAAGATATTATGTCTCCAAGGTTTGAGGAAAAAGATATGAAAGAGGTCCCGGAGCGAGGTCGTGGTCGGACCGCCTCTCAGCGGGACCGGGTGGCCCGGGCCGTCTTCGCTGAGGCGGAGGCTCGAGGAATAACGGACCGCCGCTGGGTGGAGCGGCTCATCGCTGAGGTTCTCCAGCGCCTGGAGATAGATGGGGGCGATCGCCAGCCCCTGCCGGGTATGGAAGACTTGGTGCCTCACAATGGCAAGCGCCCCCCTCCCCGGGGAACCATCAAGGCCATCGTCGGCGACATCTTGTCCCAGAAAACAGCAGAGAATGGAGGCGAAGGCGTGGCTCAGATTGAGTTGACGACTCAGGTGAAAGATGAGAGACGAGAGGTGAGTCCGTCCCCGGAGATCACTATCGCTCCTTTGGGGGCCAACGCCGTCACCGTTTTGGAGCGGCGCTACCTGCGCAAGGATAAACATGGGAAGGTCACGGAAACTCCGGAGCAGATGTTCCGCCGCGTGGCCCGTAACATGGCCGCCGCGGAGCTTATCTATGACCCGGAGGCGGACATCTCTGCCTGGGAGGAGAAGTTCTTTCACCTCATGACGTCTTTGGACTTTCTGCCCAACTCCCCCACTCTGATGAACGCTGGCGGCGACCTTCAGCAGCTCTCGGCCTGCTTCGTCCTCCCCGTGGAGGACTCCATCGAGTCCATCTTCAGCACCATCAAGAGCACCGCCCTCATTCACAAGAGCGGCGGCGGGACGGGATTTTCCTTCAGTCGCATTCGGCCGGCGCGGGACAGGGTGATGACCACCGGGGGCATCGCCAGCGGGCCGGTGTCCTTCATCCGGGTCTTCGACGCCGCCACCGATGCCGTGAAGCAGGGGGGCACCCGTCGCGGCGCCAACATGGCCATCCTGAACGTGGAGCACCCGGACATCATGGACTTCATCACCTCCAAGGAGAAGGGGGACTCCCTTCAGAACTTCAATATCTCCGTGGCGGTAACGGAGCGCTTCATGGAGGCGGTGGAGCGGGGAGAGGATTACGACCTCATCAATCCCCGGCAGGGTCGCGTGGTGCGCCGTCTCAACGCCAAGATGGTGTTCGACAAAATGGTGGAGATGGCCTGGCGCAATGGCGATCCCGGCATCGTCTTCCTGGATCGCATCAACCGGGACAACCCCACCCCCCATCTGGGGGCTATCGAGAGCACCAACCCCTGCGGCGAGCAACCCCTCCTCCCCTTCGAGTCCTGCAACCTGGGCTCCATCAACCTTTCCTACATGATTCGCGGCCAGGACGGCCGCCGGGAGGTGGACTATGAGAAGCTGGGGCATACCGTGCATCTGGCAGTTCGCTTCCTGGATAACGTCATCGATATGAACCGCTATCCGTTGCCGGATATCGAGGAGCGGACCAAGTCAACGCGGAAGATTGGCTTAGGGGTCATGGGCTTCGCCGACATGCTCATCCTCCTGGGCGTTCCCTATAATTCTCCGGAGGCGCTGATGGTGGCGGAGGAGGTCATGGGCTTCATCAGCCGGGAGGCCACCCAGGCCTCGGCGGCTCTGGCGGAGGAGCGAGGCGTCTTCCCTGCCTTCTCGGGCAGCATCTACGACGCACCGGGGATGCCCCGGGTGCGCAACGCCACCCGCACCACCATTGCCCCCACCGGCACCCTATCCATCATCGCTAACTGTTCCAGCGGTATTGAACCCATCTTCGCCCTCAGCTACTACCGGCATATTCTGGACAACGACCGCCTGGTGGAGGTGCATCCCTACTTCCTGGAGGTGGCGCAGCGGGAGGGTTTCTATCGGGAGGGGTTGGTGGAGGAGCTGGCCCAGGGGAAATGCCTTCAGGAGATGGAAGACATCCCCGCCTGGGCGAGGCGTCTTTTCGTCACGGCGCACGACATCGCTCCAGAGTGGCACGTGAAGGTTCAGGCCGCCTTTCAGCGGCACACCGACAACGCCGTGTCCAAGACCATAAACTTCCCCCACCAGGCCACGGTAGAGGATGTGGCCCGGGCCTACTGGCTGGCCTATCGGGAGGGGTGCAAGGGAATAACCATCTATCGCGACCGCAGCCGGGACCGCCAGGTGCTGGCCACCGAGGTGGCGGTAGGAGATACGGTAGAGCGAAAGGAGGCGGCCCGGATAGTTCCCCGTCGGCGGCCCAGAAAGACCACGGGCACCACGGAGAAGGTGAGCACCGGCTGCGGCAATCTTTACATAACAGTGAACTCCGACGAGAAGGGCATCTGCGAGGTCTTTTCCAGCCTGGGGAAGTCGGGGGGCTGCGCCTCAGCCCAACTGGAGGCCACCAGCCGCCTGGTGTCCCTGGCCCTGCGCTCCGGCGTGGAGCTGGAGTCGGTGGTGGAGCAGCTCAAGGGGATTCGGTGCCCCTCCATCGCCTGGGACGAGGGCCAGAGCGTCCTCTCCTGCTCCGACGCCATCGGAGGGGTGCTGGAGAGGCACTTACGCCAGGGCGCACAGGTGAGGAAAGAGGCCCAGACTCCTGTTTCCATCTCTGATTCTTCCAAGGCCGACGTCAGAAAGTGGGAGCCGGCGGCCAACGTGGCCGGGCAGTGTCCCGAGTGCTCCACCCTCTTGGTGTACGCCGAGGGCTGCTATATCTGCCCCGGCTGCGGGTATACCAAGTGTGGGTAAAGCGAATAATAAGGATATGTCATGGACAATGAGACTAGAAGATGGGCCGATGCTACTCGCCGGCACATTGACGTTGAGGGCAGAACCCCAGGTCATCTGGCGGAAAGGCTCCGTTGGCCAGGCGGTTGGGTCTCCAGGCTTCTCGATGGTTCACTAGAGAAGCCCTTGAGCCGTTGGATGAAAGTAGATCTGTTCAAAGCCTTCGCAGCCGATAGAGAGTATGAGCGCCGCGGAGACGACATCCGCATGAGTGATTTGAGCTACTTCTCTGATGAGGAGATCCTACAGCTTTATGAAAAGTTTGACCCACGGCTACCGGAAGTTGATCTGGAGGTCCCACGTGGATGATGTAGCGATTGACTTTGCAAGGGGCTGTGCTCACCGCTTATTTGACCTCCTTATGGAGGTAAGACAAACAACTGAGCCGCCTTTCCGGGCGCGGGAATATGCTGGACTTTTAGGAGTAAGAGATATTATTCAGGCTGATCTTGGCGATCTGGACGCTTTGCTTTTGCCACTAAGGGACGGGTACAGAGTCAAGGTGAATAAGAGCCATCATCCATTAAGGCAAAACTTCTCTATCGCTCATGAAGTTGGGCATATTCTACTTCAGCAAGCCTTGAGGGAACTTCCCACACTGAGCATGCGTGATGGAGCATCGCACGATCTTTCCGGTAAGGTTAGGGAAGACATGTGCAATATGATTGCTGCAGAACTGCTGATGCCGCCCGCTCCCTTTACCAAGTCATTACGTGCTTTTGGTCTTACGATGGACTCAATCCCTCTATTAGCGAAAACCTTCGAGACATCCGTTCCTGCCACTGCTAGACGCGTTGTCGCAATGGCGGAAGAACCTTGCATCGCTTTGCGCTGGAAGCTAGTAGTTCCTGTGCGTTGCAAAGATGCTAGGCCGCGTCTCGAGTGGGCTTGGGAGAGTAGTAGACTAAAAGCACCATCAGGAATAAAGCGTGGTCTTACGGTTAGTATAAGCACTACTGTTTTTGACGCATTTCTTAGGGACTCTACTGTTGCGGGTTTTGAAAGCTTTTCTCTAGGTAACATTAGGAGGCCTTTCTACATAGAGTCCAGAGCTTTTGGCAAAGCACCCAAACGATACGTTCCGTACGTTCTGTCACTCGTCTTTCCAGAAAGGAAGAAAAAGGGTTAGCATGTCCTTACTGGGCTAGCGAAGAAGAATGGGGGTTCCAAGGGGGCCAAGCCCCCTTGACGGGGGTCTGGGGGTATCCCCCAGCTTAAATCCTCTTCCCCCCTCTCCTTCCAGGAGAGGGGGCCAGGGGGTGAGGTCACAAGTTGATGAGCAAAGGGTGCTGGGAAAATGAGGGATATGGTCTTATTCTAGCCTCTTGAAAGGAGCAAACCTCAATGATTGATCGTATGATTCGGGCTGCCCGCTTGGACATCCAACTCTATGAGGAGGTGGAGCATAGAGGAGACCTCACCAGCCAGGCTCTCACGGTAGTGGTGCTGGTGAGCGTCCTCTCTGGAGTGGGCCTCTTTCTCAGCCAGGCGATCTCGGGACAGGTGGGCCAAGCCATTGGTGGCCTTATTCTGGGCGCTATCGCCGCCATCGTCGGCTGGGTGGTCTGGTCTTTCCTCACCTACTGGATCGGCACTACCTTCCTCGGTGGCACCGCTACCTACGGAGAGCTTCTGCGCACCATCGGCTACGCTAGTTCCCCCAATGCCCTTCGGGCCTTGGGTTTCATCCCCGTGGTAGGGGGAATCATCGTTCTGGTCGCCTCCCTTTGGACGTTGGTGGCGGGGGTGGTGGCGGTGCGCCAGGCTCTTGACTTCTCCACCGGCCGGGCCATCGTCACCGTTGTTATCGGTTGGGTACCCATGGTGATCATCATGGTACTTTTTATGGCACGTAGTATGTAATCATCCTGGCATAACGTGGGATGTTGTAAAGGAAGCCAGGCGTAAGCTCTCCAGGGAGCGGGGCACCACCTAAAAAGATTGGGGCGGACGCTTGCCCGTAGCCCTCATCTATGCCAATAGCTACCGGGTGGGCATGTCCAGCCTGGACTTTCAGACCATATACGGGCTTTTCTACCACGGGGTGGTCTGCGAGCG
Organism: Chloroflexota bacterium; assembly: GCA_016183425.1. GTDB lineage: Bacteria > Chloroflexota > Dehalococcoidia > JACPEP01 > JACPEP01 > JACPEP01. The sequence goes on from JACPEP010000041.1 coordinate 73,020, forward strand.
GGTGTTTTGGGACGAAGGAAGTCTTCCTCCGATAAGCCTGGAGTCCCAGCGGCCCCTGGACGATTTTCCCCTGATAGCCTTCTCCATTTCCTTCGAGCTGGACTATCTCCGGGCGGTGCTCATCCTGCGGGCCTCGGGCATCCCCCTTTTTGCCGCGGAGCGTAGAGAAGGGCATCCTCTCATTATCGGTAGAGGGCCGTGTCTCACGCCAATCCAGAGCCTCTAGTACCTTTGTTTGATGCCTTTGTCGTCGGGGAAGGGGAGCCGGTCCTGCCGACATTGGTGGTCATGGATTTGGGGTAGGGGAACCCCTGGTATAGTGAGCCTAACGTCAATCGTCTGGGTGTCTAGCTTGCCGCCGGCAGTGATAGTGTCTTCTGCCACACTGTCGCCAGCTCGTTGGATGTCCGCACCTCAGCGTAAGAGCAAAAGGACTTGAGAGCCTCCTCATGCTTCTCCCAACCGCCCGACGTGGCGCAGCAATCAGATACGTAGACTACGTGATAGTCCAACATGAAGCCATCCCGACCGGTGGCCTGGACACAAATGTTGGTATTAAGGCCGGTGAGGACGATGGTCTTGATTCTTTGACAGCGGAGGATGAGGTCCAGATCCGTGGCAACAAAAGCGGAGTGGCGGTGCTTGACAACGATGCAGTCCTCGGCTTGGGGGCGAACGTCTCCATAGAATTCAGAGCCCCAACCATCCCCCCAGCACTTAGGCTGATACTCCCTGCCGCTGAGGCGATGGCTCTCTATGAGGGCCTCGGACTCCGTCCACTTGTTGTGAATGGTGCGGATGAAGATGATGGGTACCTGGGCCTGGCGGGCCTGGGCTATGAAGCGGACCAGGTTGGGGGCCATCTCCTGGTGCATAGCTATGTGGCTGTGGCCTCCCACCTTGGCCCCAATTCCGTCAGGATGGCAGAAATCGTTCTGGACATCGACCACGATGACGGCACTGTGTTTAGGGTCGATCTTTTGAGCTAGTTCCATGGCTCTCCCTCCTTGGATAGTATTGCCTCTCACGTGTTTGAAGCTTGGGGAATACCCATTGATTTCAAAAGTCGCTGCGGTGTCGCCGGCAAGGAGAATAGGCGAGCCCCCGTCGCATAGGCAATAGCGTTAATGATAGCGGGTGCTCCCGGCATCATCGTCATTTCCCCACCCCCCTTGGCTCCCATAGGTCCCGAAGCGACGGGGTCCTCCACCAGGATAGTAATGAACTCGGGAGAGTCGCTAGCCTTGGGCAAGCGGTAGTCTTTGAAATTACGGGTTTGCCCTGGGGTAAACTCCTCCATCAGGGCGTAGCCCAGGGCTTGTACGGCTCCCCCCTCCACCTGGCCCTCCCAGCCAGTGGGGTTGACTACTTTGCCTATATCGCTAGTAGAGGTTAGGCGCTTAACGTTGACCTCCCCCGTCTTAATGTTCACCTCAACCTCTGCCACCTGAGCTTGAAAGCTATATAAGGCAAAGGGTGTGCCTTGCCCGGTTTCCTTGTCAAGAGGGGTGGTATGAAGAACAGCGGAGTTACCCTTAAATTTCAAAGATAGACCGCGGCTTTGGCCCGTTTGGTAAAGGCGAGAAAAGGGTATTCGGTGATGGGGAAGCTTGGTGGAGAAGGCATAGCCGTCTCCGAGCTGCACCATCTCTGCTTTTTCCTCCAGAATTTCCCCGGCGAGCTCCTTAAGGGCCTCTTTAAGTTGCTTTGCTGCTGATTTGATGGCATTGCCGGAGCCGTAGGTTTGTTTGCTTCCCGTGGTGCCGCCCCCGTAGGGGGTACGGGCGGTATCGCACAGGGTAATGGCGATGGCGTGGGGAGACGATCCCATCTCTTGGGCAGCGATGTTTGCCAGGGCAGTGGTTCCCTGGCCGATGTCTACCGTGCCCACGAGCACACCTATCTGCCCATCGGGGAGGAGCTCCACGTAGGCCTCAGGTGTCCTGCCCCGGGCCCCATAGGTATAGCCACGCTGAATACAAGCCAGACCTAGTCCACGTTTCAGCCAAGGGTGGGAGTCAGAAGATTTGGCCCACTGCAAAGCCCCCTCCCAATTGGGGCGAAGGGCTTCCAACATAGGCTTTACCCCGATACTTTGCGTCAAGGTTTGCCCGCTTATGGTTCTCGAACCTATATCCCATGCATTGTGAAGGCGGAATGCCAGGGGGTCCATTCCTAATTTCTGTGCCATGATCTCCATTTGGGACTCCACGGCGAAGGCGACCATAGGTCCCCCCTGGCCACGACAAGAGCCCATTTTTGCGGTATTAGTGAAGGCAGTATAAACCTTCATTCGAGCATGGGGCCAAGTATACGGGCCAGAAGCCAACACCACCGCGCTATAAGGGATACTCCTACCCGAGGCATAGGGCACAAAGGGCCCGCTATCTATCACCATGTCCATCTCCAGGGAGGTCAGGTTCCCCTCTTCGGTAGCCCCGGTTTTCAGTCTCATTTGGAAAGGGGTTCGTTTGGTGGTGGATGAAAAGACTTCCTCTCGGGTGTAGGTGAGCTTTACGGGTTTCTTGAGGCGATGGCAAAGGTACGCCACCAGATAGGCGTCGTAGGCCTCCTCCCGGGAGCCGAAACCGCCGCCGCTTCGGGGAGCGATCATACGTACCATGTCCACATCCAGGCCCAAGGCTCGGGCCAATGCTTCCCGATGCTGATCCGGATATTGGGTCGTGGCACAGACGGACAATCGTCCTTCTTCGTCCCAGTAGGCCATATAAGATTCCATCTCGAGACAGGCGTGTTCTTGGAACTGGGTGGTATAGGTGTTCTCGACGACAACAGCGGACTGGGCAAAGCCCTGCTCTACATCTCCGCTCAGCAGTTGCTGCACTAGCCGAACATTCGGCATATTGCTGTGGATGGAGGGTATGTCCTCCTTGAAAGCATCGGGGAAATTGGCCACTGCCGGCAGCGGTTGGTAGCGAACCCTTATTTTGGGGATTGCCTCTTGGGCGGCGGCCTGGCTCTCAGCGACCACTGCTGCTACCGCCTGTCCCTGGTAATAGACCTTCCCCAAGGCCAAGAGAGGCTCATGGGGCTCCGGCTCATCGCTCATAGGGCTGGGTATCACGATATGGGCCGTGTCCTTTCCCGTTACCACCAGGGCGACGCCGGGAGTCCTTTCCGCTTCATGGGTATCTACGTGCAGAATATTGGCGTGCGGATGAGGGCTGCGCAATACCTTAACGTACAACATGCCCTCTTGTGCCAGGTCGTCCGTGTACTTGGCTTGTCCGGTAACCTTGTCCCGCATCTCGGGGTTGTCCATGGCCTTTTCGTCTCCTCGGGCAGGTGGCGGATAGCCGCCACGCAATGTCTGGGCCGCGTAGAGGACGGCTTCTATTGGTTTGACATATCCCGTACAGCGGCACAGGTGGCGGGAAAGACGCCTGACCACATCAGTTCGAGTGGGACTGGGGTTGGACTCCAGAAGGGCCTTAGACTCCAGGATCATGCCTGGTGTGCAATAACCGCATTGGACCGCTCCCATCTTAATGAAAGCTTCCTGGAGGGGATGCAGGTGGCCGCCGTTGCCCAACCCCTCGATGGTCACCACCGATTTCCCCGTCACCTTTTCCATTGGTATAAGGCATGACATAGCTGCCTTGCCGTCGAGGAGAACGGTGCAGGCCCCACACTCTCCGCCATCGCAGCCTTCTTTGGTGCCTGTGAGACGGAGGTCGTCGCGAAGCACGCGCAATAAGCTCCGGCCAGGGTCAACGTCCATTTTCATTCTGTCACTGTTAAGGGTGAAGGAAATCCTCGCTTTGCCCATGGCTTTCTCCCTTTCTAATCTACTACGAGCTTCTCATGGTTCAAGGTCGTGTTGGAACAGATGGCATGGACAAGGGTGCCGCCGGGCAGCTTGTCGCAGAGAAGAGCGCATGACAGTTGGTGAACCAGACCCATTATAACACGATGTCCGTGGCGTCAATATTATCATAATTTTAGGGGAAGTGGTGGATTCCGGCTTCCGCCGGAATGACGCTTTCAAGGAATGGAAACGGGCATGGGGTGCGGGGTAAGAATGGGGTCTAGATTCCTGTATACTTGGCTTGCATACTAGGAGTTCTTTTATACCAAAGAGGAGGAGGAAATGACCATCAGTGGTAACGTAATCCCCACTATCTGTGGCTGCCTAACCATGAGGGCGAAGGTGTGCCAGGAAACTCAGCCCGGTCAGGTGGTCATAGACTTTGGCTGGGGCAACCCCTGGGATGGCGGGCTCAACGTCAACCGTCTGGTGCCCGACGAGGCTCGGGAGGCGGTGTGCGGTGCTACCCCCAACCGCTGCTTCCCGTGCCAAGTGAGGAGGGGGTGAAAAAACCTAGCTCTGTAAGCCCTTGCCAGAATGTATTACATCGCCTCCTAGCGAGTAGCTCTTTTCTGCTACGGAAGTTACGATTGGCTGAACGACTACTCTAGGCTGACGCGGATAGGTGTAAACCTTCTCTGTGAAACGAATGGTCTGTATATGAGAGTCAAACCCTTTGCCTCTGGGTTAACTTTAAAGCCTATGGAACCTGTAAGCTTATGTCCCCCTCCCAAAGACTGTGTAAAAAGAATCGTTTGGCTACTGGACATGACATCTCGGCTTGCCTCGCGTCCTTCGGTGTCTACCAATATGTAGCTGAGCGATATGTGCTCCAAGTAGTCTGTTGTAATATTTTCGAGAGTTAGAGAGATGCTGACAAAAACCATAGGCTTTGGTGGCAGGGCACTGGTGTCTTCTGTTGGCCGTTTGGTCACGCTATGCACTGTCAAGGCCCAGCCGCCTGATACTAATCTTTGCCCAATACCGCCTACTGTCTCAGCAATCTCAGTAGGAATAGGAGGGACAATCACGATTGAACTAGGTGTGGGCAATGCAGTCGGTGTAGGCGACAGAAGTGCTGGTGTAGGTGTAGGTGTAGGTGAAAACGTCGGTGTGGGTGATGGTGACAACGCAGTCGGTGAAGGTATATGGGTAGGTGTTGAAGTGGCTGTTGGTAATAAGGCAGTCGGTGTAGACGATAACAGGCGTGTGGGTGTAGGCAAAGGAGCCAAGTTAGAAAAAGAACTACAGGCTATCAGGGTCAGACCTAAGGGTAGCAGAGCCAGCACGACGAGCGTTGTATCGCTTCTCATGATTCTTCCTTTACTCCTCAACATTAACCCTGCGTTTGTTCCCTTTGGACTCAGCATTTTAGACTAGCCGAAGGACGAGTATGTAGGGTGGGTTAAGTGAAACGAAACCCACCATAAAGATTCGAGTAAGGGTGGGTTCCGCTGCGCTACACCCACCCTACCTCTTTTTGAAGTTGATGTACAGAACATCAGCCTCCTTATCGTAGGCTGTCCACATCCTTGAATATGGTAAGTCTAACAGATTAGGCACAATACCGAGTATTCTTTGTATCTGGATTGCTCCCATATTCTTCGGCTCATTTCAGCTATAAGTATAGAGCGCATTTAGCCGTTTTTCGACCATCCCCCCGGCCCCCTTCCTGACCAGGAAGGGGGAGATGATGATGTATCTGGGGGACACCCCCAGACCCCCGTCAAGGGGGGGCTTCGCCCCCTTGTAACCCCCGTTATTGAACGGTCCGTATAAAGGGGGTGATGTTGCTTAGAGCGCAACCTCCTCCTCCACAATGCGGTAGCTGGTGATAATCTTAGCCCGGCCGGAGATGGTGCTCCCCACGGAGCAGTACTTGGTCTCGGATAGCTCGATGGCCCGGGTCACCGCGGACTCCTTCAGGTGGTGCCCCCTCACGGTGTACTCCACGTGGATTTCCTGATACGTCCAGGGCGGGTCGGGGAGCTGACTGCCGGTGGCCTTTATCTCCAGGCCGGTTACTTGCTGCCGCTGCTTTTTGAGGATGGAGATGACATCGATGCCGGTGCAGCCGGCCAGGGCCGCTAGGAGAAGCTCCGAGGGGCTGAATCCCTCTCCGTCCATGACGATAGAGTGGCCGGCACTATCTGTGGCCATAAACTTCTGGTCGCTGACCCACCGGGCGGTTACTTCTTTCATGGCCGGTCTCCCGAATACTTTATTGTTCCGTTCTCATTATGGCATCATTATAGCATGGCCGATTCTGATATCATGGTCGACCCTGCTCCGAGCTTGTTCAGATGTGGGGGGCTCTACGTCAATAAGTGTGATGGGCCTCGTGCAGCCTAGGGATTGACCTCCTTATGGTTGCTGAGGAGGACCCTCAGCCTGAAGTTTCTATTGTTTCGGTAGCCATAGGCGATACGCTTGATGACCCTTCGCTGCGCT
>JACPEP010000042.1 GCA_016183425.1 Chloroflexota bacterium
CTTTTCAAGTCTGTGGAAGCACATATCACCCCACCTTCTCATCACCGAGGTCACCTTCCCGACCTCTCGGGAGGAGATGGCGGGCATCACGGGCCATCTCACCCCTCGCCTGCTGCGAGGAGAGCTCCTGGAGATTAGGAAACGGCAGGGCCGCCTGCCCGCCGTATTGGTAATCCATATGAGTCCCGCCGCTGATGAAGAGATAAGGGGAGAACTCAAGGATCTGGGCCGGGAGCTGGAGGCCTCCATCATCGTGGGCAACGAGGGGATGAAGGTGCTTCTTGACGCCGGAAACATCCGGGTGCTTTAATTTTAGAGGAATCCCTTTTACTTCAAAAAGCAGAGGGACCGCCCATGAAAGACACCCAGAGCGCCAAAGAACGCATCGATGACCTGAGGAAAGAGATAACCTACCACAACCACCGCTACTACGTGCTGGACAGCCCCGTTATCAGCGACGCCGAGTACGATGAGTTAATGCGGGAGCTACAACGATTAGAGGCGGAACATCCCGAGCTGGTGACCCCGGATTCTCCCACCCAGCGGGTAGGTGCGGCGCCTTTGGAGGCCTTTCAGACAGTGGAGCACCCCCTCCCCATGCTTAGTCTGGCCAATGCCTTCCAGGAGGAGGATCTGCGGGCGTGGTACAAGCGCGTACAGGGTCTTCTCGGCGGCCGCGTCTTCCCTATGGTCTGCGAGCTGAAGATGGATGGTCTGGCGGTGGCCCTTGTATACGAAGAGGGCCGCTTCACCACCGGCGCTACTCGGGGGGACGGCTATCGCGGCGAGAATATCACTCAGAATTTAAAGACTGTCAAAAGCATCCCTCTCCTTCTTCTGGATCAGTCTCCCCGCCGTCTGGAGGCGCGGGGAGAGGTCTACCTGTCCAAAAAGGGCTTCCACAAGCTGAACGAGGAGCGGGCCCGGTCCGGTCAGCCCCTCTTCGCCAACCCCAGAAACGCTGCCGCCGGCTCCCTCCGCCAGCTCGACCCCCGCATCACCGCTCAGCGTCCACTGGACATCTATGTTTATGGCATGGGCTGGGCCGAGGGTGGACCCACACCCTCCACCCAGTGGCACGCCCTGGAATATATGAAGTCCCTGGGCTTCCGGATTAATCCTCACAACGCTCGCTTCAGCCATTTGGACGAAGTAGAGGACTACTATCACCGTTGGCTGGAGGCTAAGGAGGATCTGGACTACGAAACGGACGGTGTGGTAGTCAAGGTAGACTCCCTGGACTACCAGCGGGAGCTAGGGGAGGTGGGGCGGGAGCCTCGATGGGCTATCGCCTATAAGTTCCCTGCCACCCAGGCCACTACTCGTCTCATAGACATCGGCATTAACGTGGGTCGAACTGGCTCTCTGAACCCTTACGCCATCCTTGAACCGGTGAACGTGGGCGGGGTGACAGTGAAGATGGCCACCCTTCACAACGAGGACGACATCCGCCGCAAAGACATCCGTATTGGCGATACCGTCATCGTGCAGCGAGCCGGGGAGGTTATTCCTCAGGTGGTAGGACCGGTGGTCGCCCGGCGCACGGGACAGGAACACCCCTTTGTCATGCCCACCCGCTGCCCCCAATGCGGCGCCGAAGTGGTGCGTCCCCCTGGGGAGGCTATGGCACGCTGCACCGGTGCTTCCTGCCCGGCCCAAATCTTCCAGCTTCTCAAACACTTCGCCGGTCGAGAGGCCATGGACATCCGGGGCCTGGGAGAACAAACCGTTGCCGCTCTGTTGCAGGCGGGCATGGTAAAGGACGTGGGCGACCTCTACTACCTGAGCCGGGAGCAGGTGTTGGGGCTAGAACGGATGGCAGACAAGAGCGCCGACAACCTTCTGAACGCCATCGCGAAGAGCAGGAGCCGCCCCCTGGCCAACGCCATCTTTGCCCTGGGCATTCTCCACGTGGGCCTGGAGACGGCTCAGCTCCTGGCCGACCACTTCGGCAGTCTCGACCGCCTGGCCAATGCCTCCCAGGAAGAGCTCTTCGCCATCCCCAGCATCGGGCCTAAAATCGCCGATAGCATCCTGGCCTACTTTCGCCAGGAGGCCAACCGCCGCGTGATAGAAAAGCTGCGCCAAGGGGGAGTGAGGCTAGAGAAAGAGTTGACCAAAGCCGGGAAATTGCCCCTCATGGGCAAGGAGTTTGTCCTTACCGGAAGGCTGGAGACCTTCACCCGTCACCAGGCGGAGGCCCGCATTAAAGAGCGAGGCGGCTCCGTAGGGAGCACGGTGACCCGCAAGACGGCCTACGTGGTAGTGGGAGCCGATCCCGGCTCCAAGCTGGAGCGGGCCCAAGCCCTGAGCGTACCCCAGCTCACAGAAGCCGAGTTTGTTGTCCTCTTAGAGGGCGACGGGCAAACCCAGCCGTCCTGACGCCGGAGACAGAAACATTACTTTTGTCCCCCATAAGTCTGGAATTCTAGTTCGGTCATGTAGTACACCCTAAGCCTCCGGCACGCCTTTCGAATAGAGATGGTATGGCACGTCTACCACAATCGTGTGGGGACGGAAGAACAGATGAAATCTCAATCGCAGGGCCGTCTGGTTATGCAAGAAGTACTCCCAGAAGTGCTGGGGAACAAGCTCTGACAACACAACGGTGATGGGCCGCTTGGGGTCCTGCTTGTCCAATGCGTCGATGTAAGCGAGCAGCGGCGGAATGAGGGCGCGGTAGGGCGATTCAAGGATCACCAGGTTTACCTCTCCCCCCCAGCGCTCCCAGCGGCGCTTCATCTCCTCTGTCTTATCAGGTTCGTCAGTGACGTGGACCGCCGTTACGTCCGGTGAGATGGAGCGGGCAAAGCTCAGCGCCTGGAGCGTCGCCTGGTCGAGGCGGCTCACCGGGACAATTACCTGGGGGGGCTGGCGTTGGGGAAGTGGCACATCCGGCCGATCGAGGGTGAGGGTCGCCTCAACACTCCGGTAGTGGCGGTAGATAGCCCACATTACGGCGATGAGCACCGGAATCAATACCAGCACCATCCAGGCGCCCAGGCTGAACTTGGCTACGCCCACCACAATGGCGACGATGCCGGTGGCGACGGCGCCCGTGCCATTCAATAATGCTCGCCACTGCCAGCTACGCTGTCCGTGGCGCTCGCGCCACCAATGCCTGACCATCCCGGTCTGGCTCAGTGTAAAGGCAACGAATACCCCGACTGTGTACAAAGGGATCAGGTTGGTGACACTGCCCTGAAAGGCGACGATGAGCAGCGCCGCCACCATCGCGAGGACGACAATGCCCACGCTAAAGGACAAACGATCACCCCGGTACTGAAACTGTCCGGGCAAATAGCGATCTCTGGCAAGAATGCTTGCCAGACGGGGGAAATCCGCAAAGGCCGTGTTCGCAGCCAGCACCAGGATGAGGGCTGTAGAAAGCTGGATCAGGTAGTGGTAGGGCGTGCCTCCTCCCACGAGCATACGTGCCAGTTGGCTCACCACCGTTTCCTGTTCCGTGGGGTCGGGCAGAATCCCCAGTTGCCCGGCCAGGAAGCTCATGCCAAAGAAGATGGAGCCAAAGAGCGTGCCCATGAGAACCACGACGGCTTGAGCCTTACGTGACTCGGGCGGCCTGAAAGCGGGTACTCCATTGGAGACCGCCTCAACACCGGTAAGGGCAACCGAGCCCGAGGCGAAGGCGCGCAGAATGAGCAGCAGGCCCAATGCCTGCGCTCCATGAGGCTCGCCCCATTCCGGCGGTGGCGTATAGTGCGGGAGGTTGCCGGTGACAAAGCTCAAGAGACCCCAGCCCAGCAGCCCGAAGATGGCTACCAAATACACGTACGTGGGGGTGGCGAAGATAGTCGCGCTCTCCCGGAGGCCACGAAGGTTGCCAACGCAGAGCACAGCCACGAACAGTACCCCAAGCAACATGCGATGCTCAAACAGGATGGGAAAGATGGAGGTGAGCGCCGCGACACCGGCTGCTATCGAGACAGATACCGTGAGAACGTAATCGGTCAACAGCGCCGCGGCTGCCGTGAGCCCCGCCAGATGTCCCAGATTGTCGCTGGCCACGATATAGGAGCCACCCCCGCTGGGATAGGCCCGAATAGTCTGCCGATAGCTGGTTACCACAATCGCCAGCACCAGGATGATCACAACTGTGATGGGCATCGTCAGGGCCAGAGCGCCAGCACCGGCCAGCACCAGGACGCGCATAATCTCTTCGGTGGCGTACGCCGAGGACGATATGTTGTCCGAGGCGAATACAGCGAGCCCTTTTCCTATCCCCACCCGCTCGTGAAGCTCCAGTTCCGAAGGAATTCTGCGCCCGATCAAAACCCGTCGCAGCAGCTCAAACGCGCGCCCTATAGGACCACTCGCCTCCAGCACTCGCTTGGTTGCTATCAAGTGGCCGGGACCGCGCCTCTTGAACTCGCGGGCAAAGGGGCGTACGATCCGCACATAGCGGTCGCCTGGCCGGCCGCCCGATACCAAATACCTTTCCTCCAGGTCAGGCCGAGGAAAGTGAGGCTCCTGGTCTTGCCCGGTGCGCCGACTATCTCCTCCGTCCTCCGTCTCTCGGACATCTCCGGCGTTCTTGATACTGTTATCGTCTTCCGGTTCCACCATCACCTGGCTCCGCTCTTCGTGTTAGCTCAGCCCCTATCGTTCTATCGGTTGAACAGTAAATTATAGCATTTTTGAATCTACGGAGGGTTGTGCTCAACGTCGTATCAACGATTCTCGAATAGCGCCTGAAAACGGCTCAACATTCCAGCCAGAGGTATCGGTGGAGAAGGTCAGTCCCTGAACCGAAATAAGCTACCCCCCTTTTGGGTGGATAGCTTATTTATGATGCAGAAATCAGCGATACGCTTCTCTGGTAGTTTCGTAGGGTGGGTGAAACCCACCTTCTAGCTGTGATGTGCCTGGGGGGTGGGTTCCGCTGCACTACACCCACCCTACTGACTACCAAAAACTCACAGTTTCGTAGGGTGGGTGAAACCCACCTTTTAGCTGTGCTGTGCCTGGTTATGGTGGGTTCCGCTGCGCTACACCCACCCTACTGACTTCCTCGCCTAAGTGGTAGCAGCGGAGGGATTCGAACCCCCGGCCAAGGGCTTATGAGTCCCCTGCTCTACCTCTGAGCTACGCTGCCTCTGCCACCCCAATATAGCACGGCCCTTTTTGGGGTGTCAATTTGGGTCACTGCTGAGCTAGAGGCTTAGGGATCGAAGGCTCTCCTTTCAGGGATTGAAGGAGCTGGAAGGCGTTGGCTACCCTATCTTCTCGCCCCTCTAAAGCCAGCACCACCGACCCCTCGGAGCCGCCGATGCCCCCCGATCCTACGTGGGTGGCCGCCACCCCGGTGAGGAGCGTAATCGCTTGCACCTCCGTCACCACCAGGGCGTTGACCACTGGCAACATGCCCACCGAGTGGCCCATGGCCTCTTTGAAGCGCATAATGCCGCACTTCATGGAAGCCTCGATAACGGAGGGGATGAGCTTCTCCAGCCCGACGGGGACGACGAAGTAGGCCCCTCGGGCGGAGACCAAGGCCCAGGCGTAGCCGGCGGTGCCCCCATTGGGGTTGGCCACCAGGATGCCCGCGTTTCCCTGGGGGTCTACGGCGTTGACTCCTTTGATAAACACGTCCTGGGCCTGGAACTGGCGCAAAAAGTCCTGCCAGCGCATCTCTACCATCTGCCCTTTTTCGATGGTAAAGGGGGATAGCCGGGCCTCTCGTGGGTTTATTCCCAGTTGCCCATCCCAAATGATTCCCGCGGCAAAGTCCGGGTTGGGGACGGGGGTCTTTAGTATCTCTTCCGCCACATAGGCGGTAGTGGTGCCCTTGGCCACAATCACCTGGCCGTGAGCCAGGGCGCGGCGCACCTCGGGCATGGCCGCCACCCCCCGGGCGATAAGCCGCTTGGACTCGGAAGGGGTGAGAACGGCGATGGCATAGCTCTTTTCGAGGGATGAGCACAGCTCCAGGGCAAAAGAGGTGTCGTAAAACATGGCGCTATGAGACGGCGGCGCTGGCGGAGCCCACTACCACTGTCTCTCCTTGCTGGTTGTCGCACCAGACGTCCATATTGTATCTCACCGCTGCCCCTTCGGCCAGGCGCTCTTTAATGCGGATGTGCATCGTTATAGTGTCGTTGGCCAGCATAGGCTTAATATACTTGTTCATCAGCTTGCCACCCTTCACATAGCCCTCGCCGAAGAGCTCGGTGAGGTAGGTGGAAAACCATACCGTGGGGATCATGCCATCGGCCACCGTTCCCGGGAGACCCTGGGATTTAGCGAAGACATCGTCAGTGTGAATGTTTGATCCAGAGCTCACCAGCTTGTCTTGCCAGGTGGAAAAGAGATAGTCTATATACTTGGTCATCCTCTCCTGGGTCATAAGCTTCTTTCGGGACGGAAACTGGTACCCCACAGCCAAATCTTTGGCGGCCTTTGTCATGGCTGGTTCTCCTTTCGACGATAGGATAGCAGGAAGGTCATCACAGAGCGGGCGATAAGCCGTCCGTCCTCCCCGTAGGACTCCGTTTCCAGGTCCACGTAGTCCCGATCCCGCTTCAGGTAGCGGGCGGCACAGCGGCCTTTAATGGTCACCTTCTCACCAGCTCTGAGAACGTTATGATACTCGGCATCGTAAACGTAGTGGAGGATGGCATTGCCCGGGCCGGCCCCCTCAGGGTAGGCCTTACCCCTGGCGTAGGCATGAAGCATGTAGATGATGGTGGGATGGGCAATTCGTCCCCCCCAGGGCGAATCCTCGGTATACCAGGGGTGGTGGTCGTCGGCAGCATCCCCCCACCGCTCGATACGGGAGGGACTTATCGCCATCTCCTGAGGTATCCATTCCTCGCCCGCTTCAGCTTCTAGTATCGTGCTCCCCAGCATAACGCTCCCTTCTATCACCCCCGACCTCTTTCCTAAAGCCTATCTTATACTACCCTCGAAAGCTCGATGTCAAGTGTGCGGTAAGGTGTGCCGGAGCCTTCTTAAAAATCCCTGTGGAGAGGCGGCCCCTTTTGTGAGGAGCGAACGAGATGGTGTCTGTACGCTATCGGCTGCCGCCGGCGATGGCAGGCATGATAGCGACTACGTCGCCGTCATGCAGAGGGGTGTTCAAGCTATCCAAAAAGCGGATGTCCTCGTCGTTGAGGTATACGTTTACAAAGGGACGGAGATCACCTTCTGGAGTGACCACCTGGCTCTTGAAACCCGGGTAGTCCCGCTCCAGGTTCTCCAGCAGATTCAGGATGCTCCCCCCATCAGCATTCACCCGTCGGGCTCCGCCCAGGAGACGCTGCAAGGGGGCGGCAACGTGGACTTCTACGCGCATGGTTTCCTCTCTAGGGCTTAGTGGTGGACAGCGGCGGGCACACCACAGAAGGCCTCGTAATCGATAAGCTCACGGATGGTAGGATGGTCGCCACAGATGGGACACTGAGGGTCGCGGCGAATTCTCACCTGGCGAAACTCCATAGCCAGGGCATCGAAGAGAAGGAGACGGTTAACCAGGCTCTCCCCAACGCCCAGAATTAGCTTTACCGTTTCTATGGCCTGGATGACGCCGATGATGCCGGGAAGGACACCCAGCACGCCTGCCTCCTGACAGGAGGGCACCAGACCCGGCGGGGGCGGCGCCGGATAAAGACAGCGATAGCACCCCTTTTCCGGGAGAAAGACGGTGGCCTGGCCCTCGAAAAGGAAGATGCTGCCGTGGACGTTAGGTTTGTTTGCCAACACACAGGCATCGTTGACCAGGTAGCGCGTGGGAAAATTGTCGCTGCCATCCACCACTATGTCATAGTCGGCGATGATGTCCATGATGTTCTCCGAGGAGAGCTGAACAGTATGGGGAACCACCTGGACGTCGGGGTTGATGTCGGCGATACTCTCGGCCGCCGAAGTTACCTTGGGGCGACCTACGTCGTGGGTGTGGTGAAGGATCTGGCGCTGGAGGTTGCTCATGTCCACGGTATCGAAGTCCACTATCCCTAGCTTGCCCACTCCCGCCGCCGCCAGGTAGAGGGCGGCGGGAGAGCCCAGGCCCCCCGCCCCCACCAGAAGTACCCGGGACTGGAGCAGCTTCCGCTGGCCTTTTCCCCCCACCTGGGGAAGAATGATGTGCCGACTGTAGCGCCGAATCTGCTCCTCGGAGAAGGGTTGCGCGCCTCCCGCCAGGGCGGGAATGAAGGCTACCTCGTCCCCTTCTTGGAGAGGGGTGGCCTTCCCCTGAAGGGAGGCTACCTCTCGATTGTTGACGTATACGTTGATATGGTCGGGAATGTCCCCCCTGGCGTCGTAGATGAGACCCTTGATACCTGGGTAACGGGCCTCCAGATCGTCGATAAGCTCGGCCACGGTTTTCCCGTCAGCAGTGACCGAGCCCTGATAGTGGGTCAGACGCCGAAAGGGGGTGGGGATGTAGACACTGACACCCATGTCGATTAATATACCTCCCTTTAGATTATATGTTCATGCTGAGATAGCGCTCTCCGGTATCGGGCAGGATGGTGACCACCACTTTCCCCCGCCCCAGGCGACGGGCCACTGCCATGGCGGCGTAAACGTTGGCGCCTGCGGAGATGCCTACTAGCAGCCCCTCCTCTTGGGCCAGACGGCGGGTAATATGATAGGCATCCTCGTCGCTCACTCCCACCACCTGGTCCACCACCTTCGGGTTATAAACCCCAGGAACGAAGCTGGCCCCCAGGCCCTGAATGGTGTGCAGTCCCGCCTTGCCCCCTTGGAGCACCGGAGAGCGAGCCGGCTCTACAGCTACCACCAGCACCCCAGGCAACTCCCCTTTTAAAACCTCGCCTACCCCGGTCACGGTGCCGCCGGTGCCCACCCCGGCCACGAAGGCATCCAGGTGCCCCTGGGTCGCCTCCAGGATCTCCTGTGCGGTAGTGGTGCGGTGTATCTCCGGGTTGGCTGGATTTTCAAACTGTTGGGGCATGAAATAGCCCGGGTTATTGGCCACCAGCTCTTGAGCAGCATATACGGCCCCTGTCATCCCCTCTATAGCCGGGGTGAGCACCAGCTCAGCGCCGAAACGGCCCAGGAGGCGCCGCCGCTCTAGGCTCATATCCTCGGGCATGGTAAGGATAAGGCGATACCCCTTCACCGCCGCCACGATAGCCAGCCCGATGCCCGTGTTGCCGCTGGTAGGCTCCACAAGGGTGTCCCCGGGCTTGATAATTCCCGACGCCTCGGCCGCCTCCACCATGGCCAAGGCGATGCGGTCTTTGACGCTCCCGCCGGGATTGAGAGACTCCAGCTTGCCTAGTATAGCGGCATCTTCCCCCCCGGTCAGACGGTTTATCCTGACCATAGGGGTCTTGCCGATGAGCTCCAGGACGTTGTTGGCTACCCCCCCCGGTCTCCTCATGGTTAGATGTAGTACCTGCCCTGTCCCTGGCGCTCTTGTTGCCGCCGCGCCAGGTCTCCGATGGAGGTAGCCCCCAGAACTTGGTGAACGGCCTCCCTCACACTCTGCCATACCTCCCGCTGAGCGCAGTATCTGAGCTGGGGACAGGCGTCGGGGTCGTCCACACAATCCATGGGGGATAGGGTGCCTTCCAAAGCGCCGATAACCTCCCCTAAGGCGATCTCCGATGCCGGCCGCGCCAGGGTATGTCCCCCCTGGGGCCCCCGGCTGCTCTTTACAATCCCCGCTTTGCGCAGAGTGGTCATAACCTGGTCCAAATAGGGAGCGGGAATTCCCTGACGGTGGGCAATGTCATCGCTCTGAACCAACCCCTGACCATCATGCTGGGCTAGATCCAGGAGAGCTCGGATGGCATAATCTGCCTTGCGAGATACTTTCATTGGACACCCCGAAAAAAGTAAACCTAGTAAATCTAGTTAGTATTGTATCAGGAAAAGGAGACTCTTACAACTTCGCCAAGGAGATTGACAGCGACCAACAAACTTGCTTTAGCCGAACTTATTGGCTATAATAGCTACGCTGTATGGGAGGAGGTGGCGGCGTTGTCCTTCGCGGTAGCAGTTCTCACCGTAAGCGATAAAGGCTCCCGGGGCCAGCGGGAAGATACCAGCGGTCCCCTTATCGGCCAGACTCTCTCGCCTTTGGGCGGAGTGGTGACCGAGTATGCCGTAGTGCCCGATGATAAAGAGACCATTGCCCAGAGGCTAATGGCCTGGGCCGATAGCGGTCGGGTGGATCTCATCGCCACCACTGGTGGCACCGGCCTCGCCCCTCGGGATGTAACGCCGGAGGCTACTCTGGCTGCTGCAGAAAGGCTGGTGCCCGGTCTGACCGAGGTCATGAGAGGGGAGAGCTTGAAAAAGACTCCCCAGGCCATGCTCAGCCGCGCCGTGGCCGGCATAAGGGGCCGCACCCTCATCGTCAACCTCCCCGGCAGCCCCAAGGCCGTCGCCGAATGTCTCTCGGCCATCCTGCCTGCCTTACCCCATGCCATAGAGATGGTGCGCGGGGAGGGCGAGGAATGCGCCTCTCGGGATGACCTGGTGCCTGTGGACTGGGGAAAGAGAGACGGCTAGATGCGCATCCACATCCTCACCCTCTTCCCCGATATGTTCATCGGCCCTTTGGATCACAGCATCGTCCAGCGAGCCACTCAGCGAGGTATAGCGCACATAGAAACTCACAATATTCGCGACTACGCCACTGACAAGCATCGTATCACCGATGACTATCTACACGGAGGGGGTAGCGGCATGCTACTGAAGCCAGAGCCCATCTTCCGGGCCGTAGAAGCCATTCTAGGTCAGGAGCGAGAGGATGGCGCTCCGCCCTCCATCATCCTCCTCACTCCTCAGGGACGCCTCTTCAACCAGCGGATAGCTGAGGAACTGGCGAAAAAAAACCGTCTCATCCTCATCTGCGGCCACTACAAAGGGGTAGACGAACGGGTACGAGAGCACCTGGTGGACGATGAGATAAGCATCGGCGACTACGTCCTATCGGGAGGAGAGCTAGCGGCTATGGTATTGGTGGAGGCAATAGTACGGCTCTTGCCGGGAGCATTGGGCTCCCAGGACTCCCTTGTGGACGATTCTCTCACCAGCGGTCTTTTGGGCCCTCCCCAATATACTCGTCCTGCCTCCTTCCGGGAATGGGAGGTGCCTTCCGTGCTTCTATCGGGGAACCACGCCCTCATCGCCCGATGGCGACGTCAGCAGACCCTTCTGAGGACCCACCAGCGGCGTCCCGACCTGCTGGAGAAAGCGCTCCTCACCGAAGAAGAGCGCCGGTGGCTCCAGGGGCTGGACAGGCAGCCCGAAAACATCTTGGTATCATAGAAAGGAAGTAGAGAAGATGCCCTTAGACATAAACAACCTGGTGGAGCTTAAGCCCAATCCTAACATTGCCGCCTTTTCCTCGGGGGACACGGTGCGCGTCAGCGCCAAGGTGGTGGAGGGCGATAAAGAGCGGCTTCAGGCCTTTGAGGGTGTGGTCATAAGAGTGCGTCATCAAGGCATCAGTTCCAACTTTACCGTGCGGCGTATAGGCGCCCATGGAGTGGGTGTGGAGCGAACCTTCCTTTTTTATTCCCCACGCCTGGAAAAAGTGGAAACCCTTCGCCAGGGCAAGGTACGGCGGGCTAAGCTCTACTACCTGCGCGGGCTAACTGGCAAAAAGGCCCGCTTGAAGGAAAAAATCGTCTCAAAACGAAACAATCAAAGCTGACCGCGCCCATCTACCACCGCCCTGGGCAAGGGTTGTGGAACCTGTGAAGTACGCCGAAGTAGCTGTCAACTCCCCCGTCGCCCGTCGCAGCACCTTCACTTACCATGTGCCGCCTCACCTAGAAGTAGAGGTAGGCGATGGGGTATGGGTTCCTTTTGGCTCCCGTCTCCTTCAAGGAGTGGTCTTTCAGCTCAGCGACGAAACCTCTCTGGAGAGCACGCGGCCCGTTGCCGACGTCATCCCTCCCCGCCCCATCTTGTGGCCTTACCAGGTAGAGTTGGCGCGCTGGATCAGCCGCCGCTATCTAAGCTCCCCCTTTGAGGCGGCCGCCCTCATGCTACCCCCTGGCTTCGAAAGGAGAGTGTTCGCCATTCTCACCCCTGGCTCCCTCCTACCCCCTGATACCGTCTCCCTCACCCCCCAGCAAAAGGCCGTTCTCCATCTCATAAACCGAAGGCAGCGGATAACCACCGAGGAGGTAAAAAAGGCTCTGGGGCAAAAGGAGGGAGAGACAGTCATCGGCCAGTTGCTGCGCCGAGGCTGGGTCACCAGGAGCTACGAAATGGAAAGGGAAAGGGTGCGGCCTAAGGTGGTGCCCTACCTCCGACTGGCGGTGCCGCCCTGGGAAGCGGAGCGCCGTTGGGATGACGCGGCCCGAGGAAAGCCCTCTCCCCAAGCTGAGCTCCTGGAGCATCTGATGTCCACCAGGGATTCTCTTGAGGTGTCCCAGGCCCGCCGCCGCTACTCCACGGCGGCGGTCAGCTCTCTGCTTAAGAAGAAGCTCATAGACGCCAGCCAGGAAAGCCTGGTTCTGGTGAGCAAAGAGGCGGCCCAGGGGGAGATATTGCGGCTACGCCGAGAGCGAGAACGGGAGCAAGGAAAGACCATTCTGGAACAGCTTGGGGAAAACCCCCAAGGGTTGCCTCTAGCCCAGGTACGTCGCCAGGAAGGCATCTCCCTGTCTCTTCTTCATCGCATGGAAGCCCTGGGTCTAGTCCAGATGGAGTCCAGAGAGATCCGCCGCGACCCTCTGGCCCAGCGCGCCTTTTTGCCCATCTCTCCCCCGACCCTCACGCCATCCCAGGCCAGGACGTGGCAGGAAATCGAGGCCGCTTTTTCAGAGGAGGAGTCTTCTGCACCCAGGGTGTTCCTCCTCCACGGGGTAGCTGGTAGCGGCAAGACAGAGCTATACCTTCGCTCTCTGGAGAGAACGCTGGCTTTGGGGAAGCGAGGCATTGCCCTGGTTCCCGAGATCGCCCTCACCCCGCAGACAGTGCAGCGATTTGCTTCCCGCTTCCCCAGGGGAGTGGCTGTTCTCCACAGCCGGCTATCCCTAGGTGAGCTCTACGATGAGTGGCAGCGTGTCCGAGGCGGGGCCTTTGGCGTCGTTATCGGCTCCCGCAGCGCTCTTTTCGCCCCCCAGCCGGACCTGGGCCTCATCATCTTGGACGAGGAACACGAGTGGACGTACAAGCAACAGGACACTGCCCCCCTCTATCATGCTCGAGAGGTGGCTATAGAGCTGGCTCGGCTCAGCGGAGCCGTGCTCATCCTGGGCAGCGCCACGCCAGAGGTGACCAGCTACCATCGGGCTCTCCAAGGAGAGTTCCGGCTATTGCACCTTCCAGAACGGGTAGCCGTCAGGCCGGGAGCGAGGCCTAGCCTGCCCCGGTTGCAAGTAGTGGACTTGCGTCGGGAGCTAAAGTCAGGTAACCGGAGCATCTTCAGTCGCCCTCTCCAGGCAGCCATGGCTTCTGCCCTGGAAAAGGGGGAGCAGGTGATTCTCTTTCTTAACCGGCGCGGGAGCGCCACCTTTGTGCAATGTCGCCACTGTGGTCACGTCATGCGTTGTGGCCGCTGCCAGGTGGCTTTGGCCTATCACGCCGACGACGATGCCCTTTTTTGCCATCAATGCAACTATCGGGCGCCCGTCCCTCAGCTCTGTCCTCAATGCTTACAGCGGCGCATCAGGTTCATGGGAATCGGTACTCAAAAGGTGGAAGAGGCGGCGGCCCAGGCGTTTCCGGAGGCTCGCTTGCTGCGCTGGGATCGGGACGTAACACGGGGAAAGCACTCCCACCAGGCCATCTTGGACAAGTTTTTGTCCCACCAGGCGGACATCCTCATCGGAACCCAGATGATCGCCAAAGGGCTGGATATGCCGGGAGTAACCCTGGTGGGGGTCATCTGTGCTGACGTGGGGCTGCACTTGCCCGACTTTCGGGCCCCGGAGCATACTTTTCAGGTTCTGACCCAGGTCGCCGGCAGGGCAGGCAGGGGGGCCGTTCCGGGCCGCGTCATCATACAAACCTACTCTCCCCATCATCCCATCTTAAAGGCCCTGGAACAGCAAGACTACGGTGCTTTCTACCACCAAGAGATAGACTTCCGCCAGCAGCAAAGCTATCCCCCCTTCAGCCGTCTGGCTCGCTTGGTTTACAGCCACAGCAACGAACACCGTTGCCGGGAGGAAGCGCAGCGGGTCTTGCGCCTTCTGGAAGAGGAACGAGATACCCAGGGTCTTACCAATACCCAGCTCATGGGGCCCATGCCCGCCTATCTACAGCAGCTGAGGGGTCGCTTCCGATGGCAGATAGTGGTTCGTAGCCAGGCCCCCAACTGTCTTCTGGACTCCGTGGCCTTGCCCCAAGGCTGGATGGTGGACATTGACCCGGTGAGTCTCCTTTAAAGGTGACTAGGACTCTGTATTAAGGACCGTTAGACTAGTTTTGCGACCTCTTCGTCTTGATAGATTGGAGCTCCTCTTCTATTTCCTCGTTTTCCGGGCCTGAAGAGAGGGCCTCAAGCTGGGCATCCAGGGTCGATGACGTCATGTCGGCTGAGGCACTGGCTCGGGCCTCCTCGAGACGAATCTTCTCCTCCATTCGGCCCAGTTCGCTGGTAAAGTCAATGGAACTGGCGCTAACGAACGTTTTTTGAATCTTTCTTTGTGCCTCAGCCACTTTGTGGCGGGCGATAAGGATCTCTCGATTGCGTTGTAGCTCCCCATATTTGCTCTCCAACGCCTTAAGGTCGGTCTTCAGCTTTTCCACCATTTGGTGCTGGGCCGTCAATTGTGTTTCGTAGACGGAGCCATTGGACTGGTAGTCCCGCTTTCGACGAAGAGCTTCCCGTGCCAGATCATCGCGTCCTTTCTCCACCGCCAGCTCCGCCTTTTCTTGCCATTGAGCAGCCAACTCTCGGCTCTTTTCCAGGTTGCTTCTGAGCAGGTTTTCCTGGGCGGCGGTTTCGATAACCTGGGCCTTGGCTTCCTGTACTGCCTCCGCCATGTCCCGCGAGATCTGATTCAGCATCTTCTCCGGATCTTCGGCCTGATCCAGTAGGTCATTGATATTGGCGCGCAGGATATTCGCCACTCGGTCTAGAATAGACATTTTCCCCTCCTTTCTGGGAAGATATTGGATTACTGCTATCTATCGACGGCTATTTCGTCTAGACGGAGGAAAAGTTACAGTTTCACCACCTTGACGGCATAGACGTCCGGGATATTTAGGATGCGCTGGCACTGTTCGGCGCCCACGGGCTCGTCCAGCCCAAGCACCATAAGGGCTTGGCCCCGTGCTTCACGCCGCCCCACCTGCATGAAGCTGATGTTGATATCGGCGTTGCCCAGGATATTGCCCACTGCTCCAATAAGGCCGGGACGGTCTCGATGGTCGCTGACCAGGAAGTAGCCCTGGGTAGGATAGACGTCCAGCCAGTAGCCGTTTATCATCACGATGTGAGGCTCGCCCCGCATCTGCGTCCCCGCGACTTGGGTCGTTCCGGTAGGTGTAGTTATCTCCACTGTGATGAGGTTCCCGTAATTCTCGCAGACGGTATCCTTGTGCTCGGTGATTTTCAGCCCCCGCCGTGATGCTACCAGGTTGACGTTGACGATGTTAACCCGGTCTTCGCTCACCGACTCCAGGAGCCCTCCCAGAAGGGTTGCCTTGAGGGGAGTGGTGTCGTAGCTTGCGATTTCTCCATTGTAGGAGATCCGAATGCTACCCACCCCCCCTGCCAGTTGCATGGCCATCCGGCCCACCACCGAGCTCAATCTAAGGAAGGGGGCGAAGATAGACATCACCTCGGGAGAGATAAGGGGAGCATTGACGGCGTATGGTGCCGCCATGCCCTTGAGAACGGCCAGTATCTGGTGGGCCACATCCACTGCCACCGTTGTCTGGGCTTCGGCGGTAGAGGCCCCCAAATGGGGCGTAACAATCGCCTTATTGCTCTTAAGGAGGATATTATCCACTGCCGGCTCCTGGCTAAAGACATCTATAGCCGCGCCGGCCACCCGCCCCTCCTCCAGGGCCCGATATAGAGCTTCTTCGTCGATGATGCCACCCCGAGCGGTGTTCATGATACGCACCGCAGGCTTAACCAGGGTCAGTTCCCGCTCCCCGATGATGCCTTTGGTAGCGGAGGTGAGAGTGGTGTGTACAGAGATGAAATCGGCTCTAGCGAGAAGTGTCTCCAAGGACACCATTTCCACCCCCAGCTTATGGGCATAATCTTCTGAAACAAAGGGGTCATAGGCGATGACGCTCATCTCCAATCCCTGAGCCCGACGTGTCACCAGGGTACCCACCTGGCCCAAGCCGACGATGCCCAGGACCTTGTTCCTAACCTCCAGACCCACGAACTCACTGCGTCGCCACTGTCCACCTTTAAGGCTAGCGTGAGCCTGGGGAATGTTTCGGCACGAGGCGAGCATTAGAGCGATGGTATGCTCAGCGGCGGAGACAATGTTCCCCGTGGGGGCGTTGACCACCACGATGCCCCGATTGGTGGCCGCCTCCACATCTATGTTGTCCACCCCCACGCCTGCCCGGCCGATGACTTGGAGACGCTGACCAGCTTCGATGACCTGAGCGGTGACCTTCGTCTCGCTCCTTACCGCCAGAGCATCGTAGTCACCGATGTCGGTCAGTAGCTCCGGCCCCTTCAGACCGAGCCGGACGTCTACCTCCGCTTCCTGCCTCAGAACATCTATGCCTTCTTCCGCCAGCGGGTCTGTAATCAGGATTTTGGCTTTCATGGGTGTTACCTTTTTTGCCGCTAACTGGAGGCGGCTACCCTGGTTGGGGTAAAGCCTACCTGGGGCAAAGCCGCCGCCAGTGCCTCCATCACCCGTTGAATGTTCTCTTCGCTCACCCAGCCCAGATGGCCGATGCGAAAGATGCGGCCCACCAGCTTGCCTTGACCCTCCGCCAGCACCACCTGGTACTCTTTTTCAAGGAGACGACGCAGGTCATCCCCATTCACCCCGGTCGGTGCGTTAATGGCAGTGACAGTATTAGAGGCGTAAGCTTCGTCGGCGAAGAGGGTGAGGCCCAGGGATTTCACACCTTCTCGGGCGGTTCGGCCCACGCGAGCGTGGCGTGCAAAGATATTAGGCATACCCTCTTGGGCCATCATCTCCAGAGCTGCCAGAAGGGCATAGCAAAGGGAGACCGCCGGCGTCCAGGGCGTCTGCCCCTTAGCGGCATACTGCTTGGCAGCGTTAAAATCCCAGTAAAAACGGGGCATTTTGGCTTGAGATACTGCCTGCCACCCCCGTTCATTAATGCCGATCATGGCCAGGCCAGGGGGTATCATCCATCCCTTTTGAGAGCAGTTAACCACCACATCACACCCCCAGGCGTCCATAGGCAGGTCGACGCAGCCCAGGCTGCTGATGGCGTCCACTAGTAGTAGCTTGTCGAATTCCTTGACCACGGCGGAGATGGATTGCAGATCGTTGGTGATGCCCGTAGAGGTCTCATTGTGGGTTACCAATACCCCTTTGACATCGGGGTTCTCGTTTAGGGCTTGGCGCACCCCTTCTGGGTCTACCGCCGCGCCCCAGGGAAAGTTCAGCCGCTGCACCTGAGCGCCAAAGACCTGGGTGATGGCGGCGAAGCGGTCGCCGAAAGCGCCATTGGAAACCGCGAGCACTTTGTCACCAGGAGAGAAGCAGTTGGCCACCGCCGCTTCCAGGCCGCCAGTGCCGGAGCCAGTGAGCAATAAGACATCGCCCTTAGTTTGGAAGAAATCCTTCAGTCGGGCCGTTATCTCCGTAAATATTTGGCTGAACTCGCGGCCCCGGTGGTTTATCATTTGTTTGGTCATCGCCTCCAACACCGCTGGCGGACAGGGCGTTGGGCCAGGAATGCGCAGTTCCATTTTGCCTCCTAGTTAGTGCTCTATTTCTCAAAATGCTTCACTGGCAAAATATTACCCCAAAGGAAGGGAGGTGGTCAAGGGGGTGTACTGGGTGAGGACATATGTGACCGTGAGCCTGAGGTACAGAGATGCCCCTAGATAATATGCCGGAGAAAAAGGAATCGGCCGCGGGGGTTAGCGGAGTCCTCTTGAGCCGTTGGTCACTCAGCCAGTATGCGCTCAGCCACCTGGCGGGCCAGGGCGCGAGCTGCCTCCAGGTCTTCGGTGTGGGGTGAGCCCCTGATCTCCAAAGGCTCCAGAACCTGGTAGCCGACGGACTCCAGACGAGCCTTCACGCGAGATACGGCACCCCCGCTCCAGCCGCTAGAGCCAAAAACAGCGGCGACCTTTCCCGGGGGGCGAAGGGTGCATACCGTCTCCACCGCCGAGGAGACAAGTGGATGGGCCCCCCCGATGAATGTGGGTGAGCCTACAACCAAGGCCCGAGCATCCACCAGGTCTGCCATTATGTGGGAAATATCAGCTACCGATAGGTCATATTCCACGGTTTCGGCGCCGGCGGCCAAAAGTCCGTCCACCAGGGCTTTTTTCAAAGTATCGGTGGCACCATACATAGTGGCGAAGACCACGACTACCTTAGGCTCCAGGGGACCGCTGGCCCACTTGCGTTGGGCCTCCATAATGAGGCTGGGATTCTTATGTATCGGCCCATGGCTCGGTGCCAGAAGACGTAGGTTCAAGCCTTGAATCTTATCCAGAGCGCGCCGGGCCCGAGAGGCAAAAGGCATCATGATAGCTGCATAGTAGCGCTTAGCCTCTGGAATAGCCAGTCCGCCCACATCCTCAGCGAAGAGCTTGTGGGAGGCTAGGTGGGCACCCATGAAGTCGCAGGAGAATAAGGCGCCGTCTTGGAGACAGTAGGTGCTCATTGTCTCTGGCCAGTGGAGCCAGGGAGTGTCCAGGAACTGGAGGGTTTTCCCTCCCAGGTCCAGGGTTTGGCCGTCGGTCACTGCCTGACACCTTTCTGGGGGCACGTCGAAAAAATCACCCGCCATCTCCACCCCCCGCCGACTGGCCACCAGCCGCGCCTTGGGCGCCGCCGCCATCACCCGAGGAATGGCACCGGCATGGTCGGGCTCAGCGTGGTTCATAACTATGTAATCTATATCCTCCGGAGCCACAATTTGCCCAATTTTCTCTAGCAACGTGTCTTCGAAGCCTCGGGCCACGGTATCCACTAAGGCTATCTTCTCTTTCCCCCGCACCAAATAGGCGTTATAAGTGGTTCCATGAGGCAGGCTGAAGAAGCGGTCGAAGACCCGTCGGTGCCAGTCAATAGCGCCCACCCAAAAGATGTCTGGGGCTATCTCGGTAACCTTGGTCATAAGCTCACCTCCATCTACTCTAATTATGGAGGGAGATTTGCCAGAACGCAACTGTGCTTTTATTTATAGGGGACGCCTTAAACCTTGTAAATAGTGTTGGCAACTGCTATAATGCATCCACAGGTAGCCTGGGGAGCACTCTTTTAAACAAGTTGCCTGAAGAGGGCGGTGTGGGTTCTGGTTTGCTTGAGTGCCGTAGTGGGAAAGTTAAATCCTCTGACCAAGGGCAGAGGATTTTTTGTATCTGGGCCGGGGCGGCTTGCACCGGGCTGGCCACACAGTGGTGCGGTCTGGGAGCGGGCTTAGGGGCGTCTTGTGGTAACAGGATTGGTGGGGAGAGACCTCATCTCCATAAATGACTTTACCAATGAAGAGGTGGAATGCCTTTTCCATCTCGCCGATGAGATGCGTCTGGCTCTTAGGCAGGGGAAACAGCTTGAGCTTTGTCGGGGCAGGGATATGGCCACCTTGTTTTACGAGCCCAGTACGCGCACTCGGGGCTCCTTCGAAAGGGCAATGCACAAGCTGGGGGGGAACGTCGTCAGCTTCGCCGAGGCGAAGACAACCTCCTCTGCAGCCAAAGGCGAAACCATCGCCGATACGGTACGGGTGCTGGAACACTACGCCGACATCATTGTCATTAGACATCCTTGGGCCGGTGCGGCTCAGGTGGCTGCGGACTATGCCCGGGTGCCGGTTATAAACGCTGGCGATGGCAGCCATGAGCATCCCACCCAGACCTTGTGTGATCTCTACACCCTCAGGAAGGAGAAGGGGCGCATCAAAGGCCTAACTGTGGTTCTGTGGGGCGATCTCAAGCATGGACGAACGGTGCATTCCCTCGTCTATGCCCTGGTGAGGTTCGGCGCCCAGCCCCTATGTTGTACCGAGCCGGACTTATATCCCCCGGAAGCCCTGGTAGAAAGACTGAGAACTGATTACGACCATGTTCTGAAGAAAATCGAGCCTCGAGATCTGAGCTCTCTCATCGGGAGGGGTGACACGGACGCCCTCTATATCGCTCCCTTTCGTCCTTTTCAGTTGCGTTTGCCCGACCTGGGGTTATCGGTCCCGATCGGTGATACCACAGGATGGTCCAAGGCCAAGAAGGTGGATGCCGTATATGTGACTAGACTGCAAAGGGAGAGGATGAGGACGATGGACAACGGACAGGCAAAGTACCTCGCTCTGAACGACGGCTTTTGGGAAGAGATCAAGAGGAAGAAAAGAACTCTCATAATGCATCCCCTGCCGCGAGTGGATGAGCTTCCTTACCAGATCGACACGTATCCCCGGAGCGTCTACTTTGAACAGGCCGCCAACGGCGTACCGATAAGGATGGCCCTTACGGCCCTTCTCTTGGGAGCCAGGGAGATGGAGGTGTCGAAGACAAGGAAGGGCACTTTACTTTACGAGAAGGCCGAAAACAGGTGCAAAGCGGCTTTTGGGGTCGAATGCAGCAATCAGAGCTGTGTATCGAGACAGGAGTCGGAGAGGCGATACATCGTGTCTGCGTTCAATATTCTAAAGCGAGAGCCATTGGTGGTGAGCTGCATATATTGCGATTCTGAAGCCTATCCTCAGTACTTTGCCAGCTCGGAATGGCATCAAGGCACCTTGGAGAACAAAAGATACTATCCCGCCCATAGTTTCATGAAGGCACGGATCAGGGCCGAGAACCTGGTTCTATTCGGTTCGGAAGAGGAAGCCCAGAGGCGTGGGTTTCACCCTAGTAAGCATGTCGCCCAGGGGGCTTGAACCTCTCTCTGTGACCTTCAGCCTGGAGCACTTCTGTTATAATACTGAGGTTTTAGGAAGCGTTCCGTGTTGATAAGCGGTGAACTGGTAGCGGCTTTTTTTTGCCTATGGAGATAGATACGGCTCAAAAGGCAATCCTGGTGCTAGAGGATGGCTCCCTCTATCGGGGCTATGCCTTCGGCGGCCAAGGGATAGCTTATGGAGAGGTGGTCTTCAACACCAGCATGACCGGCTACCAGGAGATGCTCACCGACCCCTCATATGCCGGGCAAATTCTGGTGCTCACCTATCCCCTCATTGGTAACTATGGCATAAACGCCGCCGACGTGGAATCGCGGCGTATCCAGGTCTCGGGTTTAGTGGTGAGGGAGGTTTGCTCCCAGCCCAGCCACTGGCAGAGCCAGAAGACCTTGGCAGACTACCTGGCTGCCCAGGGGGTGCCTGGCATCTGGGGCGTGGACACCCGTGCCCTTACCCGGCGCTTGCGAACTGCTGGGGTGATGATGGGCATGATAACCACGGAGTCGGAGGAAGACCTGGCCTGGAAGCGATTGCAAACTCTCCCCCGTTACGATGCCACCGATTTCGTGGCGGGGGTGACCACAGAAGGCCCTTACAAATGGGAAGGGCCGGAAACGACGGGACACCATATTCTGGTGGTGGATAGTGGGGTCAAATACAACATTATGCGTATTTTCCATGGCCTGGGGTGTCGGGTCACCGTTGTTCCCAGCACTATGGTGGCGGACGATATGTTGAAGCTCGAGCCTGAGGGCATCGTTCTTTCTCCTGGGCCGGGGGACCCGGCCCTCCTGGGCTACCTCTCGGACACGGTGAAGGAGCTCCTGGGGCGGGTTCCCATCATGGGCATCTGTCTGGGGCACCAAATGGTAGCTCGGGCCCTGGGGGCCAGTACCTTCAAGCTCAAGTTCGGCCACCGGGGGGCCAACCATCCGGTGCGAGACTTGGTAACGGGACGAGTTTACATAACAGCTCAAAACCACGGCTATGCCGTGGCCGCCGAGGGACTTCCCTCCGGCCTGGAGGTGAGCCACCTTCACCTTAATGACGGCACGGTGGAAGGGCTGCGGCACCGGGAGCTACCTATCCTAACCATCCAGTACCACTCCGAGGCCTCCCCTGGCCCCCAGGACAACGTCTACCTGTTTGATCGCTTTCTGGAGATGGTTCGGCAGTGAACGTGCTAAAATAGGCTGAAGCGTCTGTATGGATGGGAGGTTATACTGACATGGGAAATCAGGTCTATTCCTTCCCTGTTACAATAGGCAAACAAGAGGACGGCCTGTGGCGAGTGGAGTGTCCTAGTTTTCCCGGCTGCTTTGTAGACCATGCAAGCTTGGAAGAGGCATTGGCGGGCATCCAAGAGGGAATCAGGCTTTATATTGAGCTCTATAAAGAGCGTGGGATGTCACTGCCGGAGCCCCTGGACATTACCGATACTAGGTTGGTGACTCTGGTGCCAGTAGCAGTATGAAGTATGCCGAGTTGAAGCGGCGGCTGACGCAACTGGGCTGTCGCAAGGTTAAAGAAGGTGCCCGACACGAGATCTGGGAGAGGGTCTCCACGGGAGCCACTACTTTGTTGAGCCGCCATGATAGCCAAGAGTCGCCGCCAGGAACGCTGGCCAACATCCTCAAGCAGTTGGGCATAAGCCGAGATGAGTTTGGCCATGTTTAAGAGTCATGACCAGAACCCGCAAGTCTACTCGGCGGTGGTGGTGTGGGAGAGGCCCATCGGAGTGAATACCGCCACCTAATCTTCATGGACGAGTAACAACGGAATGTCACATACATCGCAGCTTGTCTGGTCGAATGTATTGTGGTTGGCGCTCGGCTTGGTCTTGTTGGCTGTGTTTGCGTTTTTTGTCCGGTGGGTCAGGACTAGGGTGTATGAACAACACATTTTCGCAAGGTACTGGTGGCTGAAGAAGGCTACCTCGTGGATTGAGGACCATGTCGAGTATTTCTTCATTGGCTTCCTTGCGCTGGGAACGTTTGGAGTCATGGCGCTCGTCGTGTGGTTTCTGGGCACCCAGCGCGCTCTTGAAGCTATAGTATTCGCTATGGGAGCCCTGGCGTTTCTGTCGTTTCAACTTCCGCGGCTACTTCCGCCCAACATCTTCGTAACGCCGCTGATTTCGCTTGATGGAAAGACTTTCACTGAAGCTAATGCTGTGCCAAAGCTGGAGCTAAGCTGTGAGGAAAAGTACCTGTTGGGGTTCCAAGTGACCAACCTGGGCATAAACCCCTATTTGAAGTTAGGATGCTGGATCTCCTTTGACGATCACTTTACGCCTGAGATGAGCGAGGACGCTTACAGGGATGTCGATTTCGCAAAGAGGGCAAAGCTCCAGCGGGGCAACAAATGCGTTTATTTTGGGCCTGAAGAAAGCTATTATGCCATCGCACCAGCGAATCACTGTGTCTTCACGGTGATAATGAAGACTTGCGCTTGCGACTCAAAGGTAGAAGGGAAAATAAAAGTTGAGGTAACCACTGAAACGCGCTGGAAATCGACAATAAAGCACATTGAATATATCTGTTACAGCCGACAAAGAAGTGAGTCGCAAGGAAAAGGTGCGTAGGATCTCACTCTTTGGCCCGCCACACCACCCTCCCAGTGCGGATGATCTCAGCCAAGAAGGAGCCTGGAGTAGGGTCTTTATACTCGCTGGAGGGGTAGCCCACGGAGGAAAGGCGAGGATGGCAGTGGACACTGAGTCGAGCCAAGATCTGTTGTCGGCGCCACAGGGGCAGCCCTTCAAAGTCGGGGGATACAATGGCAATGTCGAAGTCGCTCCATTCGTCGGGCTTTCCGCCAACATAGGAACCATATAGTATAACACACTCAACCCTAATCTCTCTGCTCAGAGATTGGATGAGTTCAACGACAGCCTTCTCTAGCTCAGATGGTGTTGCAACTGCGCGCATAGCTCCACCGTTTTGTGGTTATACTCTTCAGCCACCTCTCTGGGATAGGTTTGTTCCCCAGCGTAGCGACTGGCCACCGCCTGGTTGGATAAGTCCCTCAAAAAGGGGAGCCACTCCGGTATTGATAGTGCCAGTTCAGTAGCCAGATCCACCAGATTGTGCGTTCGGGGCGGAGTTTGGCCGATGCTCTCCACCCATATCGCTTTCAGTAGCTTTTCTACCCCTTGCTGACGGTGAAATACAGAGGGGGCTAAAAGCCCTCTTTCAGCAAAGTCTGCGCCGCGGCCAGATCCGTCTCTGCCATAGTGACCCAGCGTGCAGTTTCATCTTTCACAAGGCTATCATAACTAATAGCCACAAACCAGTCAATTTGCTATTATAAATCAAGTCAAGATAGGAGAAGGAGGTGCTTTCCCATGTCTCCTGAGCCTGCCGCCCACCAGCTCCAGCGCCTGAAAGACATCCTGGTGGAGGGGGCCGCCATCCTCTACGCCCGGGGCCTCAACGATGGTTTCGGCCACCTAAGCGCCCGGGTGCCCGGCACTGATAGTTTTCTGATTACTCCCAAGAGGCGCCTGGGGGACCTGAGGCCGTGGCAAATGGCCCATGTGGACTTTCTCGGCAACATTCTGGAGGTGGGGTGCGGCGAGGGGCCGCCCTTCGAGCGCATTCTCCACGGCGCCATCTACAGCCTCCGCCCCGATGTGGGGGCCGTGGCCCGCACCCAGGCCCTCGCCTGTGAGGCCTTCGTCATCGCAGGTAGGTCCGTGCGGGTCGCCCACGACTTCGGGGCCACCGCCGGGGAGGAAACGGCTCTCTTCGACAACCCCCACCTCATCGATAACGAGGAGATAGCCCTGGCGTGCGCCCGCGCCCTGGGAAACCGACGGGCTGTCCTTATGCGCGGCAACGGCAACGCCGTGGTGGGCGGCGATGTGATGGAAGCGGTGGTGCGGGCGGTGTTCCTGGAGGCCTCAGCAAGGCTGCAAATGGCGGCGGGGCAATTGGGAGAAGTGGGCTATCTTACCCGGGAGGAGTTTTTGGCTCAAGAGGCAGAGCACTCCCTAATACCCCACGTGGAGCGGGCATGGCAGGGCTGGCTGGGAGAGGCCAGAGATAGGGGCATCCTGCGGAACTGGTACGACCACCGCTCTTATCCTAGATAGGAGGCTTGTATGAAGGCGGTGCGCATCCACGAGTTCGGCGGCGTGGACAAGCTGCGGTACGAAGAGGCTCCCGACCCGGAGCTCATTCTAGGGCACGTCCTTGTCCGGGTCCGCGCCTGCGCCATGAACCACCTGGATATATGGGTTCGCATGGGGTGGCGGGGTGGCGAGCTGCCGGCACCCCATATTCTGGGGAGCGACATCGCCGGCGAGGTGGTGGCGGTGGGGGTAGGAGTGGAGGGCATCCCGGTGGGGGCCAAGGTCATAATATCGCCGGGCCTATCCTGCGGGCGGTGCCTTCGTTGTCTCGCCGGAGATGACAATGAGTGCTCTTCCTATGTCATCATCGGCGGCCGTATCGGCTACAATGGCGGCTATGCCGAGCTGGTTCGTGTGCCGGCGGTGAATATCATTTCGATGCCGGAGAACCTTACTTTTGAAGAGGCGGCGGCTATTCCCTTGGTCTTCCTTACCGCCTGGCACATGCTGGTGGGAAGGGCCCACATCCAGCCGGGGGAGGACGTCCTGGTTCAGGCGGCGGGAAGTGGCGTCGGTAGTGCCGCCATCCAGGTCGCCAAGCTATGGGGAGCGCGGGTCATCACCACCGCCAGCAGCGACGAAAAGCTGGAAAAAGCCCGTCGCCTGGGCGCTGACCACGGCATCAACTATACCACTGTAGATTTCGTGGAGGAGGTGAAGAAGCTGACGGGGGGCAAGGGGGTGGAGATGGTCGTGGACAGCGTCGGCGCCGAAACATTCGCCAAGAGCGTCGAGGCTCTGGCCCACGGTGGGCGCCTGGTCACCTGTGGCGCTACCGCCAACCCCTGGACTAAACTAGACCTGAGAAACCTCTATCTACGTCATGTCTCCCTTCTGGGCTCCCACATGGGGCGCAAAGACGAGCTCTTGCAAGCTCTCAAGTTCTTCCGCACCGGACAGCTTCGGCCCGTGGTGCACCAGGTGCTTCCTCTTTCCGAGGCAGCAATGGCACATCAGATAATGATGGATCGCAAGAACTTCGGCAAGATCGTGCTGAAACCATGAGTATCCTCTCTTTGACCTTCACCAGGCGGGACAGACCGTTTTTCTGGTGACCTATAACGATGAATTGGCTCGCCGCGCCAAAAAGATGGTGACCATGCGAGATGGACAGATCGTGTCTGAGGAGTAAAATTGAAAGGATGGGGGTTTCCCCAATTTCTTCTTGGGGGTTACCATGGAAGATGAGAAAGATATAAAGACGGTGCCGGTGGTGAACGTGGTCTGCCGGTGTGGCAACGTCTTGACGGAGGGGCTAGAGCCCCATTATCCAGACAAGCCTTTCGTCCTCGTTTGCCACCGCTGCTACCTCAATCACAAGTTTGAGTGGAGGGACCGGGAGCCGGTTATGACCTTACGCTACTATTTCCCCGACGACTAACCTGCCCTATACTCTTTAGGGCCGTCCTTCTGTATTCTTCCTAGAAAGGTATCGGGGCGGCCCCTTAGGGGCCGCCCCGATACCTCAATTAAATCTCTTGATGCTAACGAGCGTGGGCTTTACTGACCGCGAACTCTCGGCCCTCTTTGTGGCAAACGGCACATGTTTCTACCATCTGAGGCGTGGTCTGCAAGAAGGCATGGCCCTTGGCCGCCTTGTTGTCGTGGCAGGCGAGACAAGCGGCCTGGATGGGCGGAATGGTCTCTAGCACCTTGCCCTTCTGCGTTATGACCGTAGGCTTCGCCCCTACCTGCATGTAGTTAATGAGCTGAGAGCCCGGGATGTGGCACTTCTCGCAGTTGCGCCGGTCGCCGGGGAACCTCACCTCGGAGAAGTCGAAGGCACGCCCACCAGCACCGTAGACGATGAAGGGCTCCTCTCCTTCCTCGCCGGTGTGGATGCGGTGGATGAGCCTCTTGTACTGGACAGAGACAGGGGGCATCTGGCCCTCTGGGCGAGCCGCTTCATCGGTGCGGTTGGGGTTGTGACAAAGGACACAGTACTCGGTGTTGCGGCGGCTGCCGCCATGAAGGGATATCCCCGCCGGATCTCCCAGGCTCTCGTGGCACTGGTTGCAGTTTTCCCGCTTGACGATGGCCTTGCGGGGCATGGGAATGGCATCGGTGACGGCGGCATAGATCACTTTGTTAAAGCCGGCATCCCTTACTGCCAGGGGTTGGCCCCTAGGCCCCTGAATAGTTTGCTCCAGATAGCCCTCTACACCCACGGCGTAAGTGCCGGAGGCGCTCTCGGGTATCTTCTGGGTAAAGGTGTAGCTGTAGTGACCGCCACCCAAGCTGACAGCGGTGGTGACGACCTCTTGCCACCGCTCTTGATAGTCGGTAGTGGGGCCAGCCAGGAGCAAAGCAAAGCGGGTCATCTCCGAGGGGGCAATGAAGTTGCCGGCCTTGTCTTGGATGTGGAATTGGACGGTGGGATTCTGACCGGGCTTGGTGTTGCTGACATTCATCAGTGTAAATTCTATGCCCCGAAGTTGCTGGGAGCGGGTAGGCAGAAGGTGGGCTCCTGGTATGGAGAGGTCGAACTCCTTGACCATAGTACTGGTATGGCAATTCTTGCAGGTGGCGTTGGTCTGTACCCCTCCCCCGTGGTTCTGGCCCGTCAGAGGATTAACCTTGTCATGGCAGGCGGTACAGGCGGCGGCATTAGGGGCATTCTTCCAGTTGTCAGACTGGGCCGCCCCCGTGTGGCAGGTGGTGCAGTTGCGTACGTCCTGGGGCCAGGCAATGTCGGAGAAGTCGAAGACGTTCTGGGCATTGCCAACGATAAAGTAGGGTTTCCCTTCTTTAACGCTGGGCAGGTTCTCGCCCCGGTGGATCTTGTGGATCATGACCTTGAAATCCGGGGTATTTCCCGACTCCGGATCCACGTTCTGGGGGGTGTGGCAGAGGACGCAGAGCCGGGTGTCTCGGCGCGAGCCGCCGTGGAGTGCCAGGGGATCGTGACAGCGGTTGCAGTTCTCGGTCTTGACGATCTCCCTGGTGAGGGGCAAAGGGCCACCGGCGGGCACAAAGTAGAAGACATCGTTGCCCGCCCACTTGCGGGTGTCCCTAGTGGCCTGGCCTCCCACAGCGTGGCTAGCGTTGCGGGGGAAGTCATCGGGAAGGGCGTTATTGAAGGTATAGGTATGGACGCCATTCCCCAAGCCGACGAAGACGCCTCCTTGATCCATGGCCGACAGGGGCTGGGTGACGCTGGCCAAAAGGGGCTGCTTGGTCTCCCCCTTGAAGGTAAAGGGACGTCCGGCGACGGTGCCCACAATATAGTTCACGTACTGGGTAAGGCCCGTAGTGGCATCCTGGTCAATGCGGGCGATGGTGAAGCGGGGGGTGCCATCCAGGTCGCTTATCTGCAACCCCACCCCCTTGTCGTCGCTGATTTTGAAAGTGACTACCGGCCTGCGATCGCCCCCGACTTCCACCTTCGTTATCTGGATCTTCAACCCCGGGCCGGGCGAGCCTCCGTCTACCAGGGCCCGCACCTGGTCCTGCAAACCGAACAAGGCTAATAAAACAAGGGCGGTTACAGACAAGACAACAGCAAACAGTGCTTTTTTACGCCTCACCATGGCCAACTCCTTCTCTGTAACTATAGCGATAGTTACGGTCACCTCTTTGCCCAAGGCCAGCGCTCATAGAAATACACTATTTCGAATTACCATATTATATGTGAATGTGTTCACTATCACTTGTCGCTATGCTACTACATCACCCCAGGCTTGTCAAGGGTTTTGGGGGAAAATAATGAGGGAAATAACAAATTTGGACACTATGTCACGCCTTCCTATCCCCTGGCTGTATAGCGAAAAGTGTGAAAGAGTGAGAGGCTCCTAGGGTTCCTACCGCACTCCCATGAGGTCCTGGCTCCACACATTTTGACATAGAGCCAGACAAGCATTGACAAGTGGAGGCCCAGCAACTACTATAGGCTCTTAAGGAGCCCACAGCTTCAAAAGACTTTTGGACTTTACAATATTAGCGCTGCGGGGAGCCTTTCCTGCTAGAGGAGAAGGAAAAGAATGGAGTTGGATTCTCAGGGGCTGAATGGGCTACAGGGAAGTATTGGCGTCACCTTCGCCGATCCTTCGTTGCTCTTACAGTCGCTGGTTCACCGCTCCTATCTGAATGAGAACCCTCGCTTATCTCTTCTTGCCAACGGGCGTCTAGAGTTTCTGGGCGATGCTGTGCTGGGTCTAATAATTGGCGAGGAGCTTTACCGCCGTTTTCCCTATTATGGGGAGGGAGAGCTAACTCGTCTGCGATCGGTGCTGGTGCGACGGGAGACCCTGGCTAACTGGGCGGGTGCTCTGGGATTGGGGGAACAATTGTACCTGGGCCACGGCGAGGAGGCTAAAGGGGGAAGGAGAAACCAGCGCAACTTGGCCGGTGTTCTGGAAGCAGTGATCGGGGCCATTTTCGTAGATGCCGGCTTGGCATCGGCCCGGAACTTTGTTCTAAAGGTGGCGGGCGCGGAGCTCAAGGCGGTAGGTGCGACATGGTTGGATTACAAATCTGCCCTTCAGGAGTACACCCAAAGGCTGCACCATACTATGCCCCGATATCGGGTGGTAACGGCGACCGGTCCTGAGCACGAGAAAGAATTTCAGGTGGAGGTGGTAGTAGATGGAGTGGTATGGGGGAGGGGGGTGGGGCGGAGCAAACGCGACGCGGAAATGGAGGCGGCCCGAGTGGCTCTGAGCAGGTGGGGAAACGGTGTAACGGGAAGTACTCAGACTTGAGATGGGTCAAAGGACTAAGGATAGGAGCTGTCATGCCGGTTGACTATATAGCCAAAACCAGAGGCGCTTACCCCGACCAGCCACCTTATCAATGGTCGAAGTTCGACACCAGTCCCTGGACGCCCATGACGAAGCCCCTTTCCCGATGTCGCATCTCTATCGTTAGCTCAGGGGGAGTCCATCTAAAGTCCCAGCCCCCCTTTGACGGAGAAAAGAACGACCTAACTTTCCGAGAGATACCCAAGAATGTGGATGTAGCGTCCTTAATGATTACCCACAATCACTACGACCATAGAGACGCCGACCGCGACGTTAACTGTATTTTTCCCATCGAGCGTTTTCGTGATCTGGAGAAGGAGGGGTTTATCGGGGAGTTGGCCCCGACCAGCTACACTCTTATGGGGCGCATATTTCGTCGTACCGCCTTGCTGCAGGAGATGGCCCCTTATCTCTTGCGTCGCCTGAAAGAAGAGGCTGTGGATGCTCTCTTTATGGTGCCCGCCTGACCGCTATGTCATCAGTCCGTGGGACTGCTCGCTCGTCAGGTGGAAGAGGGAGGTATTCCTACCGTTGCCATGACCTCGGCCCTGGATATTACATCCCTGGTGAAGCCTCCTCGCTCCGTTTTTCTGGATTTTCCCCTGGGGCGCCAAACCGGAAAACCTTTCGACCGGGAGCTACAATTGAGCATCGTCAAAGCTGCCCTGAGGGCTCTGGAGACCATAATCGAGCCCGGCGGCATCCTCCAACTGCCTTATGAGTGGGGGGAGCCATGGTAGCCCAGGGAGGGAAGAGCATTCATGGGAGAGGGAGCGGTGTTTCTTAGGCGCCTGGAGCTGAAAGGCTTCAAGAGCTTCGCCCGTCCTACCCAGTTTGAGTTTGATCGGGGCGTTACCGTCATCGTCGGCCCTAATGGCAGCGGCAAGAGCAACGTTGCCGATGGTCTCCGCTGGGTGTTGGGCGAACAAAACGCCCGTAACCTCCGCGCTCGACGCATGGAAGACATCATTTTTACGGGTAGCTCTCAGCGTACTCCCTTGGGCATGGCCGAGGCCTCTCTAGACTTAGATAACTCGCGGGAAGAGCTTCCTCTGGAGTTTACCGATGTCACCCTTACCCGACGGGCTTATCGCTCGGGGGAGAGCGAGTACTTTATTAACCGTGGCCGTACCCGATGGCGGGATGTGGCAGAGCTCCTACTAAAAGCCAACGTTGGCCAAAACGGGTACACCATCATCGGTCAAGGGGTCATCGAGAATTTTATTAATCTGCGCCCGGAGGAGAAGCGGCTGTGGCTAGAGGAGGCTGCCGATGTTAAGCGTCATCGGATGCGTCTTGCCGAGGCGCGCGAAAGGCTTCGCTCTACGGAAAGTAATTTGGAACGAGTAAGCATCATCGTTTCCGAAATAGCTCCTCGCTTGAACCATCTTCAGCACCAGGCGAGGCAGGCTCAGGAATACCAGCGTCTATCTGCGGATCTAGAACAGAGCCTCAAGCTGTGGTATGGATACCAGTGGTGGGTGGCCCAACGGGCCCTGCTGCGCGCTGAATCCACCCTGGCGGAACGCCGCCATCAGATAGGCGTCCTCCAGCGGGAGCTGTCTCGCTGTCAGGGAAGGAGGGTTGAGCAACAGCATCTCCTTGAGCAGGCCAAGGGCGAGGCCAGGGAGCTAGAGGAACGAACGGAATTCCTGGAGAAGAAGCAGCAGCGGCTGGCCCAAAGCACGCTCCTGGATGAAGAGCGCCTACGCTTCAATACTCGCCAGCAGGAGGAGGCGCAGACAGACCTGGAGCTAGTGGAAGGCCAGATCAAGGGACAAGGGAAGGCTCTTCAGGACCAAGAGCGGCGTTGCCAAGAGGTGGAACAAGAGCTGGATCAGGCCTCGGGGCTTCTTGCTTTTCAGCAGGGAGGTTTAGAGGAAAGGCGGCGGAGATACCAGGAGCTTTTAAAGAACTTGGACCATCTTAAGGGAGAGGGACAGGGGCTGGAAAAGGCTCTGGCTGGAGTAGAGGGTCACTTGCGGGAGACGGAGGAAGCTGTAAACTCCCTTCAGCTTCTGAAGGAGGAATGGCTTAGAAAGAGACAGACCTGGGGTCAGGAGCTGATTGCCCATCGTCACCGTCTGCGCTCCTTGATAGCTCAGGATGGAGAAATAACCTCTCGCCTCAATGAGGTGTCGGTGCAAAGAATCTCCCTGGCTAGGGAGAGGGATGAAACAGCGGCTCTGGTGAGGGACAAAGAGATGGGCCTGGCTCTGAAGGAGCGAGAGAGGGAGACCTTGGGCTTACGCCACGAGCTTTTGGCCCGTATGCGCCAGGAGGGGCTGCCGGCGGCGGCAAGGTCTCTAATTTACACTCAGGAGGCAGGAGAGGGTATTTTACCCTTTTCTGAGCAGCCGGTGCTTATGGCCCAGGTTTTGGATGTTCCTGCAGGACTGGAAAAGGCTATCGAGGCCGCCTTGTGTGG
Source organism: Chloroflexota bacterium (assembly GCA_016183425.1). Lineage (GTDB taxonomy): Bacteria > Chloroflexota > Dehalococcoidia > JACPEP01 > JACPEP01 > JACPEP01. Next base: position 32,297 of record JACPEP010000042.1, read on the forward strand.
CCACACTTATGACATTGTCGTCAACAAGCGGGGTGAGGCCGAGGCGGTCATCGACTTTTTGAAGCGTACCGCTGGTGGCAACGCCACCCTTTGGCCCCTGGATAACGTTAAAGAGTCCTATAGCCTTAACATTATACGGGAGCCGGGGGTGGTGGGGGTGGCTTCGCGGCTGGTAAAATGCCATTCCCGCTATCGACCAGTGGTGGATGCTCTCCTGGGCCGAACTATTGTGGTAGACAATCTTGCCGTGGCCAAGCGAGTCGTCCGCCGAGGGATGGGCAATGTGGCTACCTTGGCCGGGGAATACCTGGCCCAAGTGGGCACTATCACCGGTGGTCAACCTCCTGAGTGGCAGGGCACGCTAGCTATAGAGGAGGAATGGCGGCAGTTGCCGCAAAGACTGGTAGCGATAGCCGGGGAGGTGAAAGCCACCGAGTCAGAGCTGTCGGCAGCGAGAGAACTTTTTAGAGAGAAGGCAGAGATGTTGGCCCAGAGGGAGGACGAAGAGCAGCATTTGCGCCAGGAGGCACAGAGGGTAGCCCAGGCCTTGACCCGACACCGTCTCACCTGGCAGGGATGGCGGGGGGAGAGACGGGGGCATGTGAGAGCCACGAAGGCTGCTTTGGGAGAAGAGGGCGCTTTGAGACAACGCCTGGCGGCCCTCCGGGAAGAGAGGGAACGCCTTCTAAATGCCAAAGCGGTACTGGAAGGGGAAATATCGCCTCTTTTAGCTCAGGTTCGAGAGGGGGAGGGGGAATTGGCACTTCTTGGCCAGCGGGCAGCGGAGATGGCTTCCCGAGATACCTCTCTTCGTCAGGAAAAGGAGGTTTTGGCCGCTGGACGTCGCGCTGCGGAGTCGGCTTTGAATCGGCTCGAAGAACGGCGGCAGGCGCTCCGAGATCGCCTCGGCCGCCTCACAGAGGAAGAAAAGTCCTTACGTTTTTGCCTTGCTGAGGCCAAGAGTGAGGCAGATCAAGGGGCGAATCAGGTGCGAGTTGTAGCGGAACAACTGGCTGCCGCCAAAAGAAGGGGGGAGGACATCCGAGAAGAGGAGGAGGCAGCGGCAACACAAGAGGCTCAGTTACGTGCTCGCCTATCGGAACGGGAACGCTTGCAGGCCGTCTCCCAGGCGGAGGTCAGCCATCGTCGAGAGGGGTTGGAGAAGCTGAGAGATACCATGGAGCAGGAGGGTGTTATCGCTCTGGAAGGGGAGCTGTGGCAAGGGGAACCGGAAGCCCTGAAAGCCACGGTAGACCGTCTTAAGGCACGCCTACGAGCGCTGGGGCCAGTAAACCTGGAGGCGTTGTCCGACTACGAGGAGACCCATTCCCGTTACCAGTTCCTCACCTCCCAGGTGCGCGACCTGCGGGAGGCAAGCAAATCTCTTCAGGGAGCGATAGCTGAGCTGGAGGGTATTATTCATCACAACTTTCAGACCACCTTTGAGACGGTATCTCACCAGTTCAAGAGCTACTTTACCCACTTCTTTGGCGGCGGAACGGCTAAACTGGTCCGCATCCCTCCCTCCAATGGGAACGAAATGGGTGTGGAACTGGTCGCCCAGCCGCCGGGAAAGCGACTCCAAAACCTTTCCCTTCTTTCCGGGGGAGAACGGGCCCTGACGGCAGTTGCCTTCCTTTTTGCCATTTTGGAGGCCAACCCATCCCCCTTCTGCGTCCTGGACGAGGTGGACGCCAGCCTGGATGAGACCAATAGTATCCGCTTCTCTCAGGCATTGGCAAAGCTCTGCCAAAGAACCCAGTTTATCGTCATCACCCACAATCGAAACACCATGCAGGTGGCCAACACCATCTACGGCGTTTCTATGGGCGAGGACAATGTCTCCAGAGTCCTCTCCCTTAGATTGGAGGGCGACTCCCCATCCCTCCTCGGCAATGAGGTACCCCCTTATGTCCTGGGGGAAGGCAGAAACGGCGAGTAACGCCCATCTTACAAGGAGTGGATAATGGCCGAATATAGAAAGCCCATCCCCATCCCATCCCCGGAGACGGCACCCTTTTGGGAGGCGTCCAAAAAGCGTGAGTTGCTGATTCAGAGGTGTCAGGAGTGCGGCCGTTTCTACTTCTACCCCCGACCCCTTTGCCCCCATTGTCTTTCCCCCCATGTAGAGTGGGTGCGCGCCTCGGGCCGGGGAACCCTCTATACCTACAATATCAACTACCGGGCCACCTATCCGGGCTTCGCCGCCGATGTGCCCTATGTCATGGCTATCGTAGAGCTGGAGGAGGGGGTAAGGCTGATGACTAACCTGGTAGATGTAAAACCCGACCCCGACCAGATAAAAATTGGCATGGCGGTAGAGGTGGTTTTTGAAGACGTAACGCCGGACATTTCCCTGCCCAAGTTTCGGCCTGCCTCCAGGGGATAGGAGATGGTGATGGATGGCTTGAGGCGAAAAGTGGCTCTGGTGGGTGTTGACGAGAGCGATGAATTGGGGTATCTACCCCACAAGGTGGCCCTCCAGCTTCACGCCGAGGCAGCCCGCAACGCCCTGGCTGACGCTGGACTTAAGAAGGATGAGGTGGACGGCCTTTTCACGGCCGGGGTTTCCACAGCTGTGGTGGCCGAGTATTTGGGCTTGCGGCCCAGATATACAGATACTACCACAGTGGGGGGGGCTTCCTTCCTGATGCACGTGGAGCACGCCGCCGCCGCCATCGCGGCTGGTTTATGCCAGGTGGCCCTAATCACTCATGGTCAGACGGGCTACTCCAACCGGAGCCGGGGTGTCCGTCCCGCAGTAGACCCCACCCTTCCCGCCGCCCAGTTCGAGGCTCCCTATGGGGTGGCCGGTCCGCCGTCGGTGTACAGCCTTGCTTGTACGAGGCATATGCACCAGTATGGCACCACTCACCATCAATTGGCCGAAATCGCCGTGGCTACCCGAAAGTGGGCCACCCTTAATCCCAAGGCCATGATGCGGGATCCCATCACTATCGAGGATGTCCTCAACTCCCGATGGATCTCTTACCCCTTTCACCTCCTGGACTGCTGCTTGGTGACCGATGCGGGAGGGGCAGTGGTGGTCACTTCAGCGGAGCGGGCCAGGGACTTAAGGAAAAAACCGGTCTACCTTCTGGGGTGCGGCGAGGCTCATCATCATGCCCTAATCAGCCAGATGGAGGACTTGACGACTATGACGGCGGCCCAGGTTTCCGGAAAGCAGGCCTTCCAGATGGCGGGGCTGGGCCCCAAGGATATCCATGTGGCAGAGGTCTACGACTCTTTTACCTATACTGTGCTTATGAGCCTGGAAGACCTGGGGTTCTGCGCCAAGGGAGAGGGTGGCGCCTTCGTGTCCGGGCAACGCACCGCTCCCGGAGGAAATTTCCCCTTGAATACCAGCGGGGGAGGGCTATCCTATACTCATCCCGGCATGTTTGGTATCTTCACCATTATTGAGGCGGTGCGCCAGCTCCGGGGGGAGTGTGGGCCCAGACAGGTGAGGGGGGCCCAGGTGGTCCTATGCCACGGCACCGGTGGTAGCCTATCCTCCGCCGCCACTCTCATTCTGGGGACTGGTTAATCGATGCCCCCCTTGACACCCTCGGCATAGAAACTATAATTGCCCCAGTTTTGTTCCACAAGAGAGGAGGTTCAACTGATTATAGATACCCATTGCCACCTTAACCGCTGCCCGCCTAAGGAACTGTCTCAGGTGATAGCGGAGTGCAAAGCGGCGCAGGTGGGCTGCATGCTGGTGGTGGGGGGGCCAGAGCTGCGGGGGGCGAACCTGTCCAGCTCCCGCGCCGCCGTGAAAGTGGCCAACACCTACAGAGAGGTTTTGGCAAACGTGGGTCTCCACCCCTGGAGTGTGCTTCAGCCTCTGGACGAAGCTCTCTATCACCAACTGGCAGAGCTGGCCCATAACAACTCCAGGGTGGTGGGTGTGGGGGAGATCGGCCTTGATTTTTCTCGGGAGACGCCGCCGGAAGTTCAGGTAGAGGCCTTTCGTCGGCAGCTTCGCGTGGCCAAGGAGCTTAAGCTGCCGGTGAACCTCCATATACGCAAAGCCACCCCGGAAGCCATCCAGATACTGAAGGAGGAAGGCCCCCTGGATAGGGGCGGCGTCATGCATGGCTTCACCGGCAACCAGGAGGATGCCCAAGAGTGTCTTGATATGGGCTTTTGTATTGGAGTGGGCAGGATCATGCTGGCCCCCGTGACGCCGGAGGCAGAGGCGCTGGTTCGAAACATGCCTCTGAGCCGGCTTCTTCTGGAGACCGATTCCGCCGGTTTGCCTCCCCAGGAAGGGAGTCCTCGTTTTACTCCAGCGGCGACCAGGATGGTGGCGGAGAAGGTGGCCCAGATCAAGGGCACTTCTTTGGATGAGGTAGCCAGGGTCACCTCGGAAAATGCCCGCCAACTCTTTGGGCTGGACCGGTTCGGGATATAGCAGGGGCCTAGTGAAGGCTCCCCTTAAAATGTTCGTCGGGGAAGGTACTACTCAGAGAAAGGAGAACTTAAATGGCCCATGGAGCAGCGCTCTACGAGACGAGGAACCACATCGGCTATGTGACCATTAATCGTCCCGATCGGGGCAATGCCAGTAACTGGCAGTTGTGCGAGGACCTGGATGAGATCTGGGCCGAGATTCGTCGTGACGAGGACGTCGGGGGGGCTATAATCACCGGAGCGGGGGAAAGGCACTTCTGCACCGGGCTGGATCAGCGGGAGATGGGAGAGGCCTACGGCCGGGGAGAGGATCGGGCGGTAAGGATGGCCAGCCCACCCCACGATCTGTGGAAGCCCCTTATTGCCGCCGTCAATGGGGTGGTGGCGGGGGGAGGCTTTTTCTTCCTCAGCGGCTCGGACTTTGCCATCTGCTCGGAGAACGCCACCTTCCTGGAGCCCCATGTCAGCGTGGGGTGGATACCAGTGCGGGAGATGATCGGCATCAGCACTCGTATGGCCTTCGGCCCGGTGATGCGCATGGCCTTGATGGGCACCGCCGAGCGGATGGATGCTCGACGGGCCTATGAGTTGGGGTTGGTGACAGAGGTGGTGCCCCTGCCCCGCCTCATCCCTCGGTGCACAGAGGTAATGGAGAAGATACTGGAGCAGTCCACCACCGCCATTCGGTGTACCAAAGAGATGCTTTTCCGCGCTCGCATGGAGATGTATGCCCTCACCCAGGCGCTGGAGATGGGAGCTGCTCTTCGGGAGCTAGCCCACACCGCCGGCGACCGGCGGGAAGGCTCCCGGGCCTTCGCCGAGCATCGCAAACCTCAGTGGGCCAAGCCCACTGGGAGATGGAAGTAGTCCCCTCAAGGGTGGGATTTTGATCTGAGAATGGATTCGGGTCTTCCCCGCGCCGCGGGGAAGACCCGAATTGTGAAAGGGGTTGCCCTCTGAGTCGTCTATGGCGTTGGCTTGTTCAAAATGAGGTTTTGGTGGTCCTCCTGGCCATGGAGGTAAGTATCCATCTAGCATGGACCATCATTACTCCCGTTCTACCCAAGTTTGCTAAGTCTTTGTCGGTGGGTGCCTTCGAGATTGGGCTTATTTTTGCCGTCTTTGGGGTGGGGCGGATGGTGATCAACGTCCCCGCCGGCCAGTTCGCCGAACGATTGGGACGCCGCGCTGTTCTCCTGGGAGGCGCCGGGGTGGTGGTTATCTCCGTGTTTCTTTCTGGTATGGCCAACGACATTTGGCTTCTTCTTTTCTGGCGCTTTGTTACCGGCTTGGGGGGTGGGGCCTTTACCACCGCCGGCATGACCATACTGGCTGATATCACCACCCTCCGCACCCGGGGGCGCGTTATGGCCATCTATCAGGGCAGCATGCTCGTAGGAGCGGCCATGGGGCCGGTGCCCGGAGGGTTTTTAGGAGAGTACTTTGGATTCAGGGCCCCTTTCCTTTTTTCTGCCGTTCTGGCCCTAGTCTTCACTCTGTGGGGTCTGCTGCGTCTTAAGGAGACCAAGGGGTGGCGGTTAAGCGAATCAGGCGTGGGCCATGGGGTAGCCCATAGCCGCCCCGCCGGTTGGGGGGGCCTTCGGCTGCTCACTGACGTCAGCTTCCTTTTGATCTGCCTGGTGAACTTCACCACCTTCTTTACCCGCATTGGGGGGCGAAACACGGTGGTGCCCCTGGTGGCCTACGAGCAAATCTATCTTAGCGAGTCTCAGTTGGGCACCGTCCTGGGCATGGCCGCCATATTGGATTTCGCCATGCTCTATTTCTCCGGTTGGATGGTGGATCGATTCGGGCGCAAATCAGTCATCGTGCCTAGTAACCTTTTAATAGGATTATCCATGTTTCTGTTTGCCATAAGCGGTTCCCTACCCCTGTTTCTCATAGCAACGGCCACTATGGGCATTGGCATGGGCGTTGGGGGGCCGGCGCCGGCGGCCTATGTGGCCGATCTGGCTCAGGATGGGTTGCGGGGGATCACCATGGGCCTCTATCGCACCTTCGGGGATGTGGCCTATTTCATCGGTCCACTCCTGGTGGGTTGGCTCGCCGACTTTCAGGGGCGGGGTTGGGCACTTAACTTCAATGCCGCCTTGGTGGTGGTGGTGGCCATCCTTTTTTGGGCCTTTGCGCGGGAGACCCTTACCCCTGAGCTGCGCCGCCGCCTAGCTCAGGTTCCTCGGGAGGTGAAAGGTTAGCCTGTTTCTAGAGATCGGTGGGGGGAAGTTGAGTGCCTGAAGAGCTAGAGTATCAGATTCTTGCCTTTGTCAGCTTGGTGTACCAGTATCTGGACTGGCCGGGGGTGGTGCTTCTTATGGCCATCGAGAGTGCCTGTATTCCTCTGCCTAGCGAAATCATCATGCCCCTCAGCGGCTGGATGCTGATTCGGGATCGAGGGCTGGGGGAAGCCTTTGTCCTGGTGGCTGGTTTTTATGGTGCTTTGGGGAACGTCATCGGCTCTCTGGTGGCCTACTGGGTGGGGGCAGTGGGGGGTCGTCCCCTCATCCTACGCTACGGTCGCTACATCTTTGTTTCCCGTTATGATCTGGAGCGAGCCGACCGGTGGTTTGAGCGCTATGGTGACTGGGCTATCTTCTTTTCGCGGCTTCTACCGGTGGTGCGGACTTTCATCAGCTTCCCGGCCGGCGTGGCCAGGATGCCTTTGGGCAAGTTCATTATTTACACTATGGTCGGCTCTTACCCCTGGTCGGTAGGTCTGGCCTACGGGGGCTATCTGCTGGGGGAGAACTGGGAGGAGTTGCGGGGGATCATGCGCCCCTTTGATATACCCATCCTCTTTTTGACGTTAGTCCTCATCATCTTCTTTGTGTATCGGAAGCTGAGAAGCACCGTGGCTGAGGCAAAGGGGCCGGACCTGTGAGGGAATTGGGGGCAAAGCTTTTGGGTCTGGTCACTGCTCTACGGCGGAACCACGGCCTGGAGCATGCTACCATAAGTCTGCTGACCCGAGGGAAGAAGAAGTCGGTGGTGGGTCGTTCTACTCCGTGGGGATTCTACGTCTATGGGGATTTCGCAACTCAGGAGGTGGCCGAAGCGGCGGCGGAGGCCTTACGACGTCTGAAGGAAGGGGAGGAAGACTTGGCCGTCTCTCCCTTTTGTGGCACTAATCTGGCGGTGACGGCCATCCTGACTGGCATAGTGGCAGTGGCTGTCCTCGCCCGAGGACGGCCACTGCAACGCTTGCCCCACGTAGTGACGGCGACCCTGGCAGTTAGCCTTCTGGCCCAACCCATGGGAAATCTGGTTCAAAAACACGGAACTACCTCATCGGCCCTGGGAAGTCTCTCCATAAGGCGGATTGAACAGGGCCGCCGCGCCGGGGTGGTCTACCACCGAGTGGAAACGGGGCCGGCGTTAAGCTAGAGAGTCTTTGAGGCTCCAAAAGCCGGTGATGAGAACCAGGACCATCAAAGATACGGAGAGAAGAACGGCGGCGTCCCGCCAGTTGATCCCCAGCCATAGATAGGAGAAGATGTAGCCTGGCCTTATTACAAGGGGCAATTGTAGCACTTGAGGCGTAGGCTTACAACACGAACCAGGAGGGCTAATCATACCCGGTGAAGGAATCTCGCCTTACCTGGGAGTCTGGGATCTCTAATGAGGAAAGCTGGTTCTGAAGGGCCAAAACCATGCGGGGCGGCCCTGATAGGTAGAAGAGGCGCTCTCGATAATCGGGGATGAGCTTCTGAACCAGATCGGCGTTTATGAACCCGGTATGACCTGTCCAGCCGGGAGGCGGTGACGTCAAGATGTGCTCCACTCGAAAGCTGGGTACTTCACGGGCCAGGGCCTCTAGCTCTTGGCGAAAGCAGATCTCCTCCCCCGTGCTGTTTCCGTAAAGAAGCACCACGTCAAAAGGCAAGTTCTTGTCGGCCACGTAGCGCAGCATGCTCCGCTGGGGGGTGATGCCGATGCCGCCGGTGAGAAAGGCTATTTTCATGGGTTTCCTGGGTAGTGTAAACTCCCCGGAGGGACCCTCCAGACGAGCCCAGGCACCCGCTTCCATCCCGGCCAGGGCCTGGGAGTAGGCGCTTTGAGTGATTCGCTTGGTGAACTCCAGGTAGCCCTTCTCCGTGGGGGAGCTGGAAAAAGAAAAGTGGTGGATTCCCTCCTCGCCGTTCAGCTTTATGGTGACCCAAAAGAATTGCCCAGCCCGGTAGCGGACGTTTTTAGCCCTGATTGGGAAACGAAAGGATTTTATGGTGGGAGTGCGCTGAATAATTCCTTCAACCTGGCTCTCAAACTCCCACATGGCTACCGGCCTCAGATCGGCTCTGTGTCTTGAGGCTTTCCTTTGATCCGCATGTTATAGGTCTTGGTGAAGTTTTCCACGAGTTCCTTCAGGTTGCGATTGCCACCGGCCTTGGCGGCCTTTCTTAGTATGGCGGTGGTTATGTTGTCGGGGCTTCCCATGGGGTTATCGGGCATCATGCAACCACAATTCCAGCACATAGAAAACCTCCGTACTTTATAATAAAAAACAAAATCTAGCGTAGCACCCCAGAGCAGAAAAGTAAATGCTTTCACCCCTAGAGGATGTTGTGCTAGAATGGGCTAAAAGGAGCCGGGAAGATGCCGCTCTACGAATATCGTTGCCAATCTTGCCATCGTAAGGTGACCTTGCTGGTACGAAGTCAAAGCCAAACTGCGGCGTCGTGTACCTTTTGTGGCAGCACTCAACTAAGCCGTCTTATCTCCTCTTTTGCTGTCCTTAGGTCGGAAGAGAGCCATATGGAGGATCTGGCCGATCCCAGTAGGCTGGGTGATGTAGACGAGAATGACCCGCGCAGCATTGCCCGCTGGGCACGACGCATGGGCCGGGAGTTGGGAGAAGAGTTGGGCCCCGATTTCGATGAGATGGTGGACAAGATGGAAGCCGGGGAGATGCCGGATGATGGCGGTGATGAGGGCGCTGCCATGCCTGGTGAAATTTAGGTTAGTGACATCTATGCTTCGTTTGATAGACGCTAATATAAACCGTCTAAGAGAGGGCCTCCGTTTTCTGGAGGAGGTAGCCCGTTTTCAGCTCAACGACGCCGGTCTAACCCAGCAGCTAAAATCCTTACGTCACGAGCTGACCTGGACCGGTAAGGACTTCCGCCGCCAGTTATTGGCTGCCCGCAGCGTGGGAGAGGATGTGGGGGCCCAGATGGAGGTGTCGGGGCAAGAACAACGGGATGATCTGGTGGCGGCCGTGGTGGCCAACGCCATTCGGGCCCAGGAGTCTCTACGAGTGTTGGAAGAGAGTGGGAAGCTGTATCCCTTAACTCTAGACTATGCCAGGTTCCAGAAGGCGCGCTTCGATGTCTATCAGTTGGAGCAAGCCTTGGTCTCGCGCCTTCTGCGGCAGCCTCTGCGACAGAAGGTGAAGGGTCTTTACGTTATCGTAGACCCGGAGCAAACGGGGGGGCGGGAGGCGACGGAGGTGGCTCGTTTGGCCCTCCGGGGAGGCGCTCAGGTTGTCCAGCTTAGGGACAAGGTTCAGGCCAAGGGCCTTCAGCTTGCCACCGCCCGGAAGCTGAAAGAGCTGTGTGATGGCGCTGGCGCTTTGCTTATCATCAATGATCACGTGGACTTGGCGGTGGCGGTGGGCGCCCACGGGGTTCACCTGGGGCAGAAAGACCTGACCACTGCCGCCGCTCGAAGAATGCTGCCCTTGGAGACCATCGTTGGCTGCTCCACTGCCCTTGTGGAGGAGGCCTTGCGGGCCCAGGAAGAAGGGGCGGACTACGTGGCGGTAGGTTCCATTTTCCCCACCGCTTCCAAAGCCGATACTCGTCCCGCTGGTCTGGAGACCTTGAAGCAGGTCAGGGAAGCAGTGGCTATCCCGGTGGTCGCCATCGGCGGTATCAATGCAGACAATTTGGGGTCGGTCAAAGCCAGTGGAGCGGATGCCTTTGCTGTTATCAGTGCCGTGGCGTCCGCCCCGGACGTTCAGGCTGCCGCCGTGGCCCTGTGTCTCAAATGGGAGAATTTACTATGAAGCTGGACCAAGTGGCCGAGTCCATTCGAGAGCGTTTGGCGGCCAAGTATCAGGCCCGGGAACGGGCGTTGCAGGTACACCGAGAGGTTATCCGCTCCTCGGCCAACGCCATTCTGGCTGTGCATCGGGGACAACACCAACTGGGGAGCGAGCTACGAGCTAAGGCAGGGGAGGCCCTGGCCGAAATCAAAGGGGCTTTGGATCATCAGCTTGACATCCTCTATAGCGGTTTTATTGCCGATGCTCAGAAGGAGTATGCCGAGGCGAGCCTTTTTCACGCCCTTATTTTGGGGGAGGAGCTTCCCAGCCCTGAAGCCCTGGGGATACCCGACGCGCCCTACCTCAACGGACTGGGTGAGGCGGCGGGGGAGCTGCGGCGCTATATCCTGGACTCTCTCCGTCGGGGGGACACAGCTCGGGGCGAGGAGCTTATGGCCACCATGGACGACATATATATGGTTCTTATTTCCATGGATTTCCCCGATGCCCTTACCGGCGGCCTGAAGCGAACCACGGACATGGTGCGTGGAGTTCTGGAACGAACCAGAGGCGATTTGACCCTGAGCCTTCGGCAGCAGGAGCTGCAAGACAGGCTTGACCGATTTCACACCGAGGCCTAAACGGCGCTCCTTGTTCGAATCCCCAAAATCTTGTTCCCTTCTTTAAACATGTTGTTCCCTCTGGCTACCTTATGGTATTATTCCCCCGTTGGTGCCGAATTGTAGAAAGGGGAATGATACCATGGACTACCAAAACATAATTTATGAGACGGAGGATCGTATTGCCCGCATCATCCTTAACCGTCCTGAGAAGATGAACGCCCTTAGTTTCGCTACGCGATTGGAGATTGTAGACGCTTTGAAGAGAGCGGAGCGGGACGAGAGCGTTCGGGTGGTAATTGTGAAGGGAGCGGGGAGAACTTTCTCCGCCGGCTACGACCTTCAAGATGCGGGCCGCGCGGACCCTAACTCACCCCCCAGCCTCTACATCTCCAAGCGTCTGGACCGGGTCTCCGGCCAGGACCATTTCGTCAAGCTGGACCACTGGATGACCAGTTGGAACCTTCTCAAACCGGTTATCGCCCAGATTCATGGCTATTGTCTAGCCGGCGCCACGGAGATGACCAGTCTTATGGACATGCGCATCGTGGCCGAGGATGCCCAAATCGGCTATCCTCCCATGAGGAACCTGAATTTTGGCAATGTCTTGATGCCCCCCTGGCTCATGGGCATCTCTAAGGCCAAGGAATATTGCTTTACCGGCGACTCCATGGATGGCAAGGAGGCCTACCGAGTGGGGTGGGCGACTCGGGTTTACCCTGCCGACAAACTGGAGGAAGAGACGGAGAAGCTGGCCCAAAGGATAGCCCTGGTTGAGACCGACCTGATCATGATGACCAAGCGGGCCATTAATCGCACCTACGAAATCATGGGCCTAAAGGTGGCTATGGACGTGACCAACGACGTGGCCGTTCTGGCTAGCTATCGGGAAAGCGCGGGGGAGTTCCAGCGGGCTATCCGCGAGAAGGGGCTAAAGGCAGCTCTGGAAGAGCGGGACGCTCCTTTCAAGGATTACCGCACTGCTGTAAAACGCTAGGAGGGAAGGCCTTTGGGCTACCAGAACATTATTTACGAGACGGATGGGCCCATCGCTCGCGTCATACTCAATCGCCCCGAGAAGATGAATGCCCTCAGCTTCGCCCTGCGGGAAGAGGTGGTGGAGGCTTTGGGGGTGGCGGAGCGAGACGATGGAGTTAGGGTAGTGATTGTGAAAGGGGCGGGGAGGTGCTTCTCCGCCGGAATGGACTTGGCCGACTACACCAGCCCGCCCACCACTATTTCGCCTCGCCTGGACCGTGTCTCCGGGCAGGCGCAGCGGGTAAGAAGGCGCATCTCCTGGGCCATGTGGAACCTCCTCAAGCCGGTTATCGCTCAAGTTCACGGCTACTGTCTGGCCGGGGCTACAGAAGTGGCGTCCATGTGCGACCTGCGCATCGTGGCCGAGGATGCCCAGATCGGCTTCCCGCCGGTAAGAAACATGAACTTCGGCAACGTCCTGTGGATGCCCTGGCTCTTGGGCATGACTAAGGCCAAAGAGTTCATGTTCACCGGCGACTCCATGGGTGGTAAGGAGGCCTACCGGGTGGGGTGGGCCACGGGAGTTTATCCCTCCGACAAGCTGGAGAAAGAGACAGAGCGACTGGCCAGAAGGATAGCCCTGGTCGAGACCGACCTGGTCATGATGACCAAGCGGGCCATTAACCGCACCTATGAGATCATGGGGTTGAAGGCAGCTACGGACACCGCCGACGACCTAGCGGTTTTGGTGGGCTACCGGGAGAGTCGCACACAGTGGGAGACGGCGGTCAGGGAGAAAGGTCTTAAGGGAGCTCTATCGGAGCGCGACCAGCCTTTCCAGCGCTGATTTAGTTCTTTGGGAGCTCTCCCCCTAAGTGGCCTCAGTCTGGTGAGCCTCCTGGCTTTTTTCTAGGTTAAAGGCTCTATCAAAACCACCAGGTTTCCTTCCGGGTCGTAGCAGAAGGCGGCTGCCAGGTCGCGGCGCTTTTGAGGCGGTGCGGTGAACTGAACGCCGGCCGTAGCTAATTTTTGATAGACCGCCTCCAAGTTCTTTACCCTGAGTCCTACGTAGTGGTGGCCCAGGTCGTTGAAGCGCTGCCATCCCGGGAAGGGTTTGGGGGTGGGGGAATACCACTTCTTCAATTCCAGGGCGAACTCTTCTACTGGAGGCTGCGGCACCTTAAGTCGGATCATGCGGAAATGGGTATCGGGCATCTGGTGTAGGGTCTTGTAGAACTGTTGGCGCTGGGGGTCTACCTGGTCGGTATCGGTGTCGGAGAGGATCTCCATACCCAAAAGGTCGCGGTAGAAAGCCAACATGCGGTCAACATCGTCGATGGATACGGCGGTGAAAGCGAACTTGATGTCCACGAAATCCTCCTTACTAGCTAGATTTACGTCTGAGCAGTCGGCATAAGAGCGCCTTGATCGATACTTTACCACCTCCTTTTCTGTGCTATAATAGCCGCTGTGGAGCGGCGGCACAATGGCGGCGGGGTAAGGAAGGGTACCCCTATGCTGGGCAAAAAGGTATTCTTGGGCGGAACGGCCCTGGGTATGCTCTTGGTGGTGGCCTTTGGCTTGGTCATCGCCTGGGGTGCTTTCTTTTTCTGGAGCGGTAGCATACCTTTGGGGCAAGTATACACATCCTTGCAAGGGCTGCGGTTGCCACTTCCTATCTTCGCCCCCAGTGAAGGCCAGGACCGCGATAGCGAGGCCTCGAGGAGGGTCACTGTCTTGCTTCTTGGGCTTGACCAGCGGCCCCAGGAAAAGGACATCCCCAGCCGCAGTGATACCATAATACTGGCTACCGTGGATCCAGCCAACAAGACAGCCGGCATGCTTAGTATCCCCCGAGACCTGTGGGCCACTATCCCCTTGCATGGCCAAGCTTTCCAGGATCGTATAAATACTGCCTATGTCTACGGCGAGATAAACAGGTACCCCGGCGGCGGCCCGGCTTTGGCTCGTGATACAGTAACCTCTACCTTGGGCGTCAATATCCAACACTACGTCGTTATCGATTTCCAGGGCCTGGAAAAGGTAATCGATGCTTTGGGGGGGATTACTATAGACGTCCCCAAGCCTTTGGTGGACGACCGCTTCCCCACCTATGACTACGGCTACCAACGAGTCACTTTCGCGGCCGGTGTGCAACAAATGAATGGACAGACGGCCGTCAGGTATGCCCGCGTTCGCAATCCTGACTCCGATTTTGAGCGTATGAAGCGACAGCAGCAGGTTCTGATGGCAATGCGGGACAAAGCCCTTCGCATAGACGTGATTCCCAAGCTACCCCAGCTTTTCAAGGAGCTGGCCGGCACGGTGAAGACGGATCTGGTCTTAGCTGATATAGTTCGGCTGGCCAAGATCGGTAAGGATATTGAGATAGGGAACATAACGGCCCTCACCTTAGAGGGGGATGCCGTCACTCCCTACGTTACTCCAGGGGGGGCGGATGTGCTCCTTCTCAGGAGGGAAAAGGCCCAGGAGCTAGTGAGCCAGCTATTCCTTGATCCTCGATTGAGAGCTGAGGATGCCTCCGTGGAGGTGCTCAACGGAACCAATCAGAAGGGTCTGGCGGCGAGGACGGCTAACTACCTGATGGGGAAGGGCCTTAAGCATGTTACCTATGGCGACGCACCCGATAGCCAGAATCACAGCAACACTGTGATTCTGGACTACAATGGCAAAAGTCAAACTGCTCGCTATCTGGCTCGCCTGTTCAATATTCCCACGGAACGAATCAAAGCCCAGACTGATTCCCACTCGGTAGACATACAGTTGATCCTGGGCGAAGATGCCAAGTCTTATCCGGAGTGACGAAGCTCAAGTGGGGTGATCAGGTGACGAGGCGCCTGAGGGTGGCCACTACCGTCTCCAATTCTTCTGAGGTATTGAAAAAAGCCACGGAGAGGCGGGTGCAGGTGGGATTTTTAACGGAGCGGGCGGCGATCCGCCCCTGCTCCCAAAGATAAGTCGTTATTTCCGGGGCTTCCCTTCCTGACACGGAGAAGCTAACCAGGCCCGACGCCAAGGTGGGCAGGTGAGGGCTGAGGAGCGTGATGCTGGATAGCCTTTTCAGCTCTTCCTCTAACATCGACGTCAGCGTCATGACCCTGCTTTCTATGGTCTCCAGCCCCACGGCCTCCACGAATTCGATGGCTTTCTGCAAACCGGACCACAGAGGACCGCTGGTGGTGGTGAGCTCGAACTTTTTGATGTCCTCCACGTTGGTTTCCAGGTTACCGTTGATATCATAAGAGAGAGCCGCACAATGGGCTACGTATCGGGGCTCAACCATAGGGATAAGCTCTTTGCGGATGAAAAGAGCGCCCACCCCATCCGGCCCTAAAAGCCACTTGTGACCAGGAAAGGCGTAGAAGTCACAGCCGAGTTGCGTCAGGTTGACGGGGATATGCCCTACTGACTGGGCGCCGTCTACTAGAATCAGGACACCGTGCTTCCTGGCCAGGCTCTGGATCTCCAGTAAGGGTAATCTCAAACCGGTGAGGTAAATGATGTGGCTAAGGCAAAGAAGACGGGTGCGTGGGGTAAAGGCTTCTTCTATCCGGCTCACTATGTCCTCTGGCCGAGAAACGTCACGCAGCGACACCATTTTGAGAACAACTCCAAATCTCTTTTGTAAGTAGAGGCACGGTATCAGGATAGAGGGATGTTCCAGGTCGCAGGTCACCACCTCGTCTCCCGGACGCCACTCCAGCCCATTGGTGATGATGTTAATTCCCTGGGTGGTATTTTCGGTGAGGGTGAATTCCTCGGGGCGGGCACCCAGAAGTCGGGCCAGTCCCTTCCTAACGGATTCTCTGGCCTCTTTGTGTTTCTCCAGGGCCGGAGGGGTGGCTGGCCCCAGGGAGTTCTCCCACTCCAGGTGCTCTCGGATGGCATCCAGCACCGGAGTAGGCGATGGGCCGGACCAGCCGGTATTGAGATAGATGCAGTTTCGTACCGCCGGAATCTCATGCCGCAGTTGGTGAATGTCCATGCTAAGCTTTCCTTTGAGGATGTTGAGGCCGATTGTATCACATTCGCCTCGCCTTAGAAACAGTCCCAGTACAGAAGGTGTTGATTAATGTCGCCGCCCTGAAGGGCGAGCCTAAGGAAGAGCTTATCCGCCTATGGCGGACTGTCTTTCAGGGCAGGGCTAGGAAAACGTTTCCAACCACCCCAAAATGAAGAGAGCGTTGTTCAACACTCTCAGAGCACAGGAGGTTGACTCCACTGGAGAAAGTGTTAGACTGGGAACGCTTTCTTCCCAAGAGGTATCTCAGGAGGTGGCTATAAGGTTACTCTGGATCAATTCTTGCGGGCGTTTATAGAAGAAGTTAGTGTGAAAGGAGCCTTCGGTGACAAAAGAGATTCTTAATCCGTCGACCATTGTTTCTATGCCGGCTGCCTATTCCCAGGCAGTCAAGGTGGGCAACACCATCTATATCTCGGGCCAGGTGGCTTGGGACAAAGAAGGTAAAGTGGTAGGGGGTGGGGACTGTCGGGCTCAGGCGGAGAAAGCCTATGAGAACATGGGAGAGGTTCTCAAGGCAGCGGGAGCTAATTTCAGGGACGTGGTGAAGCTGAATGTCTATTTTGTCAACCCAGACGACATGACCAAGGTGCGGGGAGTGCGGGAAAAGTACTTTGGGGACAATGTTCCTGCCAATACCACGGTGGTGGTGCAGCGCCTGGCCCGCCCCGAGCTTCTTCTCGAGATCGAGGCAGTGGCAGTAGTGCAATAAACGGGAAGGCGGTGCTTATTAAGGTTTGACCCGAAGCTAGGGGTGAGCTGTGACCTCTCTGTAGCTTTGTTCCTGGGAAAGAGGACGGAAACATAGGTTATTTCTGAGTCAGAAAGGAGCAACATCGTGTCTAAGGTACCCATCAACCCCGATAATGTGTGGACGAGCCCCTCCCTCTACTCGGCGGCTATGAAGGTGGGCAACATGGTCTTCGTTTGCGGACAGTTGGCCCGAGATAAAGAGGGAAACGTGGTAGGGGAAGGCGACCTGGAGAAGCAGGCGGAGAAGGCCTTCCAGAACGTTAAAGAGGTGTTGGAGGCCGCGGGAGCCAAGCTGACGGATGTGGTCAAGCTGAATTGCTATCTCACCCGTCAGGGGGAAGGATCCAAAGCGCAGGCAGCGCGGCGACGCTTCTTTCCCGATCATGTGCCGGCGGTGACCACGGTGGTAGTTCAGGGGTTAGCCCGCCCCGAGTTCCTCATCGAGGTGGAGGCGGTAGCTGTCATCGAAAAATAGAGAGGTCTAGGGAACCATACTGGCTGGAGGTGAGCGTGGAAATCGAGATCATTAACCCCGAATCCGTTTACACCCCTCCTATTTACTCCCAGTGCATTCGAGTGGGAAGCACTATCTATCTCTCGGGGCAGGTGGGGCGAGATAAAGACAACCAGATAGTAAGTATGGACGTAGCGGAGCAAGCAGATCGGGCCTACCGGGCCATTCAGCAGCTCCTGGAGGCGGCGGGGGCCAGCATGAGGAACGTGGTCAAGCTGGTAGTCTACCTCACCAAGCAGGAAGATCTGGGGAGGGTGGGGCCCCTGAGGGACAAGTACTTCGGGGATCACCGGCCGTGCAATACCACCGTAGTGGTTCAGGCCTTAGCCCGCCCTGAGTACCTCATTGAGATTGATGCCACGGCAGTGGTATAGAGAGGGGTTTTGTCATGAGAGAAAAATGGCTGGGGTTTCCTTTGCCCCCAGCATACTCGGAGGCTAGCTTTTTGTTCTTGTCGGCGACGGGGAGGGACCCCGGGACGAGGCAGTGGCCTGTAGAGCCCGAACGGCAAGGAGAGATAGCTATCGACAAGATTCGGAGCCGTTTAGAGGCGTCGGGGGTTCCCCTGGATAACGTGGTGAGAACGAGCTTTTATTACCGGAATCGGGAGGTAATGGCGTCTATGGGGGAGGTGAGACGGCGGGCCTTAGGCGTCGAAAAGCGCCCTGCCAGCGCCAGCCTGATGCTTTTCCGCTTCGATGACCACGAGCAGTTGCTGGAGATAGAGGCGACCGCCTTGCTGCCACGGGGATGGAGTTTTCAAAAGCAGGTGGTGGAATTTGATCCGCCTCGGGTCTATTGCGACGCCGTGGTCGTAGGACCGTATGTTTTTCTTTCCGGGGCCGGCGGCGTCGGAAGCACACCTCAAGAGCAGGCCAGGGATGCTTTGCGTAATATACAGCCCCGCCTGGAGAAAAAGGGCACCTCCTTGGATAATGCCTTTCTCATCTCTTTTTATGTGCCGGGAGAGGAGCATATTTCGCATGTGAGACAAGTTTGCCATGAGTTCCGTCTGCCCCAGAGGCTTCCCATAGTCACTTCCGTAGTCTCAGGCTATGCTCGGGACGAGATGAAGGTGGAGGTAGAAGTGAGCGCCCTGGTGCCGCGCTAGGCTTTTTCCCCCGCCTTTGCTCTCCAGGATTGCATTAATACTCTTGTGGCTAGGAAATAGGTATGGCAAAGGGCATGGTTATCGTGGCCATGAGCGGGGGGGTAGACTCTGCCGTGGCGGCGGGCCTCCTAAAGGAGGCGGGCTATCGGGTGGTGGGTATCCACATGCGGCTATGGCCCCAGGGGGAGACCTCCCTTTACCAGCACAGTTGCTGCTCTCTGGAGGGAGCAGAATCGGCACGTCGAGTGTGCCAGATCCTGGGTATCCCCTTTTATATCATGAATTTCGAGGCTGAGTTTCGGGCTCTGGTGGTGGATTACTTTTGCGACGAGTATCGACAGGGAAGAACTCCCAACCCTTGTCTGGCCTGCAACCATCACATCAAATTCCAGGCCTTGCTAAGTCAAGCTCTACAACTGGGCGCTGACCATCTGGCCACCGGACATTACGCCCGCATTGTCTTCGATGATGGTTACTATCACCTCCTCAAGGCAGTGGACAAAGAGAAAGACCAGTCCTACGTCCTGTACACTCTCACTCAAACCCAGCTCCGCCACCTCCTCTTTCCCACGGGGGAGTATTCCAAGAGAGAGGTGCGAGACATGGCCCAAAGGTGGGGCCTGCCGGTAGCCAGCCGACCCGATAGCCAGGACATCTGTTTCGTCCCCTATGGCGATTATCGGGCCTTCTTAAAGCAGCGCCTCCCTGAGAAGCCGGGAGAAATTGTGGACACTCAGGGGAACGTGCTGGGGCGGCATGGCGGTATTGCTCACTACACTGTTGGCCAAAGACATGGGCTACCCCCCCTTAGGCGGGGACATAGTATACCGTACTACGTCATTCGTATCGAGACAGGTACCAACCGGGTGGTTGTGGGGCCGAAAGAGGAACTCTGTCGAGACCGCCTCTTCATCGGAGCTATGAACTTCATTGGCCCATTCCCCTCACCAGACCATGTCCTCACCGCCAGGGTAAGATATCATGCCCCTGAGGTGTCGGCCATTATGAATCTTAGGGATGGCGGTGCCGAGATACGTCTAGAGGGGGAGCAACAGGCTATCGCCCCTGGCCAAGCGCTGGTCCTCTACCACGGAGATCGGGTAGTCGGCGGTGGGACTATCGTCGAATAATGCCCTGTAGGGACAGGTTTCAAGGTTGGCTTGCCCTGGTCTCCACCGGATAGGCTCGGGCTGGTCTGAGGTATAGATAGGCCAACCACGGTATCGAGATAGCCATGAATAGAAGGGACAACAGTTGTGCTTCCTTAAGGCCCATGAAAATGATGTCGTTTTGGCGGAGGAAGGTAATGAAGAAGCGGCCAAAGGCGTACCCCGCCATATATACCAGGAAGATGGCCCCCTGGTGATTCATCCTTCTCCGCAGCAGAATAAGCCCTCCCAAAACCACCAAATCCCATAGAATCTCATAGACCGGCGTCGGATGGCCGGGCACGCCCAAGGGGGCATAAGCACCGGGATTGGTGTAGACGAAGGCCCAGGACAGATCGGTGGGAATACCATAGGCATCTCCGTTGATGATGCAGCCCATCCGGCCGATGATCTGTCCCACGATAAGGCCAAAGGCCGCCGGCGCAGCCAGAGGTGCTATGGCGATTCCCTTGACTCTGGAGTAGACGAGCCAGGTGACCACTCCGCCAAAGATACCCCCCATGACAGCCAGGCCACCATCATGAAGGGCGAAAATGGCGCCCGGATTGAGAGAGTAGTATCCCCATTTGTCCACAACGTGAAACAGCCGTGCCCCAATGATGCCTCCGGGTACCACCCAAAGGGCCATATTGTACACATCGTCCTCGGTGATGCCAGAATTCCCCCTCTTCGCTATTGCTACTGCCAGCCATACTCCAAACAGTACCCCCACTGCCGTGAGCAACCCATGCCACGATACAGTAAAAGGGCCAAGCTGAAAGAGATTGGGGTCGATGCCGATGGTTATCATTCTGTCTCCCCTTCCACGAACCTACTCGTCATAAGATTATAGTCTATTCTGGGCCACCTTGTAAACTCTTGAGGCCGGCGAGCCTCCCGCGAAACGAGCAAAAAATATGTGATGGTATGCACAATAGATTCGGGAGTTCAAACGTCGCTGGTCTCGCCAGATAAGGTCATGTTTACACGGTAGCGGATTTCGCGGTAGCCTCGAGTGATTAGAGTTGACTCTCCACTGGGGAATAAATATAATAGCGCTGATTTTACACGTTGCAGTCAACGAACCTTAATAACGCGTCATGGAGGAGAGGTGACGATGAGTTGATTCCAGCTCAGAGGAAAAAGGCGACGCCATTGATCTTTATTAAATAACAAGAAGGAGGAATCAAAAATGAATGAGCCCCAGGGCTACTGGAGCAATATTTTCCGGAAACGGCAGTCGCGCCGCCAGGTCCTTAAGGCGGCGGCAAAAGCGAGTATGGGACTGGCTGGGGTATCTCTTTTAGGTTGTGCTGCGGCTCCCGGGGCGACCCCGACGGCGAAGCCGGTGGGTGTAGCGCCCACCCCCACCAAGGCCCCTGCCGCTACTCCCACCGCGGGCCCGGTCACTGGTGGAACCCTGAAGATGGGGCAGTCCTACATGACCGCCCTGGATGTCCATGCCCCCATCGGCGGCAGCAGCGAGAACTGGCAGCTCATGCAAATTTACGACAAGCTGCTGGAGTTGGATGAAAAGGGCAAGCTGATACCTTTCCTGGTAGAATCCTGGGAACTCCCCGACAAGACCACCGTGGTGCTGAAAATCAGAAAAGGGGTCAAATTCCACGATGGCGCTGACCTCAATGCTCAGGCTATCATGTTCAGCTTAGATCGGAAAATGAACGGCGCTAAACCGGTGCTTCAAAACGCCCGGCTAAAAGCGGCCGTGGCTTCTATGAACGCGGTGGACGACTATACGGTGAAGATTGCCCTTAAAGAGCCCCACGCCGGCTTTCTCCTGGGGTTCATGAATGACCCAGATACAAGACCGGTGTCTCCTGAGGCGGTCAAAAAGTACAATAACAACCTGCAGCAGATTGGCGCCGGCACCGGACCTTATAGGGGGGTGGAGTGGGTGATGGATGATCGTATCGTGTTGAAAAAGTTCGAGGGTTATTGGCGCAAGGGCATACCATACCTGGATGGAATATCCACCAAGATCATCCCCGACCCCACCGCTGCCATGGTGATGCTCAACACGGGAGAGCTTCAGTTCTACCCCGAGCTGTCTCCTAAAGACGTGGCCACGGTGCGGGCAAACAAAGACCTGGTGGCGGCCATTGGTAGCAGCACCGGTTACAGCGGCTTCTTCTTTAACCAGAAGAAACCCCCCTTCAGCATCAGAGCGCTGCGAGAGGCCTTTGCCTATTGCATAGATAAGGGAGCCATCGCCAAGGCGGTCTTCTTCGGTATCGATGCCCCGACGAATGGTATTTTTGCCCCCGGTCATCCTTTCAACGATCCCAGCGTTAAGGCGCTGCCCCAGGACTTCACCAAGGCAAAGCAGAAGCTGGCGGAGGGCGGCTACCCCGATGGGTACGAGTTTGACGCCGAGGTTTCTGGGCAGTACCCTATCCGTAGCGACTTTGCCCAGGCAGCCATGGAGATGTTGAAGAAAGTGGGCATCAAGATGAACTTGAAGACCCTGGAGCACGGCACCTTGTCAGATCGTTCTAAAAGGGGTGATGTGCAGTGCTGGGTTACCGAGTTTTCCGGTGGCATAGAGCCTAACGATGCCATGGACAATTTCTGGCATAGTACCAAGGGCACCTACGGCGTCTCTTTCTTGAAGGGTGCCCCCGATGGGGAAAGAATGGATGCTCTCCTGGAGAAGGGTAAAGCAACCTACGATACCGAAGAGCGATACCGCATCTTTTCTCAAGCTCAGAAGATGATAAATGACGAGGTATACGGCGGTTTGTGGATCACGTATCGAAGCGTCAGGCATGTGCATCGCAAGGAGCTGAAGAACTATCGCGTTACCACCCAGCCTAACGAGGTATATCTGAGCGACGTTTGGCTTGCCAAATAGGTGGCTCTGCGGGGTTCAGAGAGTGTTTACAGGTCAGGCCCGGTCATTCCGCTCTCCGCCTTTGGCGGATTAGAAACGTGATGCGTCTTTGCAGAGGCTCGGAGTGTGCGTTGACAAGAGGTAGTCAACCGCAGGGGCGGCGAGGAGAGGAAGATTAGCAGATGAAACGAGTGGTGACTGTAGGCGGCGGGCTGGCCGGTTGTGCGGCAGCGATAACTGCGGCCAAGGCCGGGGTGGAGAGTATCGTAATTGAACGTATGGACAGCCTTTCTGGTAGCGGTCCCCTGACAGGACATCTGACCCACTATATCGTCCGCATGGAGTCGGAGGCGTTGGGGGGTGGGGCCATGGAGATCGATCACGGCCTTAAAACCCTGGCTTTTGGACCCCAGATGGAGTACGGGCGCCCTATCAGCCACATATTCGACGCCACCCGCATCGAGACCAAGGTGGAGGAAACGGTACGGACCTTCGGCATCCAGGTTATGCTTAGGAGCCGGGTTGTGGATGTAGTCAAAGAGAACGGCCGAGTGGTGGGGGTAGCTTTAGAAGATGGCAAGCTGGTGGAGGGGGATGCCTTTGTAGACGCCACCGGCACCACGGGAGGCGTCGGTGTTTGTACCCAGTGGGGCACCGGCTGCGCTGGCTGCTTTAACAAATGTACCATCTTCGGAGACCCGGTGAGAGTTTCCGAAGCAGCGGGTATTCAGGACATGGGCCATGCTAAAGGTGAGTATTATTCCTGCATATATCTTCACCCGGACAGTGTGGACCCCAAGTTGCTGGAGGACATAAGGCAAAAGCAGGTGGTGCATTATCAGTATCCCGTCCCGGAAGAGTGGCAGGAGCATCCCCTGGCAAAGTACTGGCCCCGGCCAGAGCGGTCGGTACGTTCCAACCTGGGGCCCCACCGTTCTGTTTATTTGATGCCCTTTGTTAAATTCTTCTACCAAACTATTCCCTTGGATATCTTGCGCCGGCTCCCTGGCCTGGAGAACGCCTGGCTCATCAGCCCCCTCACTGCCTATGGTAACTGTGTCAAGCTCTCCTCTTATGCCCCTCATGATCTGAGTATGAGGGTAACGGGCCTGAGCAACCTTTTTGCCGCTGGACTTCGCGCCGGTAATTACAGTGCTTTCGCCGAGGTCATGTTCACCGCCGATCTGGCTGGTCATAATGCGGCGAGAACTGCTCTAGGCGTGACACCGCTAGTTACGATCCCCAAGACGGTGATGATGGGCTTTTTCCTGGCGGAGATAAACCAGGGCCAGGCCCTCTCCGATTGGCCTCCCGGCCGCTTCAAAACCCACGATCCCCGCTACTTCGAACTGGGCCTGGATGCCATAGAGGAGGATGCCATCAAGCAGCGTGTTCGGGAGGCGGGGCTAGAGAACGTTTTTGCCCAAAAGCTAACTTAACAAAGTGAAAAAGCGTCGGCAGGGGGTGACAATGTAGGGAAGCGAGCGGGGGAGGAAATAGGGGCGACCTTTGGCCTGGTTGAGTAAGGATGGCGAGGAGGAACCAAATGGTGGAGCAAAAGAACTATTGGTCTAAATTCTTCCAGAGACAGTTAACACGGCGGCGAGCGCTCCAAACAGCAGCGGGAGCGGGTATGAGCCTGGTGGGCCTCTTAGCCTGTGCCGCTCCGGCGCCTTCCCCTACCTCGGCTCCCGCATCGCCGGCGGCTCCTGGGGGCACCCCGCGCCCTGGCGTTACTCCTACTCCCACGGTGGCTACCCCTGTATCTGGTGGTACCCTTAAGGTTGCCCAGGTGGGCATGACCACCCTGGATGCCCATGTAGGCTCCGGGGGGAGTCTCGCCTGGCAGTTGGTCAACCTTTACAATGCTCTCACTACCTATGATCCGGTGGCAAAACCAATTCCCGATCTGGCGGAATCCTGGGAGATTCCCGACTCGAGAACCATAATCTTCAAGCTGAGAAAGGGCGTCAAGTTCCACGACGGGGCAGACTTCAACGCTCAAGCGGTCAAGTTCAGCTACGACCGGGTTATGGACCCTAATACTAAATCCACCGCCCGGTCCCGGGTGGCGGAAATTGTAAAAAGCTATGAGGTGATGGACGACTACACCTTCAAGTTCAACTTGGGTAGTCCCAGCGCCAGCTTCCTGAGCACGGTGACCTCTGCTGGCAGCGGGGTTCAGCCTGGCTACGTGGTATCTCCTGAGGCGGCAAAGAAGTTGAACAACGATCTGACCCAGCAGGGGGTGGGCACCGGACCTTTTCAGGCCAGCGAGTGGCGCATGGATGACCACATAACATTTAAGAAGTTTCCTGGCTATTGGGAAAAAGGTTTTCCCTATCTGGATCAGATAACCTGGCAGATTATCCCCGACGCTACGGTGCAGATGACCATGCTGAAGACGGGCGACGTCCACTTCGTTACCGAGGGCCAGACCAAAGACATTGCGGCAGTGCGGGCGGATCCGGCCCTGGTCCCCATCGTCCAGATGTCTGTAGGCTATATTGGCATGTACATGAACCAAAGAAAACCTCCTTTTGACAAAAAGGCGTTGCGTCTCGCCCTAGCTTATGCCATAGATCGGGAAGCCATTGCCAAGGCGGTTTTCTTCGATGTCCATCCCGCTATGCAGGGACTGTTCTCGCCCGCTATGTGGGCCTACGACCCGACCATAAAGGGCCACCCCTTCGACCCGGCTAAAGCTAAAGAGAAGCTGAAGGAAGGGGGCGCCCCCGACGGTTATGCCTTCACTGCTATCATCGCCAGCGGCCGGCCAGAGCATCTTCAATCCGCCGAAGCCATGAAAGAGATGCTATCTAAGGTGGGTATCAAGATGACGCTCCAGATGGTGGAGCGGGAAGCCGCCAGCGATATGTATGTGAGGGGTCAGGTACAGGGCTGGCTTGGCCAGGCCTCCAGCAGTCCGGAACCTCATCGGGCGGTCATCGATCGTTTCTATTCTAAGGGAACGCGGGGTCCGGCCAATATCGACCCCGAGGATCCCGATGCCAAAGCCATCGATGCCTTGATTGAAAGGGGTGACAGTACCTATGATCTGGAGAGCCGCAAGGCCGTCTACAGCCAACTCCAGAAGGCTTTGCTGGACAACAATTTCATCTTTTATGGTCTGGTTTGGCGCGCCGTAAGCCAGGTGAGGCGCAAAGAGGTCATGGGCTATGCGCCTTCTGCGGACTCAGTGGTGACCTTCTTCAAGAAGACCTGGCTCCAGAAGTGACTTTGCGCAGGTTCGTCTAGAGAAAGGAGACCCCGTTGAAACGGGTAGTGATTGTGGGCGGGGGGTTCGCCGGCTGCGCCGCCGCCATAACGGTGGCTAAAGCTGGCCTGGAGGCCGTTCTTATCGAAAGACGTAACGCCCTTTCCGGTCTAGGGGCGTGGACGGGCCACCTGGTCACTTGGGTGCCCCGTCAGGAGACAAAGCTTCTCGGTGGTGGGGGAGCGGAGCTAGTGGCCACCCTGGAGTCGTTAACCCTTCACGCCGGCCCTGCCCTGGGGGTGCCTGACCACATCCTCGCCTTCGATGCCACTCAGACCGACGCCCGCATGGAAAGGCTGGTTAGGCAATGGGGGGTCCAGGTCATCCTGCGGCGACGGGCGGTGGATGTGGTGCGCAAAGGCGATCGGGTGGAGGCGGTGATCCTGAATGACGGGACGCGGGTGGAAGGGGATGCCTTTGTGGACACCACGGGTAAGGGCGGCGGTATGGAGGTGTGTGAGAAATACGGGCAGGGTTGCGTGGTGTGCGTTGTCCAGTGCCCCATGTGGGGGGATCGGGTGAGCATCTCTGAGAGGGCAGAGGTGGCGGATGTGAGCACCGGGAGAGAGGCCAGCTATCTGGGGGCCATGCTCCTAGCCATGGAGAGCCTCAGCCTAGAGGTGCAGAAAAGGATTATAGAGGGGGTAGGTGGCTACTCTTATCATCCTCTTCCGGAAGAGATGGTGGGGATGGACGTGACCCGCTACTGGCGGCGTCCCGAGCAGCCTCCCACCACCACCCTGTATCGGTCTCACATCGAGTTTCTGCACATGCCCTTCGCCAAGATCTACCGTCCCAACATTCCCACCGATGTTCTGCACCAGATTCCCGGCTTCGAAAACGCCTGGCACATCAATCCTATGGCCGGGGGCGATGGCCAGGCGGTGCAGTTGGATAGCATAGCTCCCCACGATACCACCATGAGGGTAACGGGCCTGAGCAATATGTTCTGCGGCGGGGTGCGCGCCGGTCGTTACCGGGGATTCTTAGAAGGGGTATGCGCCGCCGACCTGGCGGGCTATAATGCTTGTCGTGAGGCCCAGGGGCTTCCCATAAAATCCCTGCCGGAGACGACTGTCATCGGTCTCTTCTTCGCTCGGATAAACCAGGGCCATATGTATTGCGACTGGCCGCCCGGGCTCGCCGCCAGCGCCGAGTGCGACATCTATCGGGAGCGGGGACTGGCCACCACAGATATGACAAAGATCAGGCAGCGCATGGAGGAGGCAGAGCTGGTAGGAATGTACGGTCGCAAGCTGGTATCATGACCCCCTATGAAATCAGACAACTCCGAGAGGATTTGGGCCTGTCTCAGGCCCAGATGGCCGCCAAGTTGGGAACCCATTACCGGACAGTTGGGCGTTGGGAACTAGGGCTTTATGCTCCCTCCCCCCTGGGGTTGGCTCAGTTGGAGGGACTAAGGAAACGGACAAAAGGAAACAAGGGAATGAACATCGATATCCACGCCCATTACGTTGGCTCAGCTTACTTCGACCTGCTGGACAAATATGGAGGTCAGCTGAGCTTCGAGATAGTTACGGATTCCCATGGAGAGCGGGCTTTAAAGGGTCGTTCTGGCGCACCCTCTCCCACGCGGCCCTACTATGACGTGGAGCATCGCTTCGGCGAGATGAAGGCCATGGATGTGGACATGCAGGTTGTCTCCTTGATGGCTGGACCGGTGCCGAACGTTCATCTGTGGGAACCAGAGGTGGGCCTGGCCCTTTCCCGAGTCAACAACGATGCCTACTCGGAGCTGGCCCAGCGCCATCCCCAGCGCTTTGTGGGCATTGCCGCCGTCCCGTTACAGAATGTAGATATGGCCATCGCCGAGCTGGAGCGTATCGCCAAGCTGCCTGGTATTCGGGGCGTCCAGATGTGCTCCAACATAAAGGGAAAGTACCTGGACAGTGAGGATTTTTGGCCCTTCTATCAGCGTGTCCAAGAGTTGGATCTGCCTATCCTGGTGCATCCCGCCAGCAGTGTCTTGGGTATGGAGCGGATGAACAGTCGGGTGGAGGCCGTGATTCTGGGCTACCCTATGGATACCTCCCTGACCATAGTCCGCATATTGTTCAGCGGCCTGCTGGAGCGTTTTCCCAAGTTACGTTTTTGCTTCACCCATGGCGGTGGCGTCATTCCCTATCTGCGAGGCCGCATCGAATGGCGTTATGAAACAGCGCCCGAGATGAAGGCATCCCTCCCCCACCCGCCCAGTAAGTATCTGGAGCGGATGAGCTTTTGCTCTGCCATCTACGACGATGGGGCCCTCAGCTACTTGATCCGCCGGCAGGGGGCCGACAGGGTGATGATGGGCAGCGACTATCCGGCCAGTTTGGGTGTGCCCCAGCCGGTAGAGCAGATCCAGCGGCTGGCAGACGTATCTTCCCAGGACAAGAAGAAGGTTTTGGGTGAAACGGCCGCCTCGTTTTTCAAAATTTTGTAAAATTTAGGGTATCTAGTTCAGAAAGGAGCTCACTATGCGTATCATCGATCTTACCATGCCTCTTTACGAGGGCATGGGCTACGGCAGCGTCTATCCCCAGGAGCGGCCCTTTGAGGTGGAGTGGATTTTTACCTACGAAAGGGATGGCCACCAAAGAGGCGTCCATATGGTAAGCTCCGAGCCGGGGACTCGCATGATACTGCCCAGCATTCATGTTTTGCAGAAGGACTCTCCTAAGCTGGACCAACTGGATCTTTCCAAGTTTGTTATGCGAGATACGGTGATTCTAGATATTCCCAAGAAGGCCGGGGAGGAAATAACGGCGGCAGAGATGGAAAGGGCCTTTTCCCAGGCCGATGTGCGGACAGGGGACGCCGTGCTGCTGCGCACCGGGTGGGGCGACGACGAGCGCTATATCAAACTGGGGGAAAACTATGAGCTGAACAGCCCCTTCTTCCACCACACCACCCGGAAACGTCTGGCGGAGCTTATGAAAGAGCGCCAAAGTGACCTTTTCTGCTACGATATGGCCAACATGAACCCTTACCCCGACCTCAAGAACACCTGGTGTGCCCAAAAGCCCCGACCCAAGTCCTGGGTTTCCCCGGAAGCCAAAGCCTTTCTGGCCAAGCAGAAGGAGGGTCGGGTTAAACAGCCGGGAGAAGTCGACGGCGCGGCGGTCCTCTTTGGGGCAGGCATCAGTGCCATCGGTGGCCTGGTGAACTGCGGCGATATCTCTCAGAAAAGATTTAAGCTCACCGCTCTTCCCCTTAAGGTCAGGGGATGGGGCGTTGGCTTCTGTTACGCCATCGCCACTGAGGGATAGACTGGCTGGGATAAGGGTGATTTTGAGACGAAGTCGTTGACCGGGGAGCATCCGAAGCGGTACCCTTCGATAGGAGGATGCCTAAGGTAACCGCAATGAAGGCGTAGATGCCCGTCCAAGGTAGGGCTTCCTTCAGCGATGCGTCACCGCTGGTCATGGTCAAAAGACCCAGGAGCGCCCATATACCGCTGATGATGGCCACTATAAGGATTGTAGGCCAGTTGTTCCCAGGGTCTTTGAAACCCTTCCACAAGGGTATGCCAAGAAGGAATATCACCAGAGCTTCGACCCACCAGCGAAAGGAAAAGAGGGGTTCCGTAACGTAAGGCAGATAGAAGGGGGGGAGCCACCCAAGGGGGAGAAACAGGTCCGCTAACCCGGTGACGGCCCACAAGACGAGGGCGAGCCCCATTACGGCTCTTGTGGTGATTAGCTTTAGCGACTCCATCGATGTTGCCTCCTTTTTTCAGCCCCGCCCTTTTCTCTGTTGGTATTAGAGGCCCAGGTCTGGGGCGATGTCCTGCATCGCCGAGAGGCCCAGGGCGACGAAGTCCTCCAGCTCCAGGCCCAGCTCCGCGCAGAGGGCGATGTGCTCCCGATTGGCACCGGCCGCGAAGCGCTTCTCCCCCAGGCGCTTCATTACTGAGGAGGAGGTAAGGCCGGAGATCTTCTTATCGGGGCGAACTAGGGCTGCCGCCACCATGAGGCCGGTGAGGGGATCGGTGCAGAAAAGGGCCTTTTCCAGGGTCGTCTCCCGGGGCAGTCCATGGATCTCGTTGTGGCGCAGGATGGCGCTAACGACGGCTGGCGAAACACCCATTTGGTGGGCCAGGTCCGCTCCGGTTCGGCTATGGTTGGCTGGTTCCGTCTCGGTCATCTCAACATCGATGTCGTGCAAAAGTCCGGTAAGTCCCCACTCCTCCTCGTTTTCACCCAAGCGGCGGGCTAGTGAATGCATGATGGCCTCCGTGGCCAGCATGTGCTTTACGGTGTTCGGGTTCTTCACGGCCCTGGTTACCGCCGCTACCGCTTCCTCTCGGCTCACTGCCACAGAAGCATCACCTCCTCGAGAAGCTACAGATAAATGATATTATACCCAAGCTGGCTTATGTTACAATACCGGTAAATGATAAGCTTATTGACTATAAACCGTGCTCTTGTGTTATTGTTTGCCTTTTGCTTGTCTATTCCGATAGCTTCGGCCGCATGTACCTTTCGAGCCGCTGAGGGTCCCACAGAGACGCCGAGGGTTACTCCTCCGACTTTGCCTTCACGACCCACATCTACGCCAGAACCTACCCTTACGCCAAGACCAACCCGTACGCCCAAGCCGATTTTGCCTGTGCCGCAAGAAATCCGTGAGCTTGCAAAGGAGGTCGATGCAGCGCTTCAGCGCCGCGACCTCCTTTTCTTCAAGGAGAGCGCAGTAACGCTACCAATCACCTGTGGGGCAAAAGATGTGCCGCCCGGCATTGGCGGGCCGGACTGCCAATACGTTGGGCAGCAGTTCGACGGCTTTCCGATAGCCAGAATGGGTTCCGAAGGGGGCACTATTCCGTTGGAGAACGCGCTTGCTCTGATTGAGCGTCTTTGGAGTGAGTCGGTGCCCCAGGCCACGGACCAGTTCGGCAGCGGGGAGGCAAGGGTCTATGCGCTAGGTCCGTCTGCCGTAGTTCTCACCGCTCTTATCGAACGACCTCAAGACTTCGCCGGAGCTGGACCACTACGGGTCAGCCTCGCTACACATTGGCGACAGGAAAGCAGCGGCTGGCGTTTCGTGAAGCTAACCAGCGCCTTCGTTTTGGGAAAAGCCTTCCTGGTGCCTGAACCGGCAGCCTTAAGCCACCTTCAAGGGTGGGAGCGCTTCTAACCCTCAAGGCCGAATCCCCGCTTGGTATGTCCGGACATACCGGATATATGTGAAGCTGATATAATGGATAAACTGGGAGGAACAAGGAGGGTTGGAGGAAACCAAAGGCCCTGTCTCAGGGAAAGACGAATTGAGGCTGCAATGATCGCCATCGTAGACTATGGAGCGGGCAACTTGCGCAGCGTGGCCAAGGCCATAGAAAAGCTGGGCTACTCTTATTTGGTGACCGCCGAGCCGGAGAGGGTTCTGGAGGCGGAGGCAGTTATCTTGCCTGGGGTGGGGGCAGCCGGAGAGGCGATGCGCAGTCTGGAGCGCTTGGGACTGGTGGCGCCGCTGCGCCAGGTGATCGCCGAGGATCGACCTTTCTTTGGTGTGTGCCTGGGATTGCAGTTGCTGTTCGCTGCTACCGAAGAGGGGGGTGGGGAAAGGTGCCTCGGCATCGTTTCGGGGCGGGTACGGCGGCTGCCGCCGGGCCTGAAGGTGCCCCATATGGGCTGGAACCAGGTTGGGCATAAGATAAGGCATCCCATATTCCAGGGTATCTCCGACGAGGCCAACTTCTACTTTGTTCATAGCTACTACGGCGAGCCAGAGGATTCTTCCCTGGTGGCCGGGGAGACGGAGTACGGCATTCCCTTTTGCAGTATGCTGGTACGAGGTAATCTGGTGGCTACGCAGTTTCACCCGGAGAAGAGTGGCGAATTGGGATTGCAACTGTATCACAACTTTCTTCTCTTCGGCGGCGTGCGGAGAGGCTGAGGGTGGAGGTCATTCCGGCCATAGACCTGAGAGGGGGCCGATGCGTGCGTCTCTATCAGGGGGACTATGCTCGAGAGACGGTCTTCTCCTCGGATCCGGTGGCCGTGGCGCGGCGCTGGGAGGAAATGGGAGCTTCTCGACTGCACATGGTGGATCTGGATGGGGCAGCTTTGGGAGAGGTGCAACACTACCAGGTAATCCAGCACATCGTCCAGGCAGTGGGCCTGGCGGTGCAGGTGGGGGGTGGGGTGCGGAGTCTGGAGAGTATCGAGGAGTTGGTGGGGATAGGCGTTGGCAGGGTGGTCCTGGGGACGGCGGCGGTGGAGAACCCGGAGCTAGTGCAACGGGCTTGTAGCCGTTTTGGAGAGGCCATCGTGGTTGCCGTGGACGCCAGGGATGGCTATGTGGCCACCCGAGGCTGGCTGAAGAAGGAAGGATTGACCGCCGCCCAGGTGGTGGAGCAGATGGGCAGCCTGGGAGCGAGGCGCTTCCTTTATACCGACATCGGACGGGACGGCACCCTGGCCGGTCCCAATCTGGAGGCCTTAAAGGAGCTGGTGAACGTCACCCCTTATCCCATCATCGCCTCAGGGGGCGTGGCCTCCCTGGCTGACCTGGAGCGCCTCAGGGAGACGGGGGTGGAGGCAGCCATCGTTGGCCGTGCCTTGTACACGGGAGCGCTGGACTTGAGGCAGGCCGTCCAGGTGTCCCGAAGCTAGACCGGTGCCGTTTCCTTCACGGGGGGTGCGGCGGCTCTGGCTGGCTCCCGAATAAGATAGCTGGCGGCAGTGGCCACCATGGCGGCGAGGAAAGCCAGGCTGAAGGGCCAGGAATAGCTGCCAGTGGCGTCGAAGACAACGCCCCCCAGGTAGACCCCCGTGGCGCTGCCGATCTGGTGGCTGAGGCTTATCATTCCCAGGAGAACACCCATGGAGCGCTGGCCGTAGATGTCGGCGACCAGGGCTGAGGTAGGCGGAACGGTGGCAATATAGGAAAGGCCGCCGACGATGGCTACCAGGTACAGGCCTACCTCGCTGCGCGCTCCCAGAAGGATAAGGAGGGACATTCCCCGTAAGAAATAGGTGGCGGCCAGAGGGTTTTTTCGCCCCCATCGGTCGCAGGCGAATCCCATGACGATCGAGCCCACAGCGCTGAAGGCCCCCATGAGGCCCAGGGCATTGGCGGCGACCATCTCGTCGATACCGATGTCGGTGGCAAAGGGAACCAGATGGGTTTGGAGCATGGTGATGGTGAAGCCGCACACGAAATAGCCTAGCGCCAGCAGCCAAAAGGGACGAGTGGCCATGGCTTCCCGAAGAGTGGTTGTTTTTCCTTCCGTTGCGGTTGCCCCTCTTCTACCAGAGGCTCCCGATTCTCCGTATCCGTAGGGCAGGCTACCCACCTGGGCCGGGCTGTCCTTCATTAGTATCAAGGTCACGGGCACCACTACGGCAAGAAAGAAGCCGCCCATGAGGAGGTAGGTCTGCCGCCATCCCTGGCTTAAGATGAGGGCCATGGTGATGGGGAGGATGACAAATTGACCCGCCGACAGACCGGCGGCGACGAGGCTTATGGCCAGACCGCGCCTCTTTACAAACCACCGGGCGACTAAGGCGGAGAGGCTGACCATGGTGGAGCCGCCGAAGCCCATGGCGGTGAAGACCCCGTAAAACAGGTATATCTGCCACAGTTGGGAGACCATGCTGGTGGCCATCAGACCGAGGCCGGTGACCACGAGGCTGAGGGAGACCACTCGCTTGGGGCCGAAGCGATCCACCAACATGCCACTTATCGGCTGCATTATGCCGTGGGTGAGGCTGTAGATGGACATGGCCAGGGATACCGATGCCCGGTCCCACCCGAAGTCGTTTATCAGGGGCTTCATGAACAGGCCTAGAGTTGAGCGAGGGGCGGCGTCGTTGAAGAAGATGAAGAACCCTAATCCCAGGATGATCCAGCCGTAGAATAGTCCCTTTTTGTTCGTTGGTGCTCTCCTTTTAGGTGCCCGATGGTTTGGGCGGCGAAGCGCTATGTTCGACTTGTCTTGCCCCGATCCCGCCGGAGCCTTTTAGCCCAAGTTTCAAGGCGGTCAAACCTTAACCTTGGGGCTGGCCTCTTGGGGAAAATAGTTGTCGCAGAAAGGGCAGTGGAACTCCACCCCCAGGCCCAGCATGTGGGGGCTGACGATGAACTCCTTCTGGCACTGGGGACATACTATCAAGGCGCACTGTCCCATCTTTTTTCTCCCTTCTTCGGGCTAGTACCTTTTTGCGGAGGTCAGCGCATGGATGGCCAAGGAACGATACCGCTCATCCTGAGCCAGTCGAAGGATGAGAATCATCGTGGTTCGACAGGCTCACCACGAGCGGACAGGCTCACCACGAGCGGACATACCCAACTATGACAAATACTCATAAGCTCTCAGAATAACCTTATTAGACACTTTCCTTTGGCTCCTGGCTAGGCCCAGTAGGTGGTACGGTCCAGGGGTATGCGATCCAGAATCTCCCGGGGCACGAAGTCCTCCAGTTTGATGCGAGCCAGGGCGTCCTCGGGGCACTTGGAAACGGGAGAGTAGGGCCGACCCAGGGGGCGGGTTGCATCCACTATCATCGCCGAGGTTTTGATCTCATCTCCCAGAGAAGGGTCCAGCATGTTGCCCCGCATTACGTCTTTTATGATGGAGATGTCCCGTTGAGGCTGAACCCTGGTGGCCAAGGCCCACAGGATGTCCGTGGGGTCGAAGACGTCGATGTCCTCGTCGAAGACGAAGACGTTCTTGGTGTGGTCGAAGGTGAAGGCGGCGGCGGCGGCCCGTCCTTGGTCGCCCTCGGCCATCTTCTTCATAGAGATGTAGATGGAGTAGTGGGCATGGCGTCCGCTTTTGCACACTGCCTTTACCCCGGGCACCGCCTCTCGAACGCGCCGCAGATAGGCCCCCTCTCGAGCGATGTCCAGCCACGGCTTGTCTCCTTCGGGGGTGATGATGGATTGAATCATGGCGCCGCGACGATAGGTGATGGCCCGCACCTCGTAGCGGAGGGAGGTATTGTAGCGTTGAGGGCCCAGGTAGCCTGGAGCTTCGCCAAAAGGGCCCTCAACCATCCGCTTACCTGGGATGAGGGCACCCTCCATTACCATATCGGCATCGGCCGGAACCATAAAAGCGTCACCAAAGGTCTCAGAGGGAACCAGTCTCAGGGGTTCTCCCAGATAGCCGCCGATGATGTGGTACTCGTCTACCTCAAAGGGTCCCTGGTAACAGGCCCCCATGTTGAAAGCCGGGTGATGGCCCAGCACCGTGGATACCGGGCATTCCAGGCCGTTGTCCTCGTAGTCCTTAAAGATACGCCATAGGTGTCGGGGAGAGGAGTAGAATGCCGTGAGGCGAGGGCCTTTAATCTCCATGCGGTGGTACGAGGTATTGTAGACCCCGGTCTTTCTGTCCTTCACGGTGGAGGCCATGACGATGTAAGGGCCGCCGTCCATCTCGTGGTGGCGCATGATGGGAAGCTTGGTGAGGTCAGCCTCTTCTCCTACTTTGATAACCTCCTTTACCGGCGCCTCTTCCTTACTCACCAGTTGAGGCGGAACGCGGTGCTCCTCCCGACGCAGGCACTCCTCGGCGATGTCCACCCGGCTGGCGGAACGGGGGAGATCCAGGGCGACCTGAACCTTACCTCGGGAGATCTCAGCGTTCATTATCAAAGGGATGTCGCTTATCTGTCCTTTAAGATTGAGCGGTTTATCGAAGATGATGATGGGGAACTTTTTCAGGGCGTCCAGCTTTTTTATGATCGCGGTGACGTCATAGTGGGCAGGGTCAACTACCTTAGTGACGTGGATTAGCTCGCCGGGCAGCTCCCGTTTCACATCCTCCAGGAAGCTGGCCAGGCTTTTGGGCCTGGGGGCCTTGTCTCTGGAAGCAGTGGTACGGGTGGTGGTTTGTGCCGTCATTGTCTACCTCCTGACTCTAGCTTTGGGGCGCCATTTCGATGCTGCTATCCTACTGGGAAGACGAGGAGGTGTCAAGTTCGGAATAGCGACGGCATGTGTTCAGACGGAGGCGCGGGGCGCAAAGCCAGGCCTGGCTTCACGGGTTGAAAACTAGAGCTATTTGGCATCGCCACCAGGTGGGTGTCGCGCCGGCTAGACCGCCTTCTGCCAAAGATCGGGGTTGACGTTAAGCTAGTGATGGCGACTGCCCATATAGACAAGCTTAGAGCCGCGGCAGATCGAGACCAAAGTGGCCCGGGTGAGATATAATAATGGGGCCTGTATCTTAAAGGCGCCGTTTGAAAAATAGTTAGATGAACAGTTTTTCTTCTCCCAAACCATCTGGCCGCCGGTTGCTCGCGGTGCTAGCGCATCCTGACGACGAGACCTTCGGCATCGGAGGCACCTTGTCCCTATACGCCCGTCGGGGAGTCGAGACTCACCTGGTCTGTGCCACGCGCGGCGAGGCTGGAGAAGCACCACCACACCTAAAAGGATTCGCCTCCGTTGGCGAGATGCGTGAGGACGAGCTGCGCTCGGCGGCGTCCATCCTGGGCTTGAAGGCGGTGTATTTTCTCGGCTACCGGGACTCGGGCATGCCAAACTCACCCGATAACCATCATCCTCAGGCGCTGGCGGCGGCTCCCCTAGAAGAGGTGGCACACCGGGTGGCGGGCCATATTCGCCGGGTCCGTCCCCAGGTCGTCATTACCTTCGACCCCATCGGCGGCTATCGCCACCCGGACCACATTGCCGTTCACCAAGCGACAGTGGAGGCCTTCCATATGGCGGAAGACCCATGTCTAGACATCGAGAGCCTGCCGTCCCACTCGCCACAAAAACTGTATTACGCCACCTTCTCGCGCCGCTTCTTGCGCTGGGCTGTGCGTCTCACCCGATTACTTGGCCGCGACCCGCACCGCTTCGGTCGCAACAAAGATATCGACCTGACTGCGCTGCTGGAGGTGGACTTCCCCATTCACGCCTCTATCTCCATTCGTGAGGTGGCGCGGCTGAAGGAGCAGGCTTCTGCCTGCTACGCTAGCCAGGGCGGGGGTCTTAGTGGTCCCCTGAGATGGCTGTTTCGCTGGTTTGGCGGGAGCGAGACGTTTATGCAGGCGTTCCCGCCAACACCATCACCACTTTTGGAGCGAGACTTGTTTGAGGGGCTAACTGGCCACGAAGGCTAAGCGGTCCGGGCTTCGTGTCCACGATAGAATTCCCAGCCATGGGGGTAGCCGCGGGTAGCCAAAAGGAGGCCCTTCGCTGTGTTCAGGAAGATACTTCTCTTTTAAGCTGCGCGTACCAGCTTGACCATGCCCAATAGGGCTGCCTGCTCCCCCAGTTGGCCTGGGACCACCTTAACCGTCTGCGCCGGTAGAGAAAGGGCCCGCTTTCTCATGGTCGCTACGGCTGGGTCCACAAGGAAAGCTCCCATTTGAGCTACGCCGCCACCGATAACGATGACCTCCGGGTTTAGGATGTTTACTACGTTGGCCAGCCCAACCCCCAGGTATTCCGCCGCCTGCCTGATTAGCTGGTTGGCCAGGGAGTCCCCTCTCTGAGCGGCCAGAAAAATGGTTCGAGCGGTAACTCCTTCCTCGCTCGTCGCTGCCAGCTCGCTAATAAGAGAAGATTCCCCATCGGCCAGGTGTGCTTTGGCCTCCCTGGCCAGGGCCGTCCCCGAGGCCAGGGACTCCAAACAGCCGTTGTTGCCGCAGTTACAGGGTGGGCCGTGCAAGTCCACGATCATGTGACCTATCTCACCGGCGCTTCCGTTAACGCCCCGATAGAGTTGGCCATGGACGATGATGCTGCCCCCGATGCCGGTGCTCACGGTAACGTAGACCATGTGAAGTGCCCCCCGCCCCGCCCCAAAGGCGTATTCCCCTAGAGCGGCGGCATTGGCGTCGTTTTCAAAAACCACGGCTGCCCCCAGCCTCTCCTCTAGAATCCGTTTCAAGGGTACGTCCTTCCACCCGGGCAGGTTAGGAGACTGGGTGACGATGCCCCGAGCAACATCCAGAGCGCCGGGGACAGCCAGGCCTATGCCCAGAAGGCGGGATGTAGGTACGCCTTTGTCCAGGGTCACCTGACGTATGGCCGTCTCCAGGCTGCCGATTACCGCCTCCGGCCCCTGTTGAGCCTGGGTAGCGCGGTAGTCTCGATAGAGGATGCGGCCGTTGCTATCCAGAAGGGCGGCCAGGATTTTGGTGCCCCCCAGGTCTACAGCGGCGATGAGACCGCCCGTTTTTGGGGCCAAAGCTCCCTCCTTAGCCTGCACAAAGTGCTCTGCTGCCCAGGATGGTAACGGAAAGGAACCGAACCTGTCAATGACCTATTCTTCGTGCCACTTGCTTGCTTTTTTCTGACCTTTTCCTCAAAAACCCCTTGACAAACGCTATGGGGGGGGGGGGTATAATGGGCCTATCACAACAGAGGAACCGAGGGGAAATTGGCTAGACCCAGGCTGAAGAGCACGGAGAGAAGAGAGGCGCTAAGAAAGTCCCAAACGGTGCCTGTCCCACCCCTAAATGTGAGCTGTCTGGTTGTGGCGAAGGCGGACCTGGTGGCGGCGTTGCGGATTTATGTTCCCCAGTTGGCTGATATAATCTCTTTGGATGGCGAGCGTTTCCTGCTCAGCCTAGCGGAGGGCGAACCCAGGGGAGACGAGAACAGGAGGGCACCATGACGGACTGTATCTGTAACAATTTCCCTGCTGGACTAGGTAATGTTACTTTTGGCGCCTCTGTTGGCATCGGGATGAGTCCATCGCCAGGGCCAAGTGAAAGGTTGCAAGTTGCGGGAGGGAATATATTAGTAGGCCAGGGCTATGGATTTTACATTGGTGATGCCGGTCATGGAATTAGGACTACGCCTGGCAATCCCAACAGGGTGGACATTATAAACTACAACTGGGGTTCACCGGGAAATAGCTACTGGAGATTCGTTGATAGTGATGGAAATGTAAAGTCGTTATCGACACTTACGATGGGAGAACGGGCATTGGCACCACCAATCCCCAGGCCAAGCTCCATGTGGCGGGAGACGCTAAGCTGGATGGTGCCCTGGCTCAGATCTATGGTCGACCCAACGTAGGTATCGCCTCAAACGACCCCAACGATGACCTGATCTTCAACTACAATGGAGCAGCGCTGTGGAAAAAAGGCGCCCAGGGCGGCGGCGCCCAGGTGGGTGGCGACCAACTGATGAAGCTGGATACCGATGGCAGCCTCTGGATGGGCAGCACGCCGCGCAAGGTCATTGATGATGGCCGGCTACGCCCTCTACGGTTAGACCCAGGGCTGACAGAATCTCCACGGAGGGACATAATGGCTACCCAGTGGACAAACCCCGTTGGGCCGGGCAGCCGAATTCTCGTCTTTGACGTTACCGAGCTGCGGAACGCTATTGATTGCAGCCGGTCAGCTTATGGTGCTCCACCCTATAGTTGGACTGACCCAACCCTTACCCCTGAGCAGACACGCATCAAAGCGGTGCATCTCACCGAGATGAGAACAGCCATTCAAGAGTTGTGGAATCAAAAGGCCATGGGAACGCTTCCAGCGTGGACAGGCGGCACGCCTACTACGGGAGGCCGGATATTAGCCAGCCACCTTACCGATCTGCGAACCTGGCTGAACCAGTACGAGACCAACACTACCGGCGCCGTCTACAACCCGCTTCGAGGGCTGCACCTGCGAAACGCGGCAGATATGCGCCCGGCCGATGTGACGGCGGCCAGAACTTTTGCCCCCAAGATGGTGGTGGTTTTGAGCAGCGACGTTTTGCGTCCGGGGACGCTGAACTACTTAAAGGAACTTAAAGCAGGAGACCCCAGCGTTGAGATATTCGTCCGCTATTGGCCCACCACCTACCCACCCCTCACCTACACCACCTTTGAGGGCTACAACTCATGGCAATCCATATATGGGGGTGGCGCTGCCGTCGAGAGGGCGGGCGATGTGGTGGCTCAGGATATTGTTGACCTTTACGATTCCCTGCTCAGCAACGGGCTGCAAGTGACTCGTTTCTATCCTGGAAATGAGCCCGAGACAGAGTGGCTTAGCCCGCAGAACTCTGACTATACTTGGGGAGCCCATACGTGGGAAGACATCAAGTACTACTACCGGGACGTCTACTACTGGTTGCGTCAAAAGAAGGGAACTCGTCCCATCGAGCTCTACCCACCAGCGTTTGCCCAGTTCTCGTTTCTCGGGAAGTCGAATTATTGGCCGGATGGTACAACAAAACCAAAGACCCTCGACGACGGCACTGTTGGCGCAGATCACGTTCGCGACGTGATTGAGTACTACACTAACGATTCCCCTGACGTAGGCCGGGTGAACTGGCACAGCTACTTCTGGCCGGGCCGCCAGGCAGAACAGTCGGCTTACAACTTTATGCCTCAATGGCTAAAGGATGACATAAACGCTGGGTACCCGGCGCGAATCACTGAGTTTGGGTGGCATCCCGATTGTTTTGACCCCCCACCTGGGTGTAACGCCAATCTGGATACCACTACCAGTCCCTGCGGTGGTACTCCCAAGTCGCTTACGTCTTGGGGTGATTATAATGATTTTGTGCGGAACCGCTCTGGCGCGGGAGGCGCCGCGGTATGGTTACTGTCTTCGCCAACTCAGGATTGGTGGCCGTGGTGCGCTTTTGTGAGTGATGGCACCGAAATGCGCCTCTGGTTCAGGCACTACGTCTGTTTCCTCAATGCCAACATTTGAGCAAGTCCTCAACGGCTACAGCAAAAGTGTGCATTGCATCTTGGCAGTTATGCTGCTAGTTCTGCTTCCCTTAACGGTAGCTTCGCCTTCGTTGTCCGCGGCACAGGACACACTGATAGTTAGCGGCTTTGTGTGGTACGACGACAACTTAAATGGTATTCCTGATGGGGGAGAAGAGCTTGCCGCCGCCACGGTGAAGGTTTTCTCAGGCACATATGGCAGCCAAGGGCGTCAGCCGCACGTGGTAACGACAACGAGTAGTGGCACTGATGGTAGATATACCGTCGCTTTTTCCAGACCCAGCGAAACCCCGATCTTCCTGGAGGCCAGGGCCATCAGGCCCGGTTTTCCTACCCGGTCCGAGCTAGACTACAACTATATCGTAACCACGCGTGCTCTGGATTTCTCCCGGACTGCTACGCTCAGCGTTAACCTTGGCCTCCGCCCCGGCTTTCCCTTCTATCCTCGTCCCCTCGATTATCCCATTCCCAACGGTCACTTCTTTACCCAGATGGTCTACCCCCAGAGGGGCCCGGGCTACTCCATCACCGATGACGCCGTCGCCCCCTTCTGGTCGGAGTTTCAGCACCTGGGAGAGGTTCCTTTGCTGGGCTACCCGGCATCCCGCCGCTTCCTCTGGGGCGGCTTCGTCTCTCAGGTGATGCAGAGGCAGGTCTTCCAGTGGCGGCCCGAGGCGGGCCAGGTCTACTTCGTCAACGTCTTCGATGAGCTATCCCGGGCGGGCAAAGACCCCTGGCTGCTGGCCTTCCGCCAGGTGCCTCCCCCCTTCGATACCTCCACTGATAAGGGGCTTCCCTGGGAGGAGGTGGTGGGGCGCCATCTGGCCTTATTAGATGCCGACCCAGCCATCAAGGCCCGCTACTTCGCCGACCCCGATCCCATAGCCCACTTCGGCCTCCCCATGAGCTACGGGGACTTCGGCAACGTCTTCGTAATACGGGGCCAGCGGGCGGTGCTCCAGCACTGGAAGGTAGAGACTCCCTGGGCCCATGCGGGAGACGTGACCATCGCCAACGGGGGAGACATTGCCATCGAGGCGGGGCTGATCCCCCCTCCGGCCACCCTCCCCGAGCCGCCACCTGGCTAGCCTGGGGTCTGTTCCCCTGCGGGGACTATAGGGCATCCTGCAAGGAGCGGTTGCAGAGGTCAAGAGCCACCGAAGCATATATCTTGGCTGCTTTTATCATGTTGGGGATGCCCACCCGGAACAGGTTTATGTCGTAGGGAGCACCCTCGTAGGTGTAGCCGGTGGGGAAACCGTAGGAGATGGCGGGTATCCCCAGCTCGTTGAAGGGATTGACATCCCGCCACATGCTGACGAACTGGGAGGGCACGTTTTTGGGTGGCTCCTGGAACATCCTGGTGTGAGCGTTCACGATGGAGCTCTTCAAGGTGTCGAATCCCGCGTTCTGCCACCCCTCGTAGCCGGGGAGAAACTTGTATATCTCCACCTCCCCCTCCGTCTCCAGCTCCACCAGGATCTTCTCCAGGTCCCGCTTCATGTCCAGGGGGTTTTTGCCGGGCCGAACCCGGAAGTCGCAGTAGATGCTGCATATCTCTGGTGTGGTGTTGGGACGGGTGGGCATGCCTGCCCGGATGGCACCGATGATGGCGTTGGGGGCCACGGAGCCGCCGTCGAAGGAATAGGCGTTATCCTTCATGTACTCATAGGCGTATTGTTCAAAGCGCTCTATGTATTTTGCCATTCTCACGATGGAGTTGACGCTTTTCTCCATGGCTGGCTCGGGGCGGCGGAAGAAGGGGGTGTAGGAGTTGGGGCCGGCATATAAGGTAATCTTGAAGTAGGCGAAACCGGTCATCACGGGGACGATGGTGAAGGCGGTGGCCTCGGCGACCAGGGCGTAATCGGCCATACCACCATGGCTGACCAGGTATCTGGCTCCCAGCTCATGGGAATCGTGCTGGGGGGATTCAAACTCGTCCACCGGCGAGCCTCCCGTCTCACCAACAACGGGGGCAAGAAGGATGTCTCCCTGAAGCTGGATGCCCAGGTCTTTTATGGCTTTGGCGGCGATCATCCAGCAGGCCATGGGGCCTTTGCAGTTGGCGATGCCGTGGCCGACCAGGGTTTCGCCCTCACGCCAGGCGCTGAGGCGTATGGGCGCCTTCCAATCCCTAATCTTGAACTCCACACCGGGCTGAAGGCCGGCTCCGCTGTCCAGATGGCTACAGAAGATGAGGCTGCGCCCCTTGCCCGTTCCTGGGTATCTGGCGAGGACGTTGAAACGCTCCGGGGCGCCGATTTTCTTTGGTCTAAAGCCATTCTCTTCGAACCAGGCATAGGCATAGTCACCGGCTAGCTTTTCATTTGGCTGAGCGGTGATCATGTTGGACATGTCCAGAGCCACCTTGACCAGCTCTGGCTCCAGTTGGTCAATCTTATCAAAAACCTTCTTCTCCAAAGCGTTCCCGTCTGCCATTTCGCTCCTTTCCTTTCGACTTCGAGGTTAATCCTTTTCTTGTAGTAGCTGAGATAGAAGAATATATCCGTGGCCCAGGACTGTCAAGGCACTTTGGGAGGGCGTTTAGCAACGCTTTTTCGACCAACCCCCTGGCCCCCTTCCTGGCCAGGAAGGGGGTGGTGATGTATCTGGGGGACACCCCCAGACCCCCGTCAAGGGGAGCTTCGCCCCCTTGCAACCCTCATTATTAAACAGTCTCTTTGGGCTTGGGGTAGGGGAAGGCAGGGGGGCATGGCTATCCCTGGTCGGCCAGGGGCTCATGGTGTTCGTAGTGTTCTTCTCGTTTACGGCTGAGGAGATGCTGGATTTCGGGCCCGGTGACGCCGTAGCGGTGCAGGGTGTGGCGAATGAACTCCAGGGCAGCCTCAAACTGGGGGCGAACCACCTCGGCCGCTCCGGCCTGGGCCAAGTCTTGGTGGTTTCGGTAGCTCTGGGCACGGGCGATGATATCCAGTTTGGGGTTCAAGCGCTTGGCGTTGCGTACGGCCACCTCGCCGGATATAGCATCCGGGATGGTCACCGCGAGGACTCGGGCGCGGCTCAGGTTGGCTCGTTCCAATACCGCCGGGTTGGCGGCGTCTCCATATATGCAGGGGATGCCCCTTTGCCGTAATCCTTGAACGATGTGGGGATTATGCTCGATGACCAGGTAGCGAAAGCCTCTTCGCTCCAGAGCGTCGGCCAGCTCGAACCCCACACGGCCAAAGCCGCAGATGACCACGTGGTGAGATAGCATCTGCCCGGCTCCCTGGGGATACTCTTGATACTTCTTGCGGAAGGGATACTCCACCAGGGGTATATGCTGTAGTAGGGAGAGGAGGGGAGAGACGAGAGCCATCATAGCTGGGGTTAGAAGGAGGGTAAGAACCGCTCCGGCCAGGGTCAGGGAGTAGAGATGCTCCGATATGACGCGCTGATCCACCCCCAGGCGGGCCAAAACGAAGGAGAACTCTCCAATCTGGCTCAGGGCCGCCCCAACCAGCAGGGCTGTTTGCCCCGGGTAGCGGAAAAGGAGAACCACCCCGGTGGTGATGATGAGCTTGCCCACTAGAATGATGCCTACGACCAGGAGGACGACGGGGGCGTTCTGAAGTAGAAAGGTGGGGTCGATGAGCATCCCTACCGAGACGAAGAAAAAGGTGGCGAAGACGTCCCTCAGGGGCACTACCTCTGCCACCACCTGGTGGCTGAATTCCGATTCAGAGACCACCAGTCCGGCCAGGAAGGCGCCAAAGGCCAGGGAAAGCCCCAGGGCATAGGTGCCCAGGGCGGTGCCCAGAGCAAGGCTGATGATGGTGAGCAAGAAGAGCTCTCGGGATTGGGTGGCGGCCGCTCGGAAGAGGAGGCGAGGCACCCACCGGCTGCCCAGGTAGAAGGTGCCTGCCAGAATGAGGGCCGCTTTGGCGGCGGCAAAAATGAGCGGTAGTAGCAACTCGCCAGAGGGTTGGGCCAAAGCGGGTAGGATGATGGTCATGGGCACTACGCTCAAGTCCTGGACGATGAGGATGCCCAGGGCGATGCGACCGTGAAGAGACTCTATATCTCCCCTATCCATGAACAGGCGCAGGGCAACTACGGTGCTGGAGAGGGCGATAAGGGAGCCCAGAAAGAGACGACTCACCCCATCCAGGCCCAGTAAAAGCCCCA
This sequence comes from Chloroflexota bacterium, assembly GCA_016183425.1. GTDB lineage: Bacteria > Chloroflexota > Dehalococcoidia > JACPEP01 > JACPEP01 > JACPEP01. Next base: position 76,792 of record JACPEP010000042.1, read on the forward strand.
GAAGCCACCCCAGGCCTATGGTGAGACCGATCTGGGCTCCCCCGCCCAAAAGAGCCACCCGGCGTATAGCCCCCACCCGTGCCAAGGAGAACTCCGCCCCGAGAGCGAACATGAGGAAGACAACCCCCATCTCGGCCAGGGTGCGTACCCGACCAACCTCCGTCAGGCCGCCTAAGACATAGGGGCCCACCACCATGCCTGCCAAAAGGTAGCCTACCATTACTGGCTGACGAAGGCGGTGGGCCACGGCGCCGCCAACCAGGGCGGCGGCCAGGGCGACCACGAAATCGATAAAGAGGGAGGGCTCAGGCAAAGAAGATGCCTTTTGGGCACAAAGGGAGGGATCGGGGAGGCGTCAGGCCAGGGCTTCCACTACCCGTTGCAGCACCTCCGGCCATCTCTTCCGCAAGCGCTTCATGTCCAGGCGCACCTGCCGATGCCCTACCGTTAGCCCATCCTTGGGCATGGATTCAAGGCGGCGGTTCAGCTCCCTTTCCCCCTTGAGAACCAGCAAATTGCCTTCGGTGCTCAGGGAGTGAAGCTGAGCGGCAGTGGCCAAGACCCTGAGGCGCAGGATATAAAGGAGGTTGGCTACCGGCTCCGGTAGCTGCCCGAAACGGTCTCGTAGCTCCTGGGCCATATCTTCCCCCTTCTCTACCGAGGCAATGGCCGCCATACGGCGGTAGAAATCCAGGCGAGTGTTCTCGTCGGGGATGTAATCGGTGGGGATGTAGGCGGGGAGGGGCAGATCTATGGAGGGGAGGAGTCGTTCTTCGACTTTGGGGGCACCGGCCTGCCCGGCCTTGAGGTCGGCCACCGCCTCAGCCAACATCCGGCTGTAGAGGTCAAAGCCCACGGTCTCCATATGGCCGCTCTGCTCCGGCCCCAGGAGGTTGCCCGCGCCTCGTATCTCCAGGTCTTTCATGGCTATGTGGAAACCGGCCCCTAGCTCCGTGGCCTGGAAGATGGTGCGCAATCGTTTCTCGGCGGCTTCGGTTAGTCTTTTCTGGGGGCGGAAGAGGAAATAGGCATAGGCTCGGTTGGCCCCTCGTCCTACTCGACCCCGCAACTGGTAAAGTTGAGATAGCCCCAGACGATCGGCCTCGTTAATGATGAGGGTGTTGACGTTGGGCAGGTCCAACCCTGACTCGATGATAGTGGTACATACCAAGACGTCTATGTTGCCCGGTAGGAACTTCAGCATTACTCCTTCCAGCTCCTCCTCGGGTAGCTGGCCGTGGGCGATGGCCAGCTTTGCCTCTGGTACCAACTCTCGCAATTGGTTGGTCATCCAGCCGATGTTCTGCACCCGGTTATGGACGAAGAACACCTGGCCATTTCGATCCATTTCCCTAAGGATGGCTTCCCGAACCAACCTTTCGCTGTAAGTGCCTACGTAGGTCTTTATGGGGAGGCGTTCATCAGGAGGCGTCTCCATAACACTCATGTCACGCACTCCAGCCAGGGAAATGTACAGAGTGCGGGGGATGGGGGTGGCGGTGAGGGTGAGGACATCCACCTCTCGACGAATCTGCTTCAGTCGCTCCTTATGGGCCACCCCGAAGCGCTGTTCCTCGTCGATGATAACCAGCCCCAGGTTTTTGAACTCCACGTCTTTCTGAATCAGGCGGTGGGTGCCGATGCAGATGTCCACCGTCCCCTCTCTGAGGCCACCAAGGACGGTCTGCTGCTCAGCCTCGGAGCGGAAGCGCCTCAGCATCTCTACTTGCACGGGGCAGGCCTTCAGACGCTGAGCGAAGGTGTTATAGTGCTGCTGGGCGAGGACGGTGGTGGGCACCAGAATGGCCACCTGCGCGCCGTGGCTTACGGCCTTGAAGGCGGCCCGCAGGGCCACCTCCGTCTTGCCGTAACCTACGTCGCCGCACACCAGGCGATCCATTGGCTTGGGTTGCTCCATATCCTGTTTTACATCTTGAACCGCCTGAAGCTGGTCTGACGTCTCCACATAGGGGAAGGAGGCCTCCAGCTCCTGTTGCCACTGGCTGTCTGGAGAGAAGGCAATGCCCTCCATTACCTCCCGGGTGGCCTGAGTGGCCAGGAGCTCTTGGGCCAGCTCGGCGACGGCGCGGCGTACCCGCTGTCGGAGGCGGGCCCACTCCTGCGTTCCCAATCGGCTTAAGGAGGGGGGTTCGCTTCCAGAGCCAATGTAAGGCCCGATACGGTCTACTTGTTCGGAGGGGACATAAAGGCGGTCGCCCTCAGCGTACTCCAGGATGATGTAATCCCTCTCCACGCTGTCGCGGCTCATGTGGATTATGCCGCCGTAGCGGGCGATGCCGTGGTCCACATGGACGACGTAGTCTCCCACCGAGAGGTGAGGCAGGGGGAGGCGATGGGGGGATAGCCGTCGTGAGCGGCGCCCCTCTTTGGCCCAACCGAAGACCTCGGTGTCGGTGAGGAGGGTAAGAGCGGGGCTACCTTCCTGTCCCCGGAGGCGCCATCCCGCTCCCAAGGAGCCGCGGATCAGGGTCACTGAATCCGGGGGAGGCGGTTGACTTACCTCCTCTTGGGGGAAGATGGCGTTTTCCTGCTCCCGAAGGAGCTCCGAAAGGCGGCTAGCCTGGTGGGAGAGGATTATCAGGCGTCCTTCCCCATTCCGACGGATGGTGGACTGGAGGAGTGCCTCCAGACGCCCGCCGTAGGAGGGGGGAACAGTGAATCCTAGAGTATGTTCTTCTGTTTCTTTTTCAGTATCCCACTCCTTAAGGGTAATGCGCCGCTGTTTCTGAGCGATGATCTTCTCTAGCTCTGACCATTGGAAGTAGGGTCGGGGGAAGTCTTCTGGCAGCCCCTGGGACTGTCTTTGCTCCTGGGCCTGGTTGTCCAACTCATCTATCAGGCTGTGGATATCCTCGGGCTCCTCCAGCACCAAAAGAGTTTGGTTGGGTAGGTGCTCCAGGAGGCTGCCCTGATGGAAGAGGGGGGCGTAGAAGTCCATACCCTCAAAGACTTGCCCCGAAATCAGCTTTTCTATTTCCTCCTCCAATTTGGGCCAGGAGCCTCCGTTGTGGGATAAGGAGGGCCAGTCGTGCCGGTGTTTGTTCTTGAAGGGGAGAAGCATCTCTCGCGCCGGACCAACCGTGGCCTGAGATACCAGATTCACCGACCGTTGGGTGGCTGGATCAAAGAGGCGAAGGCTCTCCACAGTGTTTCCTACCATCTCCACCCGTAGGGGGAGGTGGACGTGGGGAGGGTAGATGTCCAGGATGCCGCCCCGACGGGCTGCGGTGCCGGGAACCTCCACGGTGGCCACCCCTTCATAGCCCATGTCTAGCCATTTGGCATAGAGCTGATCTCGGTCTATGCTGTCGCCTGTTTGCAGGGTATGGCACGCAGCGGAAAAGTCCGCTGCTGAGAGTGTCTTGTGAGCTAGACCGCGAGGAGAGGTTACTATCAGGGGTGGGGGGTTTTGGCTCCGGGTCTGGTAAAGAGCGTGGAGAACCTTGAGACGCTGATGGACGACGCTTGGATCCAGGGGCAGGCGCTCGTAGGGAAGGGCTTCTGGGTTGGGGAACCAGTGGACGAGGACCTCGTCGCCGCACCAAGCGGAGAGCTCCTCCACCCAGTAGCGGGCTTTATCCCAACGACGGGCGACGATGAGGAGGGGGCACTGGAGCCTGCGCCAGAGACAGGCCACCACATAGGGCCGGGCCGCTTCTAAAAGATGAACAGAGGCGTTGTTGCCGCCTTCTACTGTGTCCACCAGCCGGTGGAAGGTGGCAACATCATCTAGAAGGGGCAAGAGGCCAGAGAGATTCATGGGATAAGAGCGTCTGTCCTTACCAGAAGCACTCGGTCTTTGCCAGCCAGGTCGGGGATTACCACTATCTCGCTTTTAGGGAAATATTTTCTGGCTATTGGGACCGCTTCTTGTTTCTGGCTTTCGCCTATCTCTATCAGAAGCGCGCCGCCGGGTCGAAGCTTTGGTCCGGCGGTGGCCAGAAAACGGGCGATACAGTGGAGGCCATCCTCTCCGCCATCCAGGGCGATGGCAGGCTCGAAATGCCTTATCTCCGGCGCCAGTGTCGGCAAGGTGACATGGCTGATGTATGGCAGATTGGCTACAAGAAGGTCGACGGCATGGGGTAGCGGATCGACCAGGTCGCCCTGCAATAGGTGAACCCGTTCTTGTACACCGTGACGGCGACAATTGATGGCCGCCACCTCAAGGGCCGGGGAGGAGATATCAGTGGCATAAAACAGGGTATGTGGCAGATTCACCGCCAGGCTTACTGCTATGGCCCCGCTGCCCGTGCCCACATCGGCCGCCAAATGTATCCCCTTCTCCTCGGCGATCTGGAGAGCCTTTTCTACCAGGAGCTCGCTCTCTGGTCTGGGTATTAACACTCGGCCATCCACGTAGAACTCCAGGCCGAAGAAGAAGCGGCGGCGAATTATGTAGGGAAGGGGTTCCCGTCGAAGGCGGCGGGCCAGAAGCTGGTGCAGAACCTCTTCATTGGCTGGCGAGATGTCTTGGGTCAGGTTTTGAAAAAGACTTTCTCTCGTCATCCCGGTGACGGCCATGAGCAAGAGCTGGGCCTCCAGGTAAGCTTCTTCTTGCGATATGGAGGAGAGACAACGCACAGCGTCAGTCAGGGACTGTCTCATTGTCAAATAGGGCTGCCTCCTTTTCGGCTCCGTCCCGGGCTGCGATCATGTCCACCATCTCATCCATCTCTCCGCCCAGTATTGCGGGAAGGTTGTAAAGGCTGATGCCCGCCCGATGGTCGGTGACTCTGCTCTGAGGGAAGTTGTAGGTGCGGATCTTCTCCGCCCGCTCGCCGCTGCCCACCTGGGAGCGCCGGGACTCTCTTGTCTCAGTCATGCGTTGCTGCTCCTGTAACTCCAGAAGGCGGGCCCGCAGGATGGCCATGGCCTTGGTGCGGTTCCTAAACTGGGAACGTTCGTCCTGGCAGGTAACTACGATGCCGGTGGGGACGTGGGTGATGCGGACAGCGGTGGCCACCTTGTTCACATTCTGGCCCCCAGCGCCGCTACTGTGAAAGATGTCGGTGCGAATATCGTCGGGGCTTATGTCTACCTCCACCTCTTCTGCCTCGGCAAGGACAGCTACGGTGGCAGTGGAGGTGTGGATGCGCCCCGAGGCCTCGGTCACCGGGACTCTCTGAACCCGATGGACGCCCCGCTCGTACTTGAAGCGACTGAAGGCCCCCCGCCCCAGCACCTCGAAGATGATCTCCTTAAAACCGCCCACCTCGCTGGGGCTGGTGCTGATGACCTCTACCTCCCACCCTTTGAACTCGGCATATCGGGAATACATACGGAAGAGATCGGCGGCGAAAAGGGTAGCCTCACTACCGCCCGTCCCCGCCCGGATCTCCACAAATATATCCTTGTTATCGTTGGGGTCCCGGGGTAGGAACATCTTTTTGATGCCTTGCCACAAATCCTCCCGCTGCCGCTCCAGTCGCTCTACCTCCTCCTGGGCCAGGGCGGCTAACTCTGACCCATCGCCTAAAAGGGCGCGGGCCTCTTTCAGTTGATGATCTATCTCCCGGAAGTGACGATACCGGCTCACGGCTTCTTGCAACCGGGCTTGCTCTTTAGCCAGCTCTTGGAGCCGCGAGAGGTCTGACATTACATCTGGCTGGGCCATGAGGTAGTTCAGCTCCTCGTATCTTTTCTCCAGCGCCGCTAGCTTATTCTCTAAGATGGTCAGCCTATCTTCCATGGTGCTTCAATCCTCGTACAATTCCTCTTGTCAGAGAATATTATAGCATGGGCACGGTGAGACGCGGGGTCTTATTCAAAAAATCCCAGGCTTAAGCCTGAGGTATGGATTTGTAGCTATTTGCAGATGGCCCTGGTGGCGGGTGTCGGGGCGGTTTTTCGGAGCTCTGTCATTACATACTAATCGAGCAACCGCGTGCCAGGCTATTTTTTTGGTGGTTGACTGTGTAGGGCTATAGACTGGTGGGAGCCAGCGGGGTGTTCATGGGCCCAGCGGTTCAACCAATCCAACTGATTCTGGGCTAAATCGACGCCGTTCCGGTAAAGTCTGGCTTCTTTGATGGCCTCCGTCATGGGCCATCCATCAACGGCATACCTGATCAAGGCAACCATTGTACCGGTACGCCCTGTTCCTGCCTTACAATGAATTAGCACGGGCCAGTTCCGAGAATCTATTATAAAGTCAAGGAAACGCTTCGACTGCTCGGCGGACGGGCTCGTCTCATCCTGGATATTGAGCCATAAATAGTTACTAAAACCAAGGTTCAATATGGAATCCGTGGTGTCACTAGTCTCCCGTCGAAGGTTAACGATACTCTTGAAACCATGATTCAAAAGCCATTGATAATTAGCCTCGGTCGGCTGGCCAGACCTATAGACGATGCCCTTTTCTACCACTCCAAACATTTCAATGGGGGGATTTTCAATTGGCTCTGAAATAGGACTCGGTGTCCAAACCGCCACCCTGGATGTTTCAGAGCTCAAGCCGACACTTCCAGGACCATCAGCTTTATCACCCTCTTCTTCTGAAAGCTGGGCATTAATGTTAGGTTCAATGATGTGGCTTAAAGAACTGGAATAAACCTTGTACCAGAAATAAGTTAGGGGAGGGATAGTGTTGTCCTTGGCATGAGTAAGCGGCTGGAACAACACCAGAATAGCAGCGATAGCCATTATCCCGCGCAAGCGAATTTTCACGGTCGTACCTGCCAGCCTTTCAGGCGGCAATTAGCGTACATAAAACCAATTATATCTGGGATAACCTCGGCTTGCAATAAATTGTTTTCAATAAATAAAATGTCTAGTATGGCCGAAAAAGTCGCTCTCCCTTTTTCGGGGTAAGGTTATCTGTCATCACGCATCTCGTGTTGGGGTTTCGACGGGTATCGTCAAGTGTTGTGTGCACACAGTATTGCTCTAGGAGGTTCTTTCCGCTAAGAGGTGACACACCAGAGCCTCTTCCTCTTCTCTGGTGTGCACCTCTCCGTCCAGCCGAGCCTGCCGCAAGCCCTGCAATATCTGCCCCATGATGGGGCCGGGGGGAACTCCTATCTCTCTCAAAGCCTCTCCGTTGAGGGCGGGGCGAAGGTGGCGGAGCTGACGAAGGTATTTTTGTAGATTGAGGCGCGCTATGGGGTCGTCACATGCCACGATAGCGGCGGCTACGGCCGCGGGGTGAAGGGGGTCCAAAAGTCGGCACAGGGCGCTGGGGAGAAGGTAGGGATTGGACAGCTCGGTCCTCTTAGCTCTCAGGGTCTGGAGGTCTACAATGGAAGTGGCTCTCCGGCCGGACAGCTTCAACCGGCGAAGGAGTGTTTCCATATCATTCTTGTTCATTCCATAGAGCCATAGGGCCAGGTAGACGGAGGCCAGGAGGTTTCGGGGTGTTTCCTTTCGTGCTTGGGAAAACTTTTCCCTCAGCCAACCGTTTCCCGAAAGATGAGGATGAATGGACTGGAGCACTCCCAGCTCTTGGGCACGTTGTAGCGCAAGCTCCGGCTCTTCTTCGGTGAGCACAAGCTCCATCTCGCGGCGTATACGGTCGCCGCTGATGGTACTCAGCATCCCCACGTCTCTGCGTAGGAAAGTCTCGGTCTCGTCCTCCAAGTGAAAGGCGAGGCGCTGCTCGTAGCGTAGAGCACGGAGGATGCGGGTGGCGTCGTCGACGAAGCTTTTGGGGTGCAGAATACGGATCAGTCTGCGCGTGATGTCCGACTGCCCGCTGAAGGGGTCTATCACCAGGCCCAAGTGGGGTAGAGAGAGGGGGGCCGCCATAGCGTTTATGGTGAAATCACGGCGGGCCAGGTCCTCCAACAGGGTGCCTCGACTTACCGTAGGCAGGGCCCCCGGGTGGGCGTAGCTTTCCTTGCGGGCGGTGGCAATATCCATGGATAGGGAGCCCCGCCGGTACTTGGCGGTGCCGAAGCGGGAATGGACAGTTACCTCTCCCCCTAGAGAGTCCTTCATGCGCTGGGCGACAAGGATGGCGTCACCCTCTACCACCAAGTCCACATCCACGACGGGTCGGTGGAGGAGGATGTCGCGAAGGGCGCCCCCCACCAAGTATAGGGATAGTTTCAGTTCTGCCGCTGCCTCGCCAGCGGCCTTCAAAAGCGGTGCCAGTGCGGGGGGCAGCCGCTGCGCTATGGCCAGGTTTGTTTCTTCAGGTTGTCCCATGTAGATTTACAGGTGCCGGTAATCCCCTTGGTGCCTAGCCATTGTAGCACCTGAGCTTCTTTAGCGCCAATACGGACTCGCTGTCAGCCAAGGCCTTTGCCTTTGGCACTGCGACGCTCTTATTTGCGGAGCATAATGGAGTATACTATAAATGAGGGATGTTCTCTTCTTCTAAAAGACGGGTCTTTTAAGGCCCTTGCGGCTTTGTTTGAAGGAAAAGGGGAGCAAAAAATGGCCACCGAGTATCCTTTTCTGCTGGCGGGACAATGGCGGACTTCGAGGGAGCACCTGGAGGTACGAAATCCCTATAACGGTGATTTGATAGGAGTTACCTTTTTCGGTACCGAAGACCAGTTGGAGGAAAGCACCGAGAAGGCGGTTCAAGCCTTTGGCGAAGCCCGGCGGCTGACGGCCTTTCAACGCTCTCAAGCTTTGCGTCGACTGAGAGAGCTTATCCTTAGGCGTGAGACGGAATTTGTCGAGACCATCGTGAAGGAGGCGGGCAAACCCTGGAAGGCCGCCGCGCTGGAGGTGCAGCGGGCTCTCTTTACCCTGGAGACAGCCAGCGAAGAGGCCAAGCGCATAGGGGGCGAGGTGATCCCCATGGATCTGATTTCAGGGGTGGCCGATGTAGTTGGTATTGCTCAGCGCTTTCCGGTGGGGCCCGTGGCCGCTATCACCCCTTTCAACTTTCCCCTCAATCTGGCTCTTCACAAGATTGCCCCTGCTCTGGCCGTGGGCAACCCCATAGTGATCAAGCCGGCAAGCAAGACTCCGCTAACGTTGCTCCTCCTCGGCCAGCTCATTGGAGAGCTGGGTCTGCCGCCAGGGATGGTAAGCGTCATCCCTTTGACTAACCAGAGGGCGGGCCGGATGGTGGCCGACGACCGGTACAAGGTGCTCACCTTCACCGGCTCCGCAGAGGTGGGTTGGAGCCTGAAGGCAAAGGCGGGGAAGAAGCGGGTTGTTTTAGAGTTGGGGGGTAACGCAGGGGTAGTGGTGGACCAGGGCGCTCCCCTGGAACGGGCGGTGAAACGTATCGTTGCCGGAGGCTATTCTTACGCTGGCCAGAGCTGTATCTCCGTGCAGCGGGTCTTTGTTCATTATGAAATCTTCGACCTCTTCACCCAGCGGCTGGTGGAGGAGGTGAAGGCCCTGAAGGTGGGCGACCCTATGGATAGGAATACGGACGTGGGGCCTCTCATCGATGAAGGGGCTGCCCGGCGCACTGAAGAGTGGTGCCAGGAGGCCATTGCCCAGGGGGCGAGTGCCCTGGTGGGAGGTAGCGCCCGGGGAAACATCTTTGAGCCCACGGTGCTAGTTAACGTAGATCCCAAGAGCCGGGTGTGCCGTCAGGAGGTGTTCGCCCCTGTGGTCGTTCTTTTCCCCTTCCATGATTTCGCCCAGGCGATAGCGGCTGTGAACGATACTGGTTACGGGCTGCAGGCGGGCGTCTTTACGCAGAGCCTGGAGCAGGCCCTCTATGCCTATCAGGAGCTAGAAGTGGGTGGAGTAATCATCAACGAGGTGCCCACCTTTCGCATGGATCATATGCCCTACGGGGGTACCAAAGACTCTGGTCTGGGACGGGAGGGCCTTCGTTACGCCATAGAGGAGATGACGGAAATAAAGCTCCTGGCCATCCATAAGCTGGGGGTGGGGAGATGAAAGTAGCCGACCTGCTTGTACGATGCCTGGAAGCAGAGGGGGTAGAGTATGTTTTTGGTCTCCCCGGCGAGGAGATACTGGAGATCCTCCATTCCCTCTCCCACAGCAAAAGAATCAAATTCATCACTACCCGCCACGAGCAATCGGCGGCTTTCATGGCCGATGTGTATGGACGTCTCACCGGCCGTCCCGGGGTTTGCCTCGCCACCCTGGGCCCCGGGGCCACCAACCTCCTCACTGGGATAGCCGATGCTTACCTGGACCGAGCGCCGCTGGTGGCTATCACGGGGCAGGCGGGTCTGGATCGTGTTCATAAGGAATCCCACCAGTATATCGACGTATTGGGCATGTTCCAACCTGTGGTCAAGTGGAACGCCCGATTAGAGCATCCCCTTACCGTAACGGAGGTGGTACGTAAGGCTTTTAAAGTGGCCCAAACGGAAAAGCCCGGCCCCACCCATATCGAGGTGCCCGAGGACGTGGCTAAGATGGAGATAGAAGGCGAGCCACTCCCCCCGCAACCCATCCACTACCCCGGCCCCAACGAGGAGTCTATCCAACGCGCCGCCACCGTACTCCAGGAGGCCCTCAGCCCCCTTATTCTGGTCGGTAACGGGGTCATTCGAGGTAACGCCAGCCAGGAGTTGACCGCTCTGGCGGAGGCCCTTCACGTGCCGGTGGCCCATACCTTTATGGCCAAAGGCTGTATCGACTATCAAAACCACCTCTCTTTCATGACAGTGGGGCTTCAGAGCCAAGACTGGGTCATGGCCGGCCTTGCCAAGGCGGACGTAGTGGTGGCTGCGGGTTACGATATGGTGGAGTACGCTCCCAGCAAATGGAACAGCGAGGGTAAAAAACGGATAATCCACATAGATACTATGCCGGCGGAAGTAGATGCTCACTACCAGCCTGAGGTGGAGATTGTGGGAGACATCGGTGAGGCTCTAGCAGCCCTGCGCCATTCCTGTAAGGTGCGGCGTCCCATGGAAGGTCACGTTGCCCTGAGAGAAACGATACTAAGCGAACTTTCTCTTTTTGCTCAGGATACTACCTTGCCCATGAAACCCCAGAAGGTACTGGCTGACCTCCGGCGGGCTTTGCGTCCCCAGGATATTGTCGTTAGCGATGTCGGTGCCCATAAGCTCTGGGTGGCTCGCATGTTTCCCGCTCACCAACCCAACACGGTCATCATCTCCAATGGTTTCGCCTCTATGGGCATAGGCTTGCCGGGGGCTATTGCCGCCAAGTTGGTATATCCGGAGCGGCGGGTCGTGGTGGTGGTGGGGGACGGTGGGTTCCTAATGAACTGTCAAGAAATGGAAACGGCGCGACGCCTTGGAGTGCCTCTGGTGGTGGTGGTGTGGGTAGATGGAGCCTACGGCGTAGTAGAGTGGAACCAGAAGCGCCACTACGGAGAGACCTTCGGCGTCTCCTTCTCTAACCCCGATTTTGTGCGTCTGGCACAGGCTTTCGACTTCGAAGCCTATAAACCTCAGACGGCGACTGATTTTTTACCCTTGCTCCAACATTGCCTGGAATCCCAAGGACCCTGTCTCATCGAAGTGCCCATCGACTACGGGCAGAATCAATGGCTTACGGAACGACTGGGAAGTATTATCCAGCCTTTGTAATAGATGGTGGTTTTCCCCTGGTAAACCATAAGGTTAGCCCAGCCAGCTATCGAATTTAGATGCCGCCCCAGGGTTCGTTCAATTTCTTGAGACCATCGGCCAGGCCATATTTTTCCACGGCCTCTCGATAGCCATAGCCCTGGCCGAAATGGCTCAGGCTATCGAACTCGCCGCCGTACTCCAGGGATAGCCGAAAACCCATGGCATCGAAGGTGCGGCTCACCACTCGTTTGGAGAGAGATAAAAGCTCGGGATGCATGCCGGCGATGCGTTTGGCGATCTTGCTGGTCTCCTCTTCCAGCTTGTCTTTGGAAAAACAGTAGTTGGCGAAGCCGTAGCGGAGGCACTCCTCGCCGCTGAGGATGCGACCGAAGGACATCTCCTTGGCTATCTTGAGGCCAGCGTGCCACGAATAGATGGCGATGGTATCTCCGCTGGCCATCCACCGCGTGGGCGGATAGCCATAGCGCAGGTCGTCGGACACCACCATCAGGTCGCAAATGGCGGCCAACTCGCTGGCTCCGGCCAGACAATAGCCGTGCACCTGGGCGATAACCGGCTTCCACAGGTTCCAGATATTAAACCAGTACTCGATATGGCCTTGAACGTGAGCCCGACTGTTCCAGATACTCCGGCCATACTCCTTCCGCCCCCGCGGCCCGGTGAGCCCCTCCCCGCTTCCCAGGTCGTAGCCAGCCGAGAAGCAACGCCCGGCACCCTTAATAATGATCACCCTGACATTGCCATCCCGCTCCGCCTCCTTCAAGGCGTTGTCTAGCTCCGCCAGCAGAGGCCACCCCAGGGGGTTCATCCGCTGAGGGTCGTTTAGGGTGATGCGGCAAACGCCATCCCCGTCCACCTCGTAGATAATCTTCTCGTAAGCCATTCCTCTTCTCCTTTCAAATCGGAATTAAAACTGCCGTGCCTAAGGAAAGACGCCCCTCCTTAGGAGGGCAATTTAGCACGGCCTCCCTGCTCTGTCAACCTGCCCACGGAACGGAACTGGCGCTGAGGGGGAACCCTTGCTTTTTAGCCATTTCACTCTTCCCGTATATGCCAGAGAGTGACATAAGAGCGAGGAGGGAGGTCGCTGCGTAAGAGAGGGCCGGAAGGGTTGAGTACACCCTATTGTAGAAAGGGAATCAAACGCCGGGCCACATCTCCCTCCAAAAGGAACAGGCCGCCAAAGAGAAGGATGAATAGAAGGCTCTGGTGCCGAGTAGAAAGCAGCTCTCTAAGTCCCAAGACTGAGAAAAGGGAGAGGGGTACCAGGGCGGGGAAGAGGTAACGCCCTTGAGGCTGGATGTAGCGAAGATTGTAATATAACATGCTCAAGAACACCAGTGCTATGGTAGCTATCATGATGAGAAGGGCCGATCTTTGAAGAGATGTCATGGTTTCGGAGCGCGCCCTGGCGAGGAAAAGTATGCATCCCAAAAGGGCCACCACACTAAGGAGGCCAAAGACAATGTAGGTGCCTCTGTCCGCGGGAACGCCCATCCAGCCCAACTGCACCCAGAAGCTTTTGAAGCCCACGGTGACAAGGTGCCGGGCCATGGCCAGGTCGAAGACGCCTGGGATGGGCTGCCCCACCACCACCATGTCGTGACGGGTCAATCCCGTGAGATCGGCCAGTCCGTATATCAAAACGTTTCGCAAAAACCACCATCCCGAGATCCCCAGCCCCAGGAGATAGATCCCCCCCAGGCGGAGCCAGTGGCTCTGGGAAGGTGCACGCCCCGCACCTAACACGAAAGGAAGGGGCACCAGGAGGAGAACAATGTAGATGGTGGTCTTGGTGAGGAGAGCCAGACCCAGTGTAAGGCCCAGAGCCAAACTTGTCCCTTCCTTTATTCTCCCTTGTCGCTGCTCTTGCAACGCTGTGACGGCCAGGAAAAGAAAGGTAGCCAGCACCAGCTCCGCCAAGGTGTCGTTGTTTATGGCGGCGGTCATGGCGGTGTGCTGGGGCACCGCCGCCATAAAGGCGGCGGTGCCTAGGGCAACGAGGTTGGGAAACACCCTGGCTGCCAAAACATAGGCCATCACCAGAAGGAGCGCCCCTAAAACGAGGGAAAGGAGACGCAGGGCCACTACCTGTTGCTCCAGAGAAAGAAAGGTGGTAAGTCGGTATACCGGAGCGGCCAAAAGATAGTAAAGGGGAGGTTGATGGGACTCGTAACGGATAGCGTCGATGGACATTTGGGGGGGAAAGCGAGCCGCCTTTAGCGCCTCTAGGTAGGCTTGGTCATAGTCGCCTACCTTCAGAACGGGCAGCCCCTGTCCGGTAGCCACGTCTCGGATATAGTTGAAGTGGGCCGGCTCATCCGGGGCCTGCCAGGAAGGTGTCCTTACGGCAAAGGTTATTCCCAGAAGCAGGTAGACGAGGATAATGCCGCTCAGCCAGAGAGAAGGATGAGAAAGGCGCAGGTCACTCCCTTCCGTAGAGCCAAAAATAGAGGCGGTGCCACCAGGCTTCTCCTGAGATGGGCATTTGGATAATACGGCCTCGCCACCTCGTGGTATAGCTGCCGCCAGGCTTCATGAAGCTGGTGATGTAGGCGAGAGCAAAGAGTAGAGCAGCCAGGACAAGGACCCACTGAAACAGCGTCGGCAATAACACCTTTACCAGCAGACTCACCACCGCCAGGGCAAAGCTGGCCAACATTAGCTGCCCAGGGGAGGAAGGGCGGAGACGTTGTAACCCCCAAGGAATGCCAGTAAAAGGAGCCCCTTTCCTTCTCCGGGGGCTGTCCATTTTTTGTAACAGGTCTTCCAATTGCTGGCGGAACTTGGGGGACATCCCCATGGCTGCCTCCTGCTCCGTTACCTGCCTAGAGGACACATTATATTTTAGCACCTGGGATGGCGCGCCGCTACCTGGTTCGGTTCTCTGCCCCCGATATCGCCACCACAGGCCGACCACACGGGCCAACATGGATAGGGAATCCCGAATCGGGTTCACCTTGCTTTCGGCATGATGCCAGTAGGGAACCGGAATCTGGACTACGGTAAAGCCTCGATTCCGGGCTAAAAAGAGCACCTCCACATCATAGGCGAAGCCGTTAATAGTTACCTGGGAGAAGATGCTGTAGGCCACCTCCCGAGAAAAGGCTTTGAAGCCGCTTTGGGTATCCTGCACTCCTGGTATGACCAGAAGTTGCACCAAGAGATTGAAGGCCCGACCTAAAATATGGCGATAAAAGGGCTCATGGATACGCCGGGCTCCGGCCACCTCTCTTGAGGCGATGACCACCGGGTATCCCTCCTTCAGAAGGGCCACGAAGCGGTCTATCTCTTCCACGGGCACCGGGAGATCGGCATCGCATTGGAGGACGAATTCCCCCCGGGCGGCCAGCATCCCGGTCTTGACGGCATATCCCTTGCCTCGGTGTGGGTTGGAGAGGAGGCGAATATTGGGGTGCTGCTGGGCGAAACGCGCCACCAGCCCTGCCGTGTCGTCGCGGCTGCCGTCGTCCACCACCATCACCTCCGTCGAATATGCCTTTTTCTCCAAATAGCTGGTGATGGCTTCCAAGGTAGTCTGAATCCGCTTCTCCTCGTTGTAAGCTGGGATGACCACAGAGACCTGGATGGGTGGGGAGGACATAGTCAAGGTCTTGGTCCGTTGCCGGGTGCGCTGAGGCGGGACTCTATTTCCTCTATAGAAACGCGCCGCTGGGCCTGAATGTGTTGTCGCTTGACCAGCATTCGGGGGAGCATGGTCAGGGCCGCCAGTTGGCCCCGCAGCCGCGCTCGAGCGGCGGGCTCTCTCCAATGGCGCAGGGACTGGCTGACGTAGCCTAGCTGAGCGCCCAGGATGTCCCGCCAGTAGCGACGCAGTAGAGGAGAGGGCATATCCTTGACGATGACATTGATGAAGTTTTGGCCGCACAGGAAGCTGGCCAAAGGCCCCCCGCCGGTGGCGCTCAGGTGATGATACACCCGGGCGGAAGGGATGAAAGCGCAGCGATAGCCCCGCAATTGTCCCCGAAAAGCCAGGTCCACGTCCTCGCAGTAGCCCTTGAAGTCCTCGTCGAAAAGGCCGATGTCATCCAGCATACGGCGCTGGTAAGCCGCCGCCCCCCCGCAAGGGCCAAAAACCTCTTCCACTATATCGTACTGGCCGTTATCCCGCTGCCAAACACCCCGGTTGCCGGGCACTCCATCACGACCGTAGAAGTCTCCGGCGGAGTGTAGGATACCCCGCTGCCGAAAAAGGAGCAGCTTGCTGGCCGCCATCCCCGCCTCCGAGTGTGCCTCCAGTCCCCTTACCAACTCCTCCAGCCAAGTAGGCTCTGCTTCAGTATCGTTGTTGAGGAGGACGACCACCTCACCCTGGGAACAGCGGATGCCTTGGTTCACAGCGCCGGCGAAGAAACGATTGCTGGGCAGGGGGATGACCTGCACTTCTGGGAACTCACGCAGCAAAGCCAGGCTCTGATCATGAGAGCCATTGTCCACCACTACCACCTGGAAGTCGTTGTAGGTCTGTCTCCGTAAAGAGTCCAGGCATACCGCCAGATAGGGGGCACCGTTCCAGTTAGGGATGATAACGGAGACGCGGGGCATGGCGTCAGCCTTTCTGGTAGAGAACCTGTTCGGCTATGAAATGACGGAGGGCCTCCTGCCACGGCCGAAGGGCAATGCCCAACTGGGCACCACAATAGTTGTGAAGACGGCTCTGGAGGGGAGGTCGAGAGGGCCGAACGTACTCGGCGGCGGAAATGGGCACCAGCTCCACATGCTCCCTCCCCGCCAGCTTCAATATTGTTTGAGCATACTCAAAGCGGGAGCAGCCGCCGCTGTTGGTCAGATGGTAAGTACCATATACCCTAAGGTCTAGCAATTGTCCTATGGCCTGGGCCAGGTCGGGAGCATAGGTGGGGGAGGCTACCTCGTCCATGACCATAGGAAGGCGGCTCTCGCCCTGCGCCTTCTCCAAAATCTTAAGGACGAAGTTGCGGCCGCCGCGCCCGAAGAGCCAGGAGGTGCGCACAACGTAGAACCTGTGCAGCAATTGCCGGACGTAATCCTCCCCTGCCAGCTTAGAAGCCCCGTAGGGATTTACAGGATGAGGGGTATCGAATTCCCAGTAGGGAGAATCCTTGGCACCGTCGAATACCTCGTTGGTGCTAATGTAGACCAACTCTGCCCTGGCCCTTAAGCAACCCAGGGCCACATTGCGGGTGCCTAGAGCGTTGACCTCCAGGGCGCGTTGAGGATCCAGGGCGCAGCCATCTACATGAGTCATGGCGGCACAGTGAATAACCACCTCGGGCTCGCTGTCAGCGATAGCCTGGCTCACCTCCCTTTTGGTAATATCGTATTCCGGTTTGTCCAGGGCGATAACCTGGTGCCTTTCGGACAGAACCTCTTTTAGCTCCTGGCCCAGTTGCCCCCGACTGCCCGTGATGGCGATACGCACTTACCACCTTCCTTTATATGGCCAATTATACCCTAAGCACGCGGCACCAGAAAGTGGGGGCGGCCCCCCCGCCATAGGCAGGGGGGCCGCCCCCGAGATGCTTCTGTTCAGACCAAAGCCGGTTATTGAGCCAGGCTCTGAACAAAGGCGATTATCGCCCGCATTTCGGTGTCAGTGAGACTGAAGGGAGGCATAATGCCGCTCCCCTTGCTCACCGCAGATTGGATGACGTCGGCTTCGTGCCAGTGGGTCAGCCGGGGTCCAATTCCCCCTTCGCCAGCGGGGCCATGACAGGCCGCGCAGCCCTTGCTGGTGAAAAGGGCGCTTCCTTGAGCCACCAGAGCGGCATCCAGAGATGGTCGAGCCGTAACGGGAGGCATGGCAGGCATACCCGGCATCTCCGGCGCTGCGGGCATCGCCGCTGGAGGCATGACGGGCGGCGCCGCCGGTCGACGGGGTTCGATGGACTCGTAGAACTCGTGGGTCAGGTCGTGGAAAGCCTCGGAGACCTTAGTAATCGCCCCCTGGGTGGCCGCCAGGTCCTGGGCCCTGAGTCCCTTTTCCACACCATGGATAGCTTCTTCCAGCTCGCCGATGGGGTGCTTCATCTCCTTAGGCCAGTCCACGTGGCCGAAGAGAGCCTCCAGGCGGTCCACCTTCTCCAGGCCGATGCGCCGCCCCGAGTCCTGCCCCTTGGCCCAGTTGGCCACCTGATCTCGAAGGTCGTTGACGTTGCCCCAGATGTCCTGATAGGTGACGTGGACGACGGCGTGGGCTTTCATGCCCCGCCGCCCGGCTATCCACCTGTCGTAGAAGTCGTGGGTGAGGCTGTGGGAGGCCTCGGAAACCTTTGCCAGGGCTGCTTGAGTGGCCGCCACATCCTTAGCTTGGAGACCCTCCTTCACTGCCCCCAGGGCCTCCTTAAGCTCCACCACCGAGCCCACCATGATCCCCGGCCAGACAATGTGGGGTATCACCCAGCCCATGCGATCCACCTTTTCCAACGAGATGCGCCGCCCCAGATCGTCCCCCGCGGCCCAGTTGGCCACCTGGGTTCGAAGATCGGCGATGTTAGCAGAAATATCTACATAGCCGATATGGGGCATCACGTGGCCCACCACGCCTTGAGTCCCGGCCACCCAGTCGTCATAAAAGGCATGGGTCAGGTCATGAAAGGCATTGCTCACCTTCTGCAGGGCTGCTTGAGTGGCCGCCACGTTCTGAGCCTTGAGACCATCCTCCACCGGATGGAGCCCTTCGTGCATCCCCGTGGCTGCCATGTCCAGCTTGGCGGTGGGCCAGGGCACATGGTGGAGAGTAGCCTCTAAACGCTCTATCTTCTCCAGAGCGATGCGCCGTCCTGAATCCTGTCCCTGGGCCCAGTTGGCCACCTGATCCCGAAGGTCGTTAAAGTTGCGCCAGGTGCCGTAGTACTCGATATGAATCAGGCCCCGTTTTTCCTCCGCGTCGGATATAATGGTTGCCGGAGGCGTCATGGGGTTTTGCATCACCAGGGGATCCGATACGGCGTTGCCACCCCGCCACTGCGTCCAGGCGTAGGCGGAGACAGTTCCGTGAGGATGGTCAGGGTTCCATGGGTCAACTTGTACCACGACGACAAAGGGGCCTTCCGATGCTCCCGCCGCGACGCTATCATGGTACCACGACACATCTCGGCCATCAAAGGTGCCCCGGTTAACATTGGGGACTCCCGCCCAGGTTTCCACCAGTTTGGTTGCGTGAGGTACTCTAAACCTCAGATCTATGGCTTGTACCTTGCCATCGCTCTTGTTCTGGAGCCAGATAAGGTAGGTAATCTGGTCGCCCTTAACCTTCGCCGTCACCTTCGGCTGAAGGGGAGGCCACACCTCGTGGGCCGAGATACGGCTTGCGATGCCGCCGATGCTTGTCATGATGAAGAGTAATATGCCGATGACAAGCGCCCTTCTTTTCACTGACATGATTTCCCCCCTTTTTTCTTAGCTAGTACTACTTTATGGCCCAGCCTTCGAGGGAATGTACCTGAGGGGATACATCCGAAAGGTTCCAGGCGAGGCCAAAGACGCGGAAAAGCCCTAGCCAAGCAAACCGGTGCGCGGGGGCATCGGAGAGGGGTTTACGAACATCTCCTGAGGAAGAATATATGTAGAAGGTGTTAAGTAGACCAGGTTGGAGGTGGCTACACCTGGTAATTCGATGGAGATCAACATGGAGAAGAACCTGCAGTTGATAGCAAGACCATGCCGCCCACACTTGCTAGAGACCTGATCCCCGCTGTCATCGGGTTTGGGACTTCCCACGGAAGGAAGAGGAGCGCCGTCCTTTTGTACTTCCTCAAGGGTGGCGCTACGAAAATGCCGACATTGAGATGTGAAGTGCTGACAGTGGGGCAGGAAAGAGGATAGGAAGAAGGAAGTGACCACTAACGGTATTAGCAGCCACGTTGCTCCGCCACGCTCCAGAGTCACTTGCCCCCCGCTCCTTCCAAGTGGTCTCGTTCCGTAACGGCTACCTCTGCTTCTTAAGTAGTGCTATATTATGATGTTCACATAGTACTGTCAAGTACTTCACAAATCTCCCTTTTAGTGAAGAGTGCTTGGTTACTTTCAAACCGCCAGCCGAAGGCGTCGGCAGGTGGGTTCCGAATGTATAGCTTCAGACTTATGGTGGTTTGCTAAACAACGTAAATGCCCACGGCACCCATCGCCGGCAAGGAGCCGGGAGGAAATGGCGACAAAAGAGCCGCTTTCTGATACAATCCCCTTTGAGTGGAATGAAGCGACGTTAGGAGGGGAAAATGCCATCATCGTTGACACCGGACAGGTTACGTAAGACTTGTGACCCCCAGAAGTTCACCTTTGAGACCACGGAGGAGATGGCCTGTATCGAGGGGATAGTGGGCCAGGCCAGGGCGGTGCAGGCCCTTAATTTCGGTCTGGGCATGTTCCAGCCGGGGTTCAATATCTATATGGCCGGGCCAGCCGGTACCGGCAAAACCACCTTCATCACTACCTTCCTTCAGGATCTGGCCCCTTCCAAGGAAACGCCCAGCGATTGGTGCTATGTGAACAATTTTCGAGACCCTTATCGTCCCCATGCCTTGAAGCTGCCACCGGGGGTGGGGCGACAGCTTCGGGAGGATATGCGCCGCCTGGTGGAGGCGGCCAAGAAAGACATCCCTCGTTCCTTTGAGAGCGATGAGTATGTGAGCCAGCGGGAGAGCACCATCAGCGCCTTTCAAAAGCAACGGGAGGAGAGCTTTGCTCGTCTGGGTGAGAAGGCCCAGGCCCAGGGCTTCGCCCTCCAGAGCAGCCACATGGGCTTTCTTCTCATCCCTTTGGCCGAGGAGGGCCGCCCTATGGAAAGCCACGAGTACCAGGCGCTGTCTGCGGAGATCAAAGAAGAGATCCAGCGCCGACGGGAGGTGGTGGACAATGAGGTGAAAGCCACCTTAAAACAGCTTCGAACGGCCGAGAAGGAGACTAACGAGAGCCTGGAACACCTGGATCGGGAGGTGGCTACCTTCTCCGTGGGACACCTGGTGGAAGATCTCCTGGAGAAGTATACCCCCTATCCCCAGTTGCTGGACTACCTTAATTCAGTGATGCAAGACATTATCGAGAATGTGGATCAATTTCGCCAGCCACCACCCCAATCACAGGCCCAGACCCCCTTCACGGGTATGGCCGGCCGGGATAGGGATTTTCACCGCTATGAGGTTAACGTAGTGGTGGACAACTCCGGACTCAAGGGGGCACCCATTGTCTCCGAGCTGAACCCTAGCTATCCCAATCTCTTCGGCCGCATAGAGAAGGAAGCCCAGTTTGGTGCCCTGGTCACCGACTTCACCATGGTTCGGGGCGGCGCTCTGCACCGGGCCAACGGCGGCTATCTTCTCCTTCAGGCGGCGGCCCTGTTAAGCAACCCCTTCTCGTGGGAGGGACTTAAGCGTGCCATCCGCTGTGGAGAAATATCGGTGGAGGAGATGGCGGAGTGGTTGGGATTTACCACCACTAAGACCCTCCGCCCGGAACCCATCCCCCTGGACGCCAAGCTAATTCTCATCGGTAACCCCTGGCTCTACTACCTCCTTCTCACCATGGACGAGGATTTTAATGAGCTGTTCAAGGTTAAGGCCGACTTCGATACCCGGATGGATCGCGATGTAGAGAACGAGATGAACTATGCCGCCTTCGCCTGCACTCTTTGTACCAAGGAGAATCTGAAGCCCTGCGACCGGGCGGCGGTGGCGAAACTGGTGGAGTATGGTTCCCGCTTGGCGGAGGATCAGGAGAAGCTCTCTACCAAATTTGGTGAAGTGGCTGACCTCATGCGAGAGGCTCACTTTTGGGCCCAACAGGACGGCTCCCAGTACGTCAGCGGCAGCCATGTGAGAAAGGCGGCGGAGGAAAAGGTATACCGTGCTAACCTGATCCAGGAGCGTATCAAAGAGATGATTCAGCGGGGCACGATAAAGATCGACACCATCGGCCAGGTGGTGGGCCAGGTAAATGGCCTGGCTGTGATGGGATTGGGAACCTTCGCCTTCGGTCGTCCCTCTCGTATCACCGTCGCCCTGGGCCTGGGGCGAGAGGGTTTGATGGATATCGAACGGGAGTCCCGACTGGCGGGACGCATCCATACCAAAGGGGTAATGATCCTGGGGGGATACCTGACGGAGAAATATGCTCAGGATAAGCCCCTTACTCTGTCCGCCCGCCTGGTCTTCGAACAGAGCTATGAGGAGATAGAAGGGGACAGTGCCTCCAGTACCGAGCTGTACGCCCTCCTCTCCCGCCTCTCCAGTCTCCCCATAAAGCAGGGCATCGCCGTTACCGGCTCCGTGAACCAAAAGGGAGAGGTTCAAGCCATCGGCGGCGTCAACGAGAAGATAGAAGGCTTTTATGAGGTGTGCAAGGCTATTGGCTTTACGGGAGAGCAGGGGGTGGTCATTCCGGAGAGCAACGTGGCCCATCTCATGCTCAAGGAGGAGGTGGTGGAGGCGGTGGAAGCGGGTCGCTTCCACGTTTATCCTGTAACTACCATTGACCAGGGGATAGAGGTCCTCACCGGCGTCTCCGCCGGAGAGCGCCAGCAGGATGGCACCTATCCCACCGATACCGTCCACGCTCGGGTAGATGCCCGTCTTAGAGAAATCGCAGAAGGGCTACGGAAATTCGGCCGTGATGAGGGGGATAGGGAAAAGAAGAAAGAGACTCCGGAGGACAAGGAAGACACTCCAAAAAGCACTTAACCCAGAGAAGGAGAACTGCCATGGCTCTGGTGGATGGGGGATGCCTGGCTATCAACGCCTTGAAAAGGGAGGGGGTGCGGCACGTCTTTGCCCTGGCTGGGGGCCACGTGGAGCCTTACTTCCAGGGATGTCTAGATGAGGGAATGCGTCTTATCGATACCCGCCACGAGGCAGCCACTGTTCACCTGGCCGAAGGTTGGGCTAGAGCTACCGGCCAGTTAGGAGTAGCCATCATCACCGCCGGCCCCGGCGTAACCAACAGTCTCACCGGACTGGCCAACGCCTTCTGGAGCGCCAGCCCGGTGCTGGTGATGGGAGGACGCAGCTCCTTGGCCGACTTCGACCTGGGGGCTCTTCAAGAGATGGTGCCCTCTCCCGTCGTCCCCTTCACCAAGTGGCACCGCACTGGCTACGATGTAAAACGAGTTCCCGAATATCTCTCCATGGCGGTGCGCCATGCCCTTTCCGGTCGGCCGGGGCCGGTATACCTGGAGTTTCCCCAGGATGTCCTCAAGGGTATGGCGGATCCGGAGGAGGTGGTTTTTCCCACCGGCTACCGTACCACCGCCCGCCCCGCCGGCGAACCGGCCGCCATCCAACGCGCCGTGGACCTTCTGGTGAAAGCAGAGCGGCCGCTAGTCATCGCCGGCAGTGGCATCTTCTGGTCCCAGGCCGGGACTGAACTTCAGGAGCTCATAGAAACGGTGCGCATTCCTCTCTTTCTTATGACCAAGGGTCGGGGCTGCGTCCCCGACGACCATCCTTTGTGTTTTGGCCCCACCCGGATAGGGACACGGGACGCCGATGTAGTCCTTTTGGTAGGAACGCGCCTGGACTATAACCTGGCCTATGGCCGACCGCCCCTCTTCAGCCCCACCGCCCGCTGGATCCAAGTCGACATCCATGCCGAGGAGATCGGACGCAACCGGCCCATCGAAGTGGGTATTGTGGGGGATGCCAAGATGGTTTTGGCCCAGATGGTGGAGGCGGCCTTGCCATCGTGTCGGGGTCGGCGGGACAGTCCTTGGGTGGAGGCCTGCCGCCATTACCTAGTAGGCCGTCGGGAGGCGATCCGGGGCGAGCTGACCTCCGATGCCGTGCCCATCCACTCCGCTCGTCTATGCCAGGAGGTGGCCAACTTTCTGGACCGGGACGCCACGGTGGTGGTAGACGGCGCCGACATCGGCGACTGGGCGGCCACTGTTCTACGCTGCTATCATCCCGGCCACTGGCTGGACGTCCAGCCCAACGGCTGCCTGGGTTCGGGAATATCCTTCGCTATGGCTGCCCAACTGGCCTGGCCTCAGAGTCAGGTGGTGGTCATCCACGGCGATGGCAGCTTCGGCCTCAACGCTATGGAGTTCGATACTGCTGTGAGGCACCATATCCCCTTTGTTTCCGTCATCGGCAACGACGGCGCCTGGGGGCAGGTAAAGAACCTGCAACTGGAGAAAGGGCCTGACCGAGTTATCGGCACCGAGCTGGGCTTCACCCGCTACGACCTGGTAGTGGAGGCGTTGGGGGGACACGGGGAGTATGTAGAAAAACCGGAGGATATTCGCCCCGCCCTGGAGCGGGCCTTCGCCTCCGGCAAGCCTGCCTGCGTCAACGTGAGGGTGGACCCCGAGGCAGCCAGCGCCCGACGGACGAAGGGCAGAACGGCCACACCCAAAGGAAAAGGATAGTCACCACTATTCTCATTCCCCGTGCCTACCCTGTATAATGCCACGTAGTTAGTTAGCCTGGATACAAGGAGCGAAGATTGGAACAAAAAGCACTTTCAGAGATGAAGGACCTCAGAGACTGGCTGGAGCTGATGGAAGGCCTGGGCCAGCTCCGGCGGGTGGAGGGAGCGGATTGGAACCTGGAGCTGGGAGCCATCACGGAGCTGAATAGCCATATCCGGGGCGCGCCGGCTCTCCTCTTTCAAAGCATAAAAGATTATCACTCCCACTATGGCATCGTTACCGGAACGACCTCTAACGCCACCCGTCTAGGGGCGACGCTGCGACTGAGCACGTCCCTGGACGATATGGGTTTGGTTAAGGCACTGAGAGGCAAGAGCATCCAGTGGGAGACAGAGGCTGAGAACTATGCCCCTCACCTGGTGGAGGAGGGGCCGGTGCAGGAGAACGTCCAACGTGGCTCCCAGGTGGATTTAACCCAGTTCCCCGCTCCCAAGTGGCACGAGAGGGACGGCGGCCGCTACCTGGGTACGGGCTGTGTCGTGGTCACCAAGGATAGAGATACGGGGTGGATTAACGTGGGCGTCTACCGCATGATGCTCCAGGATGAGCGGAGCCTCACCCTCCACATGGTGGCCGGGAAGCACGGCCGTCAGCAGATAGAAAGGTACTTCGCCCTGGGAGAGCCCTTCCCCGTGGTGGTCTCCCTGGGCCACGACCCCCTTCTCTTTCTCATCGCCGGCCTGGAAGTGCCTTACGGAATCTCCGAATACAACTATGTGGGAGCCATTCTGGGACAGCCGCTGGAGGTTGTTCGAGGAGAGGTGACCGGCCTCCCTATGCCTGCCTACAGCGAGGTAGTGCTGGAGGGGTGGTGCCGCCCGGGCAATCTGAAGAATGAGGGCCCCTTCGGAGAGTTCACCGGCTATTACAGCTACAGCGAGACTCCCCAGCCAGTGATGGAGGTGGAGCGGGTCTACTTCCGCAACGACCCCATTATCCTGGGAGCGCCCCCTGGCCGTCCTCCCCACGACTTCTCCTACTACAAGGCGGTGATGCGCTCCGCCATGCTCCACGATGCCCTGGAGAAGGCGGGGGTTCCTGGTGTCCAGTCCTGCTGGGCCGACGAGGTGGGGGGCTCTCGTCAGCTTCTGGTGGTCTCCATCCAGCAGCGCTACCCCGGCCACTCCCGACAGGCCGCCTTCGTCGCCTCTCAGTGCCAGGTGGGGGCCTACCTGGGGCGCTACGTCATCGTGGTGGACGAGGATATCGACCCGGCTAACCTCCAGGACGTAATTTGGGCCGTAGTCACCCGGGCCGATCCGGAGCGGGATATCGAGATCTTCCGCAAGGCCTGGGGCAGCAAGGCCGACCCCATGAACGTAACCTTCAATCAAAAAGTGGCTTACAACTCCCGGGCCATCATCGATGCCTGCCGGCCCTACGAATATCGAGACGTTTTCCCTCCTGTGGCCGAGTGCAGCCCAGAGTATCGGCAACAGGTGCTGCAAAAGTGGGCGCACCTCTTCGAGTAGAAGGGTGTTTATCTATCTAGCTGGGTCATTGTCACGGAAGTTTGGGGGTCCAGGGAGCGGTGCCACCTGGCGGGGGTCTGGGGGCCTGCCCTGAGCCGCTCGGCTGAGCGTTCGACTGAGCTCACGCCGAAGGCTCACGACGAAGCCTGCCGAAGAGGTGTCCCCCAAATCCTATAAATTTTCTCCCTCTCGCCCGTCAGAGGCGGGGAAGAGGGAGACCGAGAGGGTGAGGGCTTAGAACACATTTTTTTGAGTAACGGGTTCAATGTCTAGGAAGGAGATGACGACACGATGAAGATTCTAACTTGGGAAGAGGGGCACGAGTTCAGGGGCATGGGCGGCGTGATGAAATGGATCTTTTGGCCCCAGAATGGATGCAACCAGGTGACACTGCACTATGCCATCAGGCAACCAGGAGAAGCAATGCCCCTCCATTCCCACGAGTTCTCCGATGATATCGTCTCCATCATCCAGGGGCGGGGCAAGGTCGTCACCGACCAGGGAGAGTTCGACATCCAGGCAGGGCAGTCGGTGTGGGTGCCCGCCAAAGAGCGGCACGGCTTCAAGAACACCGGAGACGCGCCCCTGGTCACCCTGGGCTCCCAGGGCCCTCCCGACCCTCAGATATACCAGCGCGCCGGCTTTCGTTTCGACATAAAAGGACGCTAGGGGCTCTATCATCAATCAGAAAAAAGAACAGGTGTTGGAGATTGTTTAATAACGGGGGTTACAAGGGGCGAAGCCCCCTTTGACGGGGGTCTGGGGGTGTCCCCTAGATCCTCCGAATCTCCCCCTCTCCCGCTACCCAGCGGGAGAGGGGGACCAAGGGGGTGAGGGCTTAGAGCGCATTTTCATCCTTTGTGGTGCCCTACGCAAGTGGGGCATGGACGATTCTGAGCCGAAGCGTAGCGGAGACGAAGAATCTTGATTAGCACGCTCAAGCCGCCGAAAGAACGAATAATATCGAGGAGCAACGGATGAAACGGCTCATAACCTTGACCGTCAACGACCAGGAATACCAACTGGAGGTGCCCGCCTACCGCCTGCTGGTGGATGTGCTACGGGAAGACCTGGAGCTCACGGGTACCAAGGAGGGCTGCGGCATCGGCGTTTGTGGCGCTTGCACCGTCCTTCTGGATGGGAAACTGGTGAGCTCTTGCCTCACCCTGGCGGCCAAGGCCGACGGCAGTAGGATCACCACCATCGAAGGCTTGGGCAAAAATGGAGCGCTACATCCTCTCCAGCGCAGCTTCATCGAACACGGCGGCTTTCAGTGCGGCTTTTGTACGCCGGGCCAGATCATCACGGCAAAGGCATTGCTTGACATAAACCATAACCCCACGGAGGAAGAGGTCAAAGAGTGGATGTCCGGCAACCTGTGTCGCTGCACCGGCTACTACAAGATTCTCGAGTCCATACTGGCTGTGGCTCGGGCATGAGGAGGCATCATGGCAACTGAGTTCGCCGTTGTGGGCAAGCGGCTGCCTCGATTTGAGGGCAATGAGAAGGTCACCGGAGAGGCCCGCTACATAGCCGATATAACTCTCCCTGGCGTCATCCAAGGCAAAATTCTGCGTAGCCCGTATCCCCATGCCCGCATCCTGAATATCGATACCAGTCGCGCCCGGCGTCTGCCCGGGGTGCGAGGGGTAGTCACCGCCCAAGATACCCTAAAGCGTCGCTGGGGGGCCTTTCAACAAGATCAGCCCGTTCTGGCCATAGATAAGGTGCGCTACGTGGGGGAGGAGGTGGCGGCGGTGGCCGCGGTGGACGAGGAGACTGCCCTGGAGGCCCTGAGCCTCATCGACGTGGAATATGAGGAGTTGCCGCCGGTTTTCGATCCCGAGGCGGCCATGGAGCCGGACGCTCCCCTGGTTCACGAAGACAAAGAGCGGAACATCGCCATGCGTATCAACGTGGAGCGGGGCGACGTCGCCCAGGCCTTCGCCCACGCCCACTGCGTCGTTGAAGAGGCCTTTCAGAGCACCCTCCACTGGCACGCCGCCATAGAGACCATCGGTAGCGTGGCCCACTTCAGCGGCGGTAAGCTGACCCTGTGGATGAACACCCAAACCCTGTTCATGGCCCGCCATCGGGTGGCCTGGGCCATGGGCCTTCGAGAGGGGGATGTGCGCATCATCCAATCGGCAGTGGGGGGTGGCTTCGGGGGCAAGTCCTGCGATGACAACAACGCCATGGTCTGCGCCCTCCTGGCCATGAAGACAGGCCGCCCCGTGCGCATAATCAACGAGCGGGAAGAGGAGTTTCTCGCCGGCTCCCGCCCCAGAGTCCCCATGAAGGTCTACATTAAGATGGGCTTCCGGAGGGACGGCCTTATCCTGGCCAAGGAGCTCCGTATTATTGCTGACAACGGGGCCTACACCGGCAAGGCGGCGGGCATTCTCAGCGTGGCTGCTCTGCGCCACGACACCTGCTACAAGTTCGAGAACGTCAAGACCGATGCCTATCTGGTCTACACCAACAAGATTCCCACCGGGGCCTTCCGGGGCTTCGGCAACCCCTCCATCGAGTTCGCCCTGGAGCAGGCCCTGGATATGGGGGCGGAGAAGCTGGGCCTCGACCCGGTGGCGGTGGCCCGCCTCAACGCCGCCGAGCCGGGGTACGTTTCCCCCCACGGCAATCGGGTAGGAAGCTGCGAGCTTAAAAAGTGCATCGACGAGGCGGCCCGGCTCATCGGTTGGGAGGAGAAACAAAAGCACAAGGTCTTAGGCCGGGGGCTGGGCGTGGGCTGCACGGCCCACGTCAGCGGCAAACGCCACTTCGGCGACTATGACGGCGGATCAGCCCTCATAAAGGTAAACGAGGATGGCAAGGTCTACATCTGGTCGGGGGAGGGGGAGATCGGCCAGGGTACCAACACCGTTCTATGTCAGATCGCCGCCGAGGAGCTAGGGGTGCCCATCGAAGATGTGGAAATATCTACCGCGGACACGGACCTTACCCCTTACTGCCACGGCGCCTACGCCAGCCGCCTGACCTACATCGCCGGCAACGCCGTCAAGGCGGCGGCGGCGGAAGCCAAGCGGCAGCTTCTGGAGGTAGCCGGGGAGAGCCTGGAGGCCAACCCCCAGGACCTGGAGATCCAGGGGGGACGCATCTATGTTCAGGGTGCCCCCGAAGGCCGTTCCACGACGGTGGCCGAGGCGGCCTACTCCCGGCTCTTCCGGCGGGGTGGCGCTCCCATCGTGGGCTTCGGCAGCTTCGACCCGGACTCTCAGCTCTCGGACCAAAACCGCTACGGCAACGAGTCCGGGGCCTACAACTTCGCCTGCCAGGCGGCGGAGGTGGCCGTAGACACAGAAACGGGCCAGGTGAAGGTACTGAGCTACGTCTCCGTGGCCGACTGCGGCACCGTGGTGAACCCTGTAGGGGCGGAGGGACAACTGGAGGGCTCCATCGCCCAAGGCCTGGGCTACGCCCTGGCCGAGGGCCTGACCATGGAGGAGGGCCGGCCCCTGAACCCAAACTTCCACGACTACAAAATTCTCACCATGGCCGATATGCCCCCCTTCCAGCGGGACTTTGTCCCCTCCTATGAACCCACCGGCCCCTTTGGAGCCAAGGGGCTGGGGGAGTTGGGCATGGACCCGGTGGCCGCCGTCATCGCCAACGCCATCAACGACGCCGTGGGGGTAAGGATAACCACTCTCCCCATCACGCCGGAGAAGGTTCTCAAGGCCCTCAGGGAGAAGGGAAAAACGGGCTGATACTGGAGCTTCAACGTGCTTTTACCCTGTAAGCATGATGCCAGTGCTGTCGATCAGGTCGAACCAGCCATTGATCTTTTGCGGCATTTAGATGGTCAACATCCAGATGTTCTAAAGGCTCATGGGCTAGAACCAGCCGATTATCATTCGAAGCTGGTCTTCCGATCTGCTATTGAGAGCATAAGAGGAACATACATAGCTTCGTCCCTGACGCAAAGGCAAGGGCTAGTAGCAGATGTTCTTGAAACAATGAAGCAGAACGACCTTATTGAAGATAGCATGCTGGAGAGCAAGCAACTAAGCCTATTCGAAGAGTCGGATCATGTCGAGTTAGATGCTCGCCTGTGGGGTGGCTCCTTCAATGCCAAAGAAAGTTCGTTGCACCAGCTAGCTCCTTATGTGGGGAAGCTGAAATCAGGGATGGTTCGTGTGCTAATTGATTTGTATTCTCGACCCGGCGATGTCGTCTTCGACCCGTTTTGTGGCTCCGGAGTAGTACCGCTTGAATGTGTTCTTCTTGGCCGTCATGCAATAGCGAATGACCTTAGCCCATACGCTTACGTCATAACGCGCGGGAAACTTTCAGCCCCGGATAGTAAACACGATGCTTTGCTGGAAGCGGAGGATGTTATTAGGGAAGTTGAACTTCGGAAATCTTCAATTGATCCAGAGATTGCACCGGATTGGGTTCGCAGGTTTTTCCACCCTGAAACCTTTAAAGAGGTTCGTGCCGCCTTTCAGGTATTGAAGGAGCGGCAAAATTACTTCTTGATGGCTTGTCTTTTGGGCATATTGCACCATGTGCGCCCCGGTTTTCTTTCCTATCCAGCGAGCCACCTCACTCCTTACCTGCGTCCTAAGATGTATCCTCCTGAAAAGTTCCCTCATATGTATTCATACCGCGATTTGAAGTCCAGGCTCCTTGCCAAGGTTGAACGAGCCTATCGGCGAAGCATGTTTACACATTTGAGGGATCAACCTACTTGGACGGTATTACAAGAGAATACGATGAACCTATCCATACCCAGTGCTTCTGTGAATACTGTTATTTCAAGCCCGCCTTACTTTGGTGCCCTAGATTATGCAAGGGATAACAGACTCAGATTGTGGTTCCTCGGTGTGCCTGATTGGAAGCAATTGGATCGTTCATTAACAGCGAGCGATCAAGTGTATGTTCCTCAGATGACGCAGTGTCTAAAAGAGCTCGACAGGGTTTTGAGAGACGGCGGCTATTGCGTTCTTGTATTAGGTGATGTTGAGCGGAACGGTTCAAAAAAGCATACAGCTAATATCGTTTGTGAATTGGCTCGAGAGGTAAGCAATGGCCGTATGATAACGAAGTTCATTTATGTCGACGAGATACCAGATATTAGGCGCTCAAGGCGTAGAACTAGGACAACAAAATGCGAGCAGATACTCGTGATGCAAAAAATCGAATAACCAGGGATAAACAAGAGGTCAAACAGCCATGGCCATGACCCTCTCTGAGAAAATACTGGCCCGAGCGGCGGGACGGGCGGAGGTGTCTCCCGGAGAGATCGTGGAGGTGCCCGTAGATGTGGCTATGATCCACGAGGGCACCGGTCCCCTGGCCCTCAAGTCCTTCCGCAGCCTGGGACTGGAAAAGGTCTGGGACCCCAGCAAGGTGGTGGTCATCCTGGATCACTACGCGCCCTCCCCATCGGAGGCGGCGGCGGAGAACCAGAAGATGCTCCGAGACTTTGCCAAGGAGCAAGGCATCGCCGCCTTCTACGATATCGACCAGGGGATCTGTCACCAGGTGCTGCCGGAGAAAGGCCACGCCCTGCCCGGACAAATCCTGGTGGGCACCGACTCCCATACCTGCACTGCCGGCGCCCTGGGCGTATTCGCCACCGGCATCGGCTCCACGGAGATGGCCGGCGTCTTCGCCACCGGACGCATCTGGTTCAAGGTGCCCGAAAGCCTGAAGCTGGTGTATCGCGGCTCTATTCCCCCTTACATCACACCCATGGACATTATTCTGGCCACCATGAAGCGGCTCACCTCGGAGGGAGGCAACTACAAGGCCCTGGAGTTCGCCGGCCCCGTGGTGGAGGCCATGACCGTGGGCCAGCGCATGACCCTGTGCAACATGGCCATCGAGATGGGGGGTAAGGTGGGCATGGTGGCTCCCGATGCGGTGACCTTGGCCTACCTTCGGGATCGAGCGAAGGAGCCTTTCCAGGCGCTGGCTCCCGACGCTGACGCCACCTACGAAGAAACCATAGAGTTCGACATCTCCCGCCTGGTGCCCCAGGTGGCCTGCCCCCACAGCGTGGACAACGTTCGGGACATAGGGGAGGTGGAGGGCACCACTATCCACCAGGCTTTCCTGGGCACCTGCACCAACGGCCGCCTGGAAGACCTACGCCTGGGAGCGGCGGTGGTGAAAGGCAAAAAGATACCCCCGTCGGTGCGGATGATAGTCATCCCCGCCTCTCGGGAGGTTTTTCTGGGGGCGCTCAAAGAGGGGCTGGTGCAGACCTTTGTGGAGGCAGGGGCCATCGTCGCCAACCCCAACTGCGGCCCCTGCTGCGGCAACCACCAGGGGATCCTGGCTCCGGGGGAGGTGTGCCTCTCTACCGCCAATCGCAACTTCTCGGGGCGCATGGGACGGGGAGCCCAGCTATATCTCGCCTCCCCCCAGGTGGTGGCCGCCTCGGCGGTGGCGGGAAGGATAGTCCACCCCGCCCGCCTCTGGCAGGCCGGATAAGGGAGAAGACGTATGCCTATCACGGGGCGGGCCTGGGTATTCGGGGACAAGGTAGACACCGACGTTATTCTGCCGGGGAAGTACCTGGTGCTCTCCGATGAAGGAGAGCTGGGCAAGCACGCCTTGGAAGGTTTCGACCCGGGATTTGTCACCAAGGTACAGCCGGGGGACATCATCGTCGGCGGGCGCTATTTCGGCTGCGGCTCCAGCCGAGAGCAGGCCCCCGTGGCCCTCAAAGGGGTCGGCATCGCCGCCGTGGTCGCCGAGACCTTTGCCCGCATCTTCTACCGAAACGCCCTGAACATCGGCCTGCCTGCTCTAGAGTGCCGGGCGCGGCACCTCTTCCAAGATGGAGACCCGGTGTCCTTGAATCTAGAGACCGGAGAGATACGCAATCTAAGGACTGGACAGATGGCCCAGGCCAAGCCCATCCCTCCCTTCATGATGGACATCATCGCCGCCGGCGGACTGATGAACAAGATCAGGGTATCGTTGCCAAAGGGCTGACCCGGGTGTAGAAAGGGGTTTTTAAGTATGCAGTTTCCCAGGCTGTCTGCAGAGCTTATTGAAGAGCTAAAGAAGTATGACACCTCGGGTTTCTCCGACGCCTTCGACGAGCTGGGTATCCAGGGGGTCATTACCGGTATCTTGCCTTTGACGCCGGGGATGAAGGTAGTGGGGCCGGCGGTGACCACCCGCTCTCGGGATGTGCGTCCCTCCGCCCCCACCGCCGATCTGGGGAAGGTAGTCATGGCCTGCCAGTCGGGGGACGTGGTGGTGGTGGATGCCTCAGGCGCCGAGGCCGGCACCTGGGGCGGCCTTATGACCCTCATCGCCCAGAACCGGGGCGTGGCCGGCGTCATCATCGATGGCTGCACCCGGGACGCTGCCGAAATCAGGGAGGCCCAGTTTCCTTGCTGGACTACCGGGGTTGTCCCCTACTCCGTGGTCACCCGCCTCAAGACCCTGTCCATCAACGAGCCGGTGACCGTTAGGGGAGTGACCGTTTACCCCGGCGATATCATCCTGGCCGACGACGATGGCGCGGTGGTGGTACGGCCGCAGCAGTTGGAAGAGGTTCTGCCCCGAGTACGGGCTCACTACGAATGGGAGCAGAAAACCAAAGACGAGCTTCGTCGGGGCATCTTCGACTCTATTAAGAAGCGGGTCACCTAGAGTCCTTGCCGCCTTTGAAGAAGGAGTAGCAGTGAAGTTTGACCTTCTTGAGCCCAACTCAGTAGCCGAGGCCTGCTCCATGCTCGCCCAGCATGGGGAGGAAACCAAAGCCATAGCTGGCGGCACCGCCCTGCTTCAGTTCCTGAAGCAAGGGCTTCTCCATCCCACACACCTGGTGAACCTCTCCCGTCTGCGCGAGCTAGATGGTATCGTGTACGATGTGGACAAAGGGCTGCGCATCGGCGCCCTGTCTACCCACGCCGCCCTGGAGAGCTCCCCTCTGCTTCGCCGCCGTTTTCTCCTTTTGGCGGAGGTTGCTCACCGGGTGGCCTCACCTCGCATCCGCAACATGGCCACCCTAGGTGGTAGCCTGTGCCACGGCGACCCCAACCAGGACACCCCGGCTGCCCTTATGGCTCTGGACGCCCAGGTGAGGCTGGTGGGCCCCCAGGGGGAAAGACAGGTAGCCCTGGAGGACTTTTTGGTGGACTATTATGAGACCGCCCTCGCCGAGGGGGAAATTCTCGCCCAGGTTCTGGTGCCCGATGTCTCCCCCGATACCCGCTGGTGCCACATCAAGTATACCCCCCGCTCCACTCAGGACTTCGCCACAGTGGGGGTGGTGGTGGCTCTCCGGATGAATGAGCGCCGGGTGGAAGGGGCGAGGATCGTCCTCAACGCCGTCGCTCATCGGGTGATGAGGGCCCGCCGAGCGGAAGCTCTCCTCCTGGGCCAGTCCCCAGAGGACGACCTCCTGGCAGCCGCCGGGCGAGAGGCCGCCACCGAAGTTGAGCCCCTCAGCGACATCCGGGGCTCCGCAGGGTACAAGCGGGAGATGGTGGCCGTCTTCGTCCAGCGGTCACTGCGGCAGGCCCTGGGGGTATAAAATAAAAAAGGAGCATCAAAATATGGATAAACGTGACCCCACGATTGTTTGGATAGTAGTAAAGGTTGAAAGCGGTATTCCTGTATGCGCTGAAGCCTTTCACCATCAATCTTCTGCTCAAGAAAGAGAAGCACAACTGCGGGCTGAGTTGAATGTCGAAAGTGATGAGGTGGGACTATTTGCCTCAATAACAGCCTAATCAGGCGAAACTACGAAAGGAGGACTGACTGCCATGACCCTTATCCTGAACAACGACGAGATCCAGCAGATGCTCACCATGGACACCTGCCTCTATGTATCGGAGGACATAAAATCGGTATAAAATATTGGTATTAGGTTTTTCGGAGACTGCTACAGCTAGTTATCTATAGGGAGAATCGTCGCAAAGAAAACGCTTGGAGGCTGTTTGGAAAAGACGCTGCTTGAGGGAATCCAGGCCGGGGTTAAAAAGAGAGATTACCGTTTCACACTTCATGCCGGGGATCGCATGACGGAAGGGCACATTTCTGTGAGAGAGACTGAGGAAGCCCTCTTGAGCAGTGATGCAGAGATGATAGAGGATTATCCCGAAGACCGCCGCGGCCTCAGTTGTCTTATTTTGGGCATAACTGGAGGCCGTCGGCCATTGCATATACAATGCACCTATCCACCCAATGTGGTGGTTATAACCGCCTACGAGCCGAAGGCTGAGGAGTGGATAGACTGGAAGGTAAGGAAGGGGGGCAAAGGATGAAAAGGTGTCCATTATGTGGTGGTGAGCTAGAGGAGAGGACGATTACTCACCCCCAGGAGTATAAGGAGAGAATCATCATTCTGGAGAATGTGCCTGCGGAAGTATGTCGCCAGTGTGGTGAGGTGCTGCTGCGCCCCGATGTCCTCGAGAGGGTGCAGGAAGTGGTGTGGTCTGATACGGCACCCAAGCGCATGACCTCCGTGCCTGTTTATGACCTGGCAGAGGTAGGTTAGAACCAAGGGAACACATAACGTAATCTGGCTGAAACTGTTAGAGGAGGCCTAATCGTCATGACCCTTATCCTGAACAACGAAGAGATCGAAAAAGTGCTTACCATGGACACCTGCCTTCAAGTGCTGGAGGATATGTATCGGGAGCTGGGCACCGATCGAGCCATTAACATCCCCCGCTCCGACCTCATCGTCCCTTCGGATCACCCCGATCGCGTCCACGCCTTCAAGACCATGAGCGGCGGCGTGCCCAAAATAGGGGTCACCGCTCTGCGCCTTAACTCCGACATCGTTAACTGGCCGGAGCGCCAGGGAACGCGGCGCCGAGAAAAGGTGCCCGCGGCACCAGGGGGCAAATGGCTGGGGCTCATCCTCCTCTTCAGCAACCAGAACGGCGAGCTTCTCTCCATCTTCCCCGATGGTATTGTGCAGCGAATGCGGGTGGGGGCCACCAACGGCCTGGGGGCCAAGTACCTGGCCCGCAAGGATGCCGCCACCGTCGGCCTCCTGGGGTCAGGGTGGCAGGCGGGGACCCAGCTCATGGCCTTTTGCGGCGTGCGCCAGATTCGCCTCATCAAAGTCTTCAGCCCCAACCCCGACCACCGCCAGGCCTTCGCCCGGGAGATGAACGAAACATTGGGGGTGCCCGTCCGCCCCGTAGACAGCGCCGAGGAGGCGGTGAAGGATGTGGACATCCTGGCCGCCGCCACCAACGCCATCCGACCCGTGATAAGGCCGGAGTGGCTGGCTCCGGGAATCCATGTCAGCGCCATCAAACGGCAGGAGGTGGACGAGACTATCTTCCAGGGCTGCCACCCTATTTTCTTCCACACCACGGAGTATCTGGGCGAGGCGAACTATGCCCTCAAAGAGGTAGAACCTCGCATCCCCGAAATCCACGGGGGCTGGTGGCAGGAGCCGGAAAAGATAATGGCCCGGTGGGAGATTCACGACCTCAAAGAGCTGGTCACGGGAAGGCTCCTCGGCCGCACCGATGACGGGCAGACCACCTGCTTTCTCAACAACATCGGGATGGGCGTCCAGTTCGCCGCTGTGGGAGCCAGGGTCTATCAACTGGCCCGAGAGAAGGGCCTGGGGCGGGAGATAGACACCGACTGGTTTCTGCAAACGGTACACCCCTAGAAGCCATGATGGACCTAGCCCTCGTTCAGGAGGTCAACGACCTCTTTTCGCCCTTCTACCCCTATGTGGCCCGCCAGATCGCCCACGCCTACGGGCGAGAAGAGGGCCAGACTAGCCAGGTGGTGGCTCGGGGAGGGTGGCCGGAGGGGGGATCAACCCCGCCTCGATGGCGATGTCTCCCCCGTTGGCGATGGTCACGCGGACCGCCATACGCCATTGTTACGGAGCTTTCAAAGCCGCCCGAACTTGCACGAAAGGTGCCATCTCCTGGAAACGGTAAAAGGCCTGGCGCGGATTCAAGTTCTCATCGCACAGACCAAAGTTTGCGAAGGGAACATCTGCGATGGTATTGTAAGCGGCCATCAGGATCCACGGACGATTAAAGCGGAGCTTCCCCAGAGCATCCTGAATCCGTGCCGCCTGCGTCGCCTCGTCCATATCCTCTGGAACTTTCCAACTACCATACTCGGTGACCCAAATCAGCTTATTTTCATCACCGTTGGCCTCCATGTTAGCCCGAAGATTGTCCAGACCGGTGGCATCCAAAGGATTGCTTTTGGGATCCGGGTAAGGGTGAACCGCCACGGCATCATAGTATGGCTGTCCCCCATTAGCTCGAATATCGTCTAGGTAGCCCGTATCTGCCCCATCGAGGCCCCCAATGGATACCACGGCGTTCGGATTGCCCACCTTTACGCCTTGATAGCAGCGCTGGAGCCACTTGGTATACTCCGCTGGGTCTCGGGTATGCCATCCGTTTGCATTCTCCTCATTCCAATACTCCCAGTATTTGATCCGGCCCAGGAAGTGCGCCGCCACCTCAGCGCAAGCATCGATAAAAGCCTGAGCGTACTGTTCGTCGGGAGGCCACTGGTAATTATTGTCCGCCCCTGGTGGCAAGGCCCAGTTTGGTGTGGTAGCAATTTGCCCAATGACCTCAAAACCATGGACAATAGAGATATCCACCGCCTCGTCATAGGTGACACCAATATCTGGGTTTATGGCGCTCCAATTGTATTGCCCCACGCCGGTCCAGATGTGTACGAGGTCAATACCGTCTCTGGTACTGGTGCAGTGGGCCTCCTTCATCTTGTCCGCCTGAGCTTGACGAGAAGCGCCTGGAGTAATAGGCTTCCCGTAGTCCATCCCGAAGATCAAATGGCCTGGCACTTCACCCTCCTTTCCGCTAAATAAACGTTGAATTCCTACGAAGGCAGAAACTCCAGCCGAAAGCGTGCACTAAGAACCTTTACCCCCGGGTAAAGATAATCACCTCTTCCCCAAAAAAAGATGAAATAGCGCCCGGGCATGATCGTCCATTGATACTCAGTGGCCGGAGGATCCCAGTGTTTGGCTAGACAGGGGAAAAAAGCCGTAGCCTCGGGATAAACTCTCTCACAAGGGTCCGGGCCAACATAGTGATATTCATACTCTTGCCTGGGCAGGATATCTTCATAGTGTTTATAGAGTTGAATACGCCAAAGGTTAACGTCTTCCGGGGCCGAATATTCTACTGCACCTGGTTCTCTTTTCTGGATCCGAACATTTTCCAAGGTTATCTTCAGAACTCGCCCCTCCCATTCGTCTGGAAAGTAAAGACGATAAAACAGACCAGTGACAGTGGCCAAAGGACTGCCTTGAAGTATTATCCAGTCTTCCTGACCGACCTCAAAGGTGCCGGCTTTGGGCAAAGGAAAGGGGGGGGTAGCCGTGGGAGGAACTGGCGTAAAGGTAGGAACAGGCGTGGCAGTAGGGGGTACAGGCGTTGGTTCTGGTGGCGCAGGGGTGGCGGTGGGCAAGGGCGTCGGTGTGTCCGTGGGCGTAGCAGCGAAGGTTGGCGTCGGTCTCGGGGTTTGGGTAAAGGTAGAGGTGGCAGTGGGAGTTGCGGTTGTGGTAGGAGTGGGGGTAGAGGTGGAAGTTGCTTTCGGGGTTGGGGTTAGGGTGGAAGCGGAAGTAGGAGACGCCGTGAACCTAGGAATAGGAGCAGGGGTTGTGGTGTGAGTGGCCGTAGGCAGTGGGGTACTGGTGACTACCACCGGCGTGGGAGTGTGAGCGGTGCTGCCAACACAACCCGCGGCCAGTAGGAACGCGAGAGCCATGAGCAACCACTTCACCACCCACACCCCCCGGGCTAGGCCCAGGCTACTACCTTCGCCTGGCCGCTAGTTACCCAGTCATTACCAGCATCGTTTAAGCCAATCTTGTTTCGAACTACCACCTGCAAAGCAGTAGAGGTGATGGCCCGCACGTAAGCCCCGTACTCCGTCGGCTGTTCACCCCACAGGAAGGCCTCGAGAACCATGAAATGAGATGATGCCGACGACGCTCGGAAAAAGAGCTGAATGAGATTGGGGACAACGCCTAATGTGTGTGTCAGATTGTAAGTGCCTAACGCTGCTACATCAAACCAGCCGCTGTCCCAAACTTTG
The DNA here is from genome assembly GCA_016183425.1 of Chloroflexota bacterium. Lineage (GTDB taxonomy): Bacteria > Chloroflexota > Dehalococcoidia > JACPEP01 > JACPEP01 > JACPEP01. The sequence goes on from JACPEP010000042.1 coordinate 115,221, forward strand.
ATGTTGTTGGCGGCGGTAAGGTTCCCAGGTATTGTCAGGTTGCCGCTGGCGTCCATGGACATCACCTCAGTATAGGCCGCTTGCTTGTTGAACACTTTGAACCTGGCATTGGCCCCCGAAAATACCACCTCGGCCTGGCCGGGCGCCGTAGCGTGGAACAGGCCATAGGCATTGAAATAGGCGCCGCCATCAATGCTATCCCCACCCAGAAGGGCCAGAGCCTGAGCGCCATCGGGGCGCTTCAGGTAAGTGCTGCCAACGATCAGATCGCCGTCGAGCCTCACGTCCCCTGCTACATGGAGCTTGGCCTGGGGATTGGTGATACCAACGCCGACGTAGCCGCCTGATGTAACTCTTAGAACTTCCCCAGAAATTCCATAAACTTCCAGTGGATTTGAAGGCTCACCCACACTTGAATCACCTACCCTTAGACCGGTATCGATGGAGAGTTTTCCAGTAGCGCCGCCCGAGCCGTAAATCCTCATGACCAAATTTGAATCGGAAACGATATCCAGTGAACCTGTCCCGATTCCTATGTCGGCAGTTAATCCGCCAGGGTGAGTTAATCGCAGTTGAGGATAAGCCTTATTGATTGTCAGGGGTAATCCCGGCGACGTTGTTCCAATGCCGACCTTTCCGCCGATGTAGACATCCCCCGCGAAATACCCCGACCAGTTCACGACGCCGCCGCTGGGGGCCTCGGCGTAGACGCCGTAATGCTCATCTCCTCCTATGGGGGCAGCGGCATAAAGGCTGTAGTTCTTGGCTCCTACTGCCCCACTCCTGGCTCGTCCCCACACGCCGTAGGCCTGCATGCCGTTGATAGCTTCCCCATGAACACCATAAGCGCCGTAGTTGCCCTGGCTCACGCCCCGGACACCAACAGTATTGAAGTAGTTTCCGCGGCCCTCGCCGTAGACCCCCACCGACCACTGGGTCGCCGAACCTGATGGAGTCTCCGCTACACCATAGACACCATAAGCGGTGGCAACACCGGAAGGCTGGCGATAGCCGTAGAGGGCCGCCTGGCCCGAGGGTGGCACCCCGCCCACAGACAGGTGGGCCGTAGACGCCGGCGGCGAGGTTCCCTGCTTGAACCAGCTTTGGCCGCTGACCACCAGGTCATCATCTATCAGGTACGTCATGTTGCGCCTCCCTCTCGGTTCTCCTGGGGGCCGAAGACCAGGTAGAAGTGTTCTCCGTCCTCGAAGGCCTGCACATCGGCGACGTTGGGGACGTATATCTTTAGGGCCGCCACCAGATCCGCCTTGTTTATCACCACCCCGGAGAGGTTGAGGGGTGGGATAGGGACTACCTGGCGCTCCGCCTCTCTTGTCGCCACTCTTCTCTCCGTGCTCTTCAGCCTGGGTCTAGCCAATTTCCCCTCGGTTCCTCTGTTGTGATGGCCCATTATACCCCCCCCCCCCCAGCATTTGTCAAGGGGTTTTGTCGAAGACTCGACTCTGGCGAGGGGAAAATGTCAGAAAAATACCAATGACTTATTCCCTTGAATTTATCACACCTCTGCCCCATCCTTCTGGACAAGGAAGGGGGGTGGTGGTATATTGGGGCCCACAGATTAGTGACCTGGTCAATTTGAGAACGCTGGTGGCCCACACTGATGGAAGCCATGACGGACCTTATTCAGGAGGTCAACGACCTCTTTTTGCCCTTCTACCCCTATGTCGCCCGCCAGATCGCCCACGCCTACGGGATGCAAGAGGGCCAGGCCCTGGAGGTAGGACCCTACGCCCCGGGCATATCCATCCAGCTTGCCTCTCTCTGCCCTGAGTTGGAGATAACGGTGGGGGACGACTTCCCGGGCATCCTGAGCTACTTCAGAGAGCAGATTGAAGCGGCCTCCCTTGCCCACCGCATCCAGGTGAGGGAGGTGGACAAGAGGAACCTCCCCTTCGGCGACGATACCCTTGATCTGGTTTACTTTCGAGGCGCCCTCTTCTTCTGGGAGGAGCAGGAGAGGATTCTCAAAGAGGCCTATCGGGTGCTGAAGAGGGGTGGGGTAGCGGTGATGGGGGGCGGCTTCGGCGCCGAGGCTCCCGACGCTCTTATCAACTCCCACCTCCCCCGCTCCCGGGAACTAAACCGACGCCTCCAAAAAAAGGTGCTCTCCTTGGAGGAGTTGGAGGCTATTCTCTCTCGCGCTTCCCTTGCCCCCCACGCCTTCATCGACCACCGGCACGGCCTGTGGGTTGTGCTAAGAAAGCCGCCTACTCCGCGATGACACTTCCCACCCTCATCCGGTAGCTGGCTCGACGCCACAGGTAGATGGCGAGGCCAAAAACCAGCAACCCCACCACAGCTAGGGAGTAGAAGATCCAGTTGGTGCCCAGCCTCTCTGCCACCAGACCCGAGAACCCAGCGGCGAAAGACCCCAGCCCGAAGGAGCAAAAGAAGGAGATGCCGAAGCTACGCCCCTGGAAGTGGGCCGAGCTGTACTCCGCCACCAGAGCATTGTAAATGGGCTGAGCCATAAAGTAGGTGAAGGTGAAGGCAGCGGTGCTAACCAGCAGCAAGCCGTCTCGGGTGCCGCCCACCAGGAAAAGGGTGGGCGCCAAAGCCCCCGCCAAAGGGAGGATAACCCCCTCCATAGACATGCGCTGGGCCAAGGCACCGCCCAAGTATTGCCCTACCACGCCGCACATCAGGGCCAGAGAGGCTAAGGAACCCGCCAGGGCCACCGGGTCAATGTTGAGGATACTGAAGCTAATCCGCTCCGCCATGTAGGCGGGAAGAAAGGTCATCGTCCCTCGAAAGATGAAGCCATTGAGGGTGAAGGCGGCATAGACCGCCAGTAAAGGTATCAAAGCGGGACCTAGACCAACCTTTCCCTTTGCAGTTGGCACTGATTCAGGGGATGGAGAAGGGGCTGCCGTGGGTAGGGGGGCAAACCGCAGCGCTCCCGCCAGGAGAAGCGCCACCACTGCTAGAAAGACATAGGCCCCTCGCCAGCCTACCAACCAGGCGATGCTCCCCGCTAGGAGAGGGGCCATAGCCATCCCTAGGTTTCCCATCATGCCGTGGTAGCCCAGGGCCAGAACCCGCTGTCTCACCCCCCGGGAGATAAGGGACATCCCCGCTGGATGATACAAGCCTATAGCCAGCCCCAGGCCAGTCAGAGCCACGGCCAGGAGATATACCGTAGGGGAAAAGACGACGACGAAAGCGGCAACGGCAGACGCCAAAAGACACACTGTCACCAATCGCTGCGAGCCCACTCGATCCGACAAAACCCCGGCGGGAAGGGCCGCCAGCCCATAGGCCAGGGCAGCCACGTTGGCCACCAGCCCCAGCAGGAAGAGGCCACTGCCGAACTCCTGAGATATGCGTATCAGAACCGCGGCATAGGTCAGCTCCAGGGCGTGAACCAGGAAGTGGGCCGCCGAGGCATACCCCGTTACCAGTCGCTCCTGGCTATTCACGGCCCACCTTTAGGGGAGCATATTCCAAATTATGTTGCTTTCATCAGGGTGTGCCTATCCCCTCGCCTCCACCACCTCGTCCAACCAACGCAGGGCGGCGATCATGCCGGGAAAGCCGATGGTGGTCATGCTCAGGAGAACGGCGTGGCGTACCTCCTCAGGCGAAACGCCCATTTCCATAGCCCGACGGGCGTGGGATTTAACGGCCCCCTCAGATTGACACCCGATGGCGATGCCCAGCTTCACCAATCGGCGCGCCCGCTCGTCCAGGGGCCCGGCGCTATGACACGCCAAGGCCAGGCTGTGGTAGACCTCGTTCAGATGGGGAAACTCCTTCTGAAACTTGGTGTAGGGCTTCGGCAGGTAATTCATGATACACCTCCTACTTGCCAGACTAGCAGCCATTAGAGGAGCCGTTTAGCAGTGTCGTCAAGTAAACTACCCCCGATCCCCCTGCCAAAGGGGCTTCGCCCCTCTAGACTCCCCGTTGTTAAACACCCTCCTACTGCAATCTACATCCCAAGTATACCAACGGCGTCAAGGGAAAAACCACCTCGTTCAGCTTGCGATAAACCGAGGTGCGCTCAGTAACCAGCTTACATCAGGCTCCGGGGCCGGTACTGAAGGGCCTCCGCCACATGAGGGGTGCCGATGGCTTCTGCTCCCGCCAGGTCGGCAATGGTGCGGCTCAGCTTGAGGATGCGATGAAAGGCTCGGGCCGAGAGGAGCATTCGCTTCATGGCTGCCCGAAGTAGGCTCTGGGCAGCCTCCTCCAAGGGGCAGTAGTCCCTCACCTCAACGGGAGTCATCTCAGCGTTACAGGTGATGCCCGTGTTACCAAAGCGGTGTCTTTGCCTCTCCCGGGCCGCCTCCACCCGTTCCTGCACCGACTGGGAGCTTTCCCCTCTGGTGTCGTCGGCCAGCTTGTCGTAATCTACTCGGGGCACCTCCACGAAGATATCTATTCTATCTATAAGGGGGCCGCTGATACGCTTTTGGTAACGGGTAACCGCCGAAGGGGGGCAGGTGCACTGCTTTTGGGGGTCGCCGTAGAAGCCGCAGGGGCAGGGATTCATCGCCGCCACCAGGGTGAAGTTGGCCGGGAAAGTGACGGTGCCTTGGGCTCGGCTGATGGTCACCACCCGGTCCTCTAGGGGCTGGCGAAGCACCTCTAGCCCCGCCTGGCCAAACTCAGGCAGCTCATCCAGAAAGAGGACACCCCGATGGCTGAGGGTAATCTCCCCCGGCCGAGGCCAGCGGCCACCTCCCACCAGCCCCGCCTGGGAGATGGTGTAGTGGGGTGCCCGAAAAGGGCGCTGATTGATGAGAGGAGTGTCTGAAGGAAGGAGGCCGCCGACGCTGTAAATCTTGGTCACCTCTAGGGCCTCCTGGGGAGACATGGCAGGCAGTATGGAAGGCAGGGATCGAGCCAGAAGGGTCTTGCCGCTCCCGGGTGGGCCGATCATGACGAGGTTGTGACTTCCGGCCGCCGCAACCTCCAGAGCCCGCTTAGCGTGTTCTTGCCCCTTTATGTGGCACAGATCGATACCCCTTCCCAAAGATAGAACTGATTTCTTGTCTTCCGGCAGGGGCTGATAGCTGGCTATCCTGGCCTCTCCCTGGAAGTGCATGGCTAACTCTTTTAGAGAGCTAACCGGAAAGATGTCCACCCCTCCTACCAGGGCCGCCTCCGGGGCGTCGGCGTTAGGCAGGTAAACGATGGTCATCCCCTTGGTCTTAGCCACGGCTACCATAGGCAAGATACCCTGGGTATGGCGCAAGCTGCCATCCAGAGAGAGCTCCCCCAAAAGGAGGGAGGGCGACTCGTCGGGGGGAACCTGCTGGGAGCTGACCAGGATGGCCAGAGCGATGGGCAGGTCATAGGCCGGGCCGACCTTCTTCAAGTCGGCAGGAGCCAGGTTAACGGTAATACGCCTCATGGGAAAGGTAAAGCCGGAATTGCGGATGGCGGCCCGAATACGCTCTCGAGCCTCCTGGACGGCGGCATCGGGCAGCCCTACGATGGTGAAGGAAGGGAGCCCAGGGGCGATATCCGCCTCCACCTCCACCAACTCCCCGTCCAGCCCCACGATGGCACATGTGGTTACCTTAGCCAGCATCGGCCAACGCCACCTCCTGACAAGAAGTGTTTTGCGGTAATCTGCCCATTATGGCAAAATGCCTCTGCATGTCAATATAACGGAAAGCGCGCTTTTTGACAAATCAAACTACGGGTGCTAGAATAAAGTAACAAAGGACGAGTTTCCACGGCTTGCAGAAGAGCTCATAAATATGGTGGTCGAGAGTTCTATCATGTACAAAAGTACATCTTTCCTTATGTTAAGGGGGATGATTTGGAATGGGAAAGGGAGATATAATAGTCCGTATTCTCAGTGGGGGATTTCTTGCTCTGGCAGCATGGCAAGTGGCTTTATGGGTAGCGGGGGGCGTTTCGTGGCCCTGGATTCTGGCTGCCACCGCGTTGGGGGGCCTCTTAGGCCTGGTTTTGGGACCCTATGTTACGATAAAGCCTTTTCGCCGAATTAAACAAAGGGTATATCATATCCCGGGGCACACCTTCTTTCTTGCCCTCCTGGGGTTGATAATGGGCCTGGCAGTATCGGCCTTTCTGGCACTGCCGTTATCCCTGGTGCCCGGGCCTTTCGGGCGTATCATTCCCTCTATCACCAGCGTAATATTGGCCTATCTGGGCGCCTCCATAATGGTGATGAGGGAGAAGGACCTGGAGCACATGCTGGCTCATTACCTCGGGCGGCCGGACGATGGCGTTCATGGTGGGGATATTGACAACCACAAGCTTCTCGTGGACACTAGCGCTATCATTGATGGGCGCATCGCCGATATCAGCCAGACGGGCTTTATCCAGGGAACCATGATTATCCCTCGCTTTGTCTTGGACGAGCTTCGCCACATCGCCGACTCAGCGGACTCGGTACGCCGTAATCGGGGCCGTCGCGGCCTGGATATGCTCAAGAAACTCCAGAAGGAGTCCGACGTCCCCATTCAGTTTGCCGAACTGGATGTAGACAATGGCTATGAGGTGGATACCAAGCTGGTAAAACTGGCCAAGAGCCTGCGCTGCCCCATCATTACCAACGATTTCAATCTAAATCAGGTGGCCGAGCTTCAAGGGGTGCGCGTCCTCAATGTAAACGAGCTGGCCAACGCGGTGCGGACGGTGGTCCTGCCCGGCGAAGAGATGAGCGTCAAGATTATCCAAGAGGGGAAAGAGCTGGGCCAGGGGGTCGGCTTCTTGGACGACGGCACCATGGTAGTGGTGGAGGGGGGCAAGCGGTATCTCAATAGCTCCCTGGATGTGATGGTGACCCGGGTGCTCCAGACGGTGGCGGGCCGGATGATTTTTGCTCAGCCCAAGTCTTACTAAACCTTGGACGCTCCCCAGAGCTGGTTTTATGTTGGGAATCCGCCGCATCCGAAAGCCGGAGCGATAATTGTAGCCGCTGGCCAGGGCCGCCGCATGGGTGGCACAAGTAAAGCCTTTATTCTCCTGGGTGGCAAAGCCCTCTTGGCCACCACAGTGGGCCCTTTCGAGGAATGTTCGCTCGTTGACCAGATAGTCCTCGTGGTTTCCCAAGAGGACGTAGAGCGATGCTGGCAACTGGTGAGGGACGAGGGCTGGACCAAGGTTGCCGCAGTAAAAGAGGGAGGGCCTCGGCGACAGGATTCAGTGGCCCAGGGGCTACGGGCACTTTCACCATGTCAATGGGTGGTAGTACACGACGGCGCTCGCCCCCTGGTCAGTGTACAGCTCATCCAAGCGGGCCTGGAGGCGGCCCGAGAGACGGGGGCAGCGGTGGCGGGCGTTCCCGTGGTGGATACCATAAAGGTGGTGGGAGAGGGGGATCTGGTGGGGGACACTCCTCCTCGGGAATCCCTTAGGGCGGTGCAAACGCCCCAGGTCTTCCGCTACGACCTTTTGCGCCAGGCCCATTACCAGGTGACCCAAGACGTCAGCGACGACGCTGCTATGGTGGAGGCCCTGGGCCATAGGGTAAGGGTCTACCCCGGCTCCCCCACCAACATAAAGATAACTACACCAGGGGACTTGACCGTGGCCGAGCTGTTCCTTAAGATAAGAGCCTCGGTGGGGTAGGGATTGCCGTGCCGGTGGGAGTGGGCTACGATGTTCACCGCTTAGTGAAGGGACGCCCCTTGGTTCTGGGTGGAGTGGAGATACCCTTCCCCCGGGGTCTCCAGGGGCACAGCGATGCTGATGTCCTCATCCACGCCATTATGGACGCCTTGTTGGGGGCGGCGGCCCTGGGGGATATCGGACAGCTCTTTCCTGATAGCGACCCTCACTACCAGGGGGCTTCCAGCCTGGGGCTTTTGCAGCAGGTGGGGCAGATGATAGATAGCCACGGCTGGCGCGTCGACAACATCGACGCCACGGTGGTGGCCGAGGAACCGAGACTGGCTTCATACATTCCTCAGATGAAGGCGAAGATAGCCCAGACCTTGGGGATGTCCCGGGTGGGGATAAAAGCCACCACCAGCGAGGGCCTAGGGTTCGTCGGCAGGGGCGAGGGCATCGCTGCCCTGGCGGTGGCTTCCCTGGAGAGAAGCAAATAGGAGGGGATGAAGGTGTCCCTCTGGAGTAGCGTAAAAGGCGATGTGCGAGCCGCTCTGGAGCGGGATCCGGCGGCCAGAAACGTTTGGGAGGTGGTCTTAGCTTACCCCGGCTTTCATGCCCGCCAGATACATCGTCTGGCCCACACCCTTCATCGCTGGCGCGTGCCCCTCCTGCCTCGCCTCATTTCCCATTTCGGCCGCTTTCTCACCGGAATAGAGATTCACCCCGCCGCCCGTATCGGGGAAAGGCTTTTCATCGACCACGGCATGGGCGTGGTCATCGGAGAGACGGCGGAGATCGGGGATGATGTCACCCTATATCAGGGGGTGACCCTGGGAGGCACCAGCCGCCTGAGAAGAAAACGCCACCCTACTCTAGGCAACAACGTGGTGGTGGGCGCGGGGGCGCGTCTCATCGGCGCCATAGTCATCGGCGACAATGTTAAAATCGGCGCTGGCTCAGTGGTGGTCACCTCGGTGCCCTCCAACGCCACTGTGGTGGGAGTACCGGGACGAGTGGTGGCCATCCGTGACCCGGAAAACGATACCTTAGAGCGGCTACCCGATCCGGAGGGGGACATGATTCAGAGCCTGGAACGAAGGGTCAGGCTTCTGGAAAAAAAACTGGCTCGTCTCAACGGCCAACTGCCCATGGACAAAGACCTGGCCCAAGAGGTGGGTGAGTGGTAAAAGTCTTCAACACCATCTCCGGCCAAAAGGAAGAGTTCACCCCTCTGGGCCCCAGCGTAACCATGTATGTGTGCGGCGTCACTCCCTACGACGCCATGCATGTGGGCCATGCCATGAGCTACATCTCCTTCGATGCCATTCGGCGCTATCTGGAGTTTCGCGGCCACCGGGTGAAACACGTCCAGAACTTTACCGATGTGGATGACAAAATAATCGCCCGGGCCCGGGAAAGGGGCCTTTCTCCCCAAGAGCTAGCGGAGACGTACATCCTCCAATACTACGCCGATACGGCCGCCCTAAACATCCGACCCGCCCATTTGTACCCTCGGGCTACCCAGGAAATTCCTCAGATCATCCACATCGTCTCCCAGCTTATAAGCCAGGGCTATGCCTACGCCGTTGCTGGCGATGTCTACTTTCGGGTCTCCCGCTTTCCCCGCTACGGCCGCTTGAGCAAGCGGAGGCAAGAGGATATGGAGGCCGGGGCCAGAGTGGAGGTGAGCGAGGCCAAGGAGAACCCATCCGATTTCGCTCTGTGGAAGGCATCCAAGGCGGGAGAACCGGCTTGGCTCAGCCCCTGGGGAGACGGGCGGCCGGGGTGGCATATCGAATGCACCGCCATGGCCCTCCACTACCTGGGGGAAACGGTGGACATCCATGGCGGCGGCCAGGACCTGGTCTTCCCCCACCATGAAAATGAGATCGCTCAATCGGAGGCCTTCACCGGCAAAGAGCCTTTCGTCCGCTACTGGATTCATAACGGTCTTCTTCTCATGGACGAGGAGAAGATGAGCAAGTCCCTGGGCAATCTAGTGACGGTGAAAGAGGTTCTCTCCCGGCATAGCGCCGATGCTCTTCGTCTCCTGGTTCTCAGCTCCCACTATCGCAGTCCCCTCCGCTATACCGAGGCGGCTCTGGCCGGAATGGAGCGGGGCGTGGAGCGCCTGCGCCAGGCCGCCGTCTCCGGGCCAGCCCAGGGTGAGATATTGGAAGAGTACCAGGAGCAGTTTATGGCGGCCATGGACGATGATTTCAATACCCCCCAGGCGGTGGCTGTCCTTTTCGACCTGGCCCGGGAGATAAACCGGGGGCAGGAGGCAGGGGCACCGGTGGTCAAGGCGAAGGCAACCTTGCGCCGTTTGGCCGGTGTGCTGGGGTTTACCCTGGAGGAGACATCCCTGGCGGCGCCCCTGGTGGAGCCTTTGATTCAGCTCCTGGTCCAGGTTCGAGGCGAACTGAGGAAAGCTCGCCAGTGGGCGCTGTCGGATACCATTCGTAGCCAGTTGGAAGAGCTGGACATCGCCCTGGAGGATACATCCCAGGGTACACTGTGGAGGCGGCGAGCCGCCAAAGAACAGAACGAGCCACCAGACTAACAAGGCGCCTGGCCTTCACCGCTAGTACTTGGTTGCGTAGAAGTCTAAACATTTCCTCGCCCCTCTGTGGGAGAGGATTAAGGTGAGGGGGCTTCAATTTCACCCTCACCCGGACCTCTCCCATCAAGGGAGAGGTGATTCTTCTTATCGATTAGACATTTATGCAAGCAGGCTATAAGGCACTCATTTCCCATCAAGGCAGCGGGTCAACTCCCCCTCCATCCTCTTTTGTGGTAGACTCTAACCGGCTTTGCGCTGCATCATGGCCGGAAAATTAAGCGTCGTCCTCGTCAGCTTCAATACCAGGCAGCTCTTAGAGGAATGCCTGGCCTCTCTCTTTCCTGAGCTGAACGACCTGGCGGAGGATGGCGGGGTGGTGGTGGTGGACAACGCCTCCGCCGACGGCAGCGCGGATAGGGTCAGAGAGCGCTTTCCCCAGGCCGTGGTAGTGAAGAATCCAACCAATCGGGGCTTCGCCGCCGCCGTCAACCAGGGTATCGCCCTCAGCCGGGGAGAGTACGTCCTTCTCCTGAACCCGGATACGACGATTCTTAACGGGGCGGTGGCCGCCCTGGTGAGCTTTCTTGACGCCCATCCCCAGGTGGGGGTGGTGGCTCCTCGCCTGCTGAACCCCGACGGCTCCCACCAGCACAGCGCCTTCCGCTTCCCCAGCCTGTGGATGAGCTTCCTGGACTTCTTTCCCTTGAACCATAAGCTTGTCTCCTCCCCCCTCAACGGCCGTTATCCACCCCGGGCCTATCTCGCTCCTTTCCCCGCCGACCACCCCTTAGGAGCCTGCTTTCTGATACGGCGGCGAGTGGTGGAGGAGGTAGGCCCCCTGTCTGAGGACTACTTCATGTACTGCGAGGAGATCGACTGGTGCCTGCGCATCAAAAGGGCGGGCTGGCTCATCTACTGCCAGCCCCAGGCCCAGGTCATCCACTACGGCGGCCAGAGCACCCGGCAGGTATGGCCCGCTATGTTCTACGAGCTTCACCGTAGCCGACTTCTCCTCTTCCGCAAGCACTACTCTGTCCCTTTTAGCCTCCTGGCGCGGTGCATCGTGGCCCTGGGGGTAAGCTGGGAGATGTTTCGGGGGCTGCGGGACTACAGAAGGAGAGCTATCACACAGACAGAGCTGAAGACAAGAGAAGGGGCGTACCGTCGCGTCCTTAGGCTGGTGACTCGGGATGCCTGACATATCGGCCATCGTCATCACCAAGAACGAGGCGCGCCACATCGGTGCCTGCCTGGCCGGGCTCGCCTGGGCCGACGAAATCCTAGTTCTGGACTCCTTCAGCACCGACGCCACCGTGGACATCGCCCGGCGCTTCACCCCCCACGTCCATCAGCGTCCCTTCCAGGGATTTCCTCGCACCCGCAACGCCGCCCTGGACCTGGCCCAGGGGGATTGGGCCTTCTTCCTGGACGCCGACGAGCGCACCACGCCAGAGCTAGCGGAGGAGATTCGCAATCGGGTGAGAGAGAGCGCCTCCCTATCGGGATACTGGGTGCCGCGGCGGAACTACATACTGGGGAGATGGATGAAACACGCCGGCTGGTCCCCGGATTATCAGATGCGCCTTTTCCGGAGGGATAGAGGTCGCTACGACGAGGCCCGTGATCCCCACGAGGTGGTGGTGCTGAAGGGGGAGACGGGCTATCTGCAAAACCCCATCATCCATTACAACTACGAGTTTGTGGGCCAGCTTTTCGCCAAGCAGAACCTCTACTCCACCCTCCAGGCCCACACCCTCCACGCCGCGGGCCTCCGCCCCCGCCCCCGGGACTTCTTTGCCCGACCCCTCAGGGAGTTCACAAGGCGGTATATAGAGGAGCAGGGCTACCGGGAGGGTTTCCACGGCCTCTTCTTGAGCCTGCTCCTGGCGGGGTACGAGCTGGTGACCTACGCTAAGCTGGCGCGGATAAAAAGCTGAAGCTGGGGTTTCAGGTTGCCATCTCGATACACGGGCAGATGGTTGCCTCGGGCAGGCTAGCAGGCTGGCAGCATGTTTCTTCCCACCGGGCCAGAACCCCGGCTAGCCGCTCACGGGACTGGCGAAGCCTTGCCATCTCCTCATCCAGCCCGGCGATCTTCTCTTTAACAAGCTGCCCGACGTAATCGCACGGCCACCCTTCCCGCCGGTGGTCGAGAATATCCTTAATCTCGGCCAGCTTCAGGCCCAGGCCTTGGGCAATGCGAATGAAGCGCAGAAGCTCGACTGCTTCAGAGGGATAGAGGCGATAGCCCCCCTCACTACGGTAGGGTCTGGGCAAGAGCCCTACTTCCTCATAGAATCGGATAGCCTTGGGGCTAACGCCGGTCTGTCGAGCCAGGTCACCTATCAACATTGTCCTGCCCTTGTGTACTGCCATTGCACCTCTCAAGCTTAGGGGGCCAGACCCTACCTTACCAGTTTATCTATAGTTGTTAGTTGTTGCAAGCCTACTGGCAGCCGCAGCCGCAATCACACTGAACCGCCTCCAATTTCCCTTCTTGGATAGCCTCCACCAGACGGTTCCACTCCTCCTTCTTCAACCAGACCTGGTTCCCCTCTTCACCGATATGCACTGCCTCCTCATAGATGTCCACGGTAGGGCACTCAGTGCAGTCGGGGCACAGGACATAGCTACGCACGATCTTCTTTTCCACAAGACACCTCCTAACACGTTATCAAAGGGGGTCTGGCCCCCTTGAGTCAACGTACACCCTCCACTAAGGGGGAATGTCAATAGGATTTTAGGCGAGATCTCCCAGAGAGTTCGGAAAAAGCTGACAGCATCACCCCTGCCCCCTATTGACGCACTAAGTCAATGGGGCCAGTGCGTAGATAGTTTTTGGCCAGGAGACCGAAGTCGCCGATATTTGTCTGACCGCTCCAGTCGAAGTCCGTCCAACAGTTGTAGGTGCGTACCGTCTTTATCCATGGTGTACCACCCGCGGCGATCCAGTCCAGGAACTCGGGGCGGCACCCATAGGGGTCGCCCGAGGTCAGGTAGTGCTTCACCAGAATGCCAAAGTCAGAGATGTTCACCTGGTTATCCATGTTGACGTTCCCTTCTGAAAGGGTGCCCATGTTGACAGTCACAGTGGGTGGCGCGACTACTAGGTCCCTCTTTCGGTTTATCAGGTTGTGGGGGCCGACGATGGTTACAGTATAAGTACTGGAAATGATCCCAGGAATGGTAAAGGCGCCGTTGTCTGTCGTGGTAACCACGTAGGCGACACTCGGATTGCCACCCAGGGTCACGCTGAGAGGTATTACCCATCCCGTGATGGGCCGCAGGCTGCCATCCAGGGTCACCTGGCCAAGAAGCATGGCCGTAGCGACTCCGCCAGGTACAATCGAAAGATTGTAATTGGTTCCACAGCCACCTACGTTAGGGTTCCAGTGCTGCACCAGTACATAATACGTTCCGGTTACTGGCGCCATCCACTCGATCTGGGAAGCCAGAGTACCGCCGTAGTCGTCATTAGACGCCAGTAGCGTTGTGCGATCTCTATCGTACAGATAGAGAAATGTGTCAGATGCAGCACCAAGGCTAGAAGTACGTAACGTGTACGTCACTCCTCCCGGGGCGTCGAATTTCATCCAGTCATGGTCGCCAGGGGCGCTAAAGTTGTGCGTTTGTGGGCTGCCTATGGTGATGGGCTTGGCGTTTTCACTGGTATCATCGCCTTCGTAGGCGTCAGGATTGGCAAGGCAGATTCCCGTGCCCGCTGAGTAAATGTTGTTGCCTTTACTCGTTTCACTAACCGCGCCTGTAGAATCCACCTGGACATAGAGTGTGCCGGTGATCTCGCTCGCTGGCGTAAGAGTTTGCGCGCTCAGCCCGCTCAGACTGGCCAGGTCTGTGATGACTGTGGTCAGTGTGACCCTCGCACCAGCAGTGATGGGATCGTTCACCCAGAACCGGATGGTGCCAGTGTAGTCACCGGTTCCAGTGGGCCTGTGATTCAAATAAAGGTCAGTGTAGAAGCCATTCCCCGTATTGAGGGTGCCTGTGTTCACAACCACTGCCTCCACGAGGGCCCCATTGCCGGAATTGGGGTACGTGGCCAGATTGAGCACCGCCAAGTCTCTGGTGCCACTAATTGGCGGGTTAACAGAAGTGCCGACGGCAACGGAAGGCTCATTGGTGATGTCTGCGAACTGGCCGTAAGAGAAATTGGTGCGTACGATGTTCGACAAAGCGAAGCCGCTCATATAACCGGCGAGGCGGTGGGTATTATATGCGTTGTTACCCAGTCGCAACGGCGCAACCGCAGGGTCGACGTTCCCAGTGCTCATGGTGCGGACACTATCCAGCCGTCCATCGATGTAGAAGCGTACTTCGCCACTGCAACTATGCGTTACGGCAACATGATGCCAGTCGGAAAAGAAGGTCGGCGCGCTGAGCGTTCCATCACTCCGAACACTCCCACTAGTGCCCATGACACTTAGCTCGAGGCGCTCATCGGAAATCGCAAAATCCCAACGCCAGGGATTGGGGCCACCAATCTCCTGCTGCGCGAGTTCCCCATTATACTGGTGACCAGTCAGCCGCTTAAGCCACAACTCAGCAGTGAAGTCGCACGCCGGCTGTGGGCCGATGCCGGCATACACCGCGGGCCGCGGTTCGGGGGTTCGATCTCCGGGGAATAACAGCGCCGGACCAAACTTACCTGAGGGATCCCAACTCAATTCCGAGGCTATGGTTGCATCAACCCCGCCCGCGAGGTCATGCAATGTTGATCCCGTACCCTCGCGCATATCGAATACACGTAGATGATTGCTATCGAGCACGGGATAAAGCACCTGGTTACGACCGGCAGGCGGGCTACCGGCGGTAGCGTTTCCATAGTAGAGTTGATGGGCAGTGTTGTTAGACGATCCTCCTGAGATGACTACCTGGGTGCGGAACCAGATATCTATCGTGCTGCTACTGCAGTTGTCCACCAGACGATCCAACTCGGTGGCATCGTTGTAGACGATGCGCAAGTCATTGCACTTCGGGCTGGACAGCGACGCATTGTAGATGTCAGCCGCACTCGGCGTCGTGGTGCTATCAAAGTGCAGACGTACTGGGTAGCCTGCTGTCATAGTTATGCTCGGCATATTGTCAAGAATAGTGATGTTGCGCTTGCCGATGTAGGCCGCGTTCCACCACGGCGTCGGCGGCCTGGTATCGGGGTCAACTTTGATAGACGTATCGGCGGTTCCTGGATAGCTGCCGGTGTTGCCTGCGTTGTCAGTGGCGCGGGAGCGGAAAGAGTAGGTATGGCCAGGTTGGCCGGTAAATAGGTCGTATGTCTTGCTCACCGGAACACTCGTCAACCAGTCAACCCACGTGCCCCTGCTTGAGTCCATGTACTGAATGTCGTAACTGCGGATGCCAGCACGATTGTCCGAGCCGCTCCAGTTGACCTGGAAGACGCTTTCATATGTTGTCGAAGGGAGAGTCTGAACAGAGGAGGTTGGTGCCACTCGGTCGATGCCGAACCAGGGTGTGTTGCCGGTGTCAGCGGAGCCAACGCTATTGGTCGCTTTTACGCTCCAATATAGCTTGTCGTAGTCGTGGCCAAAGGTGTAGGTATAGGCAGTGGTGGTGCCGGAAAGGTTAACATCCAAGATTGGCGATGTGTCATTCCAGATGTCGCTGCTGGTGCTCGCCCTTAGCTTGAAATTGTCAGCGCGCAGGGCGGCAGTCCATTGGAAGTTGATAGAGAGGTTATTCCAGAACGTTCCGTTGTTGTCGAATGTGGACGGAGCGACCGGTTGGAAGTCGCTAGGGCGGATGTACGCAATGTCAAAGGTGAGGCTTTTGGTGGCGCTGGAGCCCGAGTCTCTCTTGGTGGCTGTGACCCTGAGTACATGCTGGCCCGTAACGTATTCGGGTGATCGAATCCAGAAGCCGTGAACGGGAGCAAGAGGATCTCTGGAATCACGCCGGTCACAGTCGGGCCCTGCATCGGGACCGTAGTGATCCAATAGTCGCCACTCGCCACTCTCCGACCCATCGGCCTTCCGGTTGACCCACGCGTATACATCAGGTGCGATAATTCCCCCATAGGATACTGGCACGCAGATGTGGGTGTTATTAGTATTCGGCTCATAGAAGATGGGGGGCCAGATGATGGTCACGTGGTTGTCAGCGACGCTGAAGTTCCAGGTATCCAGGCTCCAAGCAGACTCATTGGTGCCGTCGCCCGCCTTCACCTTCCAAGAGTAGATCCCGGGCGACAGGGTAGGCTCCCAGCAAGTGCTGGTGATCCATCCGCTGTTTGATACCGGATCGCCGATCTGATTCTGAAGTTGGAAATAGTACTTAACGACGTCGCCATCTGGGTCGGTGGAGGTGTACGCACACATCCTGACTGACGCGTTTGCTCCGCCTGCATCCTTGAGGTACCAGTTGTAAGGTTCCTTCAAGACCGGACGTTCTGGGGGATGGCCTATGGGTGTTGGGGTCCCGGTCAAGGTGTAGTTTTTGACCAGGCGCTCGGCGTCGGCCCAATCGGGCTTGCTTTTGCTGGAGACCTCGAAGGATATGGCGTAATTGCCACGAGGCAGACCTCCCGTCTCCCAGTCGGCGCTGATCTGCCACTGGTCCCCGATGGAAACGATGTTGGTCATCTCCATCTGCTGACTGCCAGCAACGAAGCGCATGGATCGGAAGTCATCGAAGCGCTTAGCGCGTCCCACCAGGTGGACCCTGGGTTCGCTGGAAGGCGACGCCGGGGTGATATCAAAAAGGATGATATTGACGGTGGGCGTGCTCGTCTTGACCTGGATGATGATCCATATCACCGGCCCGAAGTAGGTGCCCGATGGGTTGCGCAGTTGCCAGCGACCGACGTGTTGGCCCTCGGTGGAGGGCGCCGTAAGATTCACGCTGATATCGGCAGTGCTGCCCGGAGCGGTGGTGGGCACGTTGACCGCGCTGGGGGCTCCCATCTGCTCCCCGCTCACAAACGCCAGTTGATAGCCAGACCCCCAGGTGGTTCCCCCTGTATCTCGCATTCGCCAGGTCTTGACCAACGCTTGGCCGGGGGAGACGAAAGTGCCGTCGGTGAGGGTGACATCGGTGATGAAGGTTGCCGAGTCTGTACCGGGCGGGGGAGGTGGAGTGGGCCATACGGGTACGTTCGAGGACACAAGTCTTCCTCGCGCGCTCCCCATTGCCGAAACGCGCCCGCTCGACTGTGCATCTTGCTCAGGAACAAACACGCCGTTGCCGGCGAACTGCGTGCCGGGATTAGCATAGGGGTCGGAGTTGTGCTCACAGTCGACAGCTTCAATTGGACCCGTGCACCTGTCAAGAACGTTGAACGATACGTCGACGATTGCCACCGCGACCGTTCTGCCGACCGTTGCGACTGGCTCATTCTGTTTGGGTAGCGCCTTGTCAATGTAGCGGAACGTGTCATACAGAACTCGCGTTTCGCCACGCACTGCCGAGCCATCATAGTTGTAGGTGCCTGCATCTGTGTCCGCTTTGTCTCGATAGCCGGCGATCCTGTAACCGTCCACAAGAGGCATCAGATCATCCCACCCGATCGGGTTGCCCCACAGCCCATCAGCGAGGCATCTCTCGCTCACCATGCACACACCGCCGTCACGCAGCTCAATGTGTAGGTGCACGGGCCACATGTGAGAGTCCACAGGACGGCCACCTGTTCCCCCTGCCTTTCCCAGCACGCTTCCTTGGACTACTGGGTAGTCTTTCTGGACGGGGCTGTCCGGGACCAGGTGCCCATCGATGATGACCGAGGCCAGGTGCCCATATACAAGGACACTCCCCCCCACGGTGTGGCGAACTGCCACCACGCAACCTAGCCCGAGCGTGCCGTCGCAGTCTGCCTTGACAACTGTGCCAGCAGCCATCGCCTCGACGACGAACGTTTGCGTGCCGTCGATGGCGAAGTCCAAGCCGGAGCCCTCTCCGGACGGGAACTTCTCGAGACCTTTCGTCAAGTTCCATGCATGGGGGCCGCCAGTCCATACTACCTGATCGCTTGAATACGGGAGTTTGAAGTCAGGGAGTACAGACGGGCCAGAACTAACCAGAAGTGGCCCTCCTTGCGGCGCGCCAAGAGGAAGGTTACTTTTGTTAACCTCTGGAAGGGGTGGAGGCATGATATGCAACTCGCCCTCCCCACGACCTTCACTTAAAAAGGGAAGCAAGCTGACATCGACCGTGCCCGCAAGTGAAATTCTCTCGAGAACGCCAGTCTCCGCATTTGTTATCGGAGAACCCCCAGTTAGAGCCCCCGCTAGCGGGGCAGGTGAAGAACTGATAAGCACTAATAAGATAGCCGAAGCAAAAAAGGTGATTGAAAGGCCTCTAAACACCCGTCCCATGCGTCGTTCCTCCTCCACTGCAAATAAGACTATGAAATACTTGAAATATTTATCGCGCCCCCCTCTACCCCCCCCCCCCCCGAAATTGTCAAGTACATTTCACTAAGAAATGTAAAAATCCTTCAAAAATTTCTTGGGAAAACCTTAACATCCTCCCCGCCCGAAAGGCCTAACCCTACCCTTCCCCCCTCATCCGTGCTATCATATGGGAACTAGAAACATACTAAAGATGCTACTTATGGACTACGAAACCGTTATCGGCCTGGAGGTTCACGCCCAGCTTCTCACCCGGAGCAAGATATTCTGCCCCTGTAGCGCCGACTACGCCGGCGCGGAGCCCAATACCCACGTCTGTCCGGTATGCCTGGGCTTGCCCGGCGTCCTGCCCACCATCAACTGGCAGGCTATGGAGTACGCCGTGATGACCGCCCTGGCCCTCAACTGCGCCATTCCGGAGTACACCAAGTTCGACCGCAAGAACTACCCCTACCCCGACCTGATGAAGGGCTACCAGATCTCCCAGTACGATGCCCCCTTATCCCGCGATGGCTGGATAACCATCCCTCTCAACGGCCAGCAGAAGCACATCGGCATCACCCGGGTGCATATGGAGGAGGATACCGCCAAGCTCCTTCACCGTACCCCGCCTAAGGCGGGGGGGGAGACCTACAGCCTGGTGGACGTCAACCGCTCCGGAGTGCCCCTCATGGAGATCGTCAGCGAGCCCGATATGCGCTCCCCGGAAGAGGCCCGCCAGTACCTCATCCAGCTTCGCGACATCCTGCTCTACCTGGGGGTCAGCACCGGCAACATGGAAGAGGGCAGCTTCCGCTGCGATGCCAACGTCAGCTTGCGCCCGGTGGGGACTTCTCAGCTCCTCACCAAGGTGGAAGTAAAGAACATGAACAGCTTTCGGGCGGTGTACCGGGCCCTGGCCTATGAGGTGGAGCGGCAAAGGGCCGTCCTGGAGCGGGGGGGAACCATCGTCCAGGAGACGCGGGGCTGGGTGGATGATAAAGGGATCACCGTCTCCCAGAGAAGCAAGGAATTCGCCCATGACTACCGCTACTTCCCGGAGCCAGACCTGCCTCCCATGGTCTTTAGCCGGGAGTGGGTTGAGGAGCTGCGGGCGCGGCTGCCGGAGTTCCCCCAGGCCCGCCGTCAGCGCTTCATGACCTACTACGGCCTCTCCAGCTCCGAAGCCGACGTTCTTACCGCCTCCCGAGACATGGCCGACTACTTTGAGGCCTGCCTGAAGGCTTTGGGCGTCCCCACCTCCAAAGGGAAGGGCCACGGGGACATTCTGCCGCCTCTGGATGCCTCCGGCCAGAAGCGGGCCAAATCGGTGAGCAACTGGCTCCTGGGGGAGTTCTCTCGCCTTCTCAACGCCACCGGCCAGGACATATCTCAAGCCCAGGTCACCCCGGAAAACCTGGCTCAGATGCTGAACCTGATGGAAAAGGGCACCATCAGCGGCAAGATGGCCAAAGAGGTATTCGAGGAGATGTTCCGCAGCGGCCGTTCGGCGGAGGAGATCGTCTCTGGAACCGCTTATACGCAGATCAGCGACGCCGGCGAGGTGGAGTCCGTGGTGGAGCGGGTACTGGCCGCCAATTCCCGGGCGGTGGAGGACTTCCGCCAGGGCAAGGCCCAGGCCCTCACCTTCCTGGTGGGTCAGGTGATGAAGGAGTCGAAAGGCAGGGCCAACCCATCGTTGGTCAATTCCCTGCTGCGGCAGAAGCTGGAGGTGCAAGATGAGCCCAGCCATGGTTAAGAAGACGCCTTCCACTACTGTGGCCTACCTATCCGCCAACGGGCCATACTCCCAGATAGGCGCCGCCATGGGCCAGCTCTTGGCCGCCATGAGAGAGACGGGGCTGGAACCCGTGGGTCCCCCCTCGGGCGTCTACTTCAATAGCCCGAAGGAGGTTCCCCCGGAGGAGTTGCGGTGGGAGATCCGCTGCCCGGTGGCGGACACCACCCCCCAAGCGCTCCCTGACCAGAGGGGCGTGGCCGTCAAGTCGGTGGCGGAGGTGGAGGTGGTGGCCGACATCCATAGGGGCCCCTACCAGGAGGTGGAGAGAACCTACCAGGCCCTCTACTACTGGATCGAGGCCAAAGGCTATGCCATCGTCGGCCCGCCGGAGGAGGTATACCTGAGCAACCCCGACGCCACCCCGCCCCAGGATCTCCTCACCGAGATCCGTATCCCCGTTAAGAGGGTGCGCGACCTGGTGACCCCTTGAGGCCGATATACCCTTCTATGAAAGGCCTAGACCACCCAGAGGCGTTGAAGCTGGACCTCCATACCCACCTTCTGGAGGCATTGCGACTGCGCATGCCCACGCTAGAGGCAGTGGGCCGCATCGTGGCCCGAGTGGAGGCGGCGGGGCTGGACGGTATCGCCATCACCGAGCACGATGATGCCCAGGGAGCTTTCCGTGTTAAAGAGATGGTGGATGAGCACTTTGACGGCCGCATTCTGGTCATCCCCGGCCAGGAGATAGACGTTCCTCCGGAGCAGATAGTGGAGCTCTATCTTCCGGGGGGGATCACCTTCCGCTTCCTGGCCCACCCCTGTCACATGAATCGCCCGCCGCCGGTCGATGACAGCCTTCACGGCATCGAGATCGCCAACTGGCTCCACGACTGGCACATCAACCAGGATGTGGTGGTGGAGGTAGCCGCCAAGCACAACCTTATCATTCTTCGGAACAGCGATGCCCACCACCTGGAGCAGGTGGGCCGCTACCACAACCTGGTCTCCCTGGAGGAGCTGGCGGCCAGGGCCCAGAAGACGGCCATAAAATAATAGACTTCTTTAACCTGTTTCTATATCATCCCCACAAAAGAAAACACTTAAGAACTGCTATATGCCAACAATCGGTTTTCAGCCGCATGATGCACCGCCTTGGGCGCAGAATCTATTCCGTGCGGAGCCAGTATACCCCGGAAGCCGTAGGGTGGGTGAAGTGAAACGAAACCCACCATTAAGATGTGCCGGTGGGTTGCGCTGTGCTACACCCACCCTACTTCCTTGTCCAGAAGGGTGGGCCAATTGGCTCCCTTGACAATCATCAGCCAACGGTCTATGCTACTTATGAAGTTCGGAAAGTATGACTTTAGGAGTTCAGCTTATGTCAGAGCGCAAGCTTGTCCGTATCCAGGAAAAAGGCCAGGTCACCCTTCCTGCTGACATTCGTCGGAAACTTGGCCTTAAAAAAGGGGACCTGGTGGCTATTATCGAGACGGATGAGGGGGCCCTCATTACCCCTCAGGAGGTTATTGCTACCAAAGCCCTGGACCGCATTGGCCAGATCCTCAAAGAAAAAGGGCTAACTCTTGAGGAACTCATCGAATCGGGAAGAGAAGAGCGTGGCCACCTAATTGAGGAGCGTTACGGCATTCCTGCCGACGAGCAGGATGACTAGGGTTTTTATTGACTCCAGCGTCCTCATCGCGGCGGCCATCTCCGCTAAGGGAAAAGCCAGGGACCTCATCCTCTCTTCCCTGTGCGGCCAGTTTACCCTTTGCCTTAGCGATTTGGTTTTGGACGAGACTGAACGAAACCGTAAAGCACCCGCCGCCCTTACCACCTTCCAGCTCCTCCGCGAGGTATTGGATGTAGACGTCAGCGTTCCCTCTAAGTCTCTCGTCTTAAGAGTGGCCAATGTGGTGAAGCTTAAAGACGCACCTATTGTCGCAGGCGCTATTCGAGCCCGGGCCGAATACCTTGCTACCTACGACCGAAAGCACCTCTTAAGCCCGAAAGAGGCGATTAAGATGCGTTTCGGAATTATCGCGGCGACCCCCGACGACATCCTGGACTTTACCGCCAGATAGTCCTCAGGCAAGAGATCCCTACCCTCCTATTATGTTATGGTGCCCAGGCGGGTTCCGAATCGTTAGCGCAGTAGTTAGAGGACGTGGGGTGGGTGAAGTGAAACGAAACCCACCCACCCTGAAGGTGGGTTCCGCTATGCTACACCCACTCTACTCGCTGCGTATCATGGCGACCAGGCCGGTTCGTAGTCAAAACTGGGGTTGCTGGTGAGTCTGGTCTGCCCCGTGCCATCGCTGTTCATGACGTATATCTCCCGGTTGCCGTCGCGTTCGGAGTAGAAGGCGATGCGCCGGCCGTCGGGCGACCAGGCCGGGCCCCAGTCAGGACTGGGGTTGTTGGTGAGTCTGGTCTGCCCGGTGCCGTCGCTGTTCATGACGTATATCTCCCCGTTACCGTCGCGACCGGAGGCAAAGGCGATGCGCCGGCCGTCGGGCGACCAGGTCGGGCCCCAGTCAGAACTGGGGTTGTTGGTGAGTCTGGTCTGTCCCGTGCCATCGCTGTTCATGACGTATATCTCCCGATTGCCGTCGCGGTTGGAGTCGAAGGCGATGCGCCGGCCGTCGGGCGACCATGCCGGGCCCCAGTCAGGACTGGGGTTGTTGGTGAGTCTGGTCTGTCCCGAGCCGTCGCTGTTCATGACGTATATCTCGTCGTTGCCGTCGCGGTCGGAGTGAAAGGCGATGCGCCGGCCGTCGGGCGACCAGGCGGGCCTCCCGTCATAGCTGGGGTTGTTGGTGAGTCTGGTCTGCCCGGTGCCATCGCTGTTCATGACGTATATCTCATTGTTGCCGTCGCGATTGGAGGTGAAGGCGATGAGCCGGCTAACGGGTACAGAGGTCGGCACAGACGGGCATTGCTCAATGACCTCCCATGTGTACTTGCCGTCAGACCATTCGCTGACTGCGCGAACTCCCCCACATTCCATCCTTTCAGTGTAAGACCGAAGGACATAAGGTGCAGGGGTGGGTGATGGAATAGGAGTTGGGGTAGGTGGTGGCGGCGTTGGCGTAGGTGATGGCCTTGGCGTCAGGGTAGATGTGGGATTAGGAGTGCTGGTTGAGGTTGAGGTAGGCAGTGACGTTAGGTTGAGGGGCGGCGTTGTCAGAGGCACAGGGGTTGATGTAAAGAAGGCCCTTGCCAGGGCTGTTGGCGTAGCGGCAGCCCCGTCTAGCTGGCGTTCGTCTCCAGGAGAGATGATGGTAAAGCGAAGGACGATGATGGCGAAGATAAAAGCGGCGCCGATAAGGTATTGAGAAGCCTTGGCACCGGCCCACCTCTTTAAGTTTGTCCAGAAGGGAAAGGAGGCTTTCACTGCTGCATCCAATAACCTTGCTGTCTAAGAATCACGATGGCGCATGTCGGGCTTACTAGTACCTGGTTGCGTAGAAGCCTAAACATTTCCTCGCCCCTCTGTGGGAGAGGATTAAGGTGAGGGGGCTTCAATTTCACCCTCACCCGGACCTCTCCCATCAAGGGAGAGGTGATTCTTCTTATCGACTAGGGATTTATGCAAGAAAGTACCGGAGCCAGAAGGTAGCCGCAGGCCCACTTCGACGGTCACATCAGCCACTCTTTGGAAGAGCTTATTGAGGATGCCCAGAAAGTCCGTCCCGGCAGAGATTAGAAACCAATCGCCCTTTGTTTCCTTTGCCAACCTTTTGAATCCCTCGTCAGGCCCAGTTATGCAGAAGCATACGATTTGCCGTTTCTTGAACTCTTGAATAGTATAGGCCATAGTGCGCTGCTTGGTATCAGGGTCCAGGGGCGGTTCGTCGGTGAACAGGAGGAACACCTTTACGGCATCCTGGCGGAACCGGAATCCCTCCGCAGCCTGCCAAAGTGCATCAACTGATGACTCACCCGTATTGCCGCCTCCGGAGGTACGGTGTTTTTCTAGGACCTCGCCAAAAGCGTGGGCAATGCGTTGAGCGTTTGCTATCAATGGAAATGCCACCATCTTATCCGGCGGCTGGATTGTTAAGTCGCCGAAAGCCACGATCCCCATGCGATAGTCGATATTTCTCTGGGCGACGGCGTTGGCAAACTTCTCGCAGGTCTTCATCAAACCTACGATTTCATGGTCCATGCTTCCTGTGGTATCAATGACGAAGACGAAGTCGGCCTTGATAACCCTGTTGTTCGGAGTTGGTAAATCAGTTTTCCGTCGAATCTCCAGGCCGCCCTCAGACATGACTGTCTGATAGTCCTCAGAATCCTTAAACACCTTCAGGCCGTCTTCTGGCATGGCACCACTCCTATGCTTTTACTAGCCTTGCGGCGGCGGCTGACGCAATTCCCACCAGCACAAGCAATCCTAAGGTCACGGGACCCCAAAATACGAATTCAGCAATCGCCGTCAAAAGTCCCGCGAATATGGTAGCCGCTCCAACGACCTTCACGATAGAGTTGGCGCTCGACACCTGTTTCAACCAGTTGGTTTCCGTTAACGAATATAAAGTTGTACCTATTATAGCTACCCCGGGGATGGTAAACCACGGATTCGGATGGAATATAAGCTGAATGCCACCCACCGCGGCTGAGAGGGCAAGAAATAGCTGCCACCCAGGCGCCAGCCAAGAAAAAAACCAGCCAGCGGATGGTTTAGGTGCGATGTCATCAGCGGGTGCAGCAACGGTAACTGAGACATCGACCTTCGCCGTCTCATCGTCAAGGCTAACGATTACCTCAGCGTGGTGGAGCAGGCCTTCTCGCAAGCCTGCGGTCTCCACCTTCAGTCTCACTCGGAGGGGAAGCTTGCTGGGAGGGTACAGAGCCTCAGAGCTATACATACTTAGCCAATGGTGAGGGTCATACTTGGGATGCTTTGGATCTCTTGGGATGCAAACGCCCAAGCTAGTCCACGGGCCGCCGCTATTTTTGATCACGAAAGCAATTATTGGGCTGTCCCCCTTCGGAAGGTCACGCAGCTCTATTGCCGGGGGATCGATCTCCACCTTGGGCTTGGGGGGCTTAGGTGGGGGAGGCGGCTTTGGCCGTGGGGGTGTCTTGGGGGTTGATGAAGCACCCATCTTGTAGTCCCATGCCGCATCGTAGCTCTCTTTACGTCTGGCATCGCTCAGGACTTCAAAGGCTTCGTTAAATTCGAGCATTCGACGGTTTGCGTCCGGCCCTCGGTTGACATCGGGATGATATTTCCTCGCGAGGCGGTTGTAAGCGGCTTCGATGACCTCAGGCTCTGCTTTCCGGCTTATCTGAAGAATTGCGTAGTAGTCTTTCCACTCTAAGTCCCATTGCTCCCGCACGAGGCTCGTCCCTCCAGTGTAAAGATCGGGTTCCTCAGGTTATCTCTACCTTCCCGATGTCTATTTCTGCATTACCCGACGTATCTTACCATATCATCTGTGAGGGGACAACCGTTCTAATTGAGTCGTAGGGTGGGTGAAGTGAAACGGACCCGCCCCTACTGAAGGTGGGTTTCGCTATGCTACACCCACCCTACTACTGTCGCCTCAGCCGCCGCTGGCGGCAACATAGGGAATAGTCATGGGCCCCTGGGGGAAGACGGCCACGGTGGGAGAAGCGCCGTGCCTTTGGCGATACTCCTTTACCAGGGCCCGAAGGGTGTCCTCTATGCTGGGGCAGGGGAGGAGGCCGGCCAGCCTGGTTTCTTCGTCGGGTAAAGAAGAATGCAGGAAGACCCGCTTCTGGAGCAGGATCTGGGATTGAAGCTGCACCGCCCATTGGTCGAACATGGCGAAGCCGGGGCGGTTTATCATGTCTAGCAGCTCCTGGGGGGAGGAACCCATGCGGAGAAGCTGCACGTAGCGCTCCAGCCCCAGCCCCTCGGAGCATTGGCAGGCCATGATGATGGCTCCCCCATCTTTAGTCACCTGGGCGGCGGCGGACATGCCTTTGATGCCCTGGTAGAGGTTCAGGTCCAGGGGGTAGCCGGAGTTGGTGGTGACAGCGATGTCCAGGGGCTGGGGGAGGGGCTGCATGGCACTTCGGCGGGCGAAGGCGATGCCGGCATCGTGGGCCGCCGCCAGCTCGCCGGCGAAGACGCCGGTGATCTCCTGGTCTCCATTCACGGTGACGTTGAGGAGGAAGGTAGGGCGGGTCATCAGGGCCGCCTCCCGGGCCTCGGCGAAGATGGGGTTCTCCATAGTCAGGCCCCAGGTGGCCTGGGGGTGGTTCAGCATCGGGGCGCTGTGGTTGCTCATGATGGTGCTGCTGCCGGCGATGCCGGGGAGCACCCCCTTGCCCCCGCCGCTAAAGCCAGCGAAGATGTGGGGCTCGATGAGGCCGGTGAGGATACGTACATCAGCCTCCAGATAGGCCGGGTTGATCCATAGGGGGCTGCCGAAACTGCTCTCGCCCAGATAGCGCATCTGAGCGTCGGCGTCGTGGTTCAAGATGGGGTAGCCCTCCGCCATCTCTCGTCCCAGCATGGCGACCAGCTCCTGGGGTGTGTTGGGGCGGTGCATCCCACAGGCGTTGATGAGAAGGATGTGGCTCCGGGGTATCCCCGCCGCCTCTATCTCCGCCAGAAGGGGGGGTAGCACCTGGTGGTTGGGGATGGGGCGGGTGAGATCGCTGAAGACCACGGCTACTTTGTGTCTTGGAGAAAAGAGCTGTCGTAGAGGAGGGCTGTCTATGGGCTGTCTCAGGGCGCTGGCGATGGCGTGGTAGGGGTCGGGAAGGGTGGGGAGGTGCGCCGGCTCCACCACCCGGGTGTCCTGGGGCACATCTACCCATAAGCCACTCCTGCCATAAGCCAGTTTTATGCGCACCGCTCTCCCTCACAGCCAGTTGGATGAAAGGAATACTATCTTCCCTGGATAGCCAAGTCAAGGGGAAGTCTTCGGAGTGTTGGGAGGTATCTTCCTGCCCTGCCCTGAAGTATTCCTAGCCCTGTCCTTAAGGACAGGGCTAGGAATTCATCCGTAGTCTCGCCCTTTGAGGCGGCGACAGGGGACTCTCTTGCCTTTGGTTCGAGGCATCGAAGACAAAGGGGGGACGCCGTTAGGCGTCCCCCCTTAACACACGGTCTCCGTAAAGTGGGTTTTTAGGCCCTGGCCCCCACCAGCTCGCCGGGGGCGAAGCTGGTGGAATACTTGGCGACGATGGGTTTGATGTCATCCATAAAAATGGGCCGGGGCAGGTAGGTGTCCCTGTTGTTGAGGATCTTCAGGGCCAGGGTGCGATATTCCTCGGCTTGGGCGGAGTTGGGGGCGGCCTGGATAACCGTCTGTCCCTTCAGTTCCGCCTCCTGGACGGTGCGGGAGCGCGGGATGTGGTGAATGACAGGAAGGCCCATGAGCTCGGCCACCGCCTCCACGATCTTCTCCTCGTTAGGCACCCCCCGCATGTTGTTGATAATGCCGGCGACGGAGGTGTCGGCCCCGGCCTCATTCATGGTCAGCACAGCGCGCGCGATGTTGCTCATCTGCAGAAGGGTGAGGGCTTCGCCGCAGGTGACAATATACATCTCCCGCGCAAAGCCGGCCCGGATAGGCTGGCTAAAGCCGCCGCACACCACGTCTCCCAGAACGTCAAAGAGAGCGAAATCGATGTTGTGGCGTTCAAAGACCTTGAATTTGTTGAGGAACTCCAGGGCTACCATCACCCCTCGTCCGGCGCAGCCGGTGCCTGGCTTGGGACCGCCGGACTCTACCCCCAGTATGCCGTTGTAACCCTGGTGCACGCAGCTCAGAATAACCTCTTCCGTGATCCCCCGCTTCCTCGTTTCGTCGAGGACGGTGGGCTTCAGTTTACCACCACAGAGGGTAGCGATGGAGTCTCGTTTGGGGTCGCACCCTACCTGCATCACCTTGAGACCCATGTGAGACAGGGCGGCGCTGATGTTGGACGAGGTGGTGGATTTGCCAATACCACCCTTGCCGTATACGGCGATGGTTCTCATTTCGGCCATTTTGATGATACCCCCTCTCTATCCTTCTCTAAGAATGACCCGTACCTAATTTAGAGCCTGGTACTTTACCAGGAGTTGGATTATGTTTTCGATGGTGGTCGGAGTGGGGACCACGGCCCCGGGGTCTTCCCGAAGGCGGCGGGCCAGGGCACGGAAGACTTCCGCCTCCTGGGACTGAGGCCGTTTCTCCATAACGGTTCCTCCCTCCCCCTCTGCCTCCTGAAAGATACGGCTGCGAGGGATGTGGGCCAACACCGGAACGTGAAGCATCTCGCTGAACTCGGCCACCAGCTCTTCCTCCTGAGCGACGCCCCGCATGTTGTTGATAAAACCGCCCACCTTCACCTTAGCTGTCTTGGTGTTGGCCATTTCCTCGATGGCGATGCAGATGTTGTTGGCGGAGTACAGGGACATGAGCTCTCCGCTGGTGACGATATAGACCTGGTCGGCGAACCCACCCCTCATGGGCTGGGCGAAGCCGCCGCAAACGATGTCCCCCAAGACATCGTAAATAGCGAAGGTGGTGGCCATCTCTTCAATAAGCTTATATTTGGCCAGGTACTCCAGGGCCATGGATACCCCGCGGCCAGCGCAGCCCGTGGCTGGCGGCGGCCCCCCCGACTCGGCGCACAAAACGCCCCGGTAGCCTTCCAAGATACAGTCCCTGACCGTCTCTCTGGAGACGCCCTTCACCCGGGTGTATTCCAGGATGTTTTTGTCCAGAAGGTCTCCTCCGTGGAGGAAGGAGGTAGAGTCTCCTTTGGGGGAGCAGCCCACCTGGAGTACCCTCTCTCCCGCTTCTACCAGGGCGACGGCCAGGTTGGCAGCCACCAGGGACTTTCCGATGCCCCCCTTGCCGTAGATGGCTATCTGTCTCATGGGAACGCCTCCTCTCGTATGATTTGTTGTCTACCCATTTTTCAGCGCTTTCTCTTCGGTGGCGCTGGTGGACCGGTTCGGCTGAGGGGATCCCTTAGACGGTCTTCAAAGAGCTGATACATGGGCCGGTTTCCCTCGCGAAGACCCTGGAGAAGCTCTTTGACGAGGGTGGGGATGCCCCGAAAGCCCATGAAAGGCTCGCTGCCGCGCACCCGTAAGGGTTCCACGGGGATGGCCACCGGAACCAGGGGCACGTTGTACATATCGGCCAGGGCCAGATGGTTCCAGCTACTGCCTCCCAGAAGGAGGTCCGGCTTGTCCTCTTTGAGCACTTCCTCAATCTGGAAGAGGTTGATGTGCACGTTTACCTGGGGGTTTATGCCTTTTTCCCGGATGACCTTTTGCAGCAGCTCGTCCGCCTGCTCGCTGGTGCCACTGGAGGTGCCCACTAAGATTGGCTCCACGCCTAGCTCACACAGGAAGTTGGTTAGGGCAATGGCTCGCTCAACGGCGGCGACGATGGCCACTCGCTTTCCTTTAAGCTGGCCGTCGAGCCGAGCCACCTCTTCTCGGGCCACGGCGGATTCTCGGGCGATGAGAGCCTCGACTTCCTTTTCGCGACCGGTGGCCCTGGCTATCTCCCGTAGCCAGGTGGCGGTGGCCTCAAAGCCATAAGGGGCCAAAGAATCGTGGCCTACGTAAGGTACGCCCCAGCGCTCTTTCATGGTGTGAGCGATGCTAGAGGCGGCGGGCTCGCAGAGGAGTACCCCCAAGGAAGCCTGGGACGCTCTCTGGATGTCCTCTAACGTGGTTCCGGAGGTGAAGACGCAACGGATGTGGAGTCCCAGCTCTTTGATGAGCCGCTCTATCTCCTCCAGGTTGGAGTCGTCGCTGAAGTAGCCCAGAAGGTTGATACTGTTCTCTTCTCTGGTTTCCGGCTCCTCCACCAGGGCATCTACTAACCGCTCCAGAGCCATGCGGTAGCCATCCACCAGGTCTCCCTCGTAGCCACAGGTGGGTACGGCGATGAGCTTGGCGTTGACGTCGTACTGCACCTGCTGAACGATGTCTTCGATGTCCTCGCCGATGGTCTTGCTGGCGCAGGCGTTGAGGACGGCCATGACCCGGGGTTCGAACTGCCTGTCCGCCTGACGGATGTATGCCTTGGCCTTGTCCTCGGCGCCAAAGATGACGTCGTTCTCCGAAAGGAGGGTACATTTCAGGTTCATTTTCCGGCCTCGGCCCACGGCGTTAATGGTGTTGAGGTAGGCCACGCAGCCGGGAGGGGAGTGCACCAGAACCAGGCTTTCTTTTATGGCATCCATGGCCTCCATGGCCCCCAGGGTCATGCAGGGGGCCTGGGCTTCAGAAAGTACCGTCGCCATTTCTCACCTCCCCCTTTACCTACTTGTCTTTCTTTTCGAGGCGGATTCGAATCTCATCGGGGTTTCGGGAGCCGTAGGCCCGCTGGGCGAAATCCCAGACGGGATGATCCGGGGAATACCTTTGGGAGGCCTTGGGCTGGTAACGCCATACCATATGTTGCGGCGTATAGACCACCTCTCGGATGAGGTCGATCTCCGGGGGCAACTCTACGGTGCCCTCGGGTAGCCCTATTCCTCGGCCAATGTCCCGAACGAATTTAACTGCCCCATTAAAGCCGTACCACGGCTCCTCATATTCCATGAGGGTGAGAAGACAGGGTTGGTATTCCTGTATTACCTCGGAGCGGGCAATCACAGCCTGAAGGTCGATGGGGTTGCCCACACCAGACTGGCCGGCCACTCCGGCACCAAAGCTGCCGTGGTAGACGCGCTCCTGTCCCTTGCCGCCCTTGAGGGGAACCGGGGAGCCGCCGATGAGGAGCTCCGGTTGCAGGGTGTTAAAGACCTCCCGGATGGTCTCCTCTTTCATGCGGTCTCGAACGATCATCACGGGCGGCTCCAGGCCGTGCTGGGCGGCGATCTGCTTGATGCGCTCTGTGCGCTTACCCCAACCACCGGAGATGCGCAGGATAACGGGGTTCATCCCCAGCTCGGCGCAGTAGCGGTACATGGCCATGGGGTGGCTGATGCCGGAGCAGATGGAGACCTTCCTTCCCTTGAGGAACTTCTTGGCCTCGGCTATGCGTGCCTCTGAGCGGGCGGTCAGCTCCGCGCACAGCTCCCGGGCCTGTTTTTCTTTACCGAAGAAGCTGGCGATGCCCATGACCCAGTCGTTCATCACCCCCAGGCCCAAAGGAGACATCTCGATGCTGTAGTAGGGGATGTCGTACTTTTCTTTCATCAGCTCCGCCAGCTTGAGAACAGTGCTCTCGCACTTAAGAGCGTTGAGGTTGGCCTCGGCGGCGTGTTGGATGTCCTCTAGGGTGGCCTCAGCGGTGAAGACGCAGTTGATGTCAATGCCCAGCATTCTCAGGGGCCACTTAAGCTCCTCTATCTCCAATCGCCAGGGGTTGTGCTCCCCCAGGATGTTTACGGAATACTCCTTCTTCACCTTGGGGGGCTCGATGAGGTTGTTGAAAATGGCTTCATAGAGGCTCCAGTAGTCGGTGCGCTCGTCGGTGAGACAGAAGGCCCGGTAGCGATAGCCGCCGGCCTTCACCGCCACCACCTTCACGGGGATCTTTTTCATCACCCGTTGGGCCGCCAACTGTATGTCCTCGCCGATGAGGTCGGCGGCACAGGCGGCGAAGACGAAGACCATCTCCGGAGGCTTACCTGTGTCCTCGGGAAACATGGGATAGGAGCGGACGGTTTCGTAGGCCTCAATGATGGTCTTTTCCAGCTTCTCGCTAGCGCCAAAGACCACATCGTCTCGCTGCATATCGGTGGTGAAGATACGGGCAGCGGTGGGGTAGGGAGGGCCAGTGCTGTGGAACATGGTGAAGAACTCGCCGGGTCCCCAGCCACAGCCTTTGGGTCCGTGAATGACCACTACGCTACGGTGCATAATGGCGGCCACGCGGCTGACGAACCATAGCCAGCAGGTGTCGTTGGGCATGCGCCATGGCAGTTCGCCCAGCTCGGTGGGGTCCTGGACGACGCAGGTAGCCCACTCCTGTCGCAGTTCCTCTAGTGCCTTCATGGGCCCTCCCTTCTATGCCTTCGGTTAAAGGTTACCTGTTTTAAAAATGCTAGGAACGGCATCATCGTATCATGGCAGAGAAGCTTTGTCAAGTGATTAAAGTAAAAAATGGGCAAATAATTGTAACATTTAGAACATTGTCGCATAGATAAAGCGTCAAAAATGTCTCATGGGGGGGGGCTTGACGGCGGTTGGTGACTCCTCTATAGTAGTGCCGTCGTTGGAGGAGGGGCTTCTCATTCTCCGGCCCCTCAGAAGAGCAAAGTACCGTGATCCATAGAAGGAGGAGTACGCATGGGAAAGAAAGACGATCGGGTATACGTTCGCGGCATCACCAGCGCTGACTACGGGCTGGAAGGAGAGCGGCAGCGCATGCTCAAAGCCCCCCGGGTGGTTAAGGGCAAGGATCAGGAATGGGAGGGAGGGCCTCTTCACTGGAACAAGACCATAATCTGTCCCCAGACCGTTCCCGCCCAGACCCTGTATATGCATGTGGAGGCCATGGCTCCGGGTGCCCACTCTCAAAAACACGGGCACCAGAACGAAGCCATGTTTTACATTCTGGATGGAAAGGGATACGAGATCCACGACGGTAAGCGCTACGAATGGCAGGCCGGGGACGCCGTGGTCGTCCACGCCGGCTGTGTCCATCAGCACTTCAATGCCGATCCCAACAAGCCGGCCCGCATGCTGGTCATCAAGACCAAGCCCATGTACAACTTCATGAATCTCAACGAGCAGGGCCTGGTGGAGCCGGGTCCCCAAGGCCCTCCCTTCGATCCCGACGCCTAGGTCCGGGGCTTGTTACATTAAAGAAAAGAAGGAGAAACATCATGCCGCACGAGGAATCGCAGCGCTCCCAGCTCAGCAAGGCCGCCGCTTCATATTACCAAGAGAGACTGAAGCAGGCTCAGGAAGACAAGGTCAGGGACGATAGCCTGAAAAAGGTGGTGAAGGCCGAGGAGATGCCCTGGGAGAACTCCCCCCAGGGCCGCATCAAGCATGTGATGAACGAAACCACTGGTGCCCGGGTCAAGACGGTGGATGCCTTTATCCTGGAGTTGCCCCCAGGGGGACGCTCCGGTAAGCACCGCCATTTTGCGGAGGAATGCTTCTTCGTCCTGGAGGGGAGGGGGTACGACCTTCACTGGGACGTGGATGTGGAGCTAAAAGACAAGTACTATCGGAAGGCGCAGGACAAAAGCCAGCGCTTTGACTGGGAAGAAGGGGACTGCGTTTACATTCCGGTGAACACGGTGCACCAGCACTTCAACGCCGATGCCGGAAAGCCAGCCCGCATCATCTGTGCCACGAATCGGGCCTACCGGCTGGTGGGCTACGGCGATATTGAGCAGCTAGAGAACGCACCGGATTATAAGCCCTGAGTTGGAGACCCGTCAAAAACTGCCTCTCTAGACCTGCAACACTCCCGCCCCCTGGATTTTGCCCTCCTTGAGTTTTCGCAGGGCTTGATTGGCCTGCGACAGGGGAAATACTTCCACCTGAGTGTGCAGGGGTATCTCCGCTGCCAAGTGGAGAAGCTCTCGGGCATCCTCGCGAGTGCTGTTGGTCACGGTGCGTACCGTCTTTTCGTAATAGAGGTGGGTGGGGTAGTCCAGTTCCGGGATGGGGGTCATATAGATACCGGCCAGAGCCAAAGTGCTGCCTCTCTCCAAAACCTGCAAAGCCTGGGGCACTTGCTCTCCGGCGGGGGAGAAGATTACGGCGCCGTGAAGTTTGGTGGGGGGCGTCTCCCCAGGCTCACCCGTCCAGACAGCGCCCAGGCGGGTGGCCAGGCGGCGGTGTTCCTCGCCTCGGGAAAAGACGTACACTTGGCATCCCCAATGACGGGCCACCTGAATGACGATGTGGGCCGAGGCGCCAAAGCCGTAAAGGCCCAGTCGTTCTCCCCTCTCTATCCCCGATAGTCGCAGGGCGCGAAATCCGACGATGCCCGCGCAGAGGAGGGGTGCCGCTTCTAGGTCTGAGAAGTTCTCCGGAAGAGGAAAGACGAAGTCCTCACAGGCAATGGCTTCTGTGGCGTATCCCCCATCAACGTCCCGTCCGGTAAAGCGAGCCTGGAGGCACAAGTTCTCCTGGCCGCGGCGGCAGAAAGAGCAGTGGCCACAAGTGGAATGAAGCCAGGCGACCCCTACCCGATCCTCAGGTCGGAAATGCCGCGCTCCCTGTCCAACGCTTTCCACCCGTCCCACAATCTGGTGCCCAGGAACTATAGGGAGCTTGCCGGGAGAAACTTCCCCTTCTACGATATGAAGGTCGGTGTGGCAGATGCCGCAAGCGGAAACGGCGATACGGATCTCCCCCGGGCCTGGCGATGGGCGAGGAAACTCCGCCTCTTCCAGGGGCGCTTCTTCTATGGGACGGGGTTGCTTGAGCGTCATGGCTTTCACGACTATCCACCAGAATCCTTTGCATTGGGAGGGAACCAGTCGTCCCACTGTCAGTAAATGAATAGTCCTATTTTAGCTTTCAATAAGGTGTGCATCAAGGGTGGGTTTATTCTCCGACGGCGGGCGGGGACTTCTGGAACAATAAAGTTTCTAGTACAATAATATTTGTATCTCTATGGGACAAGGTTTTCTGGGTAGCCATTTGAGACGTCTTACTGTTGCGCTGGCGGCCGTCTTGATCTTGGGCCTTTTGGTGGCGCAATTCTTTTATGTGGGTAAGGAACGTCCCCTCTATGTGCCCGTCATCCCAGCTTTGCCCATCATCTCCGCCGGTTTGCTTCCTTTGTTTGCCCCCTCACCCTCGCCTACCTCCCTCTCTGGGAGCCTACCAGACCCCTTTATTGCTTTGGCAGTTCCCCCCGTGGGGATGCCCCCTGTTATCACGCCTACTGCTTCCCCGACGCCTCTTCCCACTTTCACTCCCACTCCTCGCCCCACCCCACCTCTCCCGACGCCGGTTCCCACGCCAACCCCGAGAAAGCCGGTGGAAAAGATCACCAAAATAGGGGTGGGGATCTACAATCATGGCGGTGGTCACGACATCAACATGCTTTTCCGGCTTAAGCCCACCATTATCCTACTCACGGAGCCGGACATGGACTTTGCTAAAGAGGTGAGGCACTGGTTCCCCAAGTCTTTCATCGTTGGGCGGCGTTTTGTGACCCAGCAGCCCTTGGACAATCCTCAGGAGCGGGGCCGGCAATTTGCCGACTACGTGGCCCAATTGGCCGTTCCTCTCCGGGGGTACGTAGATGCTTGGGTCAGCTACAACGAGCCTATCTCTGCGGGCAACTATGAGGACTACAAGGCCTACAATGCCTTTCAGGTAGCCTTTGCCCGGCGTCTTCAAGGAACCCATGGCATAGCCGCCGTGGCGGGCAACGATGCGGTAGGGGTTATTCAGCCTCAGGACTATGCCCGTTACTTTGCCGAAGCCATCGGAGAGAGTCGCTATTTCGCCCTTCAT
Organism: Chloroflexota bacterium; assembly: GCA_016183425.1. Classification (GTDB taxonomy): domain Bacteria; phylum Chloroflexota; class Dehalococcoidia; order JACPEP01; family JACPEP01; genus JACPEP01. Next base: position 150,827 of record JACPEP010000042.1, read on the forward strand.
GCCTATGCCCCGCCCCGGGCCGCTTCCCTGCGTCAAGACGCGGAATGGTTTGTTTTGCGCTATCGGCTAGTCCACAAGGCCCTTCAAGAGGCGGGAGTGCGCCATGGGCCCATGATTCTTACCGAGTCCGGGCTGTGGGCGGGATGGCGGGGGGTGGTTAACGATGAGCAAATGGCGCGCGATTTTGTCTGGCTTACCGACGAGCTGGAGAAGGATCCCTATGTGTTGGGCCACGCTATCTTCGGCATCTTCGACAACGGTACCTGGCCCGACTTTGACATCTCCAATACCTCTATCCTGGACCGTTTGGGGGAATACCAGCCCCCGCCTTTAGGGGGCTCCTGAGGCGGTTTCTCAGCGCGATCCAGAAGTAAATGACCACCCCGAGAAGGCTGATACCGGTTATGGCGGCCCCGGTGTAGAAACTCCAGGGCCGGAAGCGAAACTCTACGTCGTGCTGTCCTTTGTCCGAGTATACGGCCCTGAAGGCGTAGTTGGCGCGATAGATTTTGGCTTCCTGGCCGTCCACATAGGCCTGCCAGCCCGGGTAATATAGCTCGCTGAGCACCAGGAAACCGGGCGCCTGGGAATCGACCTTTACAGTCACTTTGTTGGGTGAGAAATAAGCGATTTCTGCTTCCGCTATTGGGGGGTGAGTAGATTTGGCCTGTATTGACGATAGTGTGTCCGAGAATTGCCGAAATTGCAGGTTCCTTGAGGTATCCTTAGTTTAGCACAGCAGAGGCGGTAAGGGCAGTGGGCCAGGGGGCAACTGGTTTTTCCTAGGGGAGCCTACTACTGTTAACTCGGCAATAAACCGGCACATCAGTCTGGAGTAGGCTCTACGTCAATAAGTGTGATGGGCCTCGTGCAGCCTAGGGATTGACCTCCTTATGGTTGCTGAGGAGGACCCTCAGCCTGAAGTTTCTATTGTTTCGGTAGCCATAGGCGATACGCTTGATGACCC
>JACPEP010000043.1 GCA_016183425.1 Chloroflexota bacterium
AGGCTCGTCACCCACAACCGTTATTTCCCGTCGGTCGAGGAACTCAAAATGGCTCTGATTTCTCATTTTACGAAATGGGCGCAACCAAACAACCCTCTCAAAATATTATGCGCAAACATTTAAGACGTTTCATATAGATGCAAAGACGATCATGACATATAAACCACATTGGAACAATTACGAGGAACAATTCGTCAAGCATCTGCTCACGGCAAGCGAGTGCCGAGCCATTGTCTTCGAGTTACTCGTAATAGACTTGCTGGAACAGAGGCTCAAAGGTCTCCAATGGCAGCGGCTTCTGGCTGGCACGCCTGACATGAGAGTTCAAGCTCCCGAAATGATCATCGAGTGCAAGATGCTAGACGACTCTGGCGCAAAGCTTACCGTGAAGAAGGTGCTGCGCGCTACAAAAACTGCGGAGAAGCAATACTCGCCAGACTTGCCCTACGTCATCGCAGTTGGTTGTCCCATCACAGAGAGCGAACAGAAGGTACGAACCTTGATTAAGGACTTGGAAGTGACGGCTCCCAAGTGGTTTAAAACCCGCCCCAAGATCAGTGGCGCCCTGGTCGTCTGGCAGATAACGCCGCGGGTGGACCACTTTCAATTAATGGGCTGGAAGGCCCTCGAATTTCACAAAGGGTTGGTGATCGAGATAAAAAACTCCAATGCCACGTATCCCTTGCCCTTGGGTTTCAGTTTCCTAGGGAACTAACATACAGGAGGTATAGAAGATGAGACTAGATAAATTTACGGAAAAGGCCCAGGAGGTCCTGGCCGCCTCCCAGGAGCTGGTGCGGCAGTATCGCCACAGCCAGTGGGACGTGGAGCATATCCTCCTCGCCCTTCTTCAACAAGAGGAAGGGCTGACCTCAGACATCCTCCAAAAGCTGGGGGTGGAGGCAGAGTACATCCGGCAGCGAGTGGACAGGGTGCTGAACGCCGCCCCTAAGGTAGCTTACCAGGGGGGGCAGATATTCGTCACCCCTCGGGTGCAGCGCTTGCTGGAGAACGCCGTCCAGGAGGCGGAGCGCCTGAAGGATGAGTTCGTGGGCACAGAGCACCTTCTCATCGCTATGGCCGGGGAGCGGGAGGGAGAGGCGGCCCGCATCCTAAGGGAGTTCGGCATCGACCAAGAGAAGGTCTACCGCGCCCTGCGAGACATCCGGGGCGGACAGCGGGCCACCGATCCCCATGCCGAGACCAAATATCGAGCCCTGGAGAAGTACAGCGTCGACTTGACGCAACTGGCCCGCCTGGGTAAGCTGGACCCCGTTATCGGCCGGGATGATGAGATACAGCGGGTGACACAGATTCTGGTGCGGCGCACCAAGAACAACCCGGTCCTCATCGGGGAGACGGGGGTGGGCAAGACAGCCATCGTGGAGGGCCTCGCCCAGAAGATAGTCGCCAACGATGTCCCGACGTCTCTTAAAGGAAAACGCGTCCTTGCCCTGGACCTGGGAGCCATCGTGGCGGGGAGCAAGTTCCGGGGAGAGTTCGAGGAGCGCCTCAAGGCGGTCATGAATGAGATTCGCCACGCCCAGGGCGAGATCATCCTCTTCATCGACGAGCTTCACACCGTGGTGGGAGCCGGCGCCGCCGAAGGAGCCATCGACGCCTCCAATATGCTCAAGCCGGCTCTGGCCCATGGAGAGCTTCAGTGTGTGGGAGCCACTACCCTGGACGAGTACCGGGAACGGATTGAGAAGGACCCTGCCCTGGAACGGCGCTTCCAGCCCGTATATGTAGAAGAACCCAGCGTGGACAACACCATAAAGATGCTGCGCGCCCTTCGTCCCAAGTACGAGGAACATCACCATATCCAGATAACCGATTCCGCCCTGGAGGCCGCCGCCCGGCTCAGCCATCGCTACATCACCGAGCGTCATCTGCCGGACAAAGCGGTAGACCTCATCGATGAGGCAGCGAGCAAGCTGCGCATCGAGATGGAAAACCTGCCTCCCGACGTCAAAGACCTGGAGACCCGCCTCCAACAGGTGATGGAGGAGGAAGAGGCCGCCTCTCAGCGGCGGGACTACGAGCGGGCGGCACAACTGAAATCGGAGCACCTGAGGCTGAAGACAGACTACGACCAGGTGCGAGAGCGCTGGCAGAAGGGGCGCCATATCGACGGGGTGGTGGACGAAGATGACGTGGCCGCTCTAGTCTCCAAGTGGACGGGGATACCCGTCTCCCGCCTCATGGAGGGAGAGTCAGACAAGCTTCTCCAAATGGAAGAACGCCTCCACGAGCGGGTAATCGGCCAGGATGAGGCCATCGTCGCCGTCTCCGAGGCCCTACGCCGTGCCCGGGCCGGCCTCAAGGACCCCCGCCGACCCATCGGCAGCTTTATCTTCTTGGGGCCCACCGGAGTGGGCAAGACGGAGCTAGCCCGGGCCCTGGCTCAGTTCCTCTTCGATGATGAGGCGGCTATGGTTCGCCTGGACATGTCTGAATATATGGAGAAGCACACCGTCTCCCGCCTCATCGGCGCTCCCCCCGGATACATCGGTTTCGAGGAGGGGGGACAGCTCACCGAAGCGGTGCGCCGCCGCCCCTTCAAGGTTATTCTCCTGGACGAAATCGAAAAGGCCCACCCCGACGTGTTCAATATCCTTCTCCAGGTACTGGAGGATGGTCGCCTCACCGATGGTCACGGTCGAACGGTGGACTTTCGCAACACCGTGGTCATCATGACCTCCAATCTGGGCACAGGGGAGACGGGGCGGCCCACGGTGGGTTTCCTCCACAGCGATGGCAGACCCGATCAGCAGCGACTGAAGAGCGCCGTGGAGATGGCTTTGAAGCAGACCTTCCGCCCCGAGTTTCTGAACCGAGTGGATGAGATCATCATCTTCCAGCCCCTCACCCAAGAGCAGATACTGCAAATCGTAGATCTGATGATAAAAGACATGCAGAAGCGTCTGGATGAGCAGGGAATCAGCATCAGCCTGACATCGGCGGCGCGGGAGTGGCTGGCAAGAGAGGGCTTCGATCCCAACTTTGGGGCCCGCCCGCTGCGGCGCACCATTCAGCGTCGGGTGGAGAACCCCCTCTCCTCCATGATCCTGCGCGGCGAGTTCAAGAGGGGCGATAGAGTGGCAGTGGATGTGGGGCCGGAAGGGCTGCTGTTCACCCGGGCTCCCGTTGAGGCCACGGCTTAGCCGTGGCCTCAAGACAGACGCTTTCTCTCTTTGCGAGAGCGGTACGTCTCCCTGATAGGTTTAGCCTCTTTGCTAATTGGGGACGCTGGCTAGCCCTGGGTCTCCTGTGGCTGCCCGTCGTCGCCCTTCCTGGCGTCCCCAGCGCCTCCCCCCTCCCCCAATACTACCTCTGGGCCCAACTGGACTATCTGAAGGGCCAGCTCGTCGTGTGGGAGAAGGTCACCTACAACAATCAAACCCTGGACTCCTTGAGCGAGATAGTATTTAACGTTACTCCTGCCGTTGACGGCAACTTCCGTCTCGTCAGTGCTCAGGTGGAGGGCCAGGAGGTAGCCGCCACCCTTAAAGGTGCCGACCTGGAGGTGCCCCTCCCCCAGCCCCTGGCACGAAAAGCCAGCGTCACCGTGAACCTAGCTTTTGAGCTGACGGTGCCCTGGGGAGGCGGCCGCTTTGGCCGAGGGCAGGACATCATGGCCCTGGGGAACTGGGTTCCTTTAGCAGCGCCGTACCGCTCGCCCCGGTTTGCCACCAACGGCCAACCCCTGGGTTGGGCACGTCACCCATTGACTACCCTGGGCGACCCCTTCTTCAGCCAGGTGGCTGACTTCGACGTAACCCTCGTTACCGCCCTTCCCCTCGTCGTCGCCTCCAGCGGCCAACTGGTGCGCCAGGAAGGAAATACCTGGGTCTTCTCTGCCCCCAGAGCGCGGGACTTCACCCTGGCCTTGTCCCCCCGCTACCGCACCCAATCTGTGGTAGTGGATGGGGTGACGATCACTGCCTACTATCTGCCGGAAGAAGCTCAGGCGGGCAGGCAGTATGTGGAGGCGGCGGGGCCAATGCTCTCCTGGCTCTCCAAGAAGCTGAGGCCATACCCATATCCCAGCTTGGCCATAGCCCAGGTGGAGCCAGGCTATACCAGCCTGGTGGGTCAGGAGTATCCCGCCCTGATCTTTATCAGTGGCGTTACTCACTCTCAAGGCGGAGGCATGGGCAGCTACCTTAGCTATCTTCTCTTCCACGAAGTGGCCCATCAATGGCTCTACGGCGTCGTGGGCAACGACCAGGTCTACGAGCCGTGGCTGGACGAGGCCATGGCCACCTGGCTCGCCCTGCATTATGTGCGAGAGAAGGAACCTTCCCTTTTCCCATACCTTTGGCAGGGGCGCGTGGCTGGCTCTTTGGGCAGCTATCCCATGAAGCCAGTGAATCGGCCCCTCACAGACTTCACCGATGAAGGGTACTACACAGCCATGGTCTATCGCCGGGGAGCCCAGTTCGTTGAAGAGCTATATCAAACCCTGGGGCAGGAGACCTTCTTCGCCTTCCTACGAGACTACGTGGTCACCTTCAGGGATCGTTTGGCCACGGGGAACGCTTTTCTAGACATGGCCCAGGCGAGGACGGCGATCAACCTCAATCCCATTTTCGCTCGTTATTTCACCTACCAGCAATACCAAGAGGAGACTCTGATACCCAGCCTTACGGTAACCGGAGGTGAGCCCGTCGGCCTTGCCCTAAGCGCCACCGCCTCCCGGCCCCTGGATATGGTCCGATTTTATATCGATGACGGTTGGCTGGCATCGAGCGCCTCCGGCGAGTTAACATTGTTGCCTGAGATAGTGGGAGTCGGAGAGCACCTGTTGACCGTGGTGGTTCAGGATGCATCAGGAGCCAACGCCCAAGTGGTTCGTCTCGTTACGGTGCCCCCCTCTCCAAGGCCGCCAGAGACACTGACATCAGGGCTTATTTCGGGGGCTGAGGCATCACCAGCCTTGACGCAGGGAACCAAGGCATCAATAATTCCAGAGACGACAGTAGAAGACGGCAAGAGCATTAGCCTCTCTCCCTTGTCCGCCCTGGGCATAGCACTCCTCCTGGGCGGACTAGGTGCCGCAGCCTGGAGCTTGGCCTCACAAGGGCGCCGGCACTAATCAACTCTTCGGGAGTCCCCAAAATAGCGATTGATATACGTAGGGCAGGTTTCCCAACCTGCCCTGGCGCTACAGTCGGGTTGGGAAAACCCGACCTACCAATGCACGGGATTCTTTACAGCCCCCCAACAACGGCTTATAATGCCCTTGGGATACCCCATGACTGGGAGTTGCGCGCTCTCAGTCTTTTTAGTACCTCTTGAATTAGGCGGGGATTGGGGAGACGACACGAATGCCCGATAGAGGGGAAAGCATCTATGAGCAGCGCCTGGCCAAGCTGACAAAGCTTCGCCAGCGAGGGGTAGAGCCATATCCCCACCGCTACCACCGCAGCCACACCACCCAGGACGTAGTTTTCCTTTTCCAGGATTTGGAAAAGGAAGGGAAGACCAACCCTGAGACAGTATTTCAGGTGGCGGGGCGTATCGCCGCCCTGCGAGGCATGGGCAAGGCCACCTTCATGGACATCCGGGATGGTTGGGGGAAGATACAGGCCTATTGCCGTGCCGACGCTTTGGGCAAGGAGGAATACGCCGCTATTAAGGACCTGGACCTGGGAGACATCGTAGGGATTGAGGGAAGGGCCTTCCGCACCCATACCGGCGAGATAACCCTGGAGGTGTCCCAGGCCACCCTTCTGAGCAAATCTCTCCTCCCCCCACCGGAGAAGTGGCACGGCCTCCGAGATGTGGAGATCCGATACCGCCAGAGATACCTGGACCTCATGGCCAACCAGGAGGCGAGACAAGCCTTTGTCACCCGCAGCCGCATCCTGGCCGCCATGCGCCGCTTCCTGGACGGGCGGGGCTTCCTGGAGGTTGAAACCCCCATTCTCCTCCCCCAGGCCGGGGGCGCTATGGCCCGGCCTTTCCAGACCTACCACAACGCCTTGGATTGCCAGCTCTACCTGCGCATCGCCACCGAGCTCCACCTGAAGCGCCTCATCGTGGGCGGCTTCGAAAGGGTGTACGAGATAGGCCGCATCTTCCGCAACGAGGGCATCTCCACCCGGCACAACCCGGAGTTCACCAGCCTGGAAAGCTACCAGGCCTACGCCGATTACAACGATGTCATGGCCATAGTGGAGGAGATGGTCTGCCACCTGGCCAAAGAGGTTCTGGGCACCGCTACCATCACATTTAAGGAGCATCAAATAGACCTTACCCCTCCCTGGCGGCGCATTACTTTGCGCCAGGCCATCCTGGAGCATTGTGGCATCGACTTCCCGGCCTTTCCCGATGCCCAGTCCCTTCGGGAAGAGATGCTGAGACGAGGGATCTCAGTGGAGGAATGGAAAGGCCGGGGCAAGCTGGTTGATGAGCTGATCTCCACCTTCGTCGAGCCCAATATGATACAGCCCACCTTCGTCCTGGACTACCCGGTGGAGCTCTCCCCCCTGGCCAAGCGGAAGCCTGAAGAGCCTCACCTGGTGGAGCGTTTCGAGGGTTTCATGGGAGGGATGGAGATAGCCAACGCCTTCACCGAGCTCAACGACCCCCTGGAGCAGCGGGAGCGCTTCCGAGAGCAGCTTCGCCAGCGAGAGATGGGAGACGAGGAAACGGAGACCCTGGATGAGGACTTCCTCACCGCCCTGGAGCACGGTATGCCGCCCACGGGCGGCCTGGGCATGGGCATCGACCGCCTGGCGATGCTCTTTACCGGCCAGCCCTCCATAAGGGATGTCATCCTCTTCCCCATGCTGCGCCAAAAGGAGTAAACTCTTTAGTGAAAGGTGAGTCCGCAAAAAGTAAGTTTAGCGGATAAATGGGAAGGGCATGGAGGAACGATCAGTATGACTCAAGTTAAACCCCAGTATCTTGTTGACGAAAAGGGACGAAAAAGGGCGGTGGTGCTCTCTATAAGGGAATATCAGGCTTTGCTGGATGACCTTAGGGACATGGCTTTAATGGCGCAGCGTCGCAATGAGCCTTCTGAGCCCTGGGAAGAGGTCAAGCAGCGGTTGGAAGCCCGGTGGCTGAATATAGAATAGAGAACTTCGCCCCGCATCCAGGGAGATGGAGCTGAAGTTTGAATAGTCCGTTGGTGTGAAGTCTATGCTCTCCCTTCAGTTCATCCGCGACAACCCCTCCCTACTCCGGGAGGCCCTGGCCCGTCGCCACGACACAGCCCCGGTGGATGAGATCCTGGCCCTAGACGAGGAGCGGCGCCGCCTCCTACAGGAAGGCGATGAGCTTAAGGCACAGCGAAATCGGGTCAGCCGAGAGATGGCGTCGGTGAAGGAAAAACCGCCGGAGCTGCTGGCTCAGATGCGCCAGGTGGGAGAGCGCATCAAGGAGCTGGACGGGCAAGGGCGCCAGGTGGAGGAGAAGCTGAACGCCCTCCTCCTCCAGGTGCCCAACATCCCCCACCCCTCCGTTCCCCTGGGACGCGGCGCGGAGGACAACCAGGTGGTGAGAAGCTGGGGAGATCCCCGACAGTTTGATTTCCCGCCCCGACCCCACTGGGAGCTGGGAGAAGCCCTGGGCATCATCGACTTCCAGCGGGGGGTAAAGATGTCCGGCACCCGCTTCTACATCCTCCGGGGGCTGGGGGCCAGGCTGCAGCGGGCCCTCATCGCCTGGATGCTGGACCTCCACGTCCAGGAGCACGGCTACCAGGAGATATATCCTCCCTTCATGGTCAAGGGGGAGTGCATGGTGGGGGCGGGGCAGCTTCCCAAGTTCGCCGACAACCTCTATCACGATGCCGAGGAGGATTTCTGGTGGGTGCCCACCGCCGAGGTGCCCCTGACCAACCTCCACCGGGACGAGATACTGGAGGCCGACACCCTGCCCCTCTACTACGTGGCCTACACCCCCTGCTTCCGCCGCGAGAAGATGTCAGCAGGCAAAGACGTGCGGGGCCTGAAGCGGGGCCACCAGTTCGACAAGGTGGAGATGTACAAGCTGGTGACTCCGGAGACCTCCGACGATGAGATGGAGAAAATGGTGGCCGACGCCCAGGAGGTTTGTCAACGGCTGGGCATCCCCCACCGGGTGGTGGAGCTATGCACGGGAGACCTGGGGTTTGCCTCCAGGAAGACCTACGATGTGGAGATGTGGGCGCCGGGGTGCCGGGAGTGGCTGGAGGTCAGCTCTTGCTCCAACTGCGGCGACTTTCAGGCGCGGCGGGCCAACATCCGCTACCGTCCGGAGCCGGGGGCGCGGCCCCGCTACCTGCACACCCTCAACGGCTCCGGCCTGGCCCTGCCCCGGGTGGTCATCGCCATCCTGGAGAACTACCAGCAGGCCGACGGCTCCGTGGCCGTGCCGGAGGCGCTGCGGGGGTATATGGGTGGGGTAGAAATGATAAAACAGGCGTAGGCCAAAACATATGCCTGAATGGGAAACAACAGCCAAATGGATGGGCGACCTTATTGCCAGCATAGGGGCTGCCCCGTTGTGGGCTTTCGCCATAGGGGTTGCCACCTTGATTGCTTTAGTTTTGGCAGTTGTGGCCCTGCGAAAGCCAGCCTTTCCCCCAGAAGAGCGCCAGCGGATAGCCGACCAGGTGACGGAGCAGGTGGTGGCGGGGGTCAAGGAGGTTTTCAACCACTACCGGGCAGTCCCTTCCGACGAGAGGCTGCGCCGCCTGGCGGCGGAGGAGGGGCGGCGGGAGAACCTGGCCCAGGCGGTGGCCCTGGCCAGGGAGGACAAACACGAGGAAGCCATCCGGCACCTGGAGGCGTGCCTGGGGCCGGGGGTGGGCGCGGCCGACAGAGCCTCTATCTACCTCCTCATCGGGAATGCTTACCTAAACATCAGTCAACTCGTCCAGGCCGAGGCCGCCTATCGGAGCTCTCTAGCCGCCGCCGGGGGCATGGCCGAAGGGCAAGATAAGAAGCAGGCGACGGCCGCCGCCCTGGGCAACCTGGGGCTAGTCTATGCCGATAAGGGGGAGCTGGACAAAGCGGCGGACTACCATGAGCAGGCCCTGGAGATAGCCCGGGAGATAGGCTACCGCCTGGGGGAAGCCGCTGACCTGGGCAACCTGGGGATTGTCTACACCCAGAAGGGGGAGCTGGACAAAGCGGCGGACTACCACGACCAGGCCCTGAGAATTGACCGGGAGATAGGTAACCGCCAGGGAGAAGCTATCCGGCTGGGAAATCTAGGGGTCATCTACTCTCAGAAGGGAGAGTTTGAGCGGGCTGCCGAGCACCACCAGGAGGCCCTGAAAATCTACCGGGCGATAGGCAACCGCCTGGGGGAAGCTAGCCAAATGGGAAATCTAGGGAGTGTCTACTTCAAGAAGGAGGAGCTGGACAAGGCGGCAGAGCACCATCAGGAGGCACTAGAAATCCACCAGGAAATAGGCCACCGCCTAGGGGAAGCCCTGGACCTGGGTAACCTGGGGCTGGTCTACCTGAATAAGGGTGAGCTGAACAGGGCGGCGGAGCACCATGAGCAGGCCCTGAAGATCCACCGAGAGATCGGCCACCGCCTGGGGGAAGCCCAGAACCTGGGCAACCTGGGGCTGGTCTACCAGAATAAGGGGGAGCTGGACAGGGCGGCGGAGCACCATGAGCAGGCCCTGAAGATCCACCGAGAGATCGGCCACCGCCTGGGGGAAGCCAACCAACTGGGCAACCTGGGGCTGGTCTACCGCCAGCAGGGGGAGCTGGACAAAGCTTTGAAGCATCTGCAACAGGCGCTATCCCTCTTCCAGGCCATCGGGGCGCCGCGGGAAATAGCCCAGATGGAACGGGCCATCGCTGAGGTGAGTAAGGTTAAGGGTTAAGATGCGCCTCCTCGCCCTGGACATGGGCACCGGCACCCAGGACACCACGTAGTCGGGGTCGTCCCGGACCCCGACCGTCGGAATCAGTGGCTGCCAAACGTCCCTCCTCCTCACCCCTTGACCGGGCAAGGCTATGCGCTTATAATAGTGTAGATTACTACACCGTAAGAGACCTATCATGGTAGACATCAACAATCTGGTCAGCGTCCGAGAGGCGGCCCGCCTCTGCAACTGCACCGCCGAGACGGTGCGGCGCTGGATCTGGGCCGGAAAGCTGCCCGCCACCAAGCTGGGCAACCAGCTTTTCGTAAAGGGGAGCGATCTGGCCCGTTTGGTCGGCGGCGGCAAAAGAGGCGACGGTGTCGCCCGCCTAGCGGCGCTGGATGAGGCCAGGGCGGTGCGGGAGGGCATCCGCTATCGCATCGGGGGCAACCTGGACGTCCTGGAAGCCATAGAGCGCTCCCGAGAGTCCCACCCCTAATGGCAGGCCAGGTTTGTGTGGATGCCAGTCTGGCTCTAATGCTCCTTCTGCCCCACGACCTCACGCCCCAGGCCGATGCCCTGTGGCAATCCTGGGCAGCGGATGATACCAACACCGTAAGCCCTCCTCTCTTCTTCGCCGAGGTAACCTCGGTGCTGCGGGAGTGCGTTTACATCGGGCGCCTGGGTGCGGAGGAGGGTAAGAGCGCCTTCTCCGCCTTCATGAACTTGGGCATCAGAGGTATTCATCCTGCCCACTTGCAGGCCCGAGCCTGGCGTCTGGCAAAAGAGCATAATCGGCCCCGGGCATACGATGCCCAATATCTAGCCCTGGCCGACCTCCTGGGCTGTGAGCTGTGGACAGGGGATCGTCGCCTGGTCAATGCCCTTCACCTTCCTTGGGTAAAGTGGGTCGGCGACTTTTCCCCACGAAGGAATGATGCCCCATGAAAATCCTCGCCCTGGACATCGGCACCGGCACCCAGGACATTCTCCTTCTGGACACAACCCGAACGGTGGAGAACGCCTTCAAGATGGTGATGCCCGCCCCCACCGCCATGGCCGCCCAGAAAATAGAGGCGGCTACCCGGCGCCGTCAGAGCCTCCTCCTCACCGGGGTGACCATGGGCGGCGGCCCCTGCGGCTGGGCATTGCGAAAGCACCTGGAGGCCGGCCTCCAGGCCTACGCCACCCCCGACGCCGCCCGTACCTTCGATGACGACCTGGAGCGGGTTCAAAACTGGGGGATGGTCATCGTCTCCTCTGACGAGGCAGCCGGGATGAAGCGGGTGGCCCGGGTAAAGCTGGCCGATTTGGATTGGGATGCCTTGAGCCACGCCTTCCAGGCCTTCGGCCTGGAGCTCCAGGTGGAGGGGGCGGCGGTGGCGGTGCTGGATCACGGCGCGGCGACCCCCGGCGTCAGCGACCGCCTTTTCCGCTTCCAGCACCTGCGCCGGGTGGTGGAGGCGAAAAACCAGCTCACCGCCTTCGCCTATTTTTCTCCCGAAGTTCCCGAATACCTGACCCGCTTGAGAGCGGTGGCCGAGAGTGCGACAATAGATGCCCCCCTCCTCCTCATGGACACCGGCCCCGCCGCTGCCCTGGGAGCCCTGGAGGATAAAAGGGTGGCCTCGCAAGGGGAAGTAATCGTCCTCAACCTGGGCAACATGCACACCCTGGCCTTCCACCTCCAGGGACATGCCATCCAGGGCCTCTTCGAGCACCACACCGGCCTGATGAGCACGGAGAAGCTGGACACCTTACTTCAGAAACTGGTGGCGGGCACGCTAACCCAGGACCAGGTCTTCAACGACGGTGGCCATGGCTGCTTCATCGTTAGTGGAAACAGCTCTATGCCCCTTATCGGCGTAACCGGGCCTCGCCGTGGCATTATGTCCCCATCGAGCCTGAAGCCGTACTTCGCCGTTCCCCACGGGGACATGATGCTCTCGGGGTGCTTCGGCCTGGTGCGCGCCTTCGCCGAAAAAATGCCCCAGTGGCGGGAGGAGATCGAGGCCGCCCTGGGTAGTTGACGAGGAAGGGTTATTTGTGGTAAAGCCAGAAGGCAGAGGTGATGCCACCATGAGTCAGAGCGCCCTTTCCGACCTGAAGGTAGTGGAGTACGGACAGTTCATCTCCGCCCCCTACTGCGCCAAGCGGCTGGCGAGCCTGGGGGCGGAGGTGGTCAAGGTGGAGCCGCCGGGGGTGGGGGATATGGCCCGCCGGATGGGGCCTTTCCGGGATGATATTCCCCATCCTGAGAGGAGCGGCCTCTTTCTCTACCTCAACATGAACAAGCTAGGCACTACCCTGGACGTGGCCAACCCCCGGGGCAAGAAGATATTCCTTGCCCTGATCAAAGATGCCGACATCCTGGTGGAGAACAACCCCCCTCAGAGGATGGAGGAGCTGGGCTTGGACTATCCCCACTTACGGGAGGCCAATCCACGAATCATCATGACCTCCATCACCCCCTTCGGGCAGACGGGGCCTTATCGGGACTACAAAGGCAACGACCTCATCGCCTTCCACACCAGCGGCATGGCCTACGATACCCGAGGGCCGGTGGCCGACCCCAATGCCATACCCCCCATCAAAGCCGGGGGACGTCAGGCAGACTATACAGGAGGGGTGCTGGGGGCAGCCGCCACCATGTCCGCCCTCTTCTACCGCCACCTGACAGACGAAGGGCAGCACGTGGACGTATCCCAGCAGGAAGCCCTGGCCATCTTCCTTCGAGCGGGGATATTATCCTATACCGGCTACGACCCATCGCACATCCGCCGCCCCCTGCCCAAAGGGCCCCAGCCCATCGGCGGCTTCCTCCCCTATACCCCCTTACCCTGCAAAGACGGCATGATCTGCTTCCAATCCATCGAAGAGTACCAGTGGTGGAACTTTGTCGAAATCATGGGCAATCCCGAGTGGGCCGCCGACGAGCGCTTTGTGGATAATACCACCCGCCGCGATAACATGGACGCCCTTTACCCCCTCCTGGCCCAGTGGACAATGCAGCACACCAGAGAGGAAATCTACCATGCCGCCCAGGCCAACCACTGCACCGTCTTTCCGGTGAATACGGTGGAGGACTTGTTCAAGGCCCGCCAGCTTCAGGAGCGGGAGTTCTTTGTGGAGCTAGAGCACCCAGAGGCAGGCCCACTCCGCTACCCGGGAGCGCCCTACAAGCTCTCTGAAACCCCAGCCCAGATAAACAGTGCCGCCCCCCTCCTGGGCCAGCACAACGAAGAGATTCTGTGCCAACGTCTGGGTTACTCCCCAGAGGAGTTGGCGATTATGCACCAGATGAGGATAATCTAGACCGACATCCAGGAGATGCCATGAAACCCCTTCCCTTCAGCAATATAAGAGTGGCCGACTTTAGCTGGGTCTATGCCGGGCCCCTATGCACCCAGTGGCTGGCGGAGCTCGGAGCGGAGGTCATCAAAGTCGAGAGCAACCACCACACCGACGCCTCCCGCCGTCTGGCCCCCCATCACGGCGGCGTCTTCGGCCTGAACCGCAGCGCTCAGTTCAACAGCCTCAATTGCAGCAAGAAGTCCATTACCATCAACATGAGCAAGCCCCGGGGCCGGGAGCTGGCCAAGGAGCTTATCAAAAACAGCGATGTGGTGGTGGAAAACTTCGCCGCCGGAGTCATGGAACGCCTGGGTCTAGGGTATGAAACCCTGAAAGAGCTGAAACCAGATATCGTGATGCTGTCCCTCTCCGGCCTGGGCAAAACGGGGCCGGAGCGCTCCTATGTCGCCTGGGGCCCCGTTCTCACCGGATTCACCGGCCTTACCTCCCTTACCGGCTTTCCCGATGGGCGGTTGTGGGGAGTGGGGGGCACCTGGGTTGACCATCTGTGCGCCATGACCGCCGCCTTCTGTCTCTCGGCAGCCCTTCACCATCGACGACGCACCGGGCAGGGGCAGTACATTGACGTCTCCATGCTGGAGAATACCGTAGCCCAATTAGGAGAGGCTACCATGGACTTCTCCCTGAATGGTCGGGTGAGGGGGCCGCTGGGCAACTGGGACGACATCCAAGCGCCCCACAACTGTTATCCCTGTCGGGAAGATGACACCTGGGTGGTGTTGGCTGTGGCCGACGACCGGGAGTGGCGCGCCCTGTGCCAGGTAATGGGCGATCCGCCCTGGACAAAGGAAGAGCGTTTCGCCGATAGCTACCGAAGGTGGCAGAATCGGGAGGCTCTGGACCAACTTATGGCAACCTGGACCAGACAGCACACGCCTCAGGAGGTAACGGAGCTCCTTCAAAAGGCCGGGGTCGCCGCGGGTCCGTCTCACAACGTTCCCGGTCTGGTAGAAGACCCCCATCTCAACCAGCGGGGTTTTTTCGTAGAAGTGGTTCACCCCGAGGTAGGGCCACAGCGCATGGCGGGCCTGCCCTGGAAGCTGAGCGCCTGCCCGGAGCCCAACTATCAACCACCGCCTTTGCTGGGCCAGGACAACTACCAGGTCTTTTGCCAGCTTCTGGGACTCCCCGAGACGGAATTTGCCCAGTTGGTGGCCGACGAGGTGATTTTTTGACCATCCACCAAGCTGGGAGCCTCGGCTTATTGGCATACCAGAGCCTGTATGAATAATTTCACTATCCCTCCCAAATCCCCTTGTCCATGCCACTGTCAGGTGATATACTAGGCCAAGTTTTACTACCAAAAAGCTGAAACAGGAGGGCATATGAAAACCAGAGGCATGGGGCTATGGGCGCTCATCTTAAGCATCGGGCTCACCATGGGCTGCGGCCTTCTGGGTGGGCAATCGCCCTCCCCCACCGCTACCCCCCTCGCCAAAACGACGCCCACCGTCGCCGTCACTCCCACGCCTCCACCACCCCTCCCCACCACCACCGTTGCCAGGCCCACGGCCACCACCCCACCAGCCCCTACTGTTACACCAACCAGAGTTGCCACACCCACCCCTACCAACACTCCCCAGGGGCAAATATACATCGTTAAGCCAGGAGACACCCTCTACAGCATCTCCGTAAGGTTCGGGGTGACCGTGAACCAGATAGCGACAGCCAATGGCATCACCGATCCCAGCAAAATCTCCGTGGGCCAACAGTTGTTCATTCCCACCCTTAACACGCCAATACCGGAGGCGCCCACCCCTACCCCCAGCCCGATGCCGCCGGCCACCGCCACCACCACACCGGGAACCACCCCCACGGCGGCAATCCCCACCCCCACCCCAGGAACATCGCCGACACCGGAACCCACCTCCACCCCCATCCCCACCCCAACCCATCCCCCCTACATCGGAGCTGTGGGCTATGGTATGCAAATAGAGCCGGGCAATAACATGCCTCTCGCTCTTAACATGTTGACTGCCGCTGGCTTCGGCTGGACAAAAGTACAGCTCCGCTGGGAAGAGCTAGAGCCCTCCAAAGGAAATATACAGTGGGGCCTCATTGACTCTGTGGTCAATGCCGCCCAGGCGCGCGGGGTTAATCTCCTCCTCAGCATCGTCACCGCCCCCCGCTGGTCGCGACCCGGCAACACCGATTTCTCGGTTCCCGGCCCACCGGCCAACCCCCAGGATTACGCCGACTTCGTCAGAGCCATCGCCACTCGCCATAAGGGAAAAGTGATGGCCTACGAAATCTGGAACGAGCAAAACCTGTGGTATGAGTGGGGGGGGCGGGGAGGCAGGCTCAACGCTACCGAATACGTGGCCTTGCTCAGGGCTGCCTATCAGGCCATAAAGTCCGTTGACCCCGGCGCCACCGTTCTTTCCGGGGCCCTTACCCCCACTGGCATAAACGACGGCGACATCGCCTACGACGACGTCGAGTACCTGAAGATGATGTACAACGCCGGCATGAAAGACTACAACGATGCCGTGGCTGCCCACCCCAGCGGTTACAACAACCCCCCCGACGACGATCCCTTCAATAAAACTACCAGCACGACGACCTTCAAGGGCCACTGGAGTTTCTACTTCCGCCGCTTTGAGCAGCTCCACCAGGTGATGGAGAGCTACGGCGATGGAGACAAGAAGCTATGGTTTACTGAGTTCGGATGGGCCTCCTCCTACCCGGACCCTGCCCCTAGTGGCTATGAGTACGCGGGCGATAACACACCGGCGATGCAGGCGGCCAACCTGGTACGAGCTTTCGAAATTGCCCGGGCCAAGGGTTACGTAGGGGTGATGTTCGTGTGGAATCTGAACTTCGCCCCTATAGCCGAGGCCACCGACACCTACGCCAAGAAAGCCTTCAGCATCATCAATCGGGATTGGACGGCCCGGCCAGCCTACAACGCCCTGGCCGCCATGCCCAAATAGAGCAAAATAAAGCCTTTCTCCCTTGACGCCAGGAGAGAAAGGCTTATAATCAGAGAGTATTTATTGATGTCCCCCCTTCTCCGCTTCTGGTGGGTGAGAAGGACAGACTTCAGAATTCAATACTCTCGAAGCGTGGCTTTGATTAAAAGGAGAAAGCTAAGGACAGTGGTCTATGCGAGTCATCGCGGGCGAGGCCAAAGGTTGCCCCCTGAAAGCGAGCAAGACTGCCTTTCTCCGTCCCACCTCGGACTTGATCAGAGGCGCTATTTTTTCCCTTTTGGAGTCCATGGATGTCTCCTGGGAGCGAGTTCTGGACCTGTACGCGGGCACCGGCGCTCTGGGTATCGAGGCGTTGAGCCGCGGCGCGGCGTGGGCCGACTTCGTGGAAAAGGATTACCATTGCTGCGAGACAATCAAAGTCAATCTGGAGCGAACAAAATTGGCCGACAGGGCCCACGTCTACCACTTGAGCCTTCGGCAGGCGTTGACCGTCCTCCAGGAAAGGTACGACATGATCTTTATGGATCCACCTTATAACGAGCCCCAAATAGAGCAGACGGTGGCGGCGGTGGTTGACTGGATGGGCCCGTCCTCCCTGCTGGCGGTGGAGCACAGCAGTCGCACCCCTCTGGCACTATCCTACGGCTCCCGACAACTGGTTAAAAACCGCACCCACGGAGATACCACCATTTCCATATATCGCTAAAGGAGACGAACTTGACATTAGCGCTCTATCCCGGCACCTTCGACCCCGTAACCAACGGCCACCTGGATATCGCCAACAGGTCGGCCTCGCTCTTTGACCAACTGATCATCGGCATATACCAGTCTCCTCCCAAACGCCTTCTCTTCACCATCGAGGAACGGGTAGATTTGATGACCCGGGCAGTGGCCTCCTTGCCCAACGTCCAGGTCCGGCCCTATACCGGCTTGACGGTAACCTTCGCCCGTAGCCTGGGCGCCCAAGCCATCGTCCGCGGGCTGAGAATGAGCTCCGACTTCGAGCGGGAGTTCGAGATGGCCCTTATGAACAAAAAACTAGCGCCCGATCTGGAGTTGGTCTGTCTTATGGCCAGCCTGGAGTTTCAGTTTCTTAGCTCCACCCTCCTCAAAGAGGTCGCTGAGCTGGATACGGAGCTAAAAGAGTTCGTCCCTCCCCATGTGGCGGCGGCCTTACGACGCAAGTTCCATACCGGTGGCTAAGATGCCCCATCGACCACTATAACAATGTCAGGGAGGTGAGTCCCATTCAAGTCCTTAACCTTATTGACAGGCTAGAAAACATCATCGTTACCAGCCGACATTTGCCCCTGCTAAGGCGGGTGCTGGTGGAAGAAGAGCGCTTGGCCGCTTTCATCGACGAGATGCGGGTGGCCGTGCCGGAGGATGTTAAAAAAGCCCAGGAACTGCTCAAAGGGGCCGATGCTTTCATAGATCGGGCTCAGGAGGAGGCCAATAACATTGTTATCGAAGCGCGGCGCCATTTTGAAGCCTTGGTTCAGGAAAACCAGGTCACCAAAGCAGCTCAAGAGAAGGCCGCCGAAATAATTCAAGAGGCGGAAAGCCGAGCTGCCTCTATCACTACCAAGGCACAAGACGAGGCACGGAGTCGAAGGCAGGAGGCCGACCAGTATGCTCTGGACGTCCTGCGCCGTGTCGAGGAACAACTAAACTCCATTGCCGTCAATATTCAAAAGGGCATTGAAGCCTTAGAACAACAGAACCAGCCTTGAGGGGAGATAAAAGGAGGAGGTGGCAGAAGAGACCTGGGCGATGAAAACAGACAAAAACAAAGAATAATGAGTGAGAGCAAGTTCCGAGTGTGTAGAAAAGGAGTGAATGATGGCTTACCGGTACATCTTCTACGAGAAAAAGGGACAGATCGCCTATGTAACCCTAAACCGCCCCGAGGTGGGCAACTCCCATATAGCTGCCATGGGTGAGGAGCTAACGGAGGCCTGGAACGACGCCAACAGAGACGAGAATATTCGGGTGGCCATCCTGACCGGCGCCGGGGACAGATTCTTCTGCACCGGGGCCGATGCCAAGGCGGCATCTCAGGGCATCCCCGTTACTCCGTGGGGCGACATCCCCGAGAACTTCTGGAAACCAGCTATCCTGGCCATCAACGGGGTGTGTGCCGGGGGAGGATGGCACTTCGTGTGGCAGAGCGACTTCGCCATCTGCGCCGATCACGCCACCTTCCTTGAGCCTCATGTCAGCATCGGCTGGGTGCCCCTACGGGAGATGATGGGCCTGGCCAACCGAGCTCCCCTGAGCGTGGTATTGCGCATGGCCTTCATGGGCACCAAAGAGCGCATAGACGCCAAGCGGGCCTACGAGTTGGGCATCATCACCGAGGTTGTCCCCTACCCTCAGCTCATGTCCCGGGCCACGGAGATAGCCGAGGCCATCTGTGAGCAGGGACCCCTGGCTGTGGCCGCTACTAAGGAAGCCTTGCACCGTGCCTACGAGCTACGCTTCGCCCAGAGGGAGGCCTTCGTCTACGGCGACCTCCTGCGGGAGAGGACTCACCTCAGCGAGGACTTCATCGAGGGGCCACGTGCCTTTGCCCAAAAGCGAAAGCCAGTGTGGAAAGGAAGATAGATTCCTCAGTATCAATAAGGAGGCAGTCCATGGCTTACAAAGCTATTACCTACGAAAAGAAGGGCCGCATCGCTTACGTCACTCTTAACCGGCCAGAGGTAGCCAACGCTCACAACGGCGTCATGGGCCGGGAACTGCGGGAGGCATGGGAGGACGCCAATAAGGATGAGAACATATGGGTGGCCATCCTAACCGGTGCCGGCGATAAACACTTCTGCACGGGAGCGGACATGCGGGCCGCCACGGAGGGAGAATCGGGCGGCGGCGGGTGGGGAGATATCCCGGAGGATTTCTGGAAGCCCGTCATTCTGGCCATCAACGGGGTGTGCGCCGGTGGGGGGTGGCACTTCGTGTGGCAGAGCGACTTCGCCATCGCCTCGGAGCACGCCACCTTCTTGGAGCCCCACGTCAGCGTGGGCTGGGTGCCCCTGAGGGAGATGCTGGGGGCCGCCAACCGGATGCCTCTGAGCGCGGCGCTGCGCATGGCCATGCTGGGCACTAAGGAGCGCATGACCGCCCAGCGGGCCTTCGACCTGGGGGTCATCACCGAGGTGGTGCCCCAAACTCAACTCATGCCTCGGGCAACAGAGATTGCCGGATGGATCTGCGAGCAAGCACCCCTGGCGGTTCAGTCTATCAAGGAGGTGCTCCACCGCGCCTATGAGCTGCGCTATGCCCAGCGGGAGGTCTTCGAATACGGGAATATGCTGAGGGAATTCAAGACCCACCACAGCGAAGACTACCTGGAGGGGCCGCGAGCCTTCGTGCAGAAGCGCAAGCCGGTATGGAAGGGAAAGTAACTATGGCCTACGAGACCATCATCTACGAGAAAAAAAATCGCATCGCCTACGTCACCCTCAACCGCCCCCAGCGGGGCAACAGCTTCAACAGCGTCCTGTGCCAGGAGCAGGCAGAGGTCTTCGAGGATATCAAAAATGACGACAATATCTGGGGCATAATCCTCACCGGAGCTGGCGACCGCTTTTTCTCCACCGGCATCGACCAGCGGGAGGCGGCGGATTCCCCCGAGTTTCGGGCGCGGGGCGTAAACCCGGCAAACTTTGCCGACCGCCCCGATGGGCTGTGGAAACCCTACATCGTGGCCATCAACGGCATGTGCTGCGGCGGCGGCGTCCACTATATCTGGCAGAGCGACATCGCCATCGCCGCCGAGCACGCCACCTTCTTCGACCCCCACGTTACCCGGGGCTGGGTGCCAGTGCGGGAGATGCTGGGCATGGCCACTCGGATGCCCTTCGGCGTGGCCATGCGAATGGCCATCATGGGCACCTCGGAGCGTATCGATGCCAAACGGGCCCTGGAGTTGGGTCTGGTGACGGAGTTGGTGCCATACGAGCGGCTCATCCCTCGCGCCACGGAGATAATGGAGCAGATACTGGAGCAATCTCCCTTGGCGGTGCGGGCTATCATCGAGACCATGCATCGGGGCATGGGGCTGGAGTATCACTACCGCATGGAGAAGGAGATGGGAGAGCTCATACGACAGCCGACACAGAACACCGAGGACCGTAAAGAGGGGAGCCGCGCCTTCGCCGAGAAGCGAAAGCCGGTGTGGAAGGCACGCTAAATCAGAAAAGGACTCTAGGGGCGCTCCCCCCAAGGGGGAGCGCCCCTTTCTACCTCCGCCGACTGGCAAGCATATTGGCCAGCAGGTTGATGCCGTACTCGGAGGCGTGAGCCAAGCCCATATCCTCGATATTGTTCCAGAACCCCTTGCAGGTGCGGAGGGCGGTGGCGTCCTGGGCCAAAAAGGTGGAGACCACATTTGACACCGCTTCCTCCAACTGGTTTTGGGGCACCACCTGATTCACCAACCCCAGCCTCTCCGCCTCCAGGGCGTCCATCTCTCGTCCGGTGGTCACCAGCTCAAAGGCCTTCTTTCGCGGCATCCATCGGGAGAGGTAAGACATGACCACCGTGGGAGCGAGGCCAGACTTTATCTCCGGGAAGCCAAAACGGGCCTCCTGGGCGGCGATGGTGATATCGCAGCGGATGGCCAGGCCACACCCAAAACCCAGGGCCCGCCCCTGCACCACGGCCAGGGTAATGGCAGAAAGCTGCGTCAGAAGGTCATTGACCATCGTAATCTTCCGAAGTCCCTCCCTTATCTCATGGGCCGACGGCGGCGGTGGCCCCGCCTCCCGGCCAACACAGAAATCGGCGCCCGCCCCCCTCAGGACGACGATGCGGCAGTTATCGTCTCCCTTAATGCCCTTCAAGGCGGCGGTCAGTTGCGCCATGGTCTCTCCATCCACAGCGTTGCCCGCCTCAGGGCGACTCAAAGTGACGGTGGCCAATGGCCCCAGGGCTTCTACCAGAACCTCGGTCAATCCCCTTCCCTCCTTCTCAACAAGACGATACCCCACAACTAATTGTGGGGTATCCCAACATCCAACTATCATTCCCTCTAAAGCTCGATCAGATGCCTTGCAAAGTCTACCACTCTGGGCGGTTTTTTCCCTTTTCCGGGCTCAATTTCATGTCCCTCGCCTTGTAAACGCGCCCATTGTGCCTCCAGGCCTCCAGGGTATTTTGCATTGAGCTCGCCCTCACCCTTCAGTGTCCGCCAGTAGGGAGTAACCCCTGTCTCCCCCACCGCTGCCGCCTCCGCGGCGGCATGGGCGGCAATCCAGGCGAATATACCGGTAGTCATGGGACAGCAAATAGTAGCGCCATGTTTTCTGGCCAGGACAGCTCGAATCTGATTTATGGTGATGAGCTTGCCCACCGGCACTTCCCTCATGATTTCATCCACTTCCTTCGGCGCTGGAATAACGACGGTGCCCGTTCCCCATCTTGTGCTCATCTTGCCGGCAATCTCTTCCACCTTGGGCAGGTCTTTGCTATCGGCCAATTTTTCTCGCCAAGACGAGCGCCGTCTAGCTTTCTGACTCATATCCTCTACCTCCGTATCCCGTCATTCCCGGCCGAAGCCGGAGCCTGATTCTGCTCTCCAGCAAGCTTCTGTCCCTAGCCAACCGGAGAGCTCTTAAGCCGCGCCCTGCGGATCTCCTGCCATATATAATCGGGGCGCAGAGGCACCTGGCGAAGCTCTACCCCCAGGGGCCTCAGGGCATCGTCCACGGCGTTGGCCAGGGTGGGAGGTGGCCCCACCGTGCCCGTCTCCCCCGCCCCCTTGAATCCTCCCGGGTTGAAGGGGTTGGGAGTGACTATCTCGCTCAAGGTGAGGGGCGGCACCTCCTGGGCAGTGGGCACCAGATAATCCTTGAAGTTGGCGTTCAAGGGCTGGCCATTCTCATCGTATATTATTTCTTCATACAGCGCGCCCCCGATGCCGTGAAGAAGAGCGCCCACGTGCTGTCCCTCCACCACTACGGGGTTAATGACATTGCCGCAGTCGTGCACAGATACGTACTTGAGCACCTTGACCTTCCCCGTATCCACGTCCACCTCCACCACCGCCACGTCGGCATCGTAAGGAAAGCTGGAGAACATACCCACCCGGCCGTGCTCATCGGCCTGGTAGGTCACGTTGGGATCCCGGTGGTGGTAGGTGACCTCCAGCCCCGGTTCCATACCCGGAGGTAGACGGTAGAGGGACATGTAGGCGACACGGGCGATGTCTCTGAAGGTCAACCCCTCATCAGGTCGCGGTAAGGAGTAGACGCGCCCCTGATACACCTCCAGGTTGTCCTGGGGTTCTCCCAGGAGATGGGAGGCGAGACGGAGCACCTTCTCCTTCAACTGTCGGGCAGCCATGATCACCGCCGAGCTCCCCACCACGGCAAAGCGGCTGGAGTAAGAGCCGGAGCCGTAGGGGGTGAGGAGGCTGTCACCTTCCAGCACAGTAATGTCATCGAAAGCGGCCCCCAGCTCGTCGGCGGTGAGCTGCGAAATCGTCGTACGGTGGCCTTGGCCCTCGTCGTTGCCTCCGGTGAGGACATAAACCTTGCCCGAGGGGTCGATTCGCATGGTGACGGAGTAGTAGCCGGCATTGTAGGAGCCCATGCGGGTGGAGCTAGAAGGCTCCACCACCAGGGCAACCCCGATGCCCAGATAGCGCCCCTCTTTTCTCAGACGCTCCTGCTCCCGCCGCCAGTAGGAGTAATCCGCCAAGTCCATGGCCTTCTGTAAAGCCGCTGGATAGTTGCCGCTATCGTAGCGGGAGCCGGTAGCACACAGATAGGGAAACTCTTCGGGCTGGATAAAGTTTCGGAAGCGAATCTCCGCCGGGCCGATGCCCAGGCGGTGGGCGATGATGTCCATCATGCGCTCGATGGTGTAGCAGGCCTCGGCCTTGCCGAAGCCCCGATGGGGGCCAAAGGGGGTCTTGTTGGTCACTACCCCGTAGAGCTGGGCGGCGTAGTTCTGGATCTTGTAGGCGCCAGGGACGAACATGGCGGTGGTGACGATGGCGGCCAGCCCGCCCACAGGGTAAGCGATGCCGATGTCGGCGATAATTCGATCCCGCAGCCCCAGGATGGTGCCGTCCTTCTTCACCGCCATCTCCACGTAGTGAACCTGGTCTCGGGCGTGGATGGTGGCCACCATGTGCTCGCTGCGGGTCTCCACCCACTTCACCGGGCGCTGAGTAAGGAGGGAGAGAAGGGGAATGAGGCCCTCCTCCGGATAGTAGCCCCACTTCTGGCCATAGCCGCCGCCGACGCGGGGGGCGATGACCCGAATTTTCAGCTCCGGCCGGTTCAGGGTCTCGTGGAGGAGCTGGTTGATGAGGTGGGGAATCTGGGTGGCATCCCAAACCGTAAGCTGCTTCGTCCCCACCTCGTAGCTGGCCACCACCGCCCGGGTCTCCATGGGTGTGCCGGTAAAGCGGGTGCTTTTTATCCTTTCCTTCACCACCAGGTCTGCCTCCTGGAAGGCCTTGTCCAGGTCGCCCCCCTCCACATGGAAGCGCAACATGACGTTATCCCGCCACGGCTCGTAAACCCGCTCGGACGACTCTCCCATGGCCGCCTCGGGGTCGGTGATGGGCGGCAGGGGGTCGAACTCGGCTTCTATCAGCTCCAGGGCGTCCTCGGCGATGTAGCGATGGGTGGCCACGATGACGGCCACCGCCTCCCCCACGAAGCGCGCCTTATCGGTGGCCAAAAAATAGTGGTCGAAGAACTGGATGGTGGGGTTGCCCACCCGAAAGGGGTCTCGGCTCTGAAAGGGGAAGGGGGCCATGGGCTTAACCATGTCCACAATGTCCTTGCCCGTGAGCCCCATGACCACCCCCGGCAACTCCAGGGCCCGGCTCAGGTCCACCTGCACGATACGGGCGTGGGCATGGGGGCTGCGGTAGATGGCGGCATAGAGCATATTGGGCAGCTTCATATCGGCGGTATAGCGAGCGGCGGCGGTGAGCGCCTCCAAATCTTCCTTGAGCTTGACGCCAGTGCCCACCAAGCGGCGCTTTTCTGTCTTAACGGCACCCTCAACCATGCTTTGCTCCCTCAATACAAAAACTTCACTTAGCTTCCGCTCTGAACCTCAAGTACCCATACAACGTGAGATATTGTACCACCGTCGGCGGCCCTTTGCCAAAGGGCTGCTCACAAGGCGTTTGTTAACACCTCCGGCTGATGGTCATCAACAAAATAAAGTGACATTTTGTCATTCTCAAGAAGTGCAACGACCGAGGAATATCTTCGCAATCCCTTTGAGATTCTTCTCCGCCTCAGGCGGGCGATGAAGCACCTATGTATAGTAGTCGGAGTCGTCCCCGACCTCGCCTCGGCGAGTCGCCTACGGAGACCCGACCGTCGGCGTCAGAGACGACGCCGACTACCTAGGAATCACAGCCTGTCCCTCTACCGGCTGAGGAAAGCCCCAGTGCCATCGGATAGACACAATAATTTGCTGATGACTATCATCGTGAGGCATTCCCTAAACATGCTCTCCCTAGTAACCGGAGCATCATTTTATGTAAAGAAATACCCGAAGGGGCTTACTATCCTGAGGCCCCCTTGAGGTGCCCATCTAAATGGGCCAGGGCGCGGGCCCAGGCATCCCGGGCCGCCTCCGGGTGATAGTTGGGGCCAGTATCGTTGTGGAAGGCATGGGCTGCCCCCGGATAGACGATCTTCTCGTAACGAATGCCCGCCGCTATCAACGCCACCTCCAGGGCCGGAATACCGGCGTTTATGCGCTGATCCAGCTCGCCGTAAATGGCCAGTACAACGGCCTTTATGTTGGGTACGTCCTCGGCAGGAGGTGCCGCCCCATAGAAGGGCACCGTCGCTTTAAGGTCCTGACGTTTTGTGCTCAATCGCCAAACCAGGCCGCCCCCGAAACAGAAGCCGGTGGCCCCCAACCGATCCGGAGCCACGAAGGGCTGTCCCTTCAGATGATCCAGGCTGGCGCCTAAATCAGCCATAAAAGCCTCCGGGGGGATTCGCATAAGAGTGCTTTGAAGCTCGGTCAGCTCGGTGAAGTGGTCCGTGCCCCCCTCCCGGGAGAGCAGGTCTGGGGCCAGGGCCACGTAGCCTGCCTTGGCCAGGCGGCGCGCCACGTCCTTGATGTGCTCCACCAGGCCTTTGTTTTCGTGAATGACAACGACACCCGGATAGCGCCTCTCCTCCCGGGGTCGCGCCAGATAGGCCATAAGGGTTCCCGCCTCCCCGGTATACGACACGTGCCGCACGGTGATAGAAGGGTCGTCGGGCCTTATGGTGACGCCCTCCAGATTTGAACCACCCTGCGCCCGAAGCTGGGGGGGTACGGGAGCCTCGTCCCGGGTCCATAGCTCGGCGGCGCTGAATCCCGCCTCCGCCAAAGCCACGTCCGCCAGCTCCTCATCTCCAACAAAAAGCCGTGCCCGCCGCACCAGCTCCCGGCCACTGATCTGCCCGTGGCGATACTCGTCCATGGCGGAAACAAAGAGACATTCCTGTAACGCATTCATCTGGGCCTCCTCTCCTTTCTATCTACTCAACTGATGGGCTAGTATACCATAAAACTACGCCTGCAAAGGACCGTAGAAGTTGGGCCAGTCCTCCACCCAGGCCTCAGAGAAGTTGCTTCGCCACCACTGGGCAATATCCAGGCAGCGGGCGAACCAGACCCTGGGGAAGCCTTTGGCATAGCGGATGAACTCCTCCAAAATGATGGCCCGGTACGGTCGCCCACTGAGGCAGGGATGAACGCCCCAAATCATCATAGCGGGATGCGTCTCCCCTTCCCGATAGAGATAGTCGAAGGTATCCTTCCAGATTTGTAGCAAGTCCCGCGGGCTTTTCTCGTGGCCACTAAAGGTGGTGTAGTCGTTAAGGTACTGAAAATAGGTGAGAGCCACCAGATCTTTGCCCTTCACCCTCAAAGTATAAGGAAGCTCGTCGTGCTGAAGGTCAGCCCAGTATAGGTAACCAGCCTCGGCCAGCAAACCCGGGGTGGCCTCGGTAGGTCGCACTCCTGAGGAAAGAAATCCCCGGGGTGGCTGACCCAGGGCTTGCACCACCGCGGCCACCGTCTTGTCCAGGTCTTCCCGTTCCTGGTCGGGCGTCTTCATGAAGCTGTAGTTATGAATGAGGCTCTCCGTCCCCACCTCATGGCCCTGACGATGAATCTCCCGAATCAGGTCGGGGGTTCGCAGGGCATTCATGCCGTTGACGAAAAAGGTGGTGTTGATACCCTCCCGCTGGAAAAGCTCCAGCAGCCGATAGACGCCAACCCGCTCTCCGTACTGGCGGTCGGTGACAGAATTCAGGTCCCGGGGGTAGGGAGCAGTACGGGGAATGGGGCGGCGGGCCTCGTTTTGAAGCGAATCTGCGGTGCCCAGGTCGGGGGGCCAGGTCTCCAAAGCTACCGACGGAACAACGGCGATGCGTGCCCCCTCCGGCCACTGAATGTGAGGTCTCCTGCCCATGTTAGCCTCCTTCTCTCGATTTTTTTGCTGCGGACAATTATATTCCCATGGCCTTCCTTTGTTAAGTTCCTATTAACTGTGGCCCGGCCCGGCACGGTAGCCTTGTGACACGCTTCGATTTCTGGTAAACTAGAATTACTTTTTGCGCCTTGGTCGGTAAACAGAGGGACACGTGCTTCCTCCTCGGCTAGCCGCCTCCGGCCCGGGTTCTGAATCAAAACGAGGGAAAAGATGGTTGCTTACGCCCTTTTTTGGGGATGCCAGATTCCGGCTCGCCTTCCCTTCGCCGAAAAAGCGACCCGCGTCCTTCTTCACCGACTGAAGATTCCCGCCCAGGATCTGACCGGCTTTACCTGTTGCCCGGAGAAGGAGCTCATCCGCACCACCGATGAGGAGCTCTGGTATACTGCCGGAGCCAGAAATTTGGCCTTAGCTGAGACATCGGGCCTGGACGTCCTGACGCCGTGCAACGGTTGCTACTCCACCCAGAAAGAGATCCTCTACCAGCTCAAGCTCAATCCCCGCCTCAAAGAGAAGGTAAACCAGGCCCTCCACGCCCTGAACCTCAACTACCAGGGCCGAGTTAAGACAAAGCACTTGGTGGAGTTTCTCTACGACGACTACGGCACCGTCGCCCTTCAGGGACAGGTCACGGCACCCCTGGCCGGAGTCAAGGTGGCGGTGCACTATGGATGCCACCTTCTTCGCCCCAATCCAGCCATCAACTTCGACGACCCCGTGGAGCCGACGAAGTTTGACGCCCTGGTTCAGGCCCTGGGAGCCAAAAGCGTCTCTTACTCTACCAAGATGCTGTGCTGCGGCCAGGGCTTCAACGCCGTAGAGGAGGCGGAAAAATCGGCCGCCTTGCCAGCTCTTAAGCTTCGGGAGCTTAAAGAGCTGGGGGTTAAGGCCCTGGTCACCAGTTGCCCCACCTGTTTCATGCAGTACGACTACAAGCAGGCTATCATGCGGCGGCAGGGAGAGGATATCCACATTCCCGTGTTCTACGTCTCTGAGCTGATAGCCCTGGCTTTGGGCGCGGCACCCCAGGAGCTGGGGCTGGAACTCCATCGCACCAGCACCGAACCCTTTGTCGAAGAATGGCAGCGGCAAAAGGAGCGCCTCATCTTCGCCCGCAAACACTTTGACCTTACCCTGGTGGAGAAGTGCTACCGCTGCGGGGGCTGTGTCCCCGACTGCCCCTCGGCCAAGGTAGACCCTTCTTGGAATCCCAATCATATTATGGGACGTATCTTGGACGGTGAAGTGGAGGAGTTGATCGCCTCGCCAGAGGCGTGGCAGTGCATCGATTGTTACGTCTGCGACGAGATGTGTCCCCAGCGCTGGAGCATGCGTCGTGCCTTCGAGACCTTGCGCCAACTGGCCCTCAAGGGGGGTCATGCACCACGAGGGGCCCGAAACGCTTTTGACGCCTTCGCAAAAACGGGCCGACTCATCGAGGCCACCGAGAGCGCCCAGGCCCAGCGGGCTCGGCTGGGGCTACCGCCGGCACCCAAGTTAGCTCCTGAAGTAATCCAGGGCGTGCTGGATGCAGCCAAGAATCACGATAAGCCAGTACGTCAAAAGCCTCTTCAGTAGGAGGGTGTCGTGAAAAAAGTCTTTCCCAGAATTTTATCGGGCTGTGGCCTCATCGGTATTATGAGGGCCTCCGGGGAACGGGTCAGCGGGGCGGAGGTCATTCGCGCCATCACCAACATGCACGAGCGCTCCAACGGGCTAGGGGGAGGCTTCGCCGCCTACGGCATCTACCCCGAGCACAAAGAGGACTACGCCCTGCACCTCATGTACTCTACCCCACGGAGCAAAGACATCACCGATAAGCTGTTGGAGGAAAGCTTCCAAATCAAAGGAGACGGCCCCATCCCCACCCGACCCGCCGACGGCATCGTCAACGCGCCTATTCTATGGCGCTACTTTGTGCGAGCCAAGCCCGAAAAACTGGCTGAGACAGAGGTTCCGGAAGACGAGGCCGTTCTTCGGGTGGTAATGGACATCAACTTTGAAATCGAGGACGCTTTCGTCATCTCCAGCGGCAAGAATATGGGCGCCTTCAAGGCTGTCGGTCTGGCCGGAGACGTGGGGCACTTCTACCGCCTGGAGGATTACTATGGCTACACATGGATCGCCCACGCCCGCTTCCCCACCAACACCCCCGGGTGGTGGGGAGGTGCCCACCCCTTCACCCTCCTGGACTGGGCGGTTGTCCACAACGGAGAGATCTCCTCCTATGGCATAAACCGACGCTACCTGGAGATGTTCGGCTACAAGTGCACCCTCCAAACCGACACCGAGGTTATGGCTTATCTCTTGGACCTTCTTATCCGAAAGCATGGGCTATCCGTAGAGAATGCGGCCATGGCCATGGCCTCCCCCTTCTGGAAGGATATCGACGCCC
This sequence comes from Chloroflexota bacterium, assembly GCA_016183425.1. Taxonomy (GTDB): domain Bacteria; phylum Chloroflexota; class Dehalococcoidia; order JACPEP01; family JACPEP01; genus JACPEP01. Next base: position 29,004 of record JACPEP010000043.1, read on the forward strand.
TGCCCCCAGAAGAAAGGCATAAGATGATGGCTATCCGCGCCGTGTATGGCAGCGCCATGGTGAACGGCCCCTTCGCCATCATCTTCGGCCATCACCGGGGCATGGTGGGGCTGAACGACCGGATAAAGCTGCGCCCCATGGTGGCCGCCCAGAAGGACGATGCCCTGTACATCGCCAGCGAGGAGGCGGGAATCCGAGAGGTCTGCTCCCACCCAGACCGGGTCTGGTCCCCCCGGGCCGGAGAGCCGGTGGTGGGGTGGCTAAACGAAGGTGTGGCATGAAAGACAGACTCCTTACCCCTGAGTTTCGCGTCGTGGTGGATCACCAGCGGTGCACCCAGTGCCACCGCTGCATTACCGGCTGCGGCTGGGGCACCCTTTCCTGCAACAATGGCCGCATCGTGGCCGATGACTTCAAGTGCGTCGCCTGCCACTACTGCGTCACTCACTGCCCCACCGGGGCCATCGTGGTGGAGGAGTTTCCCTTGGCCTTCAAACCCCACGCCAACTGGACGGTGGGGCTACGCAAGAACGCCTGGCGCCAGGCCCAGTCCCCGGGTATGCTTCTCACCGGCATGGGCAACGACCAGGCCTACCCCATCGTCTTCGACCATCTGGTGCTGGACGCCTGCCAGGTGACCAACCCCTCCATTGACCCCCTGCGGGAGCCCATGGAGCTGCGCACCTACCTGGGACGTAAGCCTAACTCCTTGGCCTTCGATAGCCTGGGGAGGCTCATCACCCCCTTGGAGCCCCAGGTCAAACTGGAGACCCCCATCGTCTTCGCCGCCATGTCTTATGGCTCCATCAGCCTCAACGCCCAGAAGGCACTGGCCATGGCCGCTGAGGAGTGTGGCATCCTATGGAACACCGGTGAGGGGGGCCTGCACAAAGACCTCTACCCTTATGGCCACTGCGCTACAGTCCAGTGCGCCTCAGGGCGCTTCGGGGTTCACAGCGGCTACCTCAACGCGGCCGCCGTAGTAGAGATTAAGATAGGCCAGGGAGCCAAGCCAGGCATCGGCGGCCATCTGCCAGGGGAGAAGGTGTCCGTAGAGGTGTCGGAGACCAGGATGATCCCGCCGGGCACCGACGCCCTCTCCCCCGCCCCCCACCACGACATCTACTCCATCGAGGACCTCCGTCAGCTCATCTACGCCCTCAAGGAGGCCACCGACTACAGCAAGCCGGTCAGCGTCAAGATAGCCGCTGTACATAACGTGGCCGCTATCACCGCCGGCATGGTCTACGCCGGAGCGGACATCGTTTACATCGACGGCTTTCGAGGGGGCACCGGGGCCGCTCCCACCATCATTCGGGACCACATCGGCATCCCCATCGAGCTGGCCATCGCCGCCGTAGACGACCGTCTTCGTCAGGAGGGAATAAGAAGCCAGGCCTCGATCATCGCCGCCGGCAGCATTCGTTCCAGCGCCGACGTGGCCAAGGCTATCGCCTTGGGGGCAGACGCCGTGGCCATCGGCACCGGCGCCCTTCTGCCTCTGGGCTGCCGGGTATGCCAGAAGTGCTACACTGGCAACTGCTCCTGGGGCATCGCCACTCAACGCCCCGAGCTCACTCGCCGACTGGACCCGGTTCTGGGCGCGGAGCGAGTGAGCAACCTGATAGAGTCCTGGAGCCTGGAGCTGAAGGAGATCTTGGGTGCCTTGGGCCTTAACGCCATCGAGAGTCTCCGAGGCAGCCGGGAGCGGCTGCGGGGGGTGGGCCTGGATAACACCACCCTGGAGATACTGGGAGTCAAGCCCGCGGGGCGGTAGCTCCTTAGAGAGCCCGGAAATTTGAACGGCTGGCAAAAGCACTTGTATCAAAATCGAAGGGCAAGACTCAGAAACACGCAGACGAGACGGAGACATCTTCATCACGAGATCAACTCATCTAGGGTTTGTAGAAAGAGTGTGGTATCGAGGTAGTAGCTTGGATATGCTGCTCTTAGTGTGGTAGCATCCGATACCGACACCAGCACAGTATCGCGCCCCCTCGTCGAAAATCGTTCTGAGGTTTCTGTCTGCTTGGACGCCGCTTCGATCTCTCCGGCACTGAAACCGAATAGCTTCAATTCTTCGACCCCTTCACTTGCATTCAGTTCAAGCAGAATATACCTAATACCAGCGCGTCTTGTTGCTGCCTCTCCGATTACATTCAGCGTTTTCGAAAAGGCGGTCAATCGGCCCTTGACATCCAGTCTGAGAGCATAAACGCGCAACTCATCAATAAGTTCCTTAGTGTTTTTCGGAGTTCTAGGAATGCGACGACATTCCTCACGGAGTGCTATCGCTGATCCCATGAGGGCAAAGAACCGGCGCCAATCAGGAGAACCCCTATGAAACTTCAAACCCTCTCGGTAGAATATGTCAGCAGTCTCTACGGCGGTGGCCCAGTAATGTTGAAGCACTGAGCGGAATTGCATCTCGATCTTCAGGTTCTTATACTCGGGTCGCTTGTCGTTTGAGTAACGGTAAATCAAGTGGTAGCTTCGATATCCATCACTCTTTGGATTGCGAATGTAATCCTTCTCATCGACAAGTTCGTGGTCTCCATATTTGCGCTTGTAAAGGCGCACCAGGTCATAGACTTGTGATACTGATGATACAATGGCTCTGCATCCCGCAATATCCTGCATCTCAGACAGTTTGAGCCAATCGTAGCGCTTTAGTTTGTCCTCGATAGAAGAGAGCCGCTTTGTTCGCTGCGCCACAATACCACTTGTATCAACTTGTCGAGTTCTGTTCTTAAGGGTATTCTTGAAGATGCTTTCAGGATATTGATGCGCATTCTTCCAACTGTAGATAACGTCATACTTATCCAAGCCCATTTGGTTGAGGGCCTCCAAAGCCTCATCACGACCAATGAGGGCATCTCCAGCCAAATCAACGATGTCCCTCTGAGGTACAATGAACGGCATGGCGCTCAACATAGCACAATGCACCATACTGAGTCAAGTATGCGTATTCACTCATGTAAAATGTTACCGGATGGGGTATGGTTCACTCAACTAGAAATGTTACTGAGGGGGATCATGCCGAGCGATGACAGGATGACCGTAGATGAACGAAGGAAGTACCTCAAACTAGTGGCACCGCGGTA
>JACPEP010000004.1 GCA_016183425.1 Chloroflexota bacterium
CACCCCCCTTGAGGTCCATCGCCAGTTCCTCTATGCTTTCCATGAGAGACCTCCTTTCTATCCGGTCCTGTCCTTGAACCTGGATTCTAAGGGGTCTCTCGTCTCTTTGCCACCCCCAACCAACGCAAATGTTACAGTAACATTCGTCCCGTAGATTAGTGACACCCGGGCCGCCCTTCTTATCTTATAAGGTCTGGTGGTAGTCTCTCACCCGTTGTGAGATGCCCGACTCATTTGGAGCGCGGCTGCCCTGGGGTTGCTAGGTGCGAGTGATTTTCTCTCCGTCGCAGGTGAGGAGGAGGGGTTTTTGGTCGGAAACGGTCTCCAGGTGGACGGGGCGGCCCCACAGTGTGTAGACCATGGAAAGGGTCTTCTCGGCGTAAGGGAGGTCCAGGGGCTGTCCTTCGTAGCTGTGCTTCAGGTACAGCTCCCGCTTGCCGTGGTAATCGCCATCCTCTACCACGATGTAGGGGAACCCCATATTGGTCAAGCTGTTGACGATGGTGTCCCGTACCCGCTCCCAGTTCTTCTCCGTCACCACCCACTTGTCCTTTTCTTGTCGGTAGAGATAGAGGTCCAGGTCTCCCACCAATTCCTTGGTGAGGTAGGTGCGAAAGAAGGAGACATCGTTCTCCATCTCTCGAACCTCGAAGAGCTTCTGGGTGCCCCCTCCCCCCGGCCGCCCCTGATGGGGCGCGGGGGTTTCCCAACGTCCGAAGATATCCTCCAGCATCTTCAAGCCCACGTAATAGGGGTTGATGTGGCGTTTGGAGGGGGTGGTCACGCTGGAGTGGAGAGCGGCGAACTCCGTGTACTCTGCCTCGGTCAGCTCCAGCTCTCTAAGGACGCGGGTGTGCCAGTAGGCGGCCCAGCCTTCGTTGAGGATTTTGGTTTGCATCTGGGGCAGGAAATATAGGCTCTCCTCGCGGACAATGGAGATGATGTCCCTTTGCCAGTGCTCCAGGTCGGGAGCGTTTTCCATAATGAAGAGGAGGAGGTCCTTTTCGGGCTGGGGAGGGAACTTCTTGGTTTTGGGTGCTACTTTGGGGGGCGGCTCTCCGATTTGCCACAGGTCCTCGTAGGGGGTGGCCTGAGCCTTTTCCTCGTGCTTTTCCTCTGAGGCGTGTCGGATGAAGCGGTAGGGGTCGATGTGCTCGTGGATAGAGAGCACGGCGTCCAGGAAGTTTTCTACCTCCTTGACTCCGTGGCGGATTTCGTAGTGCCGGATGCGGTCGGCGCTGATGCTGGCCGATTCCACCATATGGCGAGATGTGGGTTTAAAGTAGACGTTGTTTTTGAAGAAGTCGCTGTGAGCCATGGCGTGAGCGATGACCAGCTTGTTCTGAATAAGAGAGTTGCCTCCCAGGAGGAAGGCGTAGCAGGGGTTGGCGTTGATCACCAGCTCGTATATCTTGCTCAGCCCATAGTCGTAGAGGGTCTTCATCTGATGATAGGCCTTGCCATGGGTCCAATGGGAGTAATGTCCCGGCAGGCCGTAGGCCCCGAATTCGTACATGATGGTGGGCGGCACGACCTCGAAGTGCATGGGGAAGGGGTCCAGCCCCATGCGCTGCTCCACCTGCCATATCTCTTCGATGGCTTTCTCCAGGGTAGCTAGCTCTTTATCCACTGTGATCACCCCCCGAGAGGCTGAAAAAGCGTTGCAGGGCGGGGTAGACATCGGTGGCGCCCCGGATGGCTACGGCCACCAGGTGTTCCTCCCCGGCGCTGGTGAAGGCGGTCATGAGGGCGCTTTGGCCATAGCCCGGCCTCTGGATCTCTCCGTAGCCGAAGATGTTGCACATCTGGGTCAACTTTTTCACCAGCTCCACACAGAGCTTGTTGTCCGTCTCGCTCCAGTTTTCCCCATCGGAGAAGTGGAAGGGGTAGATGTTCCACAGCTCTGGGGGATAGCGCTGCTGGATGATCTCCAAAGCCATCTTGTAGGCGGAGGAAATCATGGTGCCCCCGCTCTCCCCCAGTTTGAAGAAGGTCTCCTCGTCCACCTCCTTGGCCTCGGTGTGGTGAGTGAGGAAAACGATATCCACGTTCTGATATTTAGTGCGCAGGAAGCGCACCATCCAGAAGTAGAAGGTGCGGGTGATGTATTTCTCGAACTCCCCCATGCTTCCGGAGACGTCCCGCATGGCGATGACGACGGCGTTGCTCTCTTTCTTCACCTCTGGTGTCCAGGTACGGAAGCGCAGGTCCTCGTCCTTGATGTCCTGGAAGGTGGCGTCCCCCTGCCGGGCGCGACGCAGGATGCCCTGGTAGACGGTGCGCCGCTTGTCCAGGTTGGTCATAATGCCGCGCTTGCGCACCTCCTGGAACTTCACCTCTTCGGAGACAATCTCGCGGGTGGCCTTGGGCTTGAGGTAGGGGAGGCCAAAGTCCTTGAACATCATCTCCGCCAGCTCGTCCACGGTGATCTCCGCCTCGTAGTAGTCGATGCCGGGCTGATCGCCGGCGCCCTTGCCGGTGCCTGGCCCGGCCTCATCGGAGGCGTGGCCAATGACATCCCCCGCCTGGGTGTCGCCCGTTCCCTGGCCCACGCGCTCCTTATCGCGAAAGTTGTAGCGGAAGCGGGGCAGCTCCAGGGAGCGGATGGGCACCTTTATCCGCTTTGAGCCGTCGGAGGTTATGATGGCCTCCTCGCTGATTATCTCCGCCAGGTTATCCTTGATGGCCTCTTTGACCTTTTCCTTATGGCGCGCCTCATCCATAGGTCCCTTGCGATGAAGAGACCAGTCGCTTTTGGAGACCGAGAACCATACGCCGCTGTTCATACAATCACCTTGTTCTACCTAGCCAAGGGATTTGCCCCTGGCCTTTGGTCGTAAACCGTTGCCCGCAGACTGAAGCTTATTGATTAAATAACCTCACCCGGTGTGATACCTTCCTACCCCTGCCCTGAAGGATTCGTACGTAGCGGGCGCAGCATGCTGCGCCCCAACACCCCCATAGGCCCGCCCTTCAGGGCGGCGGCTTATTTTGTTAAAGGCCATAAGCCTGGGGTATTATGCCCTGATCTTATTTAGTGATGGCTGCACTTTGTCGATGATTTTCTTCTCCACTTGACGCCGTCTCTTTACGCCTGGCACCGGGACAAACTCCACCAACTTTACCTTTCCCAACCGGGGTCCTAGCTCACGTATTACCTGTGCTACCCGACTGGGAACATCTTTTGACTGACCGACGCGAGTTCCCCTCGACCCCTTGATAGTATAAACACCTGCTTTTTTCGTCATATTCTCTCCAAATATCATCGGCTCAGTAGGGCTCCCACGTACTTCAGAAGCTCGTTGGCGCACACCGGGCAGTAGCCGTGCTCAGCGCAGAGACGGTTGGTGACCTCGTTGATGCGCCGCAACTGCTCTGGGTCCGGAGTCTTGCTGGAGGTGGTTATCTTCACCACGTCCTTCAGGTCGGCGAAGAGCTTGCGCTCGATGGCCTCCTTCAACCGCTCGTGGCTGGTATAGTCGAACTGCTGGCCACGGCGGGCGAGAGAGGAGAGACGAATAAGTATCTCCTCCCGGAAAGCCTTTTTGGCGTTTTCGGAGACGCCGATCTGCTCCTCGATGGCGCGCATGAGCTTCTCGTCCGGCTCCACCTCCTCCTCGGTGATGGGGTCCTTTATTTTGTGCTTGTTGCAAAAGGCCTCCACGTTGTCCAGGTAGTTGTTGAGCAAGGTCCGGGCGGATTCTTCGTAGGAGTAGACGAAGGCCCGCTGCACCTCCTTCTTGGCCATCTCATCGTACTCCTTGCGGGTTTCAGCGATGAGGTTGAGGAGGCGTTCCCTTTCCTCCTGGTCGATGCGGGTGGACTGGCTCAGCCCGTCCCTGAGGGCCCTCAAGGCGTCGATGGGGGTGATGCAGGTAACCCCTTCCTTGGACACCGCCCGAGCCAGGGAGTCGATGATGTAGCGGGGGGAGATGCCATCCATGCCCTCCCGCACCGCCTCGTCTCGGAGCTCTTTCAGGTCCTGCTTCTTGAAGTCCTCCACCTCCTGGCCGTCGTAGAGCTTGAGCTTTTTGATAAGGCTCATGCCCGCTTTTTTGGAAGGCTCCAGGCGAGAGAGGACGGCGAAGATGCTGGCCACGCGTAGGGTGTTGGGAGCGATGTGAACGTTCTCCAGGGCGCTTTGCCCCAGGAGCTTCTGGTATATCTGCATCTCGTCGGAGACCTTCAGGATGTAGGGCACCCGGATCATGATGATGCGGTCCTGGAGTGCCTCTGCCCGCTTGTTGGCGATGAAGGAGTTGTACTCGTTCTCGTTGGTGTGGGAGACGATGACCTCATCGGCGTAGATCATAGAGAAGCGTCCTGTCTTGATGTTCTGCTCCTGAGATAGGGTGAGGAGGCCATAGAGAAACTTCTCGTCGCACTTTAGCATCTCGATGAACTCCATGAGCCCTCGGTTGGCGATGTTCAGCTCGCCGTCGAAGCGGTACGCCCGAGGATCAGACTCCGCTCCGAACTGGCCAATGGTGGACAGGTCTACGCTGCCGGTGAGCTCGGTGATGTCCTGAGACTTAGGGTCGGAGGGGCTAAAGGTGCCGATGCCCACCCGTTTCTTTTCCGAGAAGGCGATGCGCTCCACGGGCATGTCCTCGATGCGGTCGTGGTACTCCTCATGGAGGCGGTGGCTGCACACGGGGCACAGGTCTCCCTCGATGTAGATGCCGTGCTCTTTTTCGATCTCCGGCCGCAGAGGCTCGGGGATGAGGTGCAAAGGCTCCTCGTGCATGGGGCATCCCACGATAGAGTAGATAGCGCCATTATCAGTTCGGGCGTACTTCTCCAGTCCCCGCTTGAGTAGGGTGATGATAGAGGACTTGCCGCCTCCCACGGGCCCCATCAAGAGGAGGATACGCTTACGCACCTCCAGGCGCTTGGCGGCGGAGCTGAAGTACTCCACCAGTTGCTCCAGGGTATTGTGGAGGCCGAAAATGTCTTCCTCAAAGAAACCATAGTGCTTTACCCCATCCTCATCGGTATCTATGCCGGCATCCTTGATCATGTCGTAGACGCGGTCGTGGGCCAGGTGGGCAATGCCGGAGTTTTTGACTACCAGATCAAAATAATTCCGGAAGGTTCCTCGCCATGCCAGCCTTTCTTCTCCCCCTCGGTATTCTTCGAGACGCCTCGATAGATCCATGACTAACCTCACTTTGGGCCGTCGCCCTCCAGACAAAAAAATACGGGCTGTTTCTCACTCAACGGATAGAGTCGAGGTTGAAACCAGCCCTTTCCTGCGTGGAGCCTTTTATTCTCTGGTGTCCTACCAACGCTACCTTACACGTCGTGCTCCTCCGCGACCATAGGTTGGCCAGCAACTGTAGAACAGGCTCTCACGTATTATCCTACTCTCAAACCTCTTATTTGTCAATAGCTTGTCATAACGAATTGGAAAGGGTGTTCCATCCCGGAAACCCTCCAGTGCTTGCTTGCATAAATCCCTAGTCGATAAGAAGAATCACCTCTCCCTTGATGGGAGAGGTCCAGGTGAGGGTGAAATTGAAGCCCCCTCACCTTAATCCTCGCCCCTCTGTGGGAGAGGAAATGTTTAGGCTTCTACGCACCTAAGTCTAGTGCTTAGTTGCGCAAACTAACGTTCGTTTGGCCTATAGCTGAGACCCTGATCCGCCGGAGGCGGACACGTCCGCCGGAGGCGGAGAAGGGTGACCGGGCGCGCCCAATGTCATTCTCACGAAAATAACCCGCTCGTCCTTCGACGGGCTGTGGCTTGCGATGACCGTTTTGGCTGTCATTCCGAGGCCTCGACCCGCAAACGCAGTGAAGCGGAAGAGGCCGTGGGAATCCGTAACCCCAGGTGCGTTGTGACGGATTGCCACGCCCTTCTGCGGAAGGGCTCGCAATGACAGTGTCGGTGGTGGCGATTTGCCATGCCCTTCTGGGGAAGGGCCCGCAATGACAGTGTCGATGGTGGCGATTTGCCACGCCCTTCTGCGGAAGGGCTCGCAATGACAGTGTCGGTGGTGGCGATCTGCCACGCCCCTACACTACACCCCGAGAGGCTGTGAGGAAATTGGTTTTGGGCACCTGTCCAAGGGGTCAGCCAGATACAAAATCATGGTGTTCGAGGCACTCCCCCGCGAAAAACTCACAAGCTCTCAGGGTGAGTGGCTATCGCTCATGGTGAGTCTGTCGAACCATGAGCGGATATTTTTATCCTTTGTGGGCGAAGAATCTCGTTCAAACGCCGAATTCTGCAATTGAGTACGGGGTGGACGCCGTCTCTGACGCCCCGCCTCTGGCGGGGGCACAACGGCGGCCCGTTTAAGCCCCCCTCTTGTGGGCTGTGGTATAATACAACCAATTATTCGGGGGGTGTGAAATGGGTAATAATACTTTCATCAAGCTTTTCAAGCTATTTTTGTTTATAGTCGTCAGCCTTATACCTGGGCTTGTCCGGGCGGACAACCCACCCACCGAGCTGTGGATAGCCCGCTACAACGGCCCCGGCAATTCTTACGATGCTGCTAAGGCCATAGCCGTGGACGGCGCGGGCAACGTCTATGTCGCTGGCGGGAGCGCTGGGAGCGGCACTGCTTCAGACTATGCCACTATCAAGTACGACACTGGGGGCAACCAGCTCTGGGTGGCCCGCTACAACGGCCCCGGCAATGATGATGATGAAGCTCTGGCCATAGCCGTGGACATCTCAGGCAATGTCTATGTCACCGGCGATAGCATTGGCAGCGGCACTGGTCGTGACTATGCCACCGTCAAGTATGACAGCGGCGGCAACCAGGTCTGGGTGGCCCGCTACAACGGCCCCGGCAATGCTTCGGATTACGCTTACGCCTTAGCCGTGGACGGCGCGGGCAACGTCTACGTCACCGGCATTAGCTACGGGAGCGGCACTGGTTACGACTATGCCACCATCAAGTACAATAGCAGCGGCAACCAGATCTGGGTGGCCCGCTACAACGGCCCCGGCAATGGTGGTGATGCTGCTTCAGCCATAGCCGTGGACATCTCAGGCAATGTCTATGTCACCGGCGAGAGCATTGGCAGCGGCACTGATTACGACTATGTCACCATCAAGTACAATAGCAGCGGCAACCCGCTTTGGGAGTCCCGCTACAACGGCCCCGGCAACTCTGCTGATTACGCTTACGCCTTAGCCGTGGACGGCGCGGGCAACGTCTATATCACTGGCTATAGCGCGGGGAGCGATGGGTATGGCGACTACGCCACTATCAAGTATGACAGCGGCGGCAACCAGGTCTGGGTGGCCCGCTACAACGGCTCGGGCAATTACACTGATTATGCTCAAGCCATGGCTGTGGACAGCTCGGGCAATGTCTATGTCACCGGCTATAGCTACGGGAGCGGCACTGCTTCAGATTATGCCACCATCAAGTACAATAGCGGCGGCAACCAGCTCTGGGTGGCCCGCTACAACGGCCCTGGCAATTCTGAGGATTCTGCTAAGGCCATGGCCGTGGACGGCTCAGGCAACGTCTATGTCGCTGGCGGGAGCGCTGGGAGCGGCACTGCTGACGACTATGCCACCATCAAGTATGACGGCGGTGGGAACCAGGTCTGGGTGGCCCGCTACAACGGCCCCGGCAACTCCTATGATGGGGCCGAGGCCATAGCTGTGGACATCTCAGGCAACGTCTATGTCACCGGCATTAGCTACGGGAGCGGCACTGATTACGACTATGCCACCATCAAGTACAGCGCTAGCGCAGCGCCTACCCCCACCCCCACGCCTACCTCTACCCCCACCCCTACCGCCACCCCGTCGCCCACTGCTACCCCGGCACCTCCGTCTAGCCCATCGTCGGCGTCTAGCTCAGTGGGGGGCCGCCCGCTGTACGATCCCCCCACCTGGGCCCTCCTGGCGGGGGGCGCTGCCGCCCTGGGATTCTATGCCGTCCTCTCCCGTAGAAGGAGGAGGCAATGACATGAGGAATAATACTTTGGTCAGGGCTTTCCCGCTATTTTTGTTTATAGTCGCCGGCCTGATGCCAGGGCTTGTCTGGGCGGACAACCCACCCACCGAGCTGTGGATAGCCCGCTACAACGGCCCCGGCAATTCTGCTGATCATGCTAACGCCGTGGGCGTGGATGGCGCGGGCAATGTCTATGTCACCGGCTGGAGCGCTGGGAGCGGCACTGCTTCAGACTATGTCACCATCAAGTACAATAGCGGCGGCAACCAGGTCTGGGTGGCCCGCTACAACGGCCCCGGCAATGATGCAGATGATGTTCAAGCCATGGCTGTGGATAGCTCAGGCAACGTCTATGTCACCGGCCAGAGCATTGGCAGCGGCACTGGTTACGACTATGCTACTGTCAAGTACGACAGCGGCGGCAACCAGGTCTGGGCGGCCCGCTACAACGGCCCCGGCAATGCTTCGGATTACGCTTACGCCTTAGCCGTGGACGGCGCGGGCAACGTCTATGTCACCGGCATTAGCTACGGGAGCGGCACTGGTGAGGATTATGCCACCATCAAATACGACAGCAGCGGCAACCAGCTCTGGGTGGCCCGCTACGACTCCGGCTCCATTGGCGCCGCTCCTGATGAGGCTCGCGCCATCGCCGTGGACGGCTCAGGCAACGTCTATGTCACCGGCCAGAGCATTGGCAGCGGCACTGGTTACGACTATGCTACTGTCAAGTACGACAGCGGCGGCAACCAGGTCTGGGCGGCCCGCTACAACGGCCCTATGTCACCATCAAGTACAATAGCAGCGGCAACCCGGTCTGGGAAGCCCGCTACAACGGCCCCGGCAACTCTTATGATGTTCCTTTTGCCATGGCCGTGGACGGCGTGGGCAACGTCTATGTCGCTGGCGGGAGCGCTGGGAGCGGCACTGCTTCAGACTATGCCACCATCAAGTATGACAGCGGCGGCAACCAGGTCTGGGTGGCCCGCTACAACGGCCCCGGCAATTCCACTGATGAAGCTCGGGCCATGGCCGTGGACGGCTCAGGCAACGTCTATGTCGCTGGCGTGAGCGCTGGGAGCGATGGGTATTTCGACTATGCCACTATCAAGTACGATACTGGGGGCAACCAGGTCTGGGTGGCCCGCTACAACGGCCCCGGCAACGCCGATGATATGGCCAGAGCCTTAGCCGTGGACGGCGCGGGCAACGTCTATGTCACTGGCTATAGCGCTGGGATCGGCACTAGTAGTGACTACGCCACCATCAAGTACAGCGCCAGCGCAGCGCCCACTCCCACCCCTACCTCTACTCCCTCCCCATCACCTACTCCAACCCCATCGCCCACTGCTACCCCGGCACCTCCGTCTAGCCCGTCATCCCCGTCTAGCTCAGTGGGGGGCCGCCCGCTGTCCGATCCTCCTACCTGGGCCCTCTTGGCAGGGGGCGCTGCCGCCCTGGGATTCTACGTCGTCCTCTCCCGGAGGAGGAGAAGGCCCTGAGGCCCTTGGCTTCCCGAACCCGGCTGACCGTGGCAGTGGCACTGGCATCTGTCCTCATCTACGTTTATTTGCCTACCCTCCTCTGGCTGGGCCGTCAGTGGCTGGGGGCTGGCCTCTTTGTCTACCAGGCCCAGAACTGGTCCCATGGCCCCATTGTGGTGATAATGATGGGCTACTTGTTGTGGCGGGGCCGCGCCGAGCCGGCCCGGCCCTCTTTATGGGGGGTGCCTCTCATCCTGGGCGGGATAGGACTGCACCTGGCGGGTGTCTCCCTGGAGGCACCTTACCTGTCGGCCTACTCCCTGGTCCCCGTCTTTCTGGGAGTGGTCAGCCTGTTCTTTGGCATCAGCTCGCGTCGGGTTATCCCCGGGCTGCTCTTTCTGATGGCGGTGCCCTTCCCCGTTACCGAGTGGGGAGTCATCGGCCTTCTGGCCCAGGTGGTGGCTGTAGCCTCCGTTTTCCTTTCCCGGCTGGCTGGAGCGCCGGTCTTGCGCCAGGGGCAGACCATTTTTGTGGGCCCAGACGAGTACCTGGTGGCGCCCCTGTGCAGTGGTTTCAACTTCATCATGGCCCTGTTGGCCCTGGTGTTGCCCCTGCTTTACCTGCGGGGAGCCTCCCTCAAAACCCTGGCGGCGGGCCTGCTTTGGCTGCCCGCAGTGGGTATGGCCGCCAAGATAGCCCTGGTGAGCGCTATCCTGGTGCTAACCCCCTGGCTGGGGCAAGACACCGCTCTCATGCTCTATCATCGCTGGCTGGGTCTCGCCTTCTACCTGGGCGGCCTGGGTGTTGCCCTCCTCATCATCACCCTGGTCAAGGTGCCTTTTAGGAACCCTCCGCTGCTAAATACACTCCCCTAACGAGGGTGTTTATTGACACCCCCTGCTCTACTCCGCTCCTGGTGAGCCCGTCGAACCAGGAGCGGATATTTTCTACTCTGTGGTGCCTGCCGCAAGGGGGCATGGAGGATTCCTATGAAAATACCGCTGTGGCGACTACTTAGGGGAGATGGCACGATATACCCCCTGGAGGGGGTTTGGGGGGCACCCCCAAACATTATCCATCTCCCCTTCTCCTCCGGGGAGAAGGGGACTAAGGGGATGAGGGCAGAGATGTATTTTCATACTTCGTGGTCCACCTGAGGCGGATGACTAATTCTGATCTCCCCGCATAGGCGGGGGGAGAAGGATTTCAAGGGTTTTGTGACGGATTCTTCGGTCGTCTCCGCCTCTGGCGGGACTCCCTCAGAATGACATAATGTAATCTTATTTTGTTAATGACCATAAGGGTGGGGTTTTAAATCCTCTCTCAGGCCGCTCTGATGGTTCTGTAGGCGGGGTCGTCTCGACCCCGACGGGCGGACTGAGGCGAGGGTTTCGTTGCAGCGGTACGCGCCTCCTGAAGGCGATGGAGACCCTTCCCCGCCAGGGCGGGTCAGGGTGACAGTTATTTTCATAGCAGTCTCTCAGTTACGTTTTAGTCCAGAGATGGGAAATCTTCCCCGTCGCACTACCCTTCAGGGGGGCGCGGGAGTCTTCCCATTCTTACCCTACAGATTTCGGGAGTGTTAGAGTCAAAAAGACCCTGCACCGCCCCCCCATCGTAAAGGCCAGAGAGAAACACCACCCCCGTAGGAACATCTTGCGTTACCCTAACGGGAGGGGTCAGCACTCCCCCCCCTCCGACGCCTGAAGCGGACTCCACCACCACACTATCACCTGTGACTACTCCTAAGCTATCAGCGTCTCCCGGGTTCATGAGGAGAAAATCCTCTTTGCCCAGACCGTCGGTATCACCGCAATGGGCAATGGCCCTCTCCACGCTGGAGTAGAGGGGGCGTCCCGTTATAAGAGTGAAGGTGTCTTTCGGGGTGGGTGAGGGCAGATAAGAGACCGATTCATAAGAGGATGCCGTTCTCGGTGGGGATTCGCTATCCAGGTAGTGGAAGCCCTGGCTTTGGAGAAGAGACACATCCACCTTCATGAAACGTGGAACATTCCTCACCATCTCCTCCGTCACGTGCAGCGCGTTCTGGTAGGCAAAAAAAGCGGTCTTTCCCCTTTTCTCCCCAATACGGCGTGCCAACTGGCACAGAATCCACCAATCGGGCCTGGCCTCCAGTGGCGGCGACGCCGCCGGCTGAAGTTGCTGCAAGTAGCCGTCGTCGTTGAGATAAGTGCCCTCCTTCTCCCACGGGCTGAGACCGGGCAAAACCACGTGGGCCATCTTCGCCGTATCGCTGTTCATGTAATCCACTGCCACCAGGAACTTCAGGCGACGGAGGGCCTCGGCCCGCCGGTGAGTGCCCGGCAGGCTCATCACCGGATTATCCCCCAGGGAAAGCATGGCCTTAACACTGCTTTCGGGGGAAAGCATCTGGTGAGCTGTCAACCCGGCGTGACCCCCGGGTTCTAGCGCCGCCAACACCTGAGCCAGCCCCAGGGCGTTGGCTTCCGGAGAGAGAAGGTAGATGACGGCTCCCTCCCCTCCCCGCCGGTCGGCGGCCAAAGCCAGGTTGGCCGCCGACCGGGCCACGGCCCGGTTCAGCTCTGGAGGTCCCGCCTGGTCTATGAGAACGATGCACAAGGGAAGCTTCTTTTCTCCCTCCCCCCGAGGGAAATCCACCACCCCCATGAGGGTAGGGTCCTTAGCCAAAAGGCTCCCTGGCTGATTGCGGCCTTGCCACGCTTTAAAAAGCAGCTCGCCGGCCCCCTGGATGTCATCCCCAGATACCCCGGCCATCTCCGCCACCCCATCGGGCTGATAGGCTTGAAGATGTTCCATCAAGGGGTGAGAACCAGCCACCTCTATCTGCTCGCCGCCCTGACTCCGGGCGGTAAGTAGAAGGTAGGTCAAGCTGTTGAGGAGGGCCGTTTCGGTGCCCGGCCGGTGACGGAGCCAGAAAGGGGCGAAGCCCCGGTTGGTCAGCTCGAAGCCTTTGGGATGAAGGACGATAAGCCCAGCGCCTCCCCACCGCACCGCCTGCTTGATCTTGAGGGCGGCCACGGGGTGGCTGGCGGTAATGTCCCCCCCTACTACCAGGATGCACTCCGCCCTTTGCAAGTCGGCCACGGTGCCGAGAGCGAAGCCAGGACCCAAGGCCCGCTCTATCTCGTCCCGCGCCACGCGATGGAAGATGAGGGACGATTGATCGATATGGCGGGTTTCCAGAAAGGTACGCGCCAGCTTTTGGAGGAGATAGCCTTCCTCGTTGGTACACCGGGAGGAGACGAGGCAACCGATGTCATCGCCGTTCTGCCTGGCGGCCTCCGCCAACCCTCCTGCCGCCGCCTCCAAGGCCTCCTCCCAGGAGGCCGCCTTAAGGATACCGTCGCGCCGGATGAGGGGCGTGGTGAGGCGGGCCTCCGGGGGTATCAAGCTGTAGTGGAACCGTCCCCGGACGCAGATCTGATCTCCGCTCACGGGAGAGGAGACCAGGGGCTTGACGATAGTGATTTTTCCCTCCTGGGAACCCACATTCAGGCGACAACCCACACTACAGTAAGAGCAGGTGGTGGCCGTCCACTTCTCCGCCAGCCAGGCCCACTTGTGAGGTCGCTCCATGAGGGTAGCAGTGGGACAGGCGTCGATGCAAGCACCGCAGAAGTCGCAGGTGGATTGGGGGATAGTCCCTCCCCGGCCGAAGACGATACTCGCCCCGGTTGCCCGTTGCGCCAGGCCGATAGCGGTGGTACATCTAATCTCATCGCAGGCCCTGATACAGCGGGCACAGAGAATACACATCTTGTTGTCCCACTCTAGGAAGGGATTATCCTGCACCACCGGGGGCCATTCCTTCACGGCGTACCAACTGGTATCTTCAATGACGAAGGGGTCCAGTCCCCTGGTGTCGGTGAACTCCGAGGTAGACAGAAGCTCGCAGCGTTTGTTCTTGGCACAGGTGAGGCAGCGGTGAGTAACGAAGTCGTCCCGCTGGCAGAGCTCCCCCGGGCCACACTTCACCTTTTTGTGGCAAGTGAGGCAACGGTCCGGGTGGTTGGCCTGGATGAGGAGGAGAGCCGCCCGCTGGGCCTCCATAGCCTGAGGGGTGTTGGTTTTTACCACCATTCCGGGGGCGACCCGTGTGTTGCAGGCCAATTGCAGCCCCCGCATCCCCTCCACCTCCACGCTGCAGGTACGGCAGCCAGCGAAGGGAGGTAGATGCTCCAGATAGCACAGATGGGGGATGAAGATGCCCGCTTCTCCAGCCACCTCCAGAAGGGGCCTTCCGGCCACCGTCTCTATTTCACGCCCATCAATGGTGACGCTTATCCGCTCCACATAACCCTCCCCAAGAGGCAATGGCCCGGCAGCGGTCGCTGGGCTCTAATCTTTGGCCGGTATGGCGGTCACTCGCTGTGTCAGATAGGCGGTAACGGGGTGAGAAGGATAAGGATAGCGAGGACCGATAAGGCCCCCTTCCTCCAGGCGTTTTCGGGCCGCGTTCAGGGCTTCCTTATCGGCCACGATGGCCCCGAAGTCATAGCTGGCGGCCTCGTAGTCTCGCGCGGTGCGGATGGCGTCATAGGGGCAGGCCTCCACACATAGGGCGCAGAACATACAGATCCGGAAATCGATGACGTACTCATCCACAATGCGATAGCCGGCTACCCCCCGCCCCGGGGAGGTGACTACCCGGATGACTCCATGGGGACAGGCCTCGGCGCAGGTGTTGCAGCCGGTGCAGCGCTCCTCAAACCATACCAGGGTGCTCCGTCCCCTCTCTGGCACGGGCAGCCGCTCCTCGGGGTACTGCACAGTAAAGGGAGGCCGCACCAGGTGCCTCAGAGTGACCCACATAGACTTGGCCAATCCGGTGCCGTACATCAATTCCCCTTCCCGACCGCGGGATTCCTAGCCCTCCCGCAAAAAAACATCCTCGTAGTATTTCTCCAGCCGCCTTTTGTGGGATAGCTCCGCTGCCGCCAACACCTCCAGAACCCGACGCGCCTCTGGGTCGCTGGTAGCCTGGGCAAAAAGCTGGTAAAAGTTTTGTGCCGCCTCCTCCCGCTTGATGGCCATAACAGCTATCTCTTGGAGGTTAGCCCCCTGCCAGGTGCTGGGGGAGTTTAGATACTCGCTAATGTAGGGGCTCGCCAATTTCGGCGGATCGTACCCCTTTACCCCCCGACGCCGCAGGTTTTCCAGTATGGTGACATGCTTCTGTTCCTCGGTGGCCAGTTCACGAAGGAGGGTTTTGGTGGCCGGATCATCGGTTTCGCCCTGGGCCCAACTGTAGAGGTGATAAGCCTCCTCCTCCTTGGTCACCGCACGCCGGAAGATTTCCTCTAAGCCCGCCTCCATCACTAGCTCACCAACTGAGGAGGGAAAAGAGAGGCCAACTCCATGGCCACCGGGTCGCCGGCAGGCAGATAGGCGCTGAAATCGCCGGAGGGCTCGATACGAGTTGGCCGACGACGGAAGGAGTCCTTATCGATCTTCTTTTGCAGCATAATGAGGCCGTGGAGAAGGGCCTCCGGACGAGGGGGACACCCGGGGACATACACATCCACGGGCACTATCAAGTTCACCCCCGGCACCACGCTATAGGCATCCAAAAAAGGCCCCCCTCGAGTGGCGCAGCTTCCCATGGCCACCACCCACTTGGGTTCCGGCATCTGGAGATAGAGACGGCGGATGGGAGGGGCCATCTTCCAGGTGACCGTGCCGGCAACAATCATCAAGTCCGCCTGCCGGGGTGAGGGTCGCAGCAACTCCATGCCGAAGCGGGCGATGTCAAAACGTGAGGCCGCCGTGCAGATCATTTCGATAGCACAGCAGGCCAGCCCAAACATCAGGGGCCACACCGAGGAGCGTCGTGCCCAGTTGAGTACCGTATCCACTGAGGTGACCAAGACATTTTCGTTCAGTTCGTCGCCCATTATCTTTCCCCTGCTATAGAGCCTATTAGAATAATTCCAAAACTCGGTTTTTAATTTAGCACACAACCCCTTCTCTTGGCAACCCATTTTACCTGAGAGCGTTTAGCAACCTTTTTCGACCATCCCCCTGGCCCCCTTCCTGGCCAGGAAGGGGGTGGTGATGTATCTGGGGGACACCCCCAGACCCCCGTCAAAGGGGGCTTCGCCCCCTTGCAACCCCCGTTATTAAACAGTCTCTTTACTTGAGACTGATTAACAAAAGGGAGTCCGTCCGCCTATGGCGGATGGGCAGGGGGATCGGAGCCTGAGCCAGTCGAAGGGATGTGCCCCCAATGAATTTAACCTCAAAGGGGTTCTTTGAACCCCTTTGAGCGGGTTTGGGGGTGATTTCAAGGTGATACTAAACAGTCTCACTAAGTGGTATCATGAAAGAAGGAGGAGCAGATGCTGGAAAAGGCTATCGTGTATACTCAGCCTGGCTGTCCCTACTGTCGAGCCGCTATGGACGATCTGAGGCGAAGGGGTGTCCCTTTTGAAGAGAAGGATGTCACCACCGACGATGCTGCCCTGGTGGAGATGTTGCGACTATCTGGTGGGGAGGCCGTGGTGCCCGTCATCGTGCAGGGCGGCGAGGTAACCGTCGGCTTCGGCGGCGGCTGACACATCTAATCGCAAGGCCGGCCGTGGGCCAGCCTAAAAAGGTCGTTATCGAGACTACCTTGTCCCCCTTCTCCCTATCTCTAGTCTCCGCCAAACACATGAACCTTCATCAGCACGTGAACGGCCAGGACGGCAAAGAACAGAAGGGTGTATGGGATGTGGAAGCTCCTCCAGTATGTCCGCACCACCGGGTAGCGTCCCATGGTGTCCCTGAACATACCGCTGAGGACGACAGTCCCCATCATGAAAAAGAGAAGCCAGCTTGTGGACACCTGAAGCTTGTTCCAGAAATTGAGCAGGTGCAGAAACCCCAGACCCAGGGCCAGGAACCCAAAGACCTCGTGCCAGCGAAGAAGCCCACGAAGTCGACGTATGGCGGCGGACTTCGCGATTCCTTCCGACTCACGAATGATGGCGCTCTGAGCCCGACGCCAGGAGTAGTAGAGGGTGCTGACGATAGCCACCATGGTAGCCAGCCACCCCAGGGGCTGAACCAGGTTGCCGGGCACCACTCGGGCCTTTTTGCCTTCGGGCGTCTGGGGGCTCTTGTTTTCTGAGGGCGGCTTCTCGCCTTTGGGGATAATGGTCTTTGCAAGGGGATTTACCTTGAGGGTGGCCACTGGCTGGGACTGGTAGGTTAACGCCACGTCAGCGAAGGCGCCCCCCTCCTTTGTTTTGGCCTGACCGAGGGCCAACTGCGGCAGAACCGCGGAAACGCGGGTTCGCAGAGCCTCCGCGTCTAGCGGTGTCGAAGCAGCGGGACCAATCTCCTGCTCCATCCCTTGAGGTAAGAGCTGGCCTGATACCGCGCTCACCCTTAGGTCAAAGATGGTCCCGCCCTGCCCATCGACGACTTTGGCCGTATAGACGGTGCCGCCTTTGTTCGGGGCAACCTCACCGACACGCCAGGTCGCCCGCCCCAGTTCCTCTAGCATGAAGGCGGGTACGAACCTGGTCTCGGCAGACTCCTCCTCACGCTCGCCCTTCCTATGGCTTAGGTCTGACCAGACAACCCACGCGCTTAACGCCATCACACCGAGCAAAAGTACACCGATGATGACATAGGGTGCTTTGTGCCGAAACCGCCCGCCTATCAGGTCGCGAAGCACCATTCTGGTGGCTCCCATGGCTGTCTCTCCTTGACAAAAAATTAACTACGATTAGGTCGGAATTGTCCACTTCAACTTATACTTATCTCGTGGCTCGCTGTCAAACTTACCCTAACAGCTTTTTAGCTGCGAAAAGGTGGGCTATGAACGTACACTCCTTGACACAGGTTGCCGCCCAGGTTAGTATCACCTTGGGCCGTGCTAGACGGGGAGCCAGCGGTGCCCTGCACCCGCAATCCGCTATAGCGGGGTCGAATTCCCCCTTGAGACCCGCGCCTTTCGAGCCTGCCTGAGCTGAGGGCGTTGATGACTGGGTCCTGGGCGACGAAACCCTATGAACCCCGTCAGGTTCGGAAGAAAGCAGCGGTAAATAGGAGGTTTCGGGTGCCCCAGGGGAGCCTGGTCTGAGTCTTCCAGCCCAGGATAAGTCGGGGGGTAAGGTCGAGGGGGGGTGCACGGCCCACCTAGTTTTATCAGTGTTTTGCCGCCCGGTCGAAGCCAGGTTTTGTTCCATGGTTAAGGGGAGAACAATCCGAGGAGAAAACAGTGCGGCCCTCCGCCTAAGGCGGAGGGCCGCACTGTCGGGGTCGCCGAGGCCAACGGTTACTTCTTCTCCCTCATCTCATCCGCAACCAGAAAGATAGCTAAGAGCAGCCCTACTATCGCCGCCAAAAGCAAAGTAGATGCGGCGGCGCGAATGACACGTTCTCCCACGATTCCCGTGTACAAGGCAACAAGGCTAATGATGGCGGAAACTATGACAGCCGCCCACGCTAACCAAGAACGCCAGGTCATCATGTATCCCTCCTTTACCAGGGAAACGCCGCCCTCATTTTTCCAGGCGGCTATCCTATCCGAGATTCACGGCGACCCCCTTAATCCTTCATGATTATAACTATTTGTTTTTCCAGTATCAATCTCAAGTGTGAGAGGGTTTAGTATCACCTTGAAATCAACCTCAAACCCCCTCATGGTCATCAACAAAATAAGCCGCCGCCCTGAAGGGCGTGCCTATGGACGAATCCTTCAGCGCAAGGCCTAGGGGAGTGTCGGGGCGCAGCACGCTGCGCCCGCTACGGACGAATCCTTCAGCGCAGGGATAGGTAGGTATCACTACCTCACAGTCCGGGAACCTTTGGCCGGTGGCCATCGTCTATTTCTATAGGAGGTGACGATGATGAACGCGCGATTTCGTATCTCTACTTCGTTTGGTCTGGTTGTGGTCTCTCTTCTCAGTGTCGGTGTGCTGTTTGTTGCCCGCTATGCGTCGCCCGCCGCCGCTGCGTCGGGCACGGGAACGGTAACTGGCCAGGTGGTATGGTGTGCTCCTTTGCCTTTGCCCTACGGGACCTCCCCGGAGGTCGAGACGCCAGGCCTGTTACCTGGCCCTGAAGGGGCACCTGAGGAGATGCTCGGGCCGGGCGCTTATCCGCCCTTCCCGATGCCAAGGCTGCCCAGGCTAATACCGGCTGGGGCAGTGGTGGTGGCGGTCCAAGGTACCGCTCTTAACGCGCGCACCGATGAGATGGGCCGCTTCCGCATTGAAAACGTCCCTGTTGGCCAGTATATGACTATAGGCATCGGCCCTGTTCCCGGTATCGGCTTTGCCTTTGCCTTGCGACCGAACGTCTTTATCGAGAAGGCAGGTCAGACGGTTAAGCTTGGTCGGATCAGCCTGGGGCAGGGGTGTGGCTACGGGCCGATACCCTATATGGCACCGTCGGAGGTTCAGCCGGATGAGGCGGGCATGTAATCTATATGAAACGTCTTAAATGTTTGCGCATAATATTTTGAGAGGGTTGTTTGGTTGCGCCCATTTCGTAAAATGAGAAATCAGAGCCATTTTGAGTTCCTCGACCGACGGGAAATAACGGTTGTGGGTGACGAGCCTGC
>JACPEP010000005.1 GCA_016183425.1 Chloroflexota bacterium
AGGGCTATGGTGATACAGTCGTCTTGCACTCGCCGCACCTCCTTCGCTTTGAGATGATCTTTGCTTCCCAAAGCTACTGAGGCCAGCGGGTGCTTTCAACTCATTTCATCCCCTCTTTCACACTTAACAGCGTAGACCCATGTGGGGGTGGCACTGGACGGAATAACGCCGTGGGAGTATCATAAAGGATACATGCGAAAATGCCCCAAAACTATGTCCCGGGCACTGAATGAGATAAATGGCCTTGACTTTGGTGCTCTATGACCGTTAACATTAGTCGTTGTTTGCTCGTCTGCCGCAAGAAAAGGACAAGATGCACTTGGCCGTAGGTTGCGACCACAACGGCTTGGACCTCAAGCGGGTGGTGTTTGGTGTGCTGGCCGAAATGGGCCACACCTATGAGGATTTTGGGTGCTACGATAGCGGTTCGGTGGACTATCCCGACATAGCTTTGGCCGTTGCCCGAGGCGTGAGCGAGGGACGTTTCCATCAAGGGGTTCTTATCTGTAGCAACGGGGTGGGGATGAGCGTCGCTGCCAACAAGGTGCCCGGGGTGCGCGCCGCCCTTTGCCACGATACTTTCACCGCCCGCCGGGCTCGGGAGCATACCGACGCCAATATTCTATGCCTGGGCGAGTGGACCACGGGAAAAGGGCTGGCGGAGGATATCGTGAGGATTTTTCTGACCACTGAGTTTGTGGGTGGCCGGCACGCTCGGCGTTTGGAGAAAATTCGCGCTTTGGAGCGGACTTACCATAAAGACAACGATGGAAAACCGTCTTAATGCCGAAAGGGAGTGGTGAGTGGTATCTCTTCTGGATAAGATTGATAGCCCGGCAGATTTAAGGCGACTTGCCCCATCTCAGTTGGAGGAGTTGGCATCGGAGATTCGCCAGGTACTGGTGGATACCGTGATGATGACCGGGGGACATCTGGCGTCCAACCTGGGTGTGGTGGAGCTGACGATAGCCCTGCATCGGGTTTTTGATAGCCCTACGGATAAGATCGTTTGGGATGTGGGGCATCAGAGCTACGTTCATAAGCTGTTCACCGGCCGTCGTCAACGTTTTGCCTCCTTGCGCTCTTACGAAGGGATATCGGGTTTTCCCGAGCCCTCAGAGAGCCCCCACGACTCTTTTGCTACGGGGCACGCCAGTACCTCCGTTTCCGCCGCCATGGGAATGGCCATGGCTCGGGACCTGGCTGGTCAGAATCACCATGTGGTGGCCGTTATCGGCGATGGGGCGCTGACGGGGGGGATGGCCCTGGAGGCCCTGAACTGGGTGGGCCACCTGAAAACCCGGCTTATCGTGGTTCTCAACGATAACGCCATGTCCATTTCTCCTAACGTGGGCGCCATTGCGCGCTCTTTGAACCGAATACGGCTCAATCCTCAGTACCATCGCATGAAGGAGGGGGCGGTCAACCTGGTCACCAGGTTTTCCCGAGGCAAGTGGCTATTGGAAAGGGTGAGTCGGTTGAAGACCGGCTTCAAGGGGCTGTGGCTACCGACCCTCATGTGGGAGGAGTTGGGGTTTACCTACGTGGGGCCCGTGGATGGCCACAACATCGCCGAGTTGGAGCAGGCACTTTCCCAATCCAAGGAATACCCTAGCCGTCCTACCTTCATACATGTGGTGACCAAGAAGGGAAAGGGCTATCCACCCGCGGAGAAGGATGCCGTGGCCTACCACGGTGTGGCACCCAGTAATGGCAACGGGGCCTCTCCTTCATCGCTGCCTACCTATACTAAGGTCTTTGCCGAGGCCAGCCTCCGCCTGGCGCGGGAGGAGCCTCGGCTGGTCTTCATCACGGCGGCCATGCCAGAGGGCACCGGGCTGACCCTGGTGGCCAAGGAGTTTCCCCATCGTGTCTTCGATGTGGGCATCTGCGAGCAACATGCCGTAACTCTGGCCGCCGGTCTGGCCAGCCAGGGTTTTCGACCGGTGGTGGCCATTTATTCCACCTTCCTTCAGCGGGCCTACGACCAGGTGCTTCAGGATGTGTGCCTGCAGAATCTGCCGGTGACCTTTGCCGTGGACCGAAGCGGCATTGTGGGGGATGACGGCAGGACCCACCAGGGAAGCTTTGACCTATCCTACCTGGGTTCCATGCCCAACATGGTGGTGGCGGCGCCCAAGGATGAAAATGAGCTGCGACATCTTCTTTACACCGCGGTGCATCACCCCGGGCCCATGGCCATTCGGTACCCGCGGGGTAGCGGGCTGGGAGTGCCCCTGGATCGGGAATGGCGTGAGGTGGTGGTGGGGCGGGGAGAGATTCTTAGCCGAGGCAAGGATGTGGCGATAGTGGCCTTGGGTTCCACCGTGGCGGCGGCTAGGGAGGCGGCCGCCATTCTGGAAGCCATGGGTGTCTTTCCTACCCTGGTCAACGCTCGCTTTGCCCGGCCTGTGGACGACGCTCTCATCATACCTCTGGCCCAGGAGACGGGCCGGCTGGTGACGGTAGAAGAAAACGTTATGAGCGGAGGCTTTGGCAGCCGGGTATTGGAGCTTCTGTCACGCCAGGGAATTTCCGGGGTCAGGGTGGAGTGCATAGGCCTTCCCGATATTTTTGTGGAGCACGGTTCCCCCCACATCCTGCGTGCCAAGTATAATCTGGATGGGCAGGGTATTGTTAGGCGTATTTTGACTGCTTTTCCAGAATTGGCACATAGCCCAGTTCACAGATGAGGTTTGGGTTACCACCACCGGGTTCAGGGTTTATTCCTCTTCGTTCTTAAGGACTGACACGCTGTGAGCTCTTTGGGGCTTGAGGCGCTCTTTGGGAGCTACCTTTCAGAGGTGGAGGCCTACCTTAAGGTTTTCGTCGGCCATAGTCCTCGACCTTTGGACGCTATAATGCGTTATCATCTGGGGTGGGAGGACACCGCCGGCCGGGCCTGGGAAGGTGTTTCCGGGAAGAGGCTGCGGCCCCTTCTTTGTATTTTGGTTTGTGATGCGGTGGGGGGTGACTATCGACGCGCCCTTCCGGCGGCGGCTGCCCTGGAGCTCATCCATAACTTCTCTCTCATCCATGACGATGTCCAGGACGCCAGCCCGGAAAGGCACCACCGGCCCACAGTATGGCGACTGTGGGGCGTTCCCCAGGCCATTAACGCGGGGGATGGCATGTTTGCTCTCGCCTGCCTGGCGGCCCTTCATCTGGAGGAGGTGGGAGTGGCGCCTCAGTTGGTTACCAGGGTGTCGGGCATCCTAGCCCACGCCTGCCTGGAGTTGTGCCGAGGGCAGTACTTGGACATTCATTACGAGTCGTGCCCTGAGGTTACCCTGGTTGACTATCTGAAGATGATAGGCCAGAAAACGGCCGCCCTCATCACCGCCTCTTTCGAGGTGGGTGCCCTTCTGGGCACTGAGGACGAAGGCATGGTGGCTCGCCTGAGGGAGTGCGGCCGTGCCTGGGGGCTGGCTTTCCAGATGAGGGACGATATTCTGGGGGTGTGGGGCGATGAGAGGGTCACCGGCAAGCCCACCGGCGGCGATATTCGGGCTAAGAAGAAATCCCTACCGGTGGTCTGGGCTTTGGAGAAGGCTCCCACGCCGCTGCGTGAGTCTCTTCTCACCATCTACGGCCGGGAAAGTCTGGCGGACAGCGATGTGGCTCGGGTAGAAGAGATCCTCGCCGCCCTGGATAGTCGTCGTTGCTGCCTGGAGATGGTCGTGGAGCACTATCAGCGGGGTCTGGCGGAACTAGAAGCGAGCGGGCTGGCGATGGAAGAGCAGGCTTCCCTGCGAGCGGTGGGCCAATTCCTGGTAACTCGGGAGCATTGATTCTTTCCTCTCCGCAAAAAGAAAAGGACGAAAATGCGCAAAAATGCCTCCGGGATGTATTGACAAAGAGTAGTAGTTGAGTTAAACTAGTAAATTGGATTGATATGCCCCTTGAGTAAAAATCTTTATTGGTATTTCCCCAGGATAGTTGTCTCCAAAGATAAGCTTTGAAGTTAGCGCACATTTTTGTCTAAAGAGAGGGAGGGAATGGTTTCGCAGCGGGATTTTTGTCTTGTGAACATGGACGAAGTCAGGCGTATGTCCTACAGTCGGATACCCGACATATTGTCAGTGCCCAACCTTATCCAGGTTCAGCTTAGCTCCTATGAGTGGTTTCAAAGGGAGGGGTTGGGGGAGGTCATGGAGGAGGTTTCGCCCATTCAGGATTTTACGGGAACCCTTATGGAGATGAGTTTTGGGGAGTATGAGTTCGGTGTCCCCAAGTATTCGGAGCTGGAATGCCGCCAGCGGGATATGACCTACTCGGCGCCGATGCGGGTACAGGTACAGCTTTTAGTGAAGAAGACGGGGGAGATCAAGGAGCAGCAGCTCTTTTTTGGCGATTTCCCTCTAATGACCTCCAACGGCACCTTTATCATCAACGGCGCGGAGCGGGTGGTGGTGAGCCAGTTGGTGCGTTCACCAGGGGTTTACTTTACGGTAGAGACGGACCCCGCCACCGGTCGGGAATTATGTCAGGCGAAGCTCATTCCCAACCGGGGGGCATGGCTGGAGTTTGAAACCAGTAGTCGGGATGTGGTCTCGGTAAAGGTAGATCGGAAGCGAAAGATCCCCATAACTATTCTTCTGCGTGCTATCGGTTTTGGCAACGATGGCGAGTTGGTGGGCCTTTTTAAGGATGTGGATTCAGATCCGGAGCGCTCCTTCATCAAGAATGTCGTCGAGCGGGAGTCCATTAAGACCACCAACGAGGCTTTGGTGGAGTTCTACCGTCGTCTTCGCCCTGGGGACCCTCCTACGTTGGAGAACGCCCGGAGCCTCATCAACGCCCTCTTTTTTAACCCGCGCCGTTACGACCTGGGAAAGGTAGGTCGCTTCAAGCTGAACAAGCGTCTTGGCTTGAAGGTGCCTCCCAGCCAGCGGGTTCTGACGCCGGAGGATATCGTCGAGATTGTGCGCCACCTAATATTGGTGAACATGGGGCAGGCCCACCCCGACGATATAGATCATTTGGGCAATCGTCGGGTGAGGGCGGTGGGGGAGCTTATACAAAACCAATTCCGCATCGGGCTCTTGCGTTTGGAGCGGATGGTGCGTGAAAGGATGACGATCACCGATCCTGATACGGCCACCCCCAGCGCCCTGGTAAACATTCGACCCGTGGTGGCTGCCATCAAAGAGTTCTTTGGCGCCTCTCAGCTATCTCAGTTCATGGACCAGACCAATCCTTTAGCCGAGCTGACTCACAAGCGGCGACTGTCGGCCCTGGGGCCGGGGGGCCTGTCTCGGGAGCGGGCCAGCTTCGATGTAAGGGACGTCCACTACACCCACTACGGACGCATATGTCCCATCGAGACCCCAGAGGGGCCCAACATCGGTCTTATTGGCTCTCTGGCCACCTATGCCTTGATTAACGAGTATGGCTTTATCGAGACCCCCTATCGGAAGGTACTCAGGGAGGTTTCCAACCAGAGCCCATTCTTGGTAGGTCATCGGCTGAGAGAGCGTATGGTGGACGATGATGGGCAGGTTGTGGCCGATGAGGGTTTGGATGTTACTGAGGAGCTGGCCCAAAAGCTAGCTCGCCTGTCGCCGCGGATGGTAAAGGTTCAACCTTATGTATCCGATGAAGCGGAGTATCTATCCGCAGATCGGGAAGAGGAGTTCACCGTAGCCCAGGCTAACTCTCTCCTGGATGAGAAGAACCGTTTTGTAGAGAGCAAAGTGGAGGCCAGGCGGGGGAATCAATTCTTCATGGAGTCTCCGGAACGGGTGGATTATATGGATGTGTCCCCCAAGCAGATCGTCAGTGTGGCCACCTCCCTCATCCCCTTTTTGGAGCACGACGACGCTAACCGGGCCCTCATGGGTTCCAATATGCAGCGGCAGGCAGTGCCTCTGCTTCGCCCCGAGGTACCCCTGGTGGAGACGGGGATGGAGCGTCAGGTGGCCTTAGACAGCGGCCAGGTAGTTTTTGCCAGGGACGAAGGTACGGTGCTCTCGGTGGACGGTACCCGCATCGTGGTGCGCTACGACGATGGGGAGGAGCGCATCTATCCCGTCATGAATTTCGTGCGCAGCAACCAGGGGACGTGCATCCATCAGCGCCCTATTGTCGATCGGGGGGATCGGGTTAAGAAGGGGCAGCCCTTAGCCGACAGCTCGTCCACCGATGGCGGGGAGTTGGCCCTGGGCCAGAACGTCCTTTGTGCCTTTATGAGCTGGGAGGGGTATAACTTCGAGGATGCGGTGGTCATCAGCGAGAGTTTGGTGCGGGGGGATAAGTTTACCTCCATCCATGTGGAAAAGTACGAGGTGGAGTCCCGGGATACTAAGTTGGGTCCCGAGGAGATCACACGGGATATACCTAACGTAGGGGAGGATAGTCTGCGGGACCTGGATGAGGACGGCGTCGTGAGGGTGGGGGCGGATGTGGGGCCAGGGAGCATTCTGGTGGGCAAGATAACCCCTAAAGGGGAAACTGAGCTGACGGCGGAGGAGAAGCTCCTGAGGGCTATTTTCGGGGAGAAGGCCAGGGAGGTTAAGGATACCTCCCTTCGTGTGCCCCATGGGGAGCGGGGCAAGGTCATCGAAGTTAAAGCCTACTCTCGGGCAAATCACGACGAGATGTCCGCCGGGGTCAACAACTTGATCCGGGTGAGCGTGGCTCAGAAACGGAAAATCGCTGAAGGGGATAAAGTGGCCGGGCGTCACGGCAACAAAGGTGTAGTGTCCCGTATTCTCCCCATAGCGGATATGCCGTATCTGCCCGATGGCACGCCGGTGGAGATCGTCCTCAATCCTATTGGCGTTCCCTCCCGGATGAACCTGGGCCAGGTTCTGGAGACTCACCTGGGGTTGGCAGCCAAGAGTTTAGACTTTCGGGCTATATCCCCCGTCTTTGATGGCGCTAACGCCCCCACTATCGAAGATGCCCTGGCCAGGGCATGGATATTGCAGCGGGCCAACGGCGGGATCCCCGTTCCCTCTCAAAATGGAGCCGGCCCTGACCTGGAGCAAGCCAAAGCATGGCTGGCGGAACATGGCTATGACCCCTCGCCTATCTTCGAAGCTGGCCATCAGGGGGCGGCGCGGCAGGCCTGCCTTCGCATCTGGCTCAAAGACGTGGCTGGCTCGGAGACGGCTACTATGGGCGCGGAGGAGCTGGAGGCGGAGGTGGATAAGGTCAGCCGAGATAAGGGCATTGCTCCTCCCACCACGGGAAAGACCACCCTGTACGATGGCCGGACGGGGGAGCCCTTTGACCAGCCGGTAACGGTGGGTTACATCTATATGATGAAGCTTATTCACCTGGTGGAGGACAAGATTCACGCTCGCTCCACAGGCCCCTATTCCCTCATCACTCAGCAGCCTCTGGGGGGAAAGGCTCAGTTTGGTGGCCAGCGCTTTGGCGAGATGGAGGTTTGGGCCTTAGAGGCCTACGGAGCGGCCCACATTCTGCAAGAGTTACTCACCGTTAAATCTGACGATGTGGTGGGGCGGGTACGAACTTACGAGGCCATAGTCAAAGGTGAAGACGTCATGGAGCCTGGCGTTCCGGAGTCTTTCAAGGTGTTGGTGAAGGAACTCCAGAGCCTGGGACTGGCTGTGGAGGTGCTCAATGAAGAAGAGGAGCGGGTATCCTTTGGAGAGGATTCTTCTTTAGAGATACCGGACCTGGGGGTCAATCTGTCAGGGTTTGAGGAGGGATAACATAGGTGCTGGAAGCAAATGATTTCAATGCCATCCGAATATCGCTGGCCTCGCCGGAGCAGATTCGGAGTTGGTCGTATGGCGAAGTAACTAAGCCGGAAACCATTAACTATCGTACCCTGAAGCCGGAGAGGGATGGCCTTTTTTGCGAGCGCATATTTGGTCCCACCAAAGACTTTGAATGCTACTGTGGCAAGTACAAGCGGATGCGCTATAAGGGCGTCGTCTGCGATAAATGTGGCGTGGAGGTGGCCCGCTCCAAGGTGCGTCGAGAGAGGATGGGTCACATTGAGTTGGCCTCTCCGGTGGGCCATATCTGGTTTGTCAAGGGCACTCCCAGCCGACTCGGCCTTCTTTTGGATATCTCACCGCGGAATCTGGAGCAGGTCATCTATTTTGCCCGCTATATCGTTATCTCAGTGGATGAAACCGCCAAAAAGGAGCTTATCCAGCGGATGAAGGATGGCAGCGCCCCGGAGACGGCTCGATGGGAGCAGGAGACCGAGGAGAAAGTCGTCGCTATCCAGGAGCGCCTGCAAGAGGAGATTAACGGGTTGGAGATGGCCAGAGGCGCCCAATTAGCTCAACTGGAGGCGGAACTGGCGAAGGCAAGAGAGAATATAGCTACGGCGGCAGCCCTGGTGGAGGAGAAGCTGGCCGGGCTCACAGACCTGGAAGCGCGAGAAGACCTGGTCTTCGAGGGTCGGGTCATTGCCGCCCAGGGCGAGAAGGTCTCCGCAGAGCACCGGGAGAGGCTGGGCCGGGAACGAGAGGAGGTAACGGCTCTCCTGGAGCGGCGCTTTCAGGGGTTTCGCAGTAGCAAAGAGATGGTGGCGGACGAGGAGCTTCACGGCCGGCGACACCGGGCATTGGCAGAAATGCAGTCTCTCAAAGACCAGCTTCGGGGGGTTAAGGAGCGTGGGGAGGAAGAGCTCAAGGAGAAGCTGGAGGATATAGAGGGTATCAAGCCACTAATGCCCCTCACCGATACTCAATATCGGGAGATGAAGGACAAGTATGGCCTCTTTTTCAAGGCGGGCATGGGGGCGGAGGCTGTTCTGGAGATCCTTAACGGTGTGAACCTGGAGAAGCTGCGCGGCCAGCTCAACCAGGAGATTCATTCTGTCTCAGGGCAACGGTTGAAGAAAGCCACCAAGCGGCTACGTATTGTGGATGCCCTGGTCAAAAGTGGCAACAAGCCGCAATGGATGATTCTTACTGTTCTCCCGGTGCTGCCACCGGACCTGCGGCCTATGGTGCAACTGGATGGCGGCCGCTTTGCCACCAGCGACCTCAACGACTTGTATCGGCGCGTTATTAACCGAAACAATCGCTTGAGACGTCTTTTGGAGCTGGGGGCTCCCGAGATCATCATCCGCAATGAAAAGCGTATGCTTCAGGAGGCGGTGGACTCCCTGGTGGACAACGGTCGGCGGGGGAAGGCGGTTACTACTAGCTCCAACCATCGACTCAAGTCCCTTTCTGATATGCTAAAGGGAAAGCAAGGGCGCTTTCGCCAGAATCTCTTGGGGAAGCGGGTGGACTACAGCGGTCGCTCCGTAATCGTGGTCGGTCCCGAGCTTCAATTGCACCAGTGCGGTCTTCCCAAGCGTATGGCCCTGGAGCTGTTCAAGCCCTTTGTCATGCACCGTTTAGTGGCGTTGGGTATGGCTCACAACATCAAGAGCGCCAAGCGTATTGTGGAACGGGTGAGACCAGAGACCTGGGACGTGCTGGAGGAGGTTATTAAGGATCGCACGGTGCTCCTCAATCGCGCTCCTACCCTTCATCGTCTGGGAATACAGGGTTTTGTGCCCGTTCTCATCGAGGGTAGCGCCATTCAGGTTCACCCGTTGGTCTGCGCCGCCTTCAACGCCGACTTTGACGGCGACCAAATGGCCGTCCACGTGCCCCTCTCCCGGGAGGCGGTGAGGGAAGCGAAGGAGGTCGTCCTCAGCGTAAACAATATGCTATCTCCCAGCTCGGGAGAGCCGGTCGTCGCTCCCACCCTGGACATAGTCTTGGGTTGCTTCTATATGACCACCCTATACCCAGGGGCCAAGGGTGAGGGCATGGTCTTCAGCGATTTTGACGAGGCAAAGCTGGCATATCAATTGGGAGCGGTTAATCTTCAGGCGGAGATCAAAGCGAAGAATAGTGAAGGTGAACTGGTCACCACCAGCGTGGGTCGCATTCTCTTTAACGAGGTATTGCCGCCGGAGTTGCTTTTCTACAATCAGGCCATCGATAAGAACGTCCTCAAGGAGATCGTGGACAAATGCTATCGGCGTTTGGGCAACGAAGAAACGGCCCGGTTGGTGGATGAAATAAAGCGTATCGGTTTCCACTACGCTACCCAGGCGGGGACCACCATCGCTATTTGCGACATCAGGCCTCCGGAGACCAAAGAGAAGATCCTGGCGGAGGCAGATGCCAATGTGGCCGAGATAGAGCGGCAGTTTCAGCGGGGTCTCATTACCGAGGAGGAGCGCTACAATAATGCCGTGGCGGTGTGGACCGAGGCGGTAGAAAGGATGAAGTCGGACATCGCCGCCACATTGGATCGCTACGGTTCGGTTTTCCTCATGGCTTCCTCCGGCGCCAAGGGGAACATCGCCCAGATCACTCAGATGGCGGGGATGCGGGGGTTGATGACTGACCCCTCGGGGAGGATCATCGACCTTCCCATTCGTTCCAGCTTTCAGGAAGGGCTGAGCGTATTGGAGTACTTCATCTCCACCCATGGTGCCCGTAAAGGTCTGGCGGACACCGCCTTGCGTACTGCCGACAGCGGCTATCTTACCCGCCGTCTCATCGACGTTTCCCAGGATGTTATCGTCCTCAGTGAAGACTGTGGCACTCTTCAGGGCGTTTGGCTATCGGACCCTACGGAGAGTGGTATGCTGGAGTCTTTGGAGAGGCGGGCCCTGGGACGACTGGCGGCAAGCCCCATCGCTCATCCAGAGACGGGTGAGGTTCTGGTGGGGCGTAACGAAGAGATCACAGAGGATAAAGCAGCTCAAATAGCGGCGGCCGGCGTTAAACGTGTCCATGTGCGGTCACCCCTGAGCTGCCAGGCCCGGCGCGGCGTTTGCCAGCGGTGCTATGGGCGTGGGCTGGCGACGGGGAGGCAGGTCAATACAGGAGAAGCGGTGGGCATCATCGCTGCCCAAAGCATCGGCGAGCCAGGCACCCAGCTTACTATGCGCACCTTCCATACTGGGGGCGTCGCCGGCATAGACATAACCAGCGGCTTGCCTCGGGTGGAGGAGCTTTTTGAAGCCCGGGTTCCCAAGGGAGTGGCGATCATCTCCGAGATCGATGGTACGGTGAGCTTGGAGAAGGAGGATGAGTGGCACCGGATCCGGGTGGTTAGCTCCGATGTGTATCGAGATGAATATATGATTCCCCAGGGCTATCGCCTCCTGGTCGATTCCGGCGACCTGGTGGAGGTGGGAATGCTTTTGGCCCAGGCCGGCAGCTCTGAGGGAAGGGATGAGGAGGCGCTGGTGCCCACGAGCTCAATCCTGGCTCGTGTGGCGGGAAGGGTCGCCGTAGAGGAAAATCAGATCGCCGTTTACTACGAAGAGAGGGAGGAGCGGGAGTACGTGGTGCCTCCGGCAGCCCATATTGTTGTGGAACCCGATCAGAAGGTCAAGGCAGGCGATCGCCTCACCGGCGGCTCTATTAACCCCCAGGACATCCTTCGTATCCTGGGGCGGGAGGCGGTGCAGCTCTACCTGGTGGAAGAGGTGCAGAAGGTCTACCGCTCTCAAGGGGTGACTATAAACGATAAGCATATCGAGATTATAGTGAGGCAGATGCTGCGTAAGGTGAGGGTGGATGCTCCGGGAGATACGGAATTGTTGCCGGGAGAGCTGGTGGACCGCTTCGTCTACGAAGACATCAACGCCAAGGTTCTGGCTGAGGGGGGTGAGCCGGCGACGGCGCAAACGGTGCTTCTGGGGGTGACCAAGGCGTCTCTGAATACCAGTAGCTTCCTGGCGGCAGCCTCGTTCCAGGAAACAACCCGAGTCCTTACTGAGGCGGCCATATCGGGTAGCATCGACCGGCTTTCCGGTCTCAAGGAGAACGTCATCATTGGCAAGCTGATTCCCGCCCGAAGCATCGTCAGCCAGCATATGGAGGAGACGAAGTTAGACATTATGCCCGTGGCCTGAGGAGGGGCCACATAAGATAGCCGCCATGAGAAGAGGGGCAGCCTGTCCGGTGAGGATAGGCCAGATTTGAGAAGGGGCGATGCAGAGCAGACTGAGCCTCTTTTGTGATCGACTTCTGGAGGCGGGGTGGCTGGGAGCGGCGGCGGGCGTGCCCCTTTTCTTCAACATCTACTCCAATCGTATCTTCGAGCCGGACAAGCTCACTCTGCTGCGTCTCTTGGCCGTGGTGATGGCCGCTACCTGGCTGGTGAAGGTGGTAGAAACCAGCCCAGGCTTCTGGTCCCTTCGTCCCCGGCTGAAGACGGCCATAAAAAGCAACCCTTTGGCTATCCCTGTGCTAGGGTTTATTATCGTATATGGCATAGCCACCGTTGCTTCAGTAGCGCCGACCAGCAGCCTTTGGGGATCTTACCATCGCCATCAGGGTACCATAACCTTCCTCGCCTATATGGTCATCTTTTTCATTGCCGCCCACCATCTCCGTTACAAAGAGCAGTGGCAGCGATTAGTGATGGTGACGGTGCTTACCAGCATTCCGATCTCTCTGTACGGAATTTTGCAACACCTGGGACGGGATCCTATCCCCTGGAGCGGCGATGTTACTGAGCGCATAACCAGTACCATGGGGAACGCCATCTTCATGGGTGCCTATCTCATCATGGTTATCCCTTTGACCATGACGGCTCTGGTTCTGACGGCGAACTCCCTGGTTTCGGCGAGGGGAAGGGCTGCCAAAGTTGGCAAGCTGCTGGCTGTCTCGGGTTATCTGGTCATTCTGCTCATTCAGTTGGTAGCCCTTCTCTTCACCCAGAGCCGAGGGCCATGGATGGCCATGGGGATCGGGATGACGGTGCTCCTGGTTTTCCTTCCCCTCATCTTCCGCCGTCCGGCTCTATCGGGTGCTTTTGGTGGCGCTTCTCTGGCAGCGCTCATATTCATTTTCTTTCTTAATACCCAGACCTCTTTTCTGACTCCGTTGAAGAGCATTTCTCCCTATATCAATAGGTTGGGTACCTTCATGGATTTCCAATCGGGGACCAACAAGGTGCGTCTTCTTATCTGGTTCGGAGATGATGTGGGTGGGGGGGCGTGGCAAATGGCTACCCATGACCCGATACGCTTTGTCATCGGCCATGGCCCGGAGAGCATGTTCGTGGCCTATAACCCCTTTTATCCCCCCGACCTGGCCCACTACGAAGCCCGAAATGCCGTGCCCGACCGCAGCCACAATGATTTCTTCGACCAATTGGTGACCACAGGTATCTTGGGATTGGGCAATCACCTTATCATACTGGGTGTTTTCTTTGTGCTGGGTTTTCGGGTCATGAGCGGGGAAAGGGAGCTTTATCGTCGCCTGGCTGCCCTGGCCATGATGGCGGCCGTGGTCGCCCATTTAGCGGAGACCAGCTTTGGCATCGCCATCGCCGCCACCAGGGCCCTTTACTGGATATATCTGGCGGCCATGGTGGCCTTGCCTGGCCTTACAGCGGCGGAAAAAGAGCCCGTGCCCGCTCCGGTGCTGTCTACTCGCCGCAGCCAAAGACGCCGGCTGCAGAAGAAGCCTTCCTCTTTCTCCTGGGCCTTTTTGTGGCGGAGGTGGCGGCTTTATCCTATCCTCGCCTACCTGTCAGTGGTGGCTCTGAGCGTGCCATCGGTTTTCGGTCGTGGTATGGCGCAGCGCGTGCAACAAGATCCCGCTTTTATAGCCTGGGCCGGCTTCGCCGTGTTGGTGCTGGGGATTTTGCTCACTGCCTTTGCCTTGAACGTCCCTAACAACGTCAAATTGCGGCTGAAATCGTCGGGGGGATGGCTCTATCTGCTGGTCATCCCCCCCGTAATTTACCTGGCTCATCTCTTCCTCAGCCCGGTCATCGCCGATATTTACTTTAAGATAGGTCAGGAGTATGAGCGGGTGCAGCGCTATGATTTAAGCCTTCCGGGCTATCTGAAGGCTGCCAGTTGGGGAGATTACCAGGACGTGTACTATAGCTTTCTTGGTGGTAGCTATCTCCGCCTTACTGAGAAGACGAAAGAGGTGGGGCCGACGCTGAGTATCAAAACGGTGGCCGACCTCTACTCTCCTGGTTTTAGCCAACCGTGGCAGACCTCTCGAGACGACCTTATTCAAGCCGCTTTGGTAGCCTTCGTCAGGGCCAGGGACCTGAATCCCCTCAACCCGGACAATACCACTAACCTAGGCCGACTTTATACCTTCTGGGGCCAGGGAACCTCAGACCCGGAGCAGCGTAGCCAGCGCTTCGCCGAGGCCCATAGATACTATGATGAGTCGGTGAAGCTGAGGCCCAACGCCGCCCATATCTATGCCGAGGGAGGCTGGGCCTTTTTTCTGGATGGGAAACAGAAGGAGGCCGAAGACATGCTACGGCGTGCCCTGACCCTGGACGATAGGTATGAACAGACCTACGCCTACCTGGGGGAGCTCATGCGGGCTCAAAAGCGCAATGAAGAGGCCATCGACATCTTTGTTCGAGGCGGAAGGGCTTTCACGGCCGTAGAACGCTGGAATGAGGCCCAGAGCATGTTTGGCTCCGCTATACAGTTGGACGCCTCTCGGGTGGAGGCTTATCGGGGCCTGGCCTCCCTTTTTAAAGCCCAGAAGAAGTGGCCGGAGGCCCTGGAGGTGGGGACCCGGGTGGTTCAGCTTTTGCCCCAGGATGCGACGGCGCACCGG
The DNA here is from genome assembly GCA_016183425.1 of Chloroflexota bacterium. Taxonomy (GTDB): domain Bacteria; phylum Chloroflexota; class Dehalococcoidia; order JACPEP01; family JACPEP01; genus JACPEP01. The sequence goes on from JACPEP010000005.1 coordinate 14,559, forward strand.
GAGGTGGCCTTTTTCCATCAGCAGTTGGGGCATCGGAATGAGGCTATTAGCGAGGCGGAAAAGGCTCTGGAGCTAGCGTCACCGGAGCAAAAGAACGATTACTCCCGCTTCCTGGCCCAGTTGCAAGGGACGAAGGGCTAAAGAAGGGGAGCCGTCTCCCAGGCCAGCTAGTAAAGCAGTAAGTAGGGTTTGCCCCGCCTTAGGCGGGGCAAAGGGTGACAGGGCAAGCCTGTCATTGCTGTGAGAATAGCCCGCTCGCCCTTCGACACGTATAGTGGAATAGGTAGGATACTGTGAAGGAGCACCGGGAGCCCTCTGTCCTTCGACTGGGGACGCAGTACCCCTTGAGCCTGAATGGGGCTCCCACCTGACCCCTGATGAGTAATAGGGTAGCCCCCTG
>JACPEP010000044.1 GCA_016183425.1 Chloroflexota bacterium
CTATGCCTATGGGGCGGTGCGCAACCTGGTCAACAGCAATCCTATCCCTGGTGCCCTGGTGACTGTGGGCGGCAAAACAGTAATGACCCAGAACCCCCCTGGTGACCCTTACTACTGGAGCGGGGGCTCCTACTACATCTATGGCCTCGCCACGGGAAGCTACACCATGGTGGTAGCACATATCCAGTACATACCCTACGTCGGTAGCATATCCGTACCCGGTGGGGCCGGGGCAGAGAACAACGTTAACCTCCAGCCAAAGGGGGCTGAGCCCGTGGCGAAGATAAGCTACCCTCCTCCAGGCGCAGGGATCAGCGGCACGGTCAGTATTATGGGCATCGCCTATGATGATGACTTTGATGGCTATCGTCTGCAATACTCATCCCTGACTACCCCTACCACATGGTACACAGTGACTGCGAGAACAGAGCAGGTGCTGTGGGGTGTCCTGGGCGCTTGGAATACCTCTGGTTTGGCGACAGGGGCTTACAACCTTCGTCTCACCGCCCGAGATCTCGCTGGCTACGAAGCCACGGATGCCATTACGGTATCTGTCACCGCCGGAGTAGTGCCGCCTACGAGCATAGGTACCCTTCGGGGCCAGGTGGTGCTCCAGGGACGAGCTGATGACAGCGGAGCTCTAGTAACTCTGGGCAGTAGTCCGTACTTCACGACCACCGCTGCCGACGGTATCTTCACCATCACCAACGTTGCTGCCGGCACCTATACTGCTACCGCCACCATGTCTGGCTACCTTAGCGCCACGCGGACGGGTATCGTAGTTGAAGCAGGGAGTACTACCACGTTGCCCCCCGTCACTCTTCGCGGTGGCGACCTCAATGGCGACGGCGTCATTGACATTTTTGACCTAGTTCTGGTGGGCATTAATTTTAGCGTCAGCGGGCCCAGCCCCTGGCCATAGCCAAAAGGGAAGACCGAATCTTGGTGCACCGTAGGACTCGGCAAGAAGCATAAGTCCCCGTGGTATTTTGTAGGCCGGATGCCACCCCGACCTCCCTTTGAATTGTATGCCGCTATGTCTTGCTTTTCAAGGATGGGTGTTTTTCGCCTTCAACCTGCCGACGGCTGCCCTTGACAAATTCACATAAGGGGTATAAAAGGGGGTCACTCCTCTATAAAGGTGGCTCGGCTCATGGGGAGAATTAGAGGAGTAGTCTTGCCAGCAGAGAGGTGTGTAGTTGAAAGGCGAGCCAAGGTACTTGCTTACCTTGGGAAAGTAAGAGGAGGATCAAGATGGAAAAGGAGAGGAAATATTGGCATCTTCAATTGCGAGTATCCCGGCGGGAGGTGCTGCGAAAGGCGGCTAAGGCGGGCATCGGCCTGACAGGGTTTGCGTTGATAGGGTGCGCTGCAGCGTCGACGACTACTCCCACCAGGGCCCCCACAGCTTCCCCTGTCCCCACCCCCACTTCAGCAAAACCCACGGCTGGAGGCACCTTAATAGTGGCACAGAGGGGAACCACAACCATGGATCCGGACCAGGCATCGGGTGGAGCGGACGCTTACCTTTTTCCCAATCTCTATAACAGCCTTACCGCAGTAGACAAGGTGGGGAAGTCTGTTCCGGAGTTGGTGGAGTCCTGGGAGACCCCCGATTCGACCACCGTAATCCTTAAACTAAAGAAGGGCGTCAAGTTCCACGACGGGACGGCCTTCAACGCCCAGGCCGTCAAATTCAACTATGACCGCTCCTATAACCCAGATCAGATCGGCTACCCTAAGTTCAAGAGCGGCTCCGCCCGACATCTGGAGCGGGTAAAGTCCTATGAGACGGTGGACGATTATACCTTCAAGTTCACTCTTAAGGGACCTAGCAGCTCATTTCTGTACCTGGGTACTGGCGGTCAGATGTCTTCTGAGGCTCCAGGGTGGATGGTATCTCCCGAGGGGGTGAAGAAGTTCGACAATGATCTACGTCAGCACGGGGTAGGTACGGGGCCTTTCCAGTTCGCCGAGTGGCGCATGGACGACCGCATCGCCCTGAAAAAGTTCCCAGACTACTGGGAGGCCGGAGTACCCTATCTAGATGGTATCACCTGGCGGGCTATCCCCGATTCCACGGCCGCCATGACTATGCTCAAGAACAACGAGGTTCAGTGGGATAACTGGTTCGACTTCAAAGATCTGGAAACCATGAAGGCAGATCCGAATCTGGTACTGATAGCGGATTCTGTTCCTGGCTTCGTTTACCTTATGTTAAATCAGAAAAAGCCTCCCTTCAATAACGTCGCCCTGCGACAGGCGGTAGCCTATGCTATAGACCGAGAGGCCATATCCAAAGTGGTATACAAGGGAGTGCATCCGGCCGCCGAGGCCTGGTTTGGCACTCATTCATGGGCCTATGACCCTAAGATCAAGGGCTACCCTTACGACCTGGCTAAAGCCCGTGAGAAGTTGAAGGAGGGAGGCAAGCCAGAAGGCTTCGAGTTCATCATAAGCGTCGCCAGCGCCTTTCCCGACTGGGTGCAGGCGGCGGAGTTAATGCAGGGCATGCTGACCAAGGTGAGCATTAAGGCCAAAATCGAGCTGGTCGAGCGGGCCACCATGAGTACGAGACGGAATACAGGTGAATACGTGGCTGAGTCGGTGGGTACATCGGGGGATGTGGACCCCCACCCCGACCTGGCCCGGATCCATGGCACCAAGAGCGGTTGGGGGCCCGCAGCTCTCGACCCTAACGATGCCGTCACTAAGCAGGTGGATGCTCTTATTGACAAGGGAGATGCCGTCTATGACATCGAGGAGCGCAAGAAGATCTACAGCGAGGCACAAAAGATTCTAGTGGATCAGGTCCATTTCTTCCTAGTTCTGACATATCAAACCTCTCGCAATGTGCATTGGAAAGGCATAGCGGGCTACATACAGCACCCGGGGCGATTTTTCACCTCTTATCGTAAGGTATGGTTTCAAAAGTAGTAAGCCTCCCGCGAAACGAGCAAAAAGTATATGATGGTATGCACAATGGCTTCGGAAGTCCAAACGTCGCTGGTCTCGCCAGATAAGGTCATGTTTACACGGTAGCGGATTTCGCGGAAAGCTCGTAGTCTGAGGGCTTGCTTTCTTAGCACAGGTCATAGAGAATAAAAGACTTAGCAGGGCGGTAGGCACGAGAAAGGGGGCAAAGTGGAAAGAGTGGTTATCGTTGGCGGCGGCCCGGCGGGCTGCGCGGCAGCGCTGGTGGCGGCCAAATCGGGCGTGGAGGTACTCCTTTTGGAGCGTATGGACACTCTCTCTGGGCTCTCCACCTGGTGTGGCCAGTTGATGGGGTGGGGGCCGCGGCAGGAGGCCAAGCTCATGGGAGGCGGGGATTTCTTCCAGGTATGGGAATCCCTCAAGATAGACCAAACCAGCGACCTGGGTATCCCCGATGGCAACCTCACCTGGGACGTGACCAAAGTGGAGGAGGCGACGCGTCGAGCGGTGGAGGCGGCCGGGATAAAGGTGCTCTTGAGGTCTCGGGCCGTGGATGTGGTCATGGATGGCGATACCATGAAGGCGGTTACCCTCGCTGACGGAACCCAGGTAACGGGGGATGCCTTCGTGGACGCCACCGGAGCCGGGGGGAGCATGGGTCTGTGCGAGGGGTACGGCCAGGGGTGTGCCCTGTGCGGTCTCAAATGCACCATCTTCGGCGACCGAGTGGCCACGTCCCGGGCGGCCAATGTCCCCGACATCGAGGAAGCGAAACCCAAATACTTTTCCATGAATTTTGTCCATCTGGATAGCCTGTCTCCCCAACTGAGGCAGGCCATCGATGATACCCCTGGCGGGTACTCCCACCACAAGATAGTTCCGGAGGAGTTTTATGAGATAGACTTTACCTCCGAGTGGGCCCATCCGGAGCGCCCCATGAACATCCGGTGGAAGCGGCCAGATGTGGAGGTGATCAACGTAGGCTTCGCCAAGACCTTCCTCCTTCTGCCCCTAAAGTATATCCGTCGCATCCCTGGCTTCGAGAATGCCTGGATGAGCATGCCCTTGGCCGCCGATGGCATTGCCGTCAAGGAGAACTCCTACGCCCCCCATGAGGTCACTATGAAGGTCAAGGGCCTGGACAACCTCTTTGTGGGAGGGCTACGGGTGGGCGTTTACAGTGGTGGTGTGCCGTCTATCTTCACCGGCGAGCTGGCGGGACACAACGCAGCGCGCAAGGCCCTGGGGCGGGAGCTTCTTACCTTGCCCCGAAATACCATCCAGGGCTTCTTCCTCGCCGACATCAACCGGGGCAAGTCCCCGGGGGAGTGGGGTGGGGAAGGGCATGTGGATCCTCGGTGGGCAGCTAATGGCTTCGATATACCCCGGCTCACCGATTACGCCAAGATCAAGGAAGCCATCCAGGGGGCGGGGCTTATGGGCGTCTATGGGAAGAAAATGACCTAACCATCTAGGGCCTGGTACGGCTGTGTCAGCCCTTTGAAAACCTGGTTGATGAGGAGAAACGCATGAATACTGGAGGCGTTAAAGGCTTTACTGGTCGTGTGCTGAGAGTGGACCTGTCCCAGGGAAGCCTGGCTACGGAGGTGGTGGCGGAGGGGGTTTTGCGACAGTACCTGGGGGGCACCGGCCTGGGGGCCTGGTTTCTTTATCGGGAGGTGCCGCCTGGGGTGGGCTGGGAGGAGCCGGAAAATCGCCTTATCTTGGCCTCCGGACCTCTGGGGGGCATCCGGGCCGGGGGGTCGGGCTGTTTCTCGGTAGTGACCAAGGGGCCGCTGACCAACGGGGCCACCAGCACCCAGGCCAACGGGTTCTTCGGGGCTTACCTCAAGTTTTCCGGCTTCGACGGCGTTGTTCTCCAGGGCGCCTCCCCGGAATGGGTCTACCTGTACATTCATGACGGCACCGCTGAGCTCCGGGATGCTCGCCACTTGGTAGGCAAAGACATCGGAGAGACGGAAAAGGCTATCAAGGAGGAGTTGGGAAAGGGCGAGAGGGAGCTAAGCGTCTTCAGCATCGGGCCCGCCGGGGAGAACCAGGTCAAGTTCGCCTTTATCGTCGGCGATGGCGGGCACGCCGCCTCTCGCAACGGGGTGGGGGCGGTGATGGGGGCCAAGAGGGTGAAGGCGGTGGTCGCTGCCCGGGGTCGGGCAAGGGTGCCCGTAGCTCAGGAAGAGCGGGTTCGCACCCTGGCTCAAGAGCTTCTGGGAGTCATAAAGAAGGACCCCCACGGGCGGCTAATGTACCAATGGGGCCACTCCGTGGCCCTGGCGGAACGGGCCGAGGGGGGGAACCTGGCCGTAAGAAACCTCACCACCAATCTTTTCTCCGCCCCAGAGCGCTACATCCGACCCCACTATAAGAAGGTTTTGGCATTGGAGCCCAATCCCTGTTGGGCGTGCCGCTTCCACTGCCACCACATGGCCACGGTGCAAGAGGGGCCCTACGCCGGCTACGTGGGCTACGAGCCTTCTTGCTTCGAGCACATGGCCGTATGGACGACCCTTATCGGCCAAGAGGATGTGGGGACAGCGGTGATGCTCCACGACCTGAGCTACCGTCTGGGCCTGGAAACCAACGAGGGCGGCTATCTCATAGGGCTAGTGATGGAGTGCTTCGAGAAGGGCATCCTGACTCGAGAGGATACCGACGGCCTGGAGATGACATGGGGCAACGCCCAGGCGGTGGCGGCCATGCTGGGCCGCATCGCCCATCGCCAGGGCTTCGGCGACGTTCTGGCCGAGGGGGTGATGCGGGCGGCCCAGCGGATCGGCGGCGATGCCCCCAACCTGGCCGTCCACTACATAAAGGGAAACGCCCCTCGGGCCTACGACCCTCGGGGCCGCTGGACGAGCCTCCTGGACGGTGCCGTCGCCAACACCGCCACTACTGAGACGGGCCCCGCCCAGGTCAAGGACAACTTCTCCGCCTCGGAGGTGGCCGCCGCCCTGGCCCACAACAAGGGGCGGGGTCCCTTTATGGACTCCTTGGTCATGTGCACCATCGCCACGGACAATCTCCTGGGCAAGTACACTCCCCATATGGTGGAGATGTTAAACGCCGCTACGGGCTGGGACTTCACCCTGGATGAGGCTCTGACGGTGGGGGTGAGGGTGGCGAACCTGCTTCGGGCTTTCAACCTCCGCCACGGAATCACGCCGGCCATGGACTACCCATCGCCTCGGCTAGGCTCGGCGCCGGTGGACGGTCCGGCCCAGGGGAAGAGCGCCCTGGCCTCTTGGGAGGAGATGCTGGACATCTACTACCGGGAGATGGGGTGGGATCGAGAGTCCGGGCGTCCCTGGTCCCAGACCCTGGAGGGCCTGGGACTTGCCCATGTGATCCCCGACCTGTGGCCGTGACGTCGGAAAGAGCATTTTTTAGCTCAGTAATTTATCGTAGTCAGCGTGGCTACCAACCCAAAACCACACCACGCCTTCAGGTATTTCAACGGCGAGAGCGCGGTAATACAAGCCAATACGCACGGACCAAAAACGGCCTGCTTTCTTGAAATGTAAGGATGGATGGCGAGGATTGCTTTTCAGCAGAGCGTAACTTTTGTCTGCAAGCTTTTGGATCGGCGAGGGTAATCCTTCGTAACATACCCAGAACTCAGGAGAGGCAAAATGCTTCAAAACTCCGTGCATCTCCCGGATTTGAACGCCTTGATTGCCTTATCCGCCAGAGTGTCCAACTTGCCAGCCAGCGCGTCTTCTTCAATCTGCCGATCCCAATTCTCCGTGTCGAACTCGTGGAACCACTTGCGGAAGTCCACGAGTTCTGATGGTGTTAATTCCTGAATTTCCCGTTCAATGTTTTCTATCTTGCTCATTGGTATCTCCAAAATCTGAGAGCAATCACATTTTAACACAATTTTGAGGCGGCACTGGCTGTGATACGCTGCTATTTGGGTTCCGATACCAGTCGTGCTTGCCTCCATGCCGCACCAGTACACAACCAGACCCCTCAATCACCCAATTAGGTCGGTTCGCTTCATGAAAGGAGCAGCTTGCCAATCGTGCGAATCCCGGGCAGCTCACCCCTGGTCAGGTCGAAATAGAGATCCTTCAGATGCTCCTTGAGGTCATCAAGAGTGTCGCCCTGTGTCCAGTAGTCGGGGTAGTCCTCAAGGTAACCAATCCAGGCGTCATCTTCTTGCCAGTAGACAAATCTTGCTGAAGCATCGCTGTGCTCCTCATTTCTGAGACTTGTCAACATTATCATTATACTTGATTCTAACGCTGGGGTATCAGGCGCGGCTGGAAGCCGTCGGCTGTGACCCTTTGTTAGTCCGCTTTTCCTTTATTATTTCAGACCTCTGGCCGTAGTGTCAGAAGCGAGGCACTGCCTATTGGCGGGGGCGATACCACGATCGCCACATCCGCGCCGCCGTCGCGGGAAGCTCACTCTACACTTTACGCCAGGCTGGCAGAACAAGTGTCCATTTCAGGCACGTAGGCGGGTCGGTTCCAGCGAGTTGTTAGGCACACTTGGTAGTCAGCTCGAGACTAGTCGCCTTATCGCTTCGTTGACAGAACCGTAAATCTCATTGAGATGAGCGGAGGTGTACATCTGGAGGGGGGCGATGGGGTGGTGTTGCCACTTCACGGCGAGCCCCAGGTTGAGCCGGATGCGGTCGATTGGCGCAAGCAGTTGGTTGATGTGACTTGCGGCAACGATCTGCCCCTTCTTCATGAGACGGAACCTGGTCAAGTCGAGTCCGATGCGGTGCTCAACAGAATTGATCGCCTGCATGATTCGATTCAGGTCGTACTCTTGAACCAACTCACCGTTTGTGAACGCGGGAAGGAGATGCAGTTCGAGGGAGTCAACGTTCTTCAACATTGTGGAAACTGTGCCTTCTGGAAGTAGTCTGGCGAGGACTTGGTCTAAGCCTTTGGCGTAGTCCGACCGGAAATCCGCGTACATCTTGTCCTTTAGGAATAGCGGGGCTTCGCACTCTGCGATGAGAGCCGGGATGACGAATAACTGACGCTTCTCAAGCTCCATGGACAACGCGGCGTTGAGTTCCTTCTTGACCCACGGGGACTCGACGGAGTGAGGGGAGAGGACAACCATGAGGTAGCCGCTGCTCCGAATGCCATGCTCTATCTTGTCGTGCAGGGAGTCGCCGACTCTGAGTTCCCATTCGTCGTACCAAACTGGGATGCCCCTCCTTCTGAGATCATATGCTAGCCTGCCCACTTTCACGTGATCTTCAGATGAATGTGCCAGAAAGACCTGGGGTAACTCGGCGTTCATGTTTCAGTCCCGTTGCTCAAGTGCGCCCAACTAGTGTCTATATTGATCAGTATAACACCCCAAGTATGGCTTCGAGTGCCGTATAATTGACTTGTTATGCCTACCTCCTGGCAATTCAGGATACTTCCTTCAAACGCCCGCTCACATATTTGTGAAGTACGCTGGACATCAGAGTCTGATAAGGGATGCCCTCTTCGATTGCCTTCTTTTGGATATTTATGAGATCCCTCTCGGAAATCCGAATATTGACTCTCTTGTCTTTTCGGAACGTGGCTTTGGCATATTCCCGATATCGCTTCGCTTCGTTATCCAGTTCGGGGACCGTTTTCCATTCGCCCCGCTCAACGGATTCAAGAAGTTCTTTTTCCTCTATATCAAGTTTCACTGTCTACTCTTGGTCATTTTAGTGATGATGGTTTTGAGAAACACAACAATTGTTGCCTGGTTCGGTGCTCCTATGACGCCTTGCCAACAACCTCTACGAAGGAAAACTCCTCTAGCTTCGCATTGGCGCGAGCATGTTCTATGGTCATGCTCACCAGGTTCCCTTTGCTGTCAAGATCGATATAGATGTTTTCGCTGATCTCCTTTGTTTCACTGACCTCATTATCAGTGAATTCGACCAAGGCAGTATCTGTGTCAGGAAAGTATTTCACTTTCATATTCGTTACTCCTTATACGTTCTGTCGAAGAACGCGTTGTGCACTGTCTCTCCGTCCTCAAGCAATATCACTCGAAGGTACCTATTCACTTCTTTGATAAATCCCCATTTCTTGATCCTGCCATCTGATTGGAATCGTCTCAGGGTCGGCGAGCTTCCTGAAGGTCGTGGATCGACTTGTCGATTTGAAAGGCGAAGAGCAGGAACGTAAAAGCGATGTCAATCAATTCTTGAGGCAAAAACCGGATCCTTTCGCCCAGAGGAACCATGCGGGCTGACGACGCAAAGTGCAAACTGATCGTCTCACCCGCTTCAACTCGACCTGGAAGCTCTAATACTCTTTCACCTTTTTGACCACTAGCTGTTAGCTCTAGCCGTTTCCATTTGACTAGCAAGCCCTTCTCGGCCCTATCCCTCAGATCTTCCTGACCTACAATACCACCTCGGTGAGAAAGGCAATTCCGAGCCAGATTGAGACTTAGGATCTCATCGGAAAGCGGCAGTGGGCTAAGTCGATATTTCTCTTCAAGGTGATGCAACTTGCCAGGCAAAGGTAGGCGATCAAATTTCTTCGAGTACCGAACAATATTTCTATTCCAATCATTCCCTATTATTGTTGCTTCAAGGTGAAGAGAGCCATCTTCACGTGGCATGACGGCGCCTTCCCGAGTCCATAAAAAACATATCTTCCTCGCCCATTCGAGGCTTGGGCCAATTGCTTCGATGCAATCTCTGATCGCATTAGATATGACCCAAGATTGAAACTCATTACGCAATGTCTCAATATCAATAGCTGGGTTCTGAACGATATGGAGTTGCGTTCGCAACTGAGGGATTTCCAACGATTCAATCTTGGCCAAACTTGCTGACTGAAGCCCAAACGAAGCCAATTCTAGTGCCCTTTGCAGAGTCGATTGAATGAGTCCCATTGGATTCTTGAGTTCTAGACTCGGCACGGTGATATCCGCCTCATGTTGGAAATTCAATTAGCTTCATATTGATCCGCCTTACCTCGCAACTATGGTTTCCAGTGCTATATAAGACGCGGCCAACCGCGCCCTCATCTACGGTCTCACATCCGCTCCGGGGCCGTCATGCCCATGAGATGGAGGGTTCGGGCGAGGGTGATCTGCGCCCGCGGCCGCCAGCCGTCCGAATGAGTCAATTGTTAGGTGCATATGTTTCTCTACGCAAATATCAATCTCTGTCCCTTAGGCTCTGGTATTGGATCGCCGAACTCCCTAGCAGTATCAATCCACAATTGAATTCCTTCTTTGGCGTTTCTCAATGCATCTTCAGGAGTGTCTCCATGCGCCATACACCCAGGAAGCTCAGGAACTTCTGCTATAAAAGCCCCGTCTTCGTTGCTCCAGTAAATAATAATCTCATACTTATACATCAATATTTTCCTCCAAGTTTATACTTTATTATAATGTTTCGTACTTGTTTTACCTGATACGGCTTAGCTTTACTCCCCTCTCGCTGAAGATTAATCTTTTCGACTATTCCTTCTTTTCTGAATATATGGTGACTGCCTCGAACACGTATTTCAAAGCCAAAATCTTTCAACAAGTTGCATAAATCTTCAAATTGAATATTTGCATCAGAAGTTCCACTTATAATTTTCAGCAAGGACTTTTCATGTTTACCCATTTATTTTATCAGAAATCAATATCAGAGGCTTCGTATTTTCGGGATAACGCCTCCCATGGCGCGAAACGGCTCACCGCTCCATCTATAAGCATCACATCCGCTCCGGGGCCGTCATGCCCATGAGATGGAGGGTTCGGGCCAGGGTGATCTGGGCCGCGGCCACCAGCTTGAGCCGGGCGTGGGTCAATTTCTCATTCTTGGAGACGACGCGGCACTGCTTGTAGAAGCTGTGGAAGGCAGTGGCCAAGTCTTGAGAGTAGTGGGGGAGATAGTGGGGCTCCAGGCTGAGGGCCACCGTCTCTACTAGCTCCTCCAGTTGAATCATCTTGCGCAGCAGGGCTTGCTCGGCGGGATGGGTGAGAAGGGCCACGTCGCCGGAGGAATAGTCGATACCCCGCTCCTGGGCCAGGTGGAGGATGCTGGCGATGCGGGCGTGGGCGTACTGCACGTAGTACACCGGGTTTTCCGGCGCCTGGAGTTTGGCCAGCTCCAGGTCGAACTCCATCTGGCTATCGGCGGAGCGGGAGAGGAAGACGAAGCGGCAGGCATCGGCGCCCACCTCATCGACGAGCTCTCGCAGAGTCACGATGTCGCCGCTGCGTTTAGAGGCCCGCAGCAGGGCCTCACCCCGTTTCAGGGTCACCATCTGGGTGATGATGATGCGCAGCCGGTCGGGGTCGAAACCCAGGGCGCCCACCACCGCCTTCATTCGAGAAACGTGGCCCTGGTGATCGGCGCCCCAGATGTTGATAACCTGCTGGAAACCCCGCTCCTGGAACTTGTTGTAGTGATAGGCGACATCGGAGGCGAAGTAGGTGGGGGAGCCATCCCCGCGCACCAGGACGTTGTCCTTGTCCTCCCCCAGAGCGGTGGAGACGAACCAGACCGCTCCCTCCCGCTCCTCTATGTAGCCCTTGTCCCGCAGAATCGCCATGGCCCGCTGGTACTGGCCCTCCCGATACAGGCTCTGCTCGCTGAACCAAACGTCAAAGGTGACTCCCAGGCGGGCCAGGTCCTGGGCAATGGACTCCAGCACCTTCTTTACTCCTATCTTCCCTATCGCCTCCACCGCCTCCGGTGGAGGCATGTTCAGGAAACGGTCTCCTTCCCGGGCGACGATCTCCCTGGCCATGTCTATGACATAGTCTCCCTGATAGCCGTCCGGGGGCAACTCCGCCTCCAGTCCCAGGGCCTGCTGGTAGCGGGCGAAGAGGGAGCGGTAGAAGGCGTTCATCTGGTTGCCAGCGTCGTTGATGTAGTACTCAGTGGCCACGGAGTAGCCAGCGGCGGCCAGGACTCGGGCCAGGGTGCTGCCCAAAATGGCCCCCCGCCCGTGGCCCACATGGAGGGGACCAGTGGGGTTGACGCTGACAAACTCCACCTGGATGGGTTTTCTCCCTCCCAGGTCCAGATTGCCGTATCCCTCCCCCAGCTCCAAGATGGTGTCTACCTGGCGGGCCAGCCAGGCGGGGTGGAGGGCGAAGTTGATGAAGCCGGGGGGGGCTGTAGTCACCTTCTGAACCTGAGGGGGGAGCTGAATGCAGGAGGTTATCGCCTGGGCGATGGCCATGGGGTTCATACGGGCGGCGCGGGCCAGCTTCAGAGGCAAGCTGCTGGCGTGGTCGCCGTGCTCCGGGTTCTGGGGGCGCTCCAGGAGGACGTCGGGGAGGGCCACCAGGGGTATCAGGCCGCGACGCTGCGCGTCTCGAACCGCCTCTTCCAGGAGCCGAGCCATGTCCCTCTTAACCATGTTGCTACTCAACTGATCTCGCCCCTTCTATTGTGCCAAAAGCGAGCCACTTCTTGTGCCAGGAGCTGATGCTGGGGGTTGGCCAGGTGGGGATCGGTCTGGAAAAGGTGCGCTGCCTCCCGGCGCGCCGTCTCCAGGATGGGCACGTCGGACAGGCGGGCCAGACGTAGCTCGGGAAGGCCGCTCTGGCGGGTGCCGAAAAACTCCCCCGGCCCCCGAAGCCTCAAGTCCTCTTCCGCCAGGCGGAAGCCATCCCCCGATTCTTCCAGAAGACGCAATCGCTCCATGGCCTCCCGGGTGGGCCGCTGGGACAAAAGGAGGCAATAGCTGCGGTGCTTTCCCCGACCTACCCGGCCCCGAAACTGGTGGAGCTGAGACAGCCCGAAACGTTCCGCCCCCTCCACCAACATGACCGTGGCGTTGGGGATGTCGATGCCCACCTCTACCACCGGCGTGGACACCATGATATCCAGCTCGCCCTCACGAAAGCGCTGCATCACCTCGTCCTTCTCCGCAGCCGACATCCGCCCATGGAGCAGGCCGAGGCGGAGGTCCGGAAAGACCCCTTGCGAAAGGCGCTCATACTCGGCCACGGCCGCCTTCGCTGCCACCTTCTCCGACTCCTCAATGAGGGGGCAGAGGACGAAGGCCTGGCGGCCCTCCCTTACCTGCTGGCGCACGAAGTCGTAGGCTGCCGGGCGCTGACCGGCTCGTAGCCAACGGGTGACGATGGGCTGCCGGCCCGGCGGCAGCTCGTCGATGACGGTTAGGTTCAGGTCACCGTAGAGGGTGAGGGCCAGGGTGCGGGGAATGGGGGTAGCCGTCATCACCAGCATATGGGGATTATAACCCTTCTGCCGCAGGGCGGAGCGTTGCAGGACGCCAAAGCGGTGCTGCTCATCCACGATGGCCAGGCCAAGGCGGGCAAAGCTCAGCCCCTCCTGGATGAGGCTATGGGTTCCCACCACTATATCGATTTTCCCTTCCGCAATACCCTGGTAAATCTCCTCTTTTCGCAGACGGGGCGTGCCGCCGGTGAGAAGACACAGGCGCACCGGGCGGGAAAGATAGGGCAAGGAGAGGCAGGCTTCGTCTTCCTCCTCCGCTTCCCGCCTTCCCAAAAGATCCCGGATTTTGCGATAGTGTTGCTCGGCCAGGATCTCCGTGGGGGCCATGAGCACCCCCTGGTGGCCGTCGGCCACCGCCAAAATGAGGGCGGCCACCGCCACCACCGTTTTGCCGCTGCCCACCTCCCCTTGAAGAAGGCGGCTCATGGGCTGGCTCCCCCTTAGGTCGCCGGTTATCTCATCCAACGCCCGTGCCTGGGCGGCGGTGAGGGAAAAGGGCAGGGCGGCCAAAAACCCCTGGAGCACAGAGAGAGGTATGGCGAAGGGGTGGCCCGCCACCTCCTGCCACTCCCGTTTCTGGGCGAGAACGCCCAGTTGGAGGAGGAAAAGCTCGTCGAAGGCCAGGCGGCGACGTGCCTTGCCCTTCATCTCCTCGCTGTCGGGGAAGTGCATCTGCCGCACAGCCTGGGGGAGTGCCATAAGGCCGGCCTTCTCCCGCAGCGATGGGGGCAGGAAGTCCTCCAAGAAAGGGAGCCACCGGCTCAGGGACCCCTTCATCACGCGGCGCAGGGTGCGGGCGTGGAGCCCCTGGGTGAGGGGGTAGACGGGCACCAGTCGCCCCGTGTGGATAAGCTCCTCACCCTCCTCCACGGGTTCCCACTCCGGGGATTCCATGACTTTTTGTCCCCGGAAGAGGTTGACCCGGCCGCTGAGGACGATGTGCCGGCTAAGGGGCAGGCGCTGGGCTAGGTAGGGCTGGTTAAACCACACTACTCGCAGTTTGCCGGTGCTGTCTCCGATCACCGCCTCCGTGGCTCCCCGCTTCCAGGAGCCGAAGCTCTTGGCGGCGGCCTGCAACACGGTGCCCACCACCGTTTGCTCCTCGCCAGAGGCGAGTTGGGAGATGGTCTTGATCTGGCTGAAGTCTTGATGGCGATGAGGGAAAAAGTAGAGGAGATCCCGCACCGTTTTGACCCCCATCTTGGTAAGGTGGGCGGTAGTAGGGGGAGGGACGCCTCTGATGTCGCTGAGTGGGGTGGTCAGGGAAACCGCCTCTTTTCGGGCCGGGACGACGGCTTTCGGAGGGGGAGGAAGGGGGCTGCCATTCTCCATAACCATCAGCCAGCCCAGGGCTTTCCCCACCCACTCCCGGCGTTGGAGCACATTTTGCCTGGCGTAGTCCGGGGAAATGAATCCCAGATGGGCGACGTCTCGCTGCGTCTGGGGATCCATCTGGCCCAGGTGCTGGCTGGCCCAGCGGCGCAGGTACTCATCCAGGCCGCCGATTACAGCGCCATTGGCATAGCCCCGCTGGCTTTCCAGCTTCAATATATCTCGCAAACGTTGAAAAGAGGCATCCATAGTCACTCTAGGGGTGGCCCGTGACCACAATGACGCCCATGGCGCCGGGCCCTATGTGGGCGCCAATGACGGCACAGCAGGTAGAAACCAGGATTCGCTCCCGGGGCAGCTTCGTCTCCAGACGCCGTGCCAGTTCCTGGGCCTCCTCAGGGGTGGTGGTGTAGACAACGGCCGCCTCCTCTATTTCGCCGGAGTCCTCGACAAGGGAGTATAGGGCTTCCAAAGCCCGGGGACGAGTGCGCACCTGCTTCAAAGGAACGATCTCCCCATCCCTCACGGCCAGGATGGGTTTCACCTGGAGGAGAGAACCCAGGAGGGCCTGAGCCTTTCCGATGCGCCCCCCCATCTCCAGGTATTTCAGGGTGTCTACCATGAGATAAGTGCGGGTTCGCCGAAGGGTGTCCTGGGCTGCTTGGGCAGCCTCTTTCAGGCTGGCCCCTGACCGCGCCGCCCGGACGGCGGCAAGGACAGCGAAGCCCGTACCCATGGAGCCGGTAAAAGAGTCCATCACCCGAAGGGAGCCTTCCACCCCCACCTCCTGGCTAGCAGTGAGGGCCGACTGATAGGTGCCGCTGAGACGAGAAGATATATGAATAGAAAGAACCTGGTCACCCCTTTCCACCATCTGGCGGTACACCCGAAGGAAGTCCCCCACCGGAGGCTGGGAGGTGGCGGGCATGGTTAGACTCTCCTCCAGCCGGGCGAAGAACTGGTCGTTGTCCATGTCTATCCCGTCTCGGTAGCTCTCCTGGCCAAAACGGACAGTCAGGGGCACCACCGTTATGCCCAACTCCTGGACGAGCATGGGAGGTATATCGCAGGTGCTATCCGTTACCACTCTAATGGCCACCAACCACCTTCACTTTCGCTACTCTACCGAGACGATATACAGGTTGTGGGGTTGACCGCCCCAAACCAACTCCACCTGCTGCCCAGGGTATTCTTCTCTCACCGCCTGGGCCGCCTTTTCTGCCGCCTCGGAGTCGGTGTCCGCTCCGTAGTACAGGGTGATCACCTCCCCCGTCTCCGCCCCCATCTGAGCCAGGCTGTCGCGTAGAGCGACTATAGGTTCATCGGCCACCACCTTAAGGTCGCCGTCCAGCAGCGCTACCACCTGGCCGGCTCTAATGCTCAAGGCGCCCACGTGGCTGTCACGAACGGCTATGGCCAGCTCGGCGGTACGAATGGAGGCCATGGCCCTTTCCATGGCTTGAAGATTGGTAGCGAAGTCAGCGTTGTAGTCTACCGCCAGGAGGGCGGCCACCCCCTGGGGGATGGTGCGGGTGGGGATAACGACCACCTCCTTTTTGGTCAGCTCCGGCACCCGACGGGCGGCGGCGATGATGTTGCCTTCGTTGGGCAGAAGAACCACCTGGTCTCCCGTCACCGCCTCCACCGCCTGCCATAGCTCCTCCACGCTGGGGTTCATAGTGGCCCCCCCGGAGACCACGGCGGTCGCCCCCAGGCCGCGAAAAACCCCCATCAGGCCCGCACCGGAGGCCACGGCCACCGTGGCCAGAGACAGGGGCGTTTCCTTTCGCCGCAGAGCGAGAAACTGGGCGTGCTGATCCGTCATGTTGTCCACCTTCACCTGGTGCAGGCTGCCCAGGGATAGGGCATGGCTGAGCACGGCGCCGGGATCCAGGGTGTGGATGTGGATACGGACCACATTCCCATCTCCAGCCACCAGAAGGGACTGGCCCATGGCCGTCAGTCGCTGACTTATCTCCTCCCGGTTCAGGGCCTGCCCTTGCACGATGAACTCGGTGCAGTAGCCGAAGGGGTTCTCCTCCGGATGGAGGATAGGGGGCCTGAGGGGTATCTTCTCTTCCGGCTCCGGTTCCGTATCATCCCCCTTCAGGTAGCGCCGCGCTCCATCCAGGAGGAGGTAAAGCCCCTGGCCTCCGGCATCCACCACCCCCGCCTCCTTTAGCAGAGGAAGAAGGGAGGGGGTGCGGGCCACGGCCTCTTTGGCCGTCGCCGTGGCTACCTCCATAAGGGCGACGGCGTCGCCCTCTCCCTGGTTGACAGCGTCCTGCACCGCCCGGGCGGTGTCTCGAATGACGGTAAGGATGGTGCCCTCCACGGGCTGGATGAGGGCTTTGTAAGCGGCGGACGTCCCCTCCCCCAGCCCCCGGGCCAGGTCACGGCCGTCCCATCCTACTTTACCGTCCATGCTCCGCGCCAGGCCGCTCAGTATCTGGGACAGGATGACGCCGCTGTTGCCCCGGGCACCCATGAGGGCTCCCTGGGCCAGGGCTCGGGCCACCGGGGACGCCCCCTCCTCAGAGCAGCTCTCCGCCTCCCGGAGGGCCGACCTCATGGTCAGGAGCATGTTGGTTCCCGTATCGCCGTCGGGCACCGGAAAGACGTTGATGGCGTTGATGGCCTCTACGTTGCGTTCCAGGCAACGGGTGGCGGCGGCGAACATGCGCCGCAGGTGGCTGCCGTCCCGTACCGCTAAATTTTGTTCGCTATCACCCCCGCCAGAAGGCGGTGATGTTTCCCGATACTCACTATCCTGGGGCATACTGGCCATATTCCTCTTCTTGTGGTATTATTGCTTACTGATTGTACATAGAGAAGGATTCATCGTAAAGGGGGGAATGGGTGGCCAAGTGCGTCGTATGTGGTAAGGCGGTCAGCTTTGGGCACAACGTGAGCCACTCCAAGCGGCGAACCAGGCGGGATTGGAGCCCGAATATTCAAAACCGCCTCATGGTTATAAATGGAAAGCGCAAGCGGGTCAGCCTCTGCACCCGATGCTTGAAGAGCGTCTATAAAGTTGCCTCTTAAAACGGCGTTCAAACGCCTGTAGTCGGCCTCGTCCCCGAGGCCGACAGTCGGGGTCGTCATCGACCCCGACTACTATTTTTTAGCCCAGGCTGCGTCGCAGGGCCTCTATGGCCTCGGCCACCGTCTGCCTCTGGTTAAAGATGGCGGAGCCTGCCACCAGCACCTGGGCCCCGGCCCCGACTACCAGAGGCGCTATCTGAGGGTTGATGCCCCCATCCACTGACAGATCCGCCCCGGAGCCCGCCTCATCCATAATGCGTCTGAGGCGGGCGACTTTTTTCTCCATGCCGGGGATATAGCTCTGTCCCCCGAAGCCCGGGTTGACGGTCATCACCAGGAGCAAGTCCGCCTCCAAAAGCACCTCTTCCAGGGTGGCCAGGGGAGTGGCCGGGTTGAGGGCCACGCCCGCCCGGAGGCCCAGCTCCTTGATCTGTTGTAGGGTGCGATGCAGGTGAGGGCAGGCCTCCCCGTGGACAGTAATGATGTCGGCGCCGGCCTGGGCGAAGGCGGGGATAAGGCGTTCCGGGGCCGCTATCATAAGGTGGACATCCAGGGGGAGGTGGGTGTGGGGCCGGATGGCGGCCACGATGGGCGGCCCCATGGTCAGGTTGGGGACGAAGTGGCCGTCCATGACGTCCACGTGGATGTAGTCGGCGCCGGCGGCGGTGGCCTCTTTGACGGCTTCCCCCAGCCGGGCGAAGTCGGCGGAGAGGATGGAAGGGGCGAGCTTAATTTTAGTTAAAGACACCCTCACCCCCCTTCGCTACCGCTCAGGGCAAGCTCTGACCCCCTCTCCCTCAAGGGAGAGGGGGAAGAATAACAATGGGAACTAGGGGACGCCCCTAGAACCCCGTCTAAGGGGCAGAGCCCCTTAGAAATCCCCGATTGTCGATAGCCCGTCGGCATCATTGGAGACCTTATCTCCTGACCCCCTTCTCCCTCCAGGAGAAGGGGAGATGTAAAGGCGAGAAACCCCATCCCTAACCCTCCTTTGGCTCATGTTTCCTCTCCGAAATTGTAGGCGGGGTCGTCCCCGACCTCGCCTCGGTGAGTCGCCTTCGGAGACCCGCCTCGTCGGCCTCGGGGACGAGGCCGACTACCACTTTCATGGCGACACCTGGTATGTAACGGGAAGCAGCCGCCCCAGATTCAGGTGCTTCGAGGCGTCAAGAATCTCGATGCCCACAATCTTGTCGCCTTCGCCAATGTCCAGCACGATGTCCTCGGATACTCGTTCATTCACTACTGGTTGCTTTCGGTCATCTAGGCGAATATAGAGGAGGTCTGTCTTGGAATCGTAAACGATTTGCACCTTACCCCTACCCTTTTCCTGTCAGAGGCGTTTACCGTTCTATAGTCACTGTCCAATTGCCGTCGGCGGCTATATCAAAAGTGAACGTACCTGCACGTTTTATCCCAACTGCTTTGGCTCCGTCAAAGGAACCGATTACATTTACAAGTAGCTCGACACGTTGGCCATTGTCATCCAGCAGCCAAATGGCAAAATTGCGCCGACCGTCGTGCGTCATTCGAAATGTAGAAAGGCCTTGACCCAGGCTGAATCTCGGCGAAACCTGCTGGCCTTGTCCTGAAAAGGTGGTTGGCGCAACAACCTCGGCTGGGCCTCTCGGTTGTTCTATAACGGCTCGCCAGTTGCCGTCAGCAGAGATGTCTAAGACGTATGTGCCTGGGCGCTCTATTCCGATAGCTTTAGCCCCTTCGAACGGGCCGATTGTGTTTACCAGGAGTTCTATGCGTTCCCCATTGCCATCGAGCAACCAAATGGCAAAATTGCGCCGACCGTCGTGCGTCATTCGAAAGATGGCCAACCCTTTTGTGAGTTCGAACTTCGGTGGCACCTGTTGGCCACGCCCAGATAGGCTTTGAGGTGCTACCGTGGGCACTGGCGAAGGCGTTTTTGTTGCCGTTGCCGTTGCCGTTGCCGTTGCCATAGGGGTCGCTGTTGGTGGTGGCGGTTGTTGCGTTTGTGTGCCACATCCCACCAAAAGAATAGTAAGACTGACAAGGCTAAGAAGAACGTGTTTGAAAGCCAACATTACTGTCTCCTTCCTATCCTGACCCCACCCTTCCCCTCACCTGCTCTGGGGCGGTGCCACCGGGGAGGTTGCGCGCCGCCACCTTGGGGCACCCGTCATTGCGAGGGGCCAAGCCCCGAAGCAATCTCAGCGCCACGAGAAGAGATGCGATTGCTTCGCTTCGCTCGCAATGACATACTGGGCGCCACGCTCTAAGCGCCCTCTAGCCTTCGCCTCGCCTCGGCCAGTGCCCGCCTCACCTGCTCCGGGGCGGTGCCGCCGGGCCGACTCCGCATCGCTAAAGAGGCCGTCACCGTGAGGCTCAGGACATCGGCCTCGAAGAGGGGCGAGAAGCGTTGATACTCCTCCAGGGAAAGCTCCCCCAGCTCCTTACCCTGCTCCATGGCGTATCTTACCACACTGGCCACCACGCCGTGGGCCTGGCGGAAGGGGAAGCCCTTTCGCACCAAATAGTCGGCCAGATCGGTAGCCAGGAGGAAGCCCTTTTCCGTGGCCTCCTTCATGCGAGAGGCGTTGACCTTCAGCGTCCCCACCATGCCGGCGAAGACGCCAAGGGTGGACAGGAGGGTGTCCACGGCGTCGAAAAGGGCTTCCTTATCCTCCTGGAGGTCCCGGTTGTAGGTGAGGGGGAGGCCCTTCATGGTGGTGAGGAGGGCCATGAGGTGGCCGAAGACCCGCCCCGCCTTGCCCCGCCCCAGCTCGGCCACATCGGGGTTTCGCTTCTGGGGCATGATGCTGCTTCCCGTGGCGTAGGCATCGGCAACGGCCACGAAGCCGAACTCCTCCGAGGACCAGAGGACGATCTCCTCCGCCAGGCGGGAGAGGTGCATCATGGCTATGGAGGCGGCGGCCAGGTACTCGATGACGAAATCCCGGTCGGCCACGGCGTCCATGCTGTTGGCCGATATGCGAGGGAAGCCCAGCTCCCGGGCCAGAAACTCCCTGTCCACGGGGTAGGGCGTCCCCGCCAGAGCACTGCTGCCCAGGGGGAGGACGTCGGCGCGTCTCAGGCAGTCCTGGAAGCGCTCCCTGTCCCGCTCCAGCATCTCAAAGTAGGCCAGGAGGTGGTGAGCCAAGAGGACGGGCTGGGCCCGCTGGAGGTGGGTGTAGCCGGGCATGACGGCGTCCGGGTGGGCCTCGGCCAGGGTTATCAGGGCCTCCTGAAGCTGGCGCAGGGCCTTCAGGGTATCCCCGACAGCCTCTTTCAGGTAGAGCCTCATGTCCAGGGCCACCTGGTCGTTGCGGGAGCGGCCGGTGTGGAGCTTCCCCGCCACCTCGCCTATTTTGTCGTGGAGGCGGGCCTCGATGTTCATATGGATGTCCTCCCACTCCTCCCGAAAGGGGAACTCCCCCCGCTCTATCTCCTCCCGAATGGAGACCAGGCTCATGATGATGATCTCCATCTCCTTATCGGTGAGGATGGCCGCCCGGTTCAGGGCCTTGGCCTGGGCGATGGAGCCAGCGATGTCGTGGCGATACAGCCGCCGGTCGAAGGCGAGGGAGGCGGTGTATGCTTCCACCGCCTTAGCGGGCTTTTGGTTGAGGGGGGAGGACGGAGGGTTCATCAAATCACAGTTTCCTATTCCCTTGCCACTACCGTGTGTTCCCGAAACCAGTGGGCTGCTATCGGCAGGCCCATTATAGCAGATAGGTCTTAACCTAAGCCACCGACCGATACGCCTTGACGCCAGAAGCCGCCTTTGATATATTGAAAGAGCTTATGAAGAGGTGTAACCCCCTGAGTCGGAGACGGGGGTTTATTTTATGCCGCCGTGAGAAGGCTGGCGATGGGTTACTATGGAAGAAAAGTTTGACGCTATAGTGGTGGGGGCGGGGCCGGCGGGCACTACGGCGGCCTATCTCCTGGCGAAGGCGGGCCTCAACATTATCCTCCTGGAACGGGGCGATTACCCGGGGACGAAGAACGTTTTCGGCGGCGTGCTCTATAGCAGCGTCCTCAATCGTCTCATCCCCAACTTCTGGGAGGAGGCCCCGGTGGAAAGGCATGTCTCGGCGCGCCAGTGGTACCTTCTCTCTCCCACCGACGCCCTCTCCTTTGGCTTTCAGAGCCAGGAGTTCGACTCTCCTCCCTTCAATAACAGCTTCACCGTCCTTCGCTCCCAGTTCGATAGGTGGTACGCCGCCAAAGCGGAGGAGGCGGGGGCTTTCCTCATCACCAGCACGGTAGTGGACGACCTTCTCATAGAGGGCGAGCGGGTGGTGGGCGTCCGGGCCCGTCGAGATGAGGGGGAATTGTACGCTGACGTGGTCATCGCCGCCGACGGCGTGAATTCACTGCTGGCACAAAAAGCTGGCTTCCGGGAGGAGCTGAAGCCGGAGGCAGTGGCCTTGGGCATTAAAGAGGTTATCGCCCTGCCGACGGCGGTTCTGGAAGAACGCTTTCACATCTCCGGGGACCGGGGCCTGGCTATGGAGTTCTTCGGCGAGGGGGCGACCAAAGGGCTGGAGGGCAGCGCCTTCCTATACACCAACAAGGATAGCCTCTCCCTGGGAGTGACCGTGGTGCTCAAGTCCCTCTTCGAGAAAAAAGAGAAATCCGTGGAGCTGGTGGAGCATTTCAAGAGCCATCCCGTGGTCAAGGAGCTAATAAAGGGCGGTGAGCTGAGGGAGTATCAGGCTCACCTTATTCCCTACGGCAACCGCACACTGCTTACGGGTCTGTGCCGCGACGGTCTCCTGGTGGTGGGGGATGCCGCCGGTCTGGTAAACCCCACCCTATATTACGAAGGAACCAACATGGCCATGGCCTCGGGAGCCATGGCGGCGGAGGCCATCCTGGCCGCCCGGGAGGAGGGAGACTTTTCCCAGCGCTCCCTGTCTCGCTACCAGCAAAGGCTGGAACAGAGCTTCGTGGGGCAAGACCTTACTCAGTATCGGGGCTTGGGCCGTCTCATGGAGGAAAGGCCCCAGCTCTACACCTCCTATGCTACCCTCCTCTGCCGCCTAGCGGCGGAGTTCCTGGCGGTGAGGGAGGAACCCCGAGGAATGCGAGAAAGAGCCATGGCCGGGAGAGTACAGAAGGAAATGCCCGACCTTTGGGAAGCCTGGCAAACTGTTAGAAGGTGGTATGAAACGTGATGGAGATCGCCGACAAGCTGGCCCTGAACAAGTTCAGTGTGGACACTATCCCCCACTTGAAGATAGACCAGGAAAAGTGCCACCCCTGTCCCCACAAGAACTGCACCCTCGTCTGTCCGGTGAGCAACTACACCCAGGAGGGGGATCGCGTCGTCTTGAGCTGGGAGGGGTGCCTGGAGTGCGGCACCTGCCGCATAGCCTGCGACCAGGGGAGCCTACAATGGCAGTACCCCCGGGGCGGTTTTGGAATCGCCTACCGGTTGGGGTAGAAAAAGCCACGCTCTTGCCCTGGAAAAAAGAAGGATTAGGGGCAGGAGCACTATCGTTATCTGAACCACACCCGCGGAAGGAGGTATTATGACTCCCCCTGCCAATCCTTTTGGTTTCATTCCCTTATGGGCAGCCGTCTACTTCGCCGCTCTGGTAGCCTTTAGCCTCGCTACTTTCCTTCTCTACCATCGCTTCATCAGGCTCATCCGTATCGGGAAGCCAGCGGAGCGCAGCGGCCGATGGGGGCTTCGGCTTTGGGGCCTGGTGCCGGTGGTTCTGGGGCAAGGGCGCGTCCTTCAGAGTGTCTCTTTGCGCTGGAGAGACCTGGCGGGAGTGGGGCACACCATCATATTCGGTGGCTTCCTTCTCTTCTCCCTCAGCTACCTCATCTTCATCTTCGGCGATTCCCTCTGGCCTCCCTTCTCCCGCGCCTTACTCACCGAGACGGGGGTACGGGTCTACGCCTTCATCATGGACATCGTGGCGACGGCGATACTGGCCGTCATCCTGTGGGCACTGGTGCGCCGCTGGATTGTGCGACCCCACCGGCTGTCCTTCGACCTGACCCGCAAGCCCGATACCATGGTCATATTGGCCTTTATTGGCGGCTTGATGTTATTCTCTCTCATGGCGGAGGCGGCGCTGCAAATGGCAGAGGGGCCATGGGGAGCGCCGGTGTCGGGGGCTTTGGCTTCATGGCTGGGGGGGTTGGGAGTGTCGCCCTCCGCGGCCACTTTATATCATGGCCTCTTTTGGTGGCTCCACTACTTCACTATCCTGGGCTTCGCCGTGTACATCCCTTTCTCCAAGCACATGCACCTGGTGGCATCGCCGGTAAACGTCTTCTTCCGACGCCTGGAGCCTATGGGCACTCTGCCTCCCATTAAGGATTTGGAGACGGCGGAGTCTTTCGGCGCCGCCCGATTGGAGAGCTTCACCTGGAAAGAGCTCTTGGACGGCTACGCCTGTGCTGTCTGTGGCCGTTGCAGCGATGCCTGTCCCGCCAACCTGAGTGGCAAGGTCCTCTCCCCCATGCACGTGGTGGAGAGCATCAAGGAATGCCTGCTGAGAGACGGCCCCGGTGTGGCTCGAGGCGAAGCTTCAGAACCGGTCACTGGCCACGAGGTGCCCGAACAGGCGGTGTGGGATTGCCTCACCTGTGGCGCTTGCATGGCGGAGTGCCCGGTCACTGTGGAACATGTGAACTCCATCGTGGACATGCGTCGCTACCTGGTGCTGGAAGAAGCCCGGATGCCCGAACAGACCCAGATGACCCTGACGAATATAGAGAGACGAGGCCATCCCTGGCGAGGGACCCAGCTTACCCGAGAGACCTGGACCCAGGGTCTGAACATCAAGAAGGCGTCTCCCGACGACCCCGGGGAGGTCCTATACTGGGTGGGGTGCACCGGTGCCCTGGAGGAGCGCAGCACCAAGGTGGTCATCGCCCTGGCCCAGGTGCTGCAACGGGGGGGGGTGGACTTTCGCATTCTGGGCAACGGAGAGATGTGCTGCGGCGACCCGGCGCGGCGCATGGGCAACGAATACCTCTATCAGACCCTGGTTCAGCAAAACATCGAAGCCCTCCGTGGCTATGGGGTTACCAAAATCGTGACCCACTGTCCCCACTGCTACAACACCCTCAAAAACGAGTACCCCCAGTTCGGGGGCCGCTTTGAGGTTACCCATCATACCCAGTTTCTGGCCCAGCTTCTGGAGACGGGCCGGCTGCGGCTGTCCAAGGCCCTGGATACCGAGATCGCCTACCACGATTCCTGCTACCTGGGACGCCACAACTCCATCTATCGAGAGCCGAGGCGCATCCTGGACTTCATCCCCCAAGTGGAGTTGGTGGAGTTCCCCCGCTCCGGCCGCCGAAGCTTCTGCTGCGGCGCCGGCGGCGGGCATTTGTGGATGGAGGAATCAGGGGGCACCCGTATCAACCAGATGCGGGTAGAGGAGGCCATGAAGACCCAGGCCAAGGTCATCGCCACCGCCTGCGTCTACTGTCTTCAAATGATGGAGGATGGCATCAAGGGCAAGAACGTAGAGGGAACCATGGAGGTCGCCGACGTGGCGGAGCTGCTGCAGCGAGCCATGTAGCACCTCCTCCCCTCCAAACCTTCCCATTGCGGGCCGCGCCACCGGCTCTTATCATTCCTCTAGCTTGTCATAGACTCGGCTCTGGTGAGATGATACGATGAATCTGAGCTACCTTAAGACCTATCTGGAGGTGGTGCGGCGGGGCAGCTTCTCAGGAGCCGCTCGGGCGTTGAGTATAAGTCAGCCCGCCATCTCCTTCCATATCCAGCGCCTGGAGGAGGAGATGGGGGTGAAGCTCCTGGAGCGGCGCAGCGGTCGGGTGGAGATGACGGCGGCGGGGAAGGACTTTCACCGCTTCGCCCTCAAGGTGGCTGCGGAGGACGAGCAGCTTCGCGCCCGCTTGGTGGCGCAGCAGGAGGAGGTGGCCGGCTATCTCTCATTAGGGGCGAGCACCATCCCCGGGGAGTACATCGTCCCTCTTCTGGTGGCCGCTTTCCAGGGGCGCTACCCCCAGGTGCGGGCATCCATCGCCGTGGCCGACTCGGCCCGGGTGGTGGACATGATTGTCAACGGCGACGGCGACATGGGGTTCATCGGCGCCCCCATGGCCCGGCGGCCCCTTCGCATGGCCAAACTGGCCCAGGACGAGATTGTCCTCGTCACTGCCCCCGGCCACCCTTTAGCGCAGCGCCCAGAAGTTGCGTTGGCGGAACTCCCCTCCCAGGCCTGGGTGGGACGGGAGGAGGGCTCAGGCACCCAGTGGAGCGTGGAGCAACAGCTTCGGCAAAGGGGGCTGGGCACCCTTCACTTCGTCCTGGTGGTGGGCAGCAGCCAGGGGGTGGTGGCGGCGGTGGAGGCGGGGGCGGGCATCGCCTTCGTCTCCCGCCTGGCGGCGGAGAAAAGCTTGGCTCTGGGACGCCTGCGGCAGGTGGCCGTAGAAGGTCTTACCCTTAGACGCGACATCTACTATATCTATCACCAGCGATTCACTACCTCTCGCCTGACCAGGGAGTTTCTGGCCTTTGTGGAGCGGTGGCCGTCTCGCCCTGGGGAGTCTTCCTAGTCCACCTCTAGCGGATTCTCCCTCCCACCAGGGGAGGGAGTTAGAGGGAGGGGGATTGTTCGAGGGATGAGACTTGGTGCTAAGAACGGTACAGCCCGTGCTCCCTGATATACTCCTCCACCGCCAGCGGCACCTGGTAGCGGATGGGATGGCCCTGGGCCACCCGCTCCCGAAGGGAATCGGAGCTAATGCCCAGGAGGGGGATGGCCAGGGAGGTGAGGCGCCGGGAGAGGCCAGGTACGGCGTCCTCCAGAGGCTCCAGGTCAAAGCTCTCCCACCCCGGGCGGCGCACCACCACCAGATGGCACATCTCTATCAGGCGGGCCGGCTCTTTCCACAAGGGAAGCCCCAGGAGGGCGTCCATGCCCAGGATGAAGTAGAAAGCGGCCTCCCCTTCCCACTGGCGTTGTAGGTCGGCAATAGTATCCACAGTATAGGTCGGCCCCGGCCGATCCACGTCCACCGTGGACACCTCAAAGTAAGGGTTGGACACGATTCCCCGGCGCACCATCTCCAGACGGTGGGGGGCTGGGGTAACGCGCCGGTGGGCCTTGAGCCAGGGCTGCCCGGTGGGGACAAAGAGCACCTTCTCCAGGGAGAGCATGACCCGGGCCTCCTCCGCCACCACCAGGTGGGCCATGTGGATGGGGTCGAAGGTGCCCCCCAGCACCCCTATCTTTGTTTGTGCCATCTGTTCTCTTTCCCCTCATAGCGCCCGACGCCAAAGATCAATTTTTCAGGCCACTTTCTTCGATTACCCCTAATAAAGGTCACCCCCGATATTGCTTAAGCCCACCATTTGGCATCCCAGCCCTTTGGAGATGCTTCTCCGCCTTAGGCTGATCAGCATGACTTGCTTTTCTGTCACCCTGAGAGGCTGTGAATAAATTGGTTTTGGGCACCTGTCCAAGGGGTCAGCCAGATACGAAATCATGGC
Source organism: Chloroflexota bacterium (assembly GCA_016183425.1). Lineage (GTDB taxonomy): Bacteria > Chloroflexota > Dehalococcoidia > JACPEP01 > JACPEP01 > JACPEP01. Next base: position 26,976 of record JACPEP010000044.1, read on the forward strand.
GTTCGAGGCGCTTCCCCACAAAAAACTCACAGGCTCTGAGCGCAGCTGCTCCTGGTTCGACAGGCTCACCATGAGCGACAGCCGCTCACCCTGAGCTCGCGAAGGGCCTGATCCGCCCGGGGTGGGCGAAGGGTCTCCCCGTCACGGATGGCTGCCCTGATTTCCATGCCTTGAACCAAAAATCCTGTATATCTGTTCAATAACTGAAGGCTGTCTTATCCCCAAAACGAGCTCCCTCAGTTTCTCAAGTGCCTCTCGCTCGGACTTATAAGACATAAGACCATGTTCAGCAATGTTACGCTGGCGTTGAATCTTGCCCAAAGGCTCCACGAGTACTTTTATCTCACCAAGATTCAGCTTGGGCCACCTCCGCCTGACAAAAGTCTTTACGTGTAGATTCTCTTTACCCTTCAGGCTAGGGTCGTTAACTGCTTCAAAAATACCGCACCACTTGCTGAGGGACACTCTCGACGCAAGAAAGTCAACTGGGCATGTCTCTTCTACTAGTTCTTTTTTCTGTCTATTGTAGTTCCAGAAACACAAAGACACTGATGGTAAACCGTCTTTTGTTAGGTAGTCGCCGAAGGGATAGATAAAATAACGGCGAAGACATGCCTCTACAGCGGCATGAAACCTCTTTATTACTTCTTTGGTTGATGTGCCTGTTCGCGAGCCAGACTGGTAAGCCCACTCGGCAGCTATCAAAGCATCAACGGCATCGGATGAAAGTTCGGGGCATATGCCGCTAAAGTAGCCTTCTAACGACTGAAGTATCTTGCCTTCTGATGGCAGCAATCGCTCGTCCTGGGACTGCTTCATTTCCTTCACTTCATGCAATATTTTCATCACGTTTATAGAAATGCGGCTGTCCATGTCCCCTACCGCCTGAATGTCCCATCGAGGGGTGCTTGGCTCTATCGTCTGCGGCGACGGCACCAGCGATTGCTCCTTCCCCAGCGATTCCAGTATCTTGTCGGCGAAGCCGATGCGCATGGCCCAGTACAGGTCCATGTGCGGCCCGATCTCATGCACGGCTGCCCCGCCCCACCTATCCGAATGGTGCCATATATGAATGTAAAACTCCCGCGCCCTTGACCAGTCCCGCTGTGGATCGTACTCCGAAACCAGGGTAGCGGCCGTGGCTGCGCTTCTGTATTCCCCTTCAACTACAGCCAGATCCTCTTTCGCATACTCTGCATAGTCCTCCTTTAGAATACCGGTAAAAACATCAAAAAATCGTTCGAGGCCTTTCCAGGGGTTTGCCCGAAACTTTTCCACCATTGCGTACCTACCTACCAACTGACCAAACTTCCAGGCTAGGTATTGGGCAGACTCCTTGTTATATTCTGACGGCAGAGCATCTGAGCAATCCCACTGTCTACAGAAACCTAAAATATCACTGGCCGCCAGGAATAGACTAATCCAGTCGTAGAACCTATAGTCTATTTCATATTTTTCTTCGTCGGAGCAGGTCTCCTTCTTCTCGCAGGCTTCGGCCCATGAATCCAGAAGCTTGCAGGCAAACTCGGCCAGGGGACCAATATAAACACTGCTTCGCCCTGCCGATTTTATCGCATAGAGTGTCTCAATATAATAATTCGCATTACTTTGAGACACAACATAAGGCATTGAAATGGCGGTAATGCACTTTCCTAGGACTATATCTGCCGTGTTGGTCAAGACTCCCACTCCCGAATCCTGAGGAAACGACGTTGTACCTCCAGGACCGTACTCCACCGAAAGCCTGGTGGCCGCCATGGCGTGCCAGAGCTGCATAGCCCGTTCCAGGTCGCCCTTCGTCAAGCATACCCACCCCAGGGCGAAGCGAGTGTGAAAGAGAACCCGCGCCTCTTCATCCGTCAAGGGCCCCCGCTCAGCCCTCTCTGTGAGAGAGGCGAGCAGGGCTTCGCAAGGCTCCAGAAATGCCGCTGCTATACTGGATAGAGGTGATTGTTTGAGCTCAATTTCCTCTGGCTTCCAGGAGAAACGCAAAAAGGAAAGAAAACGAAAATATATAGCTATGGAAACCAGGGCCTGCCAGCAAAGCTCGCCCTGCTTAACGAGGTCTATTGCCCCCATCAGGCCCTCCAGGCTTGAGTAACGCTCCGCCTCTTCGTCACTCATGAAGAGTGCCAGGTAACTCATTAAGAGTGCCAGCCATGCATCCGGCTCTGAAGGCTTCAGTTCCTCTTCGTCTTTTTCACCCATCGCATTCCCTCCAGCCAGTCCCTTTTGATAAAGCTAAAAAGGGACTTTTGGAAGCCATTTTACCATAGGATCCTATCTATGAGTGCAGCAGCCGTGACGTCTGCCATGCCTCTCTAAAACACCAGGGACTCCTTCTGCTCACCAAAGACGCCCCGCAGGGCGTCGCACATCTCCCCCAGGGTGGCATAGGCCTCGACGCAGCGGATGAAGTGGGGCATGGTGTTCTCCTGCCCCCGCGCCGCCGCCTCCAGCTCCGCCAGGGCAGCCGTCACCTGAGCGCCGTCCCGGCTGGCCTTGACCTCCGCCAGGCGCTGCCTCTGCCGCCTCTCCTCCTGGGGGTCGATGCGCAGCAATCCCCCGATCTCCGGCTGCGGCCCCGGGAAGCGATTGACCCCCACCACCACCTGCTGCCCTGCCTCCACCTCCCGTAGGTGGCGATAGGCGCTATCCTGTATCTCCCGCTGGGGGAACCCCCTTTCGATGGCCACCAGAGCGCCCCCCATGGCATCAATGCGGTCCAGGTACTGGCGCGCCCTCTCCTCCATGGCGTCGGTGAGCGCCTCCACAAAGTAAGAGCCTCCCAGGGGGTCCACGGTGTCCGCCACGCCGCTCTCGTGGGCCAGGACCTGCTGGGTGCGCAAGGAGAGGATAACCGACTCCTCGCTGGGGAGGGCCAAGGCCTCGTCCCAGGAGCAGGAGTGCAGGGACTGGGTGCCGCCCAGGATGGCGGCCAGGGTCTGGATGGTGACCCGGACGATGTTGTTGTGGGGCTGCTGGGCGGTGAGGGTGGAGCCCAGGGTCTGGACATGGAAGCGGAGCATCCAGGAGCGGGGGTCCTTGGCCTGGAAGCGATGGCGCATTATTCTGGCCCACAAGCGCCGGGCGGCCCGAAACTTGGCCACCTCCTCGAAGAGGTTGTTATGGCTGCCGAAGAAGAAGGAGAGGCGCCCGGCAAAGGCATCCACGTCCTGTCCCGTCTCCACCGCCGCCTGGACATAGGCGATGCCATCGGCCAGGGTGAAAGCCAGCTCCTGGGCGGCGGTGGCTCCCGCCTCCCGAATGTGATAGCCGCTGATGCTGATGGTGTTCCACGGGGGGACTTCCTGGCTGCAAAAGCTGAAGATGTCGGTAGTGAGGCGCAGGGAGGGGCGGGGGGGAAAGATGTATGTGCCGCGAGCGACATATTCCTTGAGAATATCGTTCTGGATGGTGCCGTTGAGGTGGGAGAGGGGGACACCCTGCCTTTTGGCCAGGGCGATGTACATGGCAAGAAGGATGGGGGCGGTGGCGTTGATGGTCATGGAGGTGCTTACCCGCTCCAGGGGAATATCCTGGAACATTACCTCCATGTCCCGGAGGGTGCATACAGGCACCCCCGTCTTGCCCACCTCACCGGCGGCCAGGGGGTGATCCGAGTCGTAGCCCATCTGAGTGGGCAAGTCGAAGGCGATGCTCAGCCCCGTCTGGCCCTGCTCCAGGAGGTATCGGAAGCGTCGGTTGGTCTCCTCCGCGGAGGCGAACCCGGAATACTGGCGCATAGTCCACAGCCGGCCTCGGTACATGGTGGGCTGCACCCCCCTAGTGAAGGGGTACTCCCCAGAGTAGCCCAGGGCCTCGGAATACTGGAAGCCGGGGTCATCCTCCGGGGTGTAGAGGGTGTCTATGGGGATGCCGGAGTTGGTCTCAAACTGTCGTTCCGGAAAGCGCTTCAGGACCGGGGCCAGGGTCTTATCCCGCCACTCTTCTTTGTCTTTGCTGGTCGTCATAAGTGCCTCCTTCCCTCATGCCTACGTGTAGAAAAGAGACCGTCAAGCCTCATAAGGGAGGTCGTTTATTAACACCCCCGGCTGAGGGTCATCAAAAAATAATCTGCTAAACGGCGAACAGCCCATGTAGTCGGGGTCGTCCCTGACCCCGACCGTCGGCCTCGGGGACGAGGCCGACTACCGTCCTCAAGGGTGCGGGCTGGTGAGATTGCTTTGTCATTGTATTTAGTTTACCATAAGCCAGGGGTTTGATGCCCCATGCTTTAGTGTGGGGCATTCCTAAACACCCTCACCCGCGACCCCAAGTCTCTAGCGTCGAAGGCTCGACTCCAGGGGGGCTGCCTTTTCCTTGCCCCTCCTCATTCATAGCCTTCACGAACTCCTCCAGGTACTCCCTATCCAGACCGTGGGGGACAAAAACGGGGTGCATGAGGCTCATCTGCCGCCAGTCATCCTGGAAGGACCCGTACTGATGGGCAACTGGATAAATCTCCGTGTTGGGCAAGGGAGTGAAGTGGGAGAAAGAAAAGAAGTCGAAGGGCAAGCGGTGGATGAAGTCTACGGTGCGGGCCAGGGTGTCTTTGGTCTCCAGGGGGCAGCCAGCTATGAACAGGCCTTTTATGGACATGCCGGCCTCCTTGGTCATCCGGACCCCCCGCTCCATATCCTCTACGCTCATGTGCCGCTTCATGAAGTCCAGGATCTCCTGGCAACCGCTTTCCATGCCGTATGTTATCTGCCAGCAGCCGGCCTCCCGCATCCAGCGCAGCACCTCCGGGGTGGCGGCGTCGGCCCGCCCCCAGGTGGACCATACCAGGTCTAGCTTTTCCTCCTTCAGGAGGTCGCAGACCTCCCGAAGCCACTTCTTGTTGACCATGAAGTGGTCGTCCCGGATGTTTATATCTTTGATGCCGTAGGTTTGGTGGAGGTGCTTCATGTGGCTCACCACGTACTGGGGGCTGAAGCCCCTCCATTTGCGCCCCCACATGGCCCGGTCGCAGTAGATGCACTGGAAGGGACAGCCCCGGGAGGTGCTCATGGAGGTGGCCGGGAGACGGCTGTAGTTATGGGGGGAAGGGGTGTAGCTCTCCGCTACCGAGGGCAGCAGGTCCCAGGCCGGGAGGGGCAGTTCCTCCAAGTGAGAGATATAGGGCCGCCGCGGCGTGAGGAAGGCTCGCCCGTCCCGGCGCAGCACCAAGCCCGGTATGCGAGCCAGGTCTTCCACCGACGCCCGACGGTCAAGAGCCTCCAGGAGCTCCATCAGGGTCCGCTCTCCCTCTCCATAAACGCCCATGTCGATCTGGGGAAAGAGCTCCATGGTTTCCCGGGGAAGGGCGGTAATGTGGGGCCCACCCAGCAGGACGGTCACCTGGGGCACTTGCACTTTAACCTGAAGGGCGATGTCCGCCACTCGGTGGATGTTCATGGTCACGCTGTAAAAGCCCAAGTACCGAGGTGAAGCCTGGAGGATGCGCTCCACCGTCTCCTTGATGGTCAGCCCCAGGGCCACCGCATCCAGGATGGCGATGCGGTAACCCCTTTGTCGCGCTACTGCTGCCAGATGGAGGGGGCCCATGGGCGGAAAGGCATGTCTTACCGCTTTTCGTCTCTCCGTCAGCCTCTCTTCCAGGGTAACTGGTGGGCTGACAAGAAGGATGTCCATCCTCAATCTCCTTCCCCAAATGTCTTGCTGGAGCCGAGCCTTCGTTGAAACTGATGAGATTCTTCGTCGTCCCCGCTAGAGGCGGGAGGCTCCTCAGAATCATCATGTGCCTTTGGCGCACCACGAAGGATGAAAATGCCTCTCTGCCCTTATCCCCTTAGTCCCCTTCTCCCCCGGGGAGAAGGGGAGATGGATGATATTTGGGGGACACCCATTCGGCAAGCTCAGGGCAGGCTCCCAAACCCCCGTCGGGGGGCTTTGCCCCCTGGACCCCCAGAGGGGATGTCGCAGCATCCCCTCTGGGCAGTCGCCGCAGCGGTATTTTCATAGCAATGACATTGCTAAACAGTCTCCATATCCTCTTCCCTAGATTAGCACAACCCTGGTATACTACGCCAGATGCAGGGGGTGACGAAGTGGAAGAATGAGCGCTGCGGCATGGTTTGTGACATTTCGGGCTTAATACCGGGGACCCGGGGCCGCATGGAGTGAGGAGACAAATATGCCTCTGATCGTGCTTTTGCTACTGGGGAGCATGGTGGTCATCGTGGGCGCCTGCGAGCTCTTCGTCAACAGTGTAGAGTGGCTGGGCAAACGCCTGGGGCTGGGGGAGGGGGTGGTGGGAAGCATCCTGGCCGCCGTGGGCACGGCCCTGCCGGAAACCATCCTTCCCCTGGTGGCCATCCTTCTGGTGGGTGGGGAGGAAGGCAATAAGGTGGGCATCGGGGCTATCCTGGGCGCTCCTTTTATGCTCTCCACGGCCGCCTTCTTCGCCACCGGCACCGCCGTTCTCATCTTTACTGCCCGAGGGCGACGAAAAAACAATATGAACGTAAACGCTACCATCCTGGGTAGAGATATGAGGTTCTTCCTCATCGTCTATGCAATTGCCATCGCCGCCGCCTTCCTCCCGGCCCACTCTCTGAAACTAGGCATGGCCATCTTGCTTCTTGGCTTGTATGCTTACTATGTTTACCGGACCTTCCGCGACGACGCCTCCTTGGGGGGGGAGGATCTGGCCCCACTCTACTTCGCCCGCCGTTCTCCCCTCCCTCCCCTAATTTTGGTGGTGGCCCAGCTTCTCATCGCCCTGGCCGTCATCATCCTGGGTGCCCGGGTGTTTGTCACGGGCATCGAGGCGGCGGCTCAAGCCCTGGGGGTGCCCGCGCTCATCTTGTCCCTCATCATCGCCCCTCTGGCCACGGAGCTGCCGGAGAAGGTCAACAGCGTGCTCTGGGTCAGGCGAAGTAAAGATACCCTGGCCCTGGGCAATATCAGCGGCGCTATGGTCTTTCAAGGCTGCATTCCGGTAGCCGTAGGGTTGGTCTTTACCCCTTGGGAGCTCACCCCCCCCGCCCTGGCCAGCGCCGCAATCGCCATCCTATCCACCGGTCTCGTCTACACCACCCTACGACGCCGCCAAGTTTTGAGCCCGTATGTCCTGCTCATGGGCGGCCTCTTCTACCTGGCCTTCATCGGCTATGTCGTTTTCCTAAACTAGAACTTGGTTCGAAAGTCAGCGTCATCTCAGAGCCGACCTGAGACCCTTCGCTTCGCTCAGAGGCTGTGAAGCAATTGGTTTTGGGCACCTGTCCAAGGGGTCAGTTAGATACAAAATCATGGTGTTCGAGGCGCTCCCCCGCGAAAAACTCACAGCCTCTGTGGCTTGCGATGACCGTTTTAGCCGTCATTCCGAGGCCTCGACCCGCAAACGCAGTGAAGCGGAAGAGGCCGTGGGAATCCGTAACCCCAGGTGCGTTGTGACGGATTGCCACACCCTTCTGCGGAAGGGCTCGCAATGACAGTTCGGTGCAAAGGCAGTACTACTTTTACATCATGACAAACAGCACGAACGTTGCGGTCTATACTGGCATGACGAATGACCTCAAGAGGAGGGTATTCCAGCACAGGGAGAAGATGGTTGAGGGCTTCACCAAGAGGTACGATATTGGCAAGCTGGTGTACTATGAGTGCTGCCAGGATGTCCGAAGTGCAATCGAGAGGGAGAAGCAGATCAAAAGCTGGTCTCGGGCGAGGAAGAACAGCCTAGTGGTTGGCCTGAACCCACGGTGGAGAGACTTGTACGACGAGTTGTGACGGATTGCCACGCCCCCACACTACACCCCGAGAGGCTGTGAAGGAATTGGTTTTGGGCACCTGTCCAAGGGGTCAGCTAGATACAAAATCATGGTGTTCGAGGCGCTCACCCTCGAAAAACTCACAAGCTCTGAGCCGAAGCACAGCGGAGGCGAAGAATCTCGGTTAGCACGCCGATTTATGCAACTTGGTACTAGTACTCTGTATCACTTACAGTTTCGGATAAAGATGTTTGAGTTTTGTACGTGCTTGGGCCGTAGAAAAGCGCCAGTTTATCTTGGATTGTCGGTTGTTCCTGTCACTCTCCCAAGCGGCAATCTGGGTTTGCATGGTTGCCAGGTCGGGAATCCGCCTGTTCAAGCACTGTCCATTACGGGCGCTGAGTTCGATCTCCGCCATGTTGAGCCAACTGCCGTGTTTAGGCGTGTAATGGATGTCAAGGCGTTGGGCCATTCTCCGAGCCTCCGTGGGAGGAAAGGTCTCGTAGAGAGAAGCGGGACAATGGGTATTCAAATTGTCCAGGACGAGCCGTATCTGTATGGCGTTCGGGTAGCGCGCGTCGAGCATGCCTTTGATCCACCATGCCCAATCTTCTTTAGTCCGGTGCTCAGTGGCCGCCACGTGACGTCTGCCGGTCAGCGGTTCCACCTCGAGAAAGATCTCAGCCACGCCGTTACGGGCATATTCATGGTCCACCCGCACCGGTCTGCCAGGAGCACAAGCTATAGGCTCATGCACATCTCCGATAAGTTGCTTGCAGGTCTCATCCATGCAGACCACCGGATAGTCAGGATCATAGGGCAGTTCATACACGGCGATAATATCTTCCATATTGGCTACAAATGCAGCGCTCTCCTTGGGCGGTATTTTCCAATACTTCCGGAGGTGAGGCTTAAGTTCGTTTTTTTAAGTATGCGATGCACGGTCATGGGTGATACGCTTGGTGTCAGATTTAGTTCGACAGCTTTTTCAGCCAGCAATCGTATCGTCCAGCGTTGTCTTCCCTTCGGCGCTTCCGAACATGCAAGTGCGGTAAGCCGGGCCTCAAAAGCCCCGTCAAAAAGAACTTCACGTGGAGGTTTCTCTCGCGGTTTACGCTCCAACGCTGCTGCCAATCCTTCTTCTACAAAGCGCTTCTTCAAATGTTCGATGGTGCGCGGGGTTACTCCCATGGCTTCAGATGTTCTTTCCACAGTCCAGGACGGCCCATGTGGGCTTGCGTCACAAAGGAGCAAAGCGCGTGCGTAGAGAAACTGCCTGGCATTGGTTCTTGTCGTTCTTGTCAACCCATCAAGCTCCTGCCGTTCCTGTTCTGTCAAGGTCACCCGGTAGCGTGGCTTCATGGCAAACCCTCCTTGGAGATTTACCATGATTATACCACTTTCATACGAAATATTACATGATACATGGTACTAGTGTCCTGTCTTCGAAATTTCTTGAACAATCCGCTCCTCCTTCGACACGCTCAGGATGAGCGGGGAAGAAGGGTTTCCCCGCTCGTGGTGAGCCTGATTACTATATGGAAGTCAAGGTCTAGCGAGGGCGAAATGGCGAGGCATCTCTTGGTGAGGGTCATAGGGTCTACCGGTTTTGAGAACGGCGTAGATGACAGAAAGGAGCTTGCGGCCCA
>JACPEP010000045.1 GCA_016183425.1 Chloroflexota bacterium
ACCAGACGGTAGAAGCACTGTGGCAACCCCCCGAGTCCGTCAGTATCACCAACCGAAAGGAGGCGGCGACTCTCCTCCGGTAACATTTCTAAATGAGTGAACAACTCCCCTTCGGTAACATTCTTATGTGAGTTGACACGTTTGGCGAGAACGCACCAAATTGACCAACTACCGAGATGCCCCAGGCTTGAGGGCCTGGGGCATCTGAAGTTTACTCCACAATTGAAGTCTGTGAAACGCCTCTCATTGCCAGGAGGGCTTCATCTCCCCCCGAGCCACTTCGTCCAGGGCCTTTTCGATGTAATCATAGGTGGTATAAGAGGCGATGCCCGCCTGGGCCAGACGCTCCGCCGGCTCCCTCCCGATGCGCGAGCTGAGCACCGCCTGGCAATCCTTAAGCATACTAACGATTTTTTCCAGGTTATCCTCATGGTTATCGCACTCAGCGGAGCCGTGACAGAAGTTGTCCACGTTTCGGGCCTCTAGGAACCGGATCTCTTTTTCACTTACCTGGTAGATGAGAAACTCTCGGGCATGGCCAAAGTGAAGGTTCACAACCCCGCCACCGCCGCTGGCCACGGCCACCATCATAGAGCGCCGCTGCCGCTTCCGTTCCTCATCCCCCTCGATCTCCGCCAGCATCTGCTGTTGCCGCTCTCTCTTTTTGGCGATGGCCGCCAGCATCAGGTCCCGCAGCCCGTCGTCGGCACCCCCCGAGCTACCCTCAGAACTGCCTCCCATGGCCGGGGAGGCTCCGGAGGCAGATAGGGAGTCATGAGCAGACACCGATGCCGAGGAGGCGACCCCGGCGCCCACCAACTCCTGGGACCGGTCTTGTCCCAAGAGTCCAATGGCATCGCTGCGGCACTGGCGGCAATGGCGCATGATATGGATGTCCGTCTCGCAGGCATCCTGAAGAGCACGCCGCTCGGCAGAGGTGGGGGCACGGTGGTTCTCAAACTTGGTGCCCTTAACGGGAATGAGGGGCATGATGTTCACCAGGAAGGCCCCCCGCTTCTTCACCTCTTTGACTACCTGGGGAATATGCCGGTCGTTGACGCCCGGTATGAGGATGGTGTTCACCTTCACCAGCACGCCCTTCCGTACCAGACCATCCAGGCCCTCCAACTGACGCTGAGACAAGAGGGCGGCGGCGGCCTCATCCCGATAGGTCTGCCCCTGGAAATAGACCCACTTGTAAATCTCTTTGCCCACCTTTGGGTCTGTCTGATTGATGGTGATGGTTACGTGGCTGATGTGGTATTCGGCGATGGTGTCCACGTATTCGGGAAGCATGAGGCCGTTAGTGGCCAGGCACAGGGTGAGGTTGGGAAAACGTTGGGCGATAAGCTCAAAGGTACGAAAACTCTTTTCGGGGTTGGCCAGTATATCTCCCGGCCCGGCGATGCCGACCACAGTGATGTAGGGCATTTTGGAGAGGGCGAAGGCCACCCTCTCCACCGCCGCCTCCGGGGAGAGGACCTGGCTGGTGACCCCGGGCCGGCTTTCGTTGATGCAGTCATAGAGACGATTGCAGTACTGGCACTGGATATTGCACTTGGGGGCCACCGGAAGATGGATTCGAGCGTAGTGATGGTGAGCCTCCACGCTATAGCAGGGGTGAGTGCTTACCTTTTCTCTTACCTCTGGAGGGAGCCCGCTCAGGTCCTGGGCCCGACCGCAGCCGGAAACCACCGTCTTAGTCATGGGCTTCCTTTCTATCTCGCCCTCTTCGGGACAGACACCCGCCCTTCTCAACGAGTGAAACAGTGCCCCGGCCAAAGCTAACAATTTGAAACCGGACGCCACAGCAGCCTGGATTTTCCCTTTGGCAGGAGCACTATCCCAGCCGGCGGCGAGCCTTGGTTCAGGGAAACGCCCTTAGCCTTCCTCCAGGTCCCACTCCACTTCTAGCGCCGACCTCTTCATCTCATCCCAGGAGGGCTCCGATAGCTCCTTTACCGGATCGAAGTCCCAGTCCATATCGGATTGGGAATTAGAGAAGTACTTTTCCTCACCACAGACCTTACACACACCGCGGCTGGTAGGCCCCGCGGGGCGGTCTATAACCCAGTGGTGACGACACCTGGGAAGGGCTACCGGCTCGCCAAAAATTTCCAAAAGACCTGTGTTCATCTGGGTACCTCCTCCTAATCTCTTTTTATTCTTCGTTCGGGGAGCCCACATCATTCTCACACCTTGGCCCCGTCATTTCCTTTATTAAAGTATCTAATGCATGTAGCGTAAAAACTAAATCCGATGTCAGATTAACACAGCTTTCGGCATTTGTCAAGGTTTTTATGGTAGAAATTTAAAAGAATTTTTTTTCACTTGCTGGGACAGAAAGGCTCGGCTAGGGTAGGATATTGTCTTCTGCCCACGGAAGGCGCAGTGCCCAGGGCCATCACCGCCTTGACGCTCATCTCAGGCGTTCCCCTGGTCGGCGGGAGCACAGGAAGCCACGAAGCGCCGTGCCATATCCCTACGGCTTCCCAGGTGTAGGTGGATATATGAGGCCACAACGTTCTTCGTCCGGAAGCCCTCGAGGCGGGCGTTCTGGTCCAAAACCTGGTAAACCGCCTGATTCTCTCGGGGCCCCTCTTTAAGTGTGGACAGATGGAACTCATGGCCTCGCACCTGCTCCCCCGCCCTCAATAGCGGGTTGTCGCGCAAGGCGCAGACGGTGCGATAACCCAAAGTCACTCTCGTCCCTTTCATGCTAGACTGGGTCGGAATCACGCCCGCCATGCGGTGGGTCTTTCCCTGCTGGTCTTCAATGCTCCTGCCCAGGTACATGAGGCCCCCGCACTCGGCATAGATGGGCAGGCCGCTACGAGCCGCCTGGCGCAGCGAACGGAGCATGGCGGCGTTGCCCGCCAAGGGCTCCGCATAGAGCTCCGGAAAGCCTCCTCCGATGTAAACTCCGCCCACCCCGGCAGGGACATTTTGGTTGTTCAGAGGACTGAAGGGAACGATCTCCGCCCCCCAGGATTCGAGCAAATCCAGGGAGTCGACGTAGTAGAAGTTGAACGCCTTGTCCATGGCGACGGCGATGGCTGTCCGCGGTGGAATAGGATTTTGGGGAAAGACTGCCTCCTTGCCTGAGCTGGGGAGGGCGATGGGGGCAGCTATAGAGAGGACCTTATTTAGGTCTACCGTTTCAGCTATCTGCGCTGCCAGGCGGTCATAAAACGCTTGGGCCACAGCGCCTTCTAGCGTCGGTATCAAGCCCAGGTGGCGCTCGGGCAGGGCCAGGTCGCTTCGTCGCGGCAGACAGCCCAATAGGGTCACTCCGGCCCTGTCCAGAGATGGCTTGACGAACTCCAGGTGCCTCGCACCGGCGACACCATTGAGTATCACACCGGCGATGTTCAGATGCGGGTCAAAGGACTTGAACCCCAAAACCATAGCCCCAACGCTGCGGGAGGCACCGCTGGCGTCCGCCACCAGGATCACCGGCAGCTTGAGGAGCTTAGCCAGGTGTGCCGTGCTTCCCTCTTCGTCCTCGCCACGAAACCCGTCATAAAGGCCCATGACCCCTTCCACTATCGCCAGGTCCTTCCCACGCATGGCGCGGCGGAAAAGCTCCTGCAACACCGATTCCTCCAGCAGCCATGTGTCCAGGTTGCGGGAGGCCACCGCGCAGGCCGCGCTGTGATAAGAGGGATCGATATAGTCCGGCCCGGCTTTGAAAGGTTGTAGACGTAGCCCTCGCTTGCTGAGGGCGGCCATGATCCCCGTGGCCACAGTGGTCTTGCCCGCACCGCTGTGGGTGCCGGCGATAATTATTCCGCGCATTGTGTTCTCAACCCACCTTAGAAATTGATGCCCGGCTGAGCCTTGATCCCCTTTCGATAAGGGTGCTTGATCTCCCGCATCTCTGTGACCAGGTCAGCGAAATCTATGAGATCTTGGGGGGCATAACGTCCGGTGATGATGACGTGGAGCTCCTTGGGTCGGCTGCGCAGCACCTCCAGGGCCTCCTCCACCGCAATCCAACCGTAATGGAGGGGATAGGTGAACTCATCCAGGATGAGGATGTCGTAGTTGCCGGATCGGATCTTCTCTTTGCACACCTCCCAAAGCTGTAGCGCCAGCCCTTTGGTCACCTCTATGTCCCTGGAGCGCCAGGTGAAACCGTCTCCCATAGGTTTAAGCTCCACCCCTATTCTGCGGGCGGCTCGATGTTCCCCGTTATTAGCCATGGAGTGTTTTATGAACTGGAGCGCCCCAACACGCATATCCCTGCCCCAGGCACGAAAGAGGACTCCCAGCGCGGCCGTGGTCTTCCCCGCGCCCTCGCCTGTGTAGACGATCACCAGGCCGGCGCGGCTGCGTCCGGTAGCTTCCACCGCTCCCTCCTTGTCATCACTGCGACCCAGGTCCGTTGGGCGCCGGAGAGGTGCTCGAATCATGGCTGGGCCGCACCCTCCCCTTGGGCAGGACGACGGGGGTCCCATGAACCGGATGGGAGATGATGGCCACCTCGGTCCCATAGGCGGCGGAGACCAGCTCGGGCCGGAGCACGTCTTCCGGGCATCCCAGAGCCACGATGCTACCCCTATTAAGGGCAGCGATACGGTTGCAGTACTGAGCAGCCAGGGTCAGGTCGTGCATGGCCGCCACGACGGTGACCCCTGTTTGGGCCTTAACGTTCTCAATGGTGTCCATCACGCTGCATTGGAAGCTAATATCCAGGTGTGCCGTGGGCTCATCCAGCAGGAGGATGGGGGCCTCCTGTGCTAGAGCACGTGCCAGAAACACCCGCTGCCTCTCTCCACCGGAGAGGGACCCCAGGGGCCTCATGGAGAACTCCAGGGTGGACGTAAGCTCCATTGCCCACTGGGCCACCTCCATGTCTCTCGATCCCTCCCACTTGAGCAAGCCGAGGTGGGGGTTTCGGCCCATCAGGACCACCTCCAGGGCGGTGAAGCCCTGGGGCACGGTAGGGTTCTGGGAGACCATGGCGATAACCTTCGCCCGCTCCCTGGGGGGAAGGTGTCCGATGGCCGCTCCGTTCACCCATACCTCGCCTCGCTGGGGTTTAAGGGAACCGGATAGAACTCTAAGCAGGGTGGTCTTCCCGGCCCCGTTGGGGCCCACAAGCCCCATGATCTCTCCGCCCGCTACTGTAAGGTCGATCCCCTGCAAGACAGCGTTGTCCCCGTAAAGGACACGGATGTCTTTCGTCACCAGGGAGGTCGGCCGATGCGTCACGCCAGCCTCCTGCCGCGTTGGAGAAGGTATAGGAAGAAAGGTGCGCCGCAGAAAGCAGTGACTACCCCAACGGGGAGCTCGCTGGGGCTCACAATGGTTCGTGCCACCAGGTCAGCCAGCACCAGGAAGGCCGCGCCCACCAGCATGGCCATGGGCAGCAGGAACCTGTGGTCGTGCCCCCAGACCAGCCTCACGGCATGGGGCGCTACTAGGCCCACAAAACCGATGAGCCCGCTCATAGATACCGCCGCCGCTGTCGTCAGGGAGGCGAGGACGATGAGAATCAGTTTCGTCCGCTCTACGCTCACCCCAAGCTGCCTGGCCTCCTCCTCATCGAGTTGGAACAGGTTGAGGACCCGAGCATAGGCCATCATCCCGATGATCCCTAGCACCACGTAGGGCAGGACTATCTGGACATCCTTCCAATCGGCCCCGGCGAGTCCCCCGAGCAACCAGCCCAGGAGGGGCTTGACATCGGGATTGGCTCTGATCATAAGCAGGCTGGTCACTGCGCTCGTCAGGGAGCCGATGGCGACGCCCGCCAGGATGAGGGTAGTCAACGGAAGTCCCCCGGAGCGCCGGGCTATAAGGTACGAGATACTGACGGCCAGCAGGCCTCCCAGGAAGGCTGCAATGGGCAGCAGGCTGAAGCCGCTATAAAAGGCGGGGATGCCGGTCAACAGCACCACAGTCGCCCCCAGACCGGCGCCGGAGGCCACTCCGATCAGGTATGGGTCCGCAAGGGGGTTGCGGAAGAGGCCCTGGTAAGTAGCTCCCGACAGGGCCAGCCCCGCGCCCACGATGGCCGCCAGGGCTATGCGAGGCAGCCGGATCTCCCAGATGATGGTCTGCCATGCCCAGGGGACGGTGTCGGGCATCCTTATGAGGCCCAGTTTGGCGGCAACTATCTGGAGGACACTCATCGGAGGCACGTACACCGACCCTATGCCCCCGGCGAGCACCACAATCGCCAACAGGGCCAGCAGGCCACCCCCCAGGCCCCACCACGGATACGAGGGCAGCATCAGGCGTGGCCTGGCGGCCGGGCGTGGCTGTTCCTCTGGCTTGTCCCTTATGGCAGACAGGTTCAAATTTTCCTCATCGTGGGAACAGGTCGGGATAGAGAAACTGGGCCACCTGCTGAATCCCCTGCACCAGCCGGGGCCCGGGTACGCTCAATAAGTCAGGGTCTACAAAAAGTATCTTTCCTTCCTTCACTGCAGTCAAACCTTGGAGGGCCACCTCGGCTTTGATGCGACTCGGCCCGTCGGAGTGTACGCTGACAATCACCTGGGGATCGCGAGCCACGATTTGCTCAGGCGTAACCTGCTTATAGCCAGAGATGTCGTCGAAAATGTTCTTGGCCTTCAGAATGGCGAAAATTTCGCTGGTCAGAGAGCCGGTGCCCGAGGTCCACCAGTCCGGCGACGCGTCGTGGTATAGCCTGGGGCCTTCCTTCACACCGGCCACTTTGTCTTGAGCCGACTTTATCGCCCCCAGGAAGTCTTGGGCCAGCTTTTCCCCCTGATCTGGCTTGCCCACTACTTTCCCCAATAGCCTTATTCGGTCGGCGACCTCACTGAGGGTAGCGGGGGACTTGAGATAGAGCACTGGCACACCCAGCTTCTGGATATCGGGCAGGAATCTATCGAAGAAGATGTAAACCAGGTCGGGTTGCAGGGCAACCATCTTCTCGAAGTTCAGGGCGAAGGCACCGCCCAGCTTGGCGATGTCTTTGGTCTCCGGCGGATAGCTGACGAAGTCGTGGGTGCCTACCACTCTCCGTCCCTCACCCAGCAAGAAGAGGATCTCCACTGTGGCCGTATCGATGGCAACTATGCGCTCCGGCGGCTTCGTGAAGACAACGGTTTTCCCGTTGCTGTCGGTAACCGAGAGGGGGAACAGGGCGACGGGGGTTGGCTTGGGTATGGATGTGGCTGTAGGGGCGGGAGGAGTCGGCGTCGTCCCTTGGCTACAGGCGACGGTTAGCAGCACCGATAAGAGGGCCAGCACAATTGGGCCGAGTACTCGTTTCACTTCTCTTCAGTCCTCCTCTAGCTTCGCTTCTGTTTCTTGTTGTTAGTAGGATCAGGGAAGGGTCAACCGGGGTATTCCTTCGCTGAGGGCTCTCCTTTACCCAGCCCCAACTGCATAACAGCGCCATGGGGGATAAGGCCGTGGAAGGTCTCTGGATGCAGGATTTGGGCGAGGATTTCTGTGCCGGTGACCAGCCGCGGCCCGGGCCGGGTGAAGTACACCGGGTCCACGGCATAGACCTGGTTATCCTGGACCGCGGGCAGCTTGTGCCAGCCGTCTCTCTTGACCAGAGATTGCACTTCCCGGAGCGTCCTGGGTATATCGAGGCCGCAGGGCTGAATAATAATAACCTCGGGCTGGCAGGCCGCTATCCCCTCCCACGTGGGTTGAACGCTGGTAAGGCCGTGGCGCCCCAGTATATCTACGCCCCCGGCTAGCCATATCATCTCGGACATCCAGTGGCCGCCTGCCATGGGCGGGTCAATCCATTCCATGCAGAAAACCCGCGGGCGCTTGTTCACAAGCATAGTGCCCTCGGCCACTTCTCTTATGCGATGCTGGAGCTGAGCCACCACCTTTTCGGCATGGTCGCCGACCCCAACCGTCTGTCCCACCCGCTGGATGTTGTCCAGGACGTCCCATAGGGTGGCGGGAGCCAACACCACGAACTGGGGCTTCAGCTCTAGAGTGTGAAAGGCCTGTATTACTTCTCCGGAGCCGACGGCACAGACATGGCATAGGTCCTGGGTGATGACGAGATCCGGCCTCGCAGCCCGGAGCACCTCCTTGTCCAAGATATGCGTGCTTCGCCCTGACTGAACGCATTCATTTACAGCTCGGTCGATCTCGCCGCTGGAGAGGTCGCCGCTGAAGATGCCTCGGCTGGCTATGGGCTTTTTGCTGGCCTCCGGCGGATAGTCGCACCGGTCGGTGACTGCCACTAGTTGGCTCCCAAGCCCCAGAGCATAGACGATCTCAGTGGCGCTGGACTGGAGAGAGCAGATCCTCATGGCCATACCTCCTTTTTGGTATTAATCTCGCAACCATTGAAAAGCACTCATCTAAAGTGTAGCTTCGGACGTACCCGGGTCTCGGGATTTCAGACAACAAAAAACCCCGGCCTACTCAGCCAGGGTTTCCCATAGATTGAACTCGTTGGCAACTCCTCTAGCTATCCAGAGCAAAGCTGCCAGGAGCTACTTCTGTTTCGCGCAGAGCAGAGCCCCCCACTCCTGGGCAGATCTCCTGGCTTGCGGGTCATAGCCTTACCGACGCCTTCCCATCCTTGAGAGAACAGTGGCATGCTGTCGAGGAGCTCGCCGCATACAGTGGCGCAACCGCAGCGGATTCTCACCGCTTTCCCTATTAAACCTTTGTGGTACCCAGAGCGTCACTATTCAGTTTTTAAAGATGCCTCTAACTAGGGATATTTTATGGGCTGCAGCTCGGTCTGTCAATAGGTTAGACCGACAGATTCTACAGTATCTTTACAAATGTAATACCCTATGGTAGTATAGAGTATCAGAATAGAGGAAGAAAGATGGACAAAATGCCTCACGATATGGAAGTTAAGGAATACCCCTACACGGCAGAGAGGGAAAACCTTCTGGGCCGGATGAAAAAAATCGAGGGTCAGGCTCGGGGCATTCACAACATGCTCCTGGAAAACCGCTACTGTGTGGACATCCTCCAGCAGCTCAATGCCCTCTCGGCAGCCGCCGAAGAGGTGGCCCTCATCCTCCTGGACGGCCACATTCGGGGCTGCGTCGCCGACGCCATAAACAACCAGGAGGGGGACGCCAAGGTCAAGGAGCTCATGGATATCATCCGAAAGTATATGAAGCGCTGACCCTCTTTCCAGGGTGGTTAGCGGTCAGGAGGTCTAGTATGGTCGTTGAGATTCGGAAGCGAGCCGTGTTGCCGGTGGCCGGGATGACCTGCGCCTCTTGTGTGGCCCATGTGGAAGAGGCCCTGAATGACGTGCGCGGCGTTAAGAACGTGGTGGTCAATCTAGCCACGGGCAAGGCGGCGGTGGAGTATGAGCCCAGCCTGGCGACTCTGGCCGACATGAAGAAGGCGGTGGACGAGATAGGCTACGAGGTGGTGTTGGCCACTGCCAACCTCCAGGTCACAGGCATGACCTGCGCCTCTTGCGTGGAGAACGTTCAGAAGACAGTAGCTTCCTTGCCTGGGGTAGCCAAAGTGGTGGTCAACCTGGCCTCGGAAAGCGCCCGGGTGAGCTACTTGCCCGAGATCACCTCCATCTCCGAGATAAAAAAGGCCGTCCAAGAGATAGGCTACGGGGCCGTGGAGCGGGTGGAGGGGCAAGAGGCCCTGGATCGGGAGAAGGAGGCCCGCCAACGGGAGATCCGGCGCCAGCTCATCAATATGATCATCGCCTGGTCCATCGGCTCCCTGGTGATGATAGGTACTTTCCAGCCCTACTGGTTCCTGCCCAACATTGTACCCGAATGGATGAATAACAAGGTCTTCCTTTTCCTTCTTACCACTCCCATTGTTTTCGGCCCCGGTCGGCAGTTCTTCGTCAATAGCTGGAACGGGCTCAAGCACGGCCTCACCGACATGAACCTCCTTTACGCCACCGGAATCGGCGCTGCCTACCTTATCGCCATCATCAACACCTTCTGGCCCGACGCCGGTTTCGGCGGCCGGGAGGCCACCTTCTACGAGGCGGCGGCGCTCCTCACCGCCTTTATCATCCTGGGCCGCTACCTGGAGGCAGTGACGCGCGGTCGCACCTCTGAGGCCATCCGCCGCCTGATGAAGCTCCAGCCCAAACTCGCCCGGGTGTTGCGCGACGGCCAGGAACTGGAGATACCTGCAGAAGAGGTGATGGTGGACGACATCCTGGCCGTTCGCCCCGGCGAGGCCATCCCTGTGGACGGACTGGTCACCGAAGGATACTCCTCTGTCGACCAGTCCATGATCACAGGGGAGAGCATACCGGTGGAGAAGAAGGCCAGCGACGAGGTTATCGGAGGGACGTTTAACAAAACGGGCGCCTTCAAGTTCCGGGCCACCCGGGTAGGAAAGGACACCGCTCTGGCCCAGATCATCAAGCTGGTGGAGGATGCCCAGACCACCAAGGCGCCCATCCAGAAGCTCGCCGACCAGGTGGCGGGGCACTTCATCCTGGGTGTCCACGCCCTGGCTTTAGGGGTCTTCCTCTTCTGGTTCTTTGTCGGCTACGCCAATTGGTTCAGCCCCGAGAGCCGCCTTATCCTCACCCCCTACCTCCTGACCGGAATGGGCGTCTTCGGCTTCGCCCTTCTCACTTCCGTCACCGTGCTCATCATCTCCTGCCCCTGCGCCGTGGGGCTGGCCACCCCCAGCGCCGTCATGGCCGGCAGCGGCAAGGGTGCCGAGCACGGCATCCTGTTCAAAGGGGCCGACGCCATGGAGGCCACCGCCAAGCTCCAGGCGATCATCTTCGATAAGACCGGCACCCTGACCAAGGGGGAGCCCACGGTGACCGACGTAGTGGCCTCAGGAGGCCTGAGCCAGGAGGAGATACTGCGCCTGGCAGCGGCGGCGGAGTGGCACTCCGAACATCCCTTGGGCGAGGCTATCGTGCGCGGCGCCCAAGAGCGGGGACTGTATCTGGAGGATGTGGACAGTTTCAACGCCATTCCTGGCCACGGCGTGGAGGTCCGTCTCAACGGACAAAGCATCCTCCTGGGCAACCGAAAACTTATGGCGGAGCGAGACGTGCCCCTGGACGGGCTGTTGCCCCAAGCGGAGCGCCTGGAGCAGGAAGGCAAGACGGTCATGTTCCTAGCCATGGCGGGCAAACCCGGGGGCATCGTGGCCGTGGCCGATACTCTTAAAGAGACCTCAGCCCAGGCCGTCAAGGAGCTCCACCACATGGGCTTAAAAGTGGCCATGATCACGGGGGACAACCGTCGCACTGCAGAGGCCATCGCCCAGCAGGTGGGTATCGACCGGGTGCTGTCGGAGGTGCTTCCCGAAGACAAGGCCAACGAGGTAAGAAAGCTTCAAGGGGAGGGGTTAAAGGTGGCCATGGTGGGGGATGGCATCAACGACGCCCCCGCCCTGGCCCAGGCCGACGTGGGCATTGCTATCGGCTCCGGAACCGATATCGCCAAAGAGACGGGGCACGTCATCCTTATCAAAGACGACCTGATGGATGTGGTGGCGGCCATCCAGGTTGCCCGACAGACCTTGAGGCTGATAAAGCAGAACCTGGGCTGGGCCTTCGGCTACAATACCCTGTCCATCCCCATCGGGGCGGGGCTTCTCTACCCCTTCTTCGCCCAGATGGTGAGCCCGGAACTGGCGGCCCTCCTTATGGCCATCAGCTCTCTATCCGTGACCATGAATACCCTGCGTATGCGGGGCTACGTGCCCCCTATCCGTAGGCGACGACTCCAGGAGGCGATGGCATGAAGTCAAGTATCATAAGCGCGGCTATATACCTGGGCATCTCTCTTACAGCGGCCCTGATTTTTCTCGGTGTCACCCTTATGGGGAACTACACCTGGGTGGCCCGCATCGGCGGCAGCTTGTGGATCTTCCTACTGTCCAACATCGTGCTCATGCCCGTAGTCATCCCCTGGGTAAAGAAACGAGGGGAAATCTGATTCTATGATAAATCTGCGTTCTTTGGAGGCTAGGGAAAACCAACGCAGCGATTTACCCTTCGGTGACAAAGAAAATGGTTAGTATCGCCCGTCGCAATCTCTTTGCTGAGAAAGGCCGCTTGTTCATAAGCATCGGCGGAGTGGCTTTCGCCGTCCTCCTTATTGGCATTCTACTGGGACTGTACCAGGGATGGAACGACGCTATCACTGGTTACATCCGAAGCGCTGGGTTATCCTGCTGGCGGCAAGGAGCAGGCTGATTTCATGCGCGAGCGGCGCCTGAAGTTCTAGGAGCTACTCCTATGGTAGACTCGGGTGTGTCAAAAAAAGAAGGACTGCGGACCCCACGGCAACGTCGAAGTACCCTTCGATTGCCTTACAGGGGTGAGTGGATATTTGCCCAAAGACCCGACGCTCCCTTCTCGCGCACAGCAGAGCCCAACATCGTGAGTCTTGATCAGGCCGTCGAGTGGATCAACAACGAGCGTCCTCTGTTATGGACCGGCTCCATATTCTCGGTTCCCGCCCCGTCTAACTTCCCATCAGGAGCTGCTATAACCGAATCGCTCTTGGAGATGGTGCTGCCCGATACAGTAGCTGGCAAATTTCGGGATCAGCTGATCGCCGCGCTTCTGCCACGATGGCCCCTTGAGCTCCTGCTTGACGAACTGGAGTACCTACAATATGACCTTTCAGAATCGATGCTCCAATTTTTCAAGCGGCATGACGAAACGGCCGCCCCCAATGACCTGCACAGGGCCATCGTCTCGTACTACCAGAAGGGTTACTCACGCGCGCCCCTTTGCTTTACAGTAAATTGGGATACACTTCAGGAACGAGCCTTTGGTGAGGCGGGATTCCGGGTGAACTCCAAAGGCCCCGGTTGGAAGCACTCGTACAAACTCGAAAAGCAGTACGATGACCATACTATCTTCGTCCATCATCCTCACGGCTCGTTCCAGAGGAAGGACATCGTTTGTTCACTTCGCCGAGAGGCGCGCACACCCGCCCAGAGCTTGGACTGGCTTTCCCATCCGATTCTTTTCCTCGGATACTCGGGTTATGAACCTAGCCTCTATCCATATTTGGAGGATTCCGCCTATGGTCATCTTTGGTGCATCCGCAGTCTGGACGATCTGCGCGTTCCTGCGAAGAGGCGGCTGCTTTGCCATCCTAAGACACACGTCTACGTGGGGGATCTAAGGGATCTCCTCCATGCCCTGGGGGTCCTAGACAACAAGAACCTCCGCTTAGAGAGCAAGGCGGTTCGGTTCAGCGCGGGCGTCCCAAGCGCAGTCAAACAGGTTCTAAGCATGGCTATGGTGGCCCATCTAGATCCGGGACTCTGCCTAGAGAGATTGAGCTCGACTCATCTGTCGTACATCCACCGGGCCGAGGAGCCCGAAGCAGTGTTCCGTTACATTTATCTTATGAGGGCGCTTGTCCACCACATTAGGGACAGAGTAATAGATCCATGGATCCTCTCCGTCTTAACCAGCACCGCACGTTTTCGCGATTCGGAGCAGGTATGGGTTACGCTCCTTGCGTACATGCTCAGAAGCGACCCCGATGTTCCAGGACCCGTGGCTGAAGGCATCCTAGCGCGTGGCGAGGCACTTCGCCCGCCATCGGCAGAAGCTCGATATTACGACGACATGTTGTACCCGGGCGTATTGGGGGAGATCGGAAAGGCTGAGCTTCAGCGCTCCGGAATGTATCGCCATTACGTCGCGACAAATGAGTCGATTGATGAGTATGTAAGTAATCCGGAACGATACACCTTCTTATATTGGCAGCTTCCGCTTATTGGAGGAGACATGGGTCTTCTGGGTGAATATACAGAGCTCTTGGCTTTTGAACTCCTGCGGCAGGGCAAACTTGACCTAGCGAGAAACTGCTTCGACTACGCAGCGAGCTGTTGGTACTTGACCGGGCATTGGAACGGCGGTCGCCTCGCCGAGTGGGCGTCAAACAACATTGAAGCCGTAAAGAATTACGCCGAATCGCGGAATACGCTCGTGATTCCGCACCCGGACGTGTTGCAGAATCCTCAGGGCTAATGCAATGCCCAGGACCCTGAGCGTTTTTTGTAGGCGACGGCAAGCCTTGATTTGGTAAAAGGACTGGACTAGAAAGGGAAAGGAGGCATCGCATGGCTAGAGACCCTATTTGCGGCATGGATGTGGACGAGAAGAAGCCGGCAGGCACCTCGGTGTATCAGGGCAAGACCTACTACTTCTGCTCCGTCGGCTGCAAGCGGACCTTTGATAAGGACCCCGCCAAATACTCCGGAGGCACATCAGGCGGCCACAAGATGTAGACGCTCTCCGCCCTCATTCTCTCGGCGGGCGGCCTCGCCGCGGCGAGGCCGCCCGCTACGCCGTGGTGCCACCTTCGCCGGTCAAACTTTGATATAATGCACATCAACCGATGTCTTGCGGCCCGGAGCAGCTTAATGAGCGCAGAAGAGAATAACGTTTCCCAGCTCATCCGTCAGTTGAAGGATAGCAACTGGTATCCTCGCCAGGAGGCGGCGGAGGCGCTGGGGAAGTTGCGCCCTCCCGAGGCGGTGGAGCCCCTCATGGATGCCCTAGAGGATGAAAATCAGTGGGTGCGCTGGACCGCCTGCTGGGCCTTAGCACAGATGGGTGACCGGCGAGCCACCGGGCCCATGGCCGCCCTTCTCAAAGACGCAGAGGTGAGGGTAAGACAGAAGGCGGCCGAATCTCTGGGCTTTCTTCCGGGTCAAGAGGCAGTGCTTCCCCTAATGGAGGCCCTGGCAGACGAAGACAAATGGGTGAGACGTAGCGCTGCCCTCGCCCTGGGCATGGTAGGGGATAGGCGAGGGGTAGCGCCCCTCATCGACGCCCTGAAGGATAAAGACTGGATGGTTCGAGAGAAGGCGGCTCAGGCCCTGGGGATGTTAGGGGACGCGGCGGCTGTGGAGCCCCTTCGGGAGGCCCTGGCCGCAGGACACAAGTTCATCCGCCGCGCCGCCATCGGCTCCCTGGTGCGCCTTCGTCATCCTCGAGCGGAGGAAGCCCTCCAAAGGGCCCTGGGGGACAAAGACTGGATGGTGCGCTGGCTGGCGGCGGAGGAGTTGCGGCGACGCGGGCGGGAGGTGCCTAAGGACATCGACCTAGAGCCGACCCTGAAGTCGCCATACCAGGAGGAGGCTGACTACCTCAAAGAGGATTATCAGGATGAGCCATAGGGTGGGGCTGCGGCGATGCCGGTAGAAAAGGCCGGCTACCGCCGCCAGAACGCGCCACGAGATAGCGCCCACCACCCTACCAGGAGACGGGGGGGGCATCACAACCCATGATAAATAAGTAGCGGAGACGAAGAGCTATGGAAGATCCTATTTCCATCGCCCGCCGCTGGGTGCGCACCCACCACCCAGAGATGAGGGAGGTATCGCCATCAGCAGAGAAAAAGGGGGCTAACACCATCGTCACTTTCAAGAAGGCCCTCACCACTGCCGACGGGACGCCCCTCCAGCGCGTGATCCGGTTGACGGTGGATGGGCAGGGCCAGATAAGCAAGGTCAGCATATCCAAGGGTTGAGCCCCTACGGCCTCTTCATATCAAAGGGTAAGAAACCTCTGCCCAGCCCGTACCATTTCTTTCAGCCGCTTCCTGGCCTCTTTGGGATCCCCGACCTCCAACCTCTCTACCTTGCATCCAGCGGCCCGTAGAGCACGCTCCGCTTTTATGTCCACCCCCAGCCGGCTTCCCAGAATGGTGACAATCTCGGCATTCATGGCCTCTTCCACTCGAAAGCCACCACTGATTTGAAAACACTCCACGTAGGAAGCGGCGGCCGTGGCCCATTGGGCCCCCTGTTCCGAAGGCAGTAGTAGGTAGTGGTAAAGAGATTTGGGGGTGGGGGGGGGAATGGCCTTAGCCAACAGGGTAGCCCGAGGACCCTTGGCCAGACCCTTGAGGCCGACCACGGCCGCAATCTGCGTGCCATCCTCTTTATACCAGGCACTTTCCGCCTCTTCTCCGTCGGAAGCTAGAAGCCAGAAGGCGTGATTGAAAAGGTAAGGTGGCAACCTCCCCTCCCGCATCAGACGGGCCATTTCCAAAAGCCTTTGCTCTTGGGTATCCTCGTCCACTAGCGGGAAGTCCTTGTCCCCCACCTCCCCCACTCTAAGACCGTTAGCCACCG
Organism: Chloroflexota bacterium; assembly: GCA_016183425.1. Classification (GTDB taxonomy): domain Bacteria; phylum Chloroflexota; class Dehalococcoidia; order JACPEP01; family JACPEP01; genus JACPEP01. Next base: position 16,051 of record JACPEP010000045.1, read on the forward strand.
TTAGAAGAGGCAGAGAGAAGCCCAACTGCCCCTTGACCACCTCGTCGTACCAATCAAAAAGGTAAAAGCCCCTCTGATCCTGGTGGCCCGGTGGCGTGGCGTAGGGCAGGCTTTCTTGCCAGCGGCGATTCCCCCCCTCGCCCCATTCCAGGGGTCGGTTGTAGGCAAAGTTGGTGATGGCCACCCCCAGGCGTGAAAAGAGATAGCCCTTGCCCTTTTGCCTTAACCCCTGAAGGGTCGCCTCCAAGAAAACCGTGTCCCAGTAATCCCCCCCGGGCTGCAGAGGCGACAACAGGGGATAGAGCCCGACGTCTGCCGCCAACTCCAGACAAGGGACGAGAAGGTCCGTGAAACGTTCTACCAGATCCGGCTGACACCAGTCCGTCATCGGCCACTGGGAAGCCATATTAGGACGGCTATAGAAATAAACGTAGTGCACACCTCCGGCGGCGTAATAGCGAAGGAGCTCCCTCAGCCGGCCGCTGGCTATAGGTTGGATGGGTTGGGGAGTCAGGCGAATAATAGGCTCAATGGCCTCCGCCAGGAGACCCCCCAGAAAGGCATCGGGCACCGGTCGGTCCAGGGGGGAGAAAAGGGCTAGCCAACTGGCCCCCATCTCCTTTAACTCGGGCAGCCAGCGCAGAAGATGACTTCGATCATAATGTTCAGCATCGGGAAAATAGTGGAAACCGATTCCCGTGTCCCCTGAGGGTCTAGGAAAGTCAGACAGACTCACGGCTTCCTCCCCCTATTTGGAGACCACCGTCTTCAGAATGTTCCCCTGGTCGTCCACGGTAACGCGAGCGATGCGCATCAGGCTATCTTTTTCAGACAAAGCGATAGCTTTGCGGGAGGTTACCAGATAGGCCCCCCCTTGCTGAGCCATAGGATGAGAGCAATCTCCCGAACAAGATCCCCGTCCCTCCGAGTGACACAGGGCTCGGGGGCGAACCTCCAAATGGCCCTCCGCCATCTCCGGCGCTTTCCGCCGCAGATGGCGCCAGACCGGGGGAAGGATGTCCTCAGGCGGGGAAGAGTTAGCAGCCGCCTTGGCTTTAAACTTGCAAAAAAGGGAAGGGCAGGGAGGGGCAGTCATGGATTTCGTATCATAGGCCATCGCCTCCCGACCGTTTTCCGAGGGCAGGGGAGCCAGGCAAGCCGCTGGGTTGCCCAAAAGAATACCCTGCAATACCATTTTCTGGTCATCGCCATCTAAATAGCCCTGCCGCTGATTCATAACGGCGACGAACTCCTCCTTGGACCGGGCCAAGGCCTCCCCGGCCGTGAGACCGGACACCAGGCTCCGCCAGAAGAACTGGGCCAAGAGATCGGCACCCCCCAGGGGCGGCTCGCTGGAGCCGTAGCTAGTGGTGGTAAAACCAACTACGACGGCAGCGCCCCGGCGTAGAAACTCCAACGCCAAAGAGGCATCGGCACTCTTTCCCACAATATGGGTTCCGTAACACGCCTCGGTAAAGACGATGGCCCCAGAAAGGTCGGCTTGGGCCAGCAGTTGGGGAGTTAGGGCCACGGGAAACAAGGGATAGTCTGCGGGATAGCTGCTGTCCTTCTGGCCGTACCAGTGGGGACTGTTTAAGGTGCCGTGAAGATTGTAAAGCTGGAACTGTCTGCCCTCCATCCAGGTTGCTTCCCAGCTTCGCTGGGTTGTGGGCGGACAGGTGCGCAGGAACTTGTTCCCTGACACCTGCTCCAGAAAAGCCTCTGAGGCGGGCCGCCAAACCAGGGCGACGTAGCCCAAAGTCCTGGGATAGGCGGGCCTGATGGCCTTGACTACGCCCGGCCACCACCCCTTTCCATTTCCCACCCCCGAATATTGTCCCATGAGAAGATCAAGAAGAAGAAGAAGATATGATGGGTCAGAGGAGGCCCCGTCGGGGAGACGGCCCACAGAGTTTCGAGGGGCGAAGATGTGCTCGCCCGGTGCATAAGGGGCATCGGACAGGATGTGAGGGTCCTCATCCTCGGTGGGATTAGGCAGATGATAGAAGGGAATTATGTCCCCATTCCCCACTAGCAGGAGATGCTCCACTGCCTCTCCCTGATCCTGATGCCAGCGGTATATCCGCCCCATTATATCAGCCACCTCCGCCGCCTTGGCCTCAGCAGGGGATACCTGGTACCCAGCCAGACCCTCCCTGCGATCCACATACACCAAACGGGGCTGATAGCCCTGGGAGCCGAGAACCTGGCAGAGACGCTCCAGCTTACCGTGAAGACGTTGGAAACCCCCCTCTCCATACTTTGCTGTCAGATTGGCAGCGCTGGTCACTATCAGGTAGATGCCTCCTGAGACACGGGCCTTAGCCCTCCCCTCCAGTCCCTGACTGAGGCGGTTCAGTATATTTTGAAACTGGGCGATCTCTGTGTCCGGCTCATCAGACGAGGACCACAAAACGACATCCTGTGGGGGCACTTCTGGTGCCGGAGCAAGGGTAGTCTCCTCCACCAACTCCACTGAGGCCTCCAAAGGCGCTGGGATGGAAGGCTCGGCCACCTCCCAGCTTCCGACAAAAGAGGGGAGTTGAAAAGGGGTGCCCTGGAGGAGGGGAGTCGCCACCGTGCCCGAGGGGTCAGCAACCGTGGCCTGGTGGAGCAGCTCGACGCCCACCACTTTCTGTCCGCGTTGCAGTAAGAGAAGGGCGAGGATGACTTTGGGTTTCAGGAGACGTGGGTTTTCTCTCAAGAGTTGGCGGCAGAGGTCTTCTGCCTCGCCCCAGCGACGGCATCGCCATAAGCACTCGGCCCGAGCCAGACGCACATCCAGGCGCTGAGGTTGGGACTGGAGCGCCACATCGAAAAGCTTTATGGCCTTGCCATAGCTGCCCCGTTGTGCTAGAAGCCGCCCGGTGGCCACCGGGGAAAGGCTCAACCCCTTCTGGCCCCGGTCCAACTGGGAGCGAAAGGAGAGAAGGGCATCTCTGAGGCTGGGATTGGCCGGATGGGTTTCGTAGGCCAACTCCAGTTGCCCGATAGCCCCCTTCAGCTTGCCCTGACGATCCAGAGCTACGGCCAGGCCCTCTCGAGCCACCTCGCTCTCCGGGTCCATCTCCAAGACCTGGTTAAAGTGATAAATAGCCTGGGACAGCTCCCCCGTCTCCAGAAGGGCTTGGGCAATAAGGCATCGCGCCTGGAGATGGCCCGGGGTATGGGACAGGATGGCTTGGCTGGCGGCGATAACATATTGATGCTGGCCCAAGGCCAGGCCTACCCTGGCCTGGGCCGCCAGCTTCGCCAGCTTCAAGAGGCTGCTCTCCGAAAGTGCTTCATGATGAGGCCCTGGGCAGCGACCAGGCTGAGCTGCTTGTAGGCCTCCACATAGTCGCTTTTGAGCTTCACGGCACGGTTGAGGTGGGCCACCGCCTCGTCATAGCGTCGTAGATGCCTCAGAGCCACCCCGGCGCTGAAGTGGTATAGAGCTTCTTGAGGTTGAAGGTCAATGGCTTTGAGATACTCCTGAAAGGCCTGAGTGTAGTGCCCCCTCTGGACAAGGATATCCCCCAGCTCGTTGTGCCATCGATGGTGGCCAGATTCCAGAGCGATGGCCTGCTGCAGGGAAGACGAGGCTTCCTCCAGTCGCTTAACCTTGGCCAGAACGGCGGCCTTATGATGATGATATCGAGCGCAGATGGGCTCCAGCTCAATGGCCAGATCGTACTCCGCCAGGGCAGCCAGATCTTTCCCCTGGGCTTGATATATCGTCCCCATCTCGTAGTGGGCCTCGGCAGAGGAGGCGTCGGCGGACAGGGCGGCCTCCAACTGAGCTGCCGCCTCATCGTAGCGCCCCAATGCCTTCAACGCCCGACCACAATCCAGGCTGAAAGCGCCGTTCTCTGGCTCCAGGGCCAAAGCCTGGCGGAAAGAGAACAGAGCCTCCTCCCCCTGCCCCAACTGCTGAAGGGCCAACCCCATTTCGTGGTGGGTGGGAGCAAAGTGGGGGTTCAACTCCAAAGCAGCCCTCAGCTCCTCCACCGCTTCCTGGCCACGATCTAGCCAGCGGAGCACCCTCCCCCCTCGCCACCGGTAACCCGCCTCCCCAGGCTGCAACTGGGCTGCCTGACGGTATGCTGCCAGCGCGTCCTGGTAAAGGCCCATATGCTCCAGAGAGTTGCCCAACTCACCATGCCACGAGGCCCGATGGGGGCGCAGCTCCACCGCCTTTTTCAGCTCTGACACTGCCTCTTGCCAGCGGTTCAACTCTCCCAGGATAGCACCCGCGTTGTGATGATAGGCGGCCACGCTGGGCTCTCTTTGGGCGGCGGCCAGAAAGCGGGCCAGTGCCTCCCCTTCCTTCCCCAGAAGCTGGTAAAGGACGCCCAGCTCGTTTTCCCACTCCCCGCGCTGCGGCTGCAAACGGAGGGCTTCCTCCATAGCAGCGGCGGCCTCGTCGTACTGGCCCCGAGCCTTTAGGGCCAGGGAAAGCCGGGCATGATAGAGGGGCGCGGTGGGGGCTTCCTCCACGGCACGGCGCAGATACTGTGCCGCCTCCTCATTGTTCCCCATCGCTTCCTGGGCCAACCCCAGGTAATACAGAGTGTCCGCCGCCTCCGGGGCCAGACGCTGGGCCTCGGCCAGGCGCGACAGGGCCTCGTGGATGCGGTTCAGGGTAATAAGCACCGCGCCGGCTCGGGAGTGGTAAGCGGACTCCTGGGAGCGCAGAGCAATAGCCTGCTGATAGTAGCCCAGGGCCTCCTCTGGCTGGTGACGGGCTTCCGCGGCCAACCCCATTTGATAGTGGGCCTCGGCGTCCCGAGGATTTATCTCCACCGCCCTCTGAAGCAAGCTCTGGGCCCGGTTGATATCCGCCTCTTTGCCTACCGCCAGAATATGAAGTTGCTTAAGCTCTTCTTCCTTTTCCTTTATCCTAAGGATCACAGTGGCGGCATTCCGATAGTAGGCGGCCTCCTCCGGGGCCAGTTGCAGCGCCCTCTGGTAGGTCTCCAGGGCCTCCGGCCACCTATCCACGCTCCCCAGTAGGCCGCCCAACTCATTGTGCCACTGGGCACACTGGGGATTGAGGCGAAGGGCTTCCTCCATGGCAGAAATAGCCTCCTCCCAGCGCTCCACCTTGGCCAGAGTCAGAGCCAGGTTGTGATGGTACATCGCCTCCTCTGGTTTTAGCTCCACCCCTCGGCGGCTACTAGCCACCGCCTCCACCCACCGCCCCAAGGCCCCGTATGAGGTAGCCACGGCATCGTAAGTGGCGGCCATCTCCCCATCTAGGCTCAGCGCTCGACCAAAGGCCGCCACTGCCTGTGGGTGATCACCCAGCTTCTGCCAGCATATCCCAGTGGCAAAGGGAAACTGAGCCTCCCTAGGGTTTAGCTCCTCGGCGCGACGCAGGTGACGTAGGGCCTCCTCATCCTGCCCCAGATCGCTGTAGGCCAGACCCAGATGGTAGTAGGCCAGGGCATCACTGGGATTGAGAACTACCGCTTGTTGCAGGGCTGCGATGGCATCGGCCAGGTGCCCTAAATGGCGAGCCAGCACGCCACACTGGCGATGATATATGGACTGCTGGGGGTCCAGCTCCGCCGCCTTGCGGCAGTAACCCAAGGCCTCCTCTCCGCCAGAGGCAGACTGCCATATAGTCTCGCCTAGATCGTTGTACCAGGAGGCCTGGCCGGAGTCCAAAGCTATCGCCGTGCGCAGCTCGTCCACCGCCTCGGAGTTGCGATTCAAGTAACGATAGGCCATGGCGCACGCCTGGTGGTAGATAGCCTTCTGGGGCTCCAAGCTGGCAACTAGTTGAAGCTGTTTCAGAGCCGCCTCTCCCTGGTTCTGCGCCAGATAGATCCTTCCCAGGTGATATCGAGACTCGGTGTCCGCGGGGTCCAGCTCCACCGCCCGTTCCAGGGAAGAGATAGCTTTGGGATAGCGATTCAACTGACTGGCCGCCACTCCCAGACGGCACCAGTAATAGCCCCGGTCTTGAGCCAATTCCACTGCCTTTTCATAGTGGGGTAGGGCCTCCAAATACCACCCCTGGCGTGAGTATAGGTCCCCCAACTGACTGTGCCACGGGGCAGAGCGGGGCCGGAGGCGCAAGGCCTCGGCCATCTCCATGCTCGCCTCCCTAAGCTGGCCCATTGTCTCCAAGGCCATAGCCGCCCCCCGATGATAGTTTGGGTTGGAGGGAGAGAGCACGATCGCCCGCTGGAAATGGCTTAGAGAATCCTGAGGCCGCCCCAGCCGGAGATAGATATGTCCCACCTCCTGATGCCAGAGAGGTCGCTGGGAATCCATCTCCACCGCCCGCCCCAAAGCCTGGGCGGCGGCTTCCCAATCTCCGTGTTGAGAAAGGAGCACCGCTACGTTACGGTGGTAGGTAGCCTTGTCCGGACAAAGCTCCGCGGCACGACCATAGGCCTCCAGAGCATCCTTCGCCTGCCCCAGATGGCCCAGGGCGATGCCCCGCTGGTTGTGGGTCTCGGCCCCCTGGGGGGCCAGCGCCAGGGAGCGGTCTAACGAAGGGAGGGCTTCTTCATATCGGCCCAGAATGTTCAGCAGCGCCCCCAGGTTACGGTGATAAGTGGCGTTCTCCAGCTCCAGCTCCGCCGCTTGGCGATAGTGTTCCAGGGCCTCCTGAGCCCTTTCCCCGTTTACCAGAACATCCCCCAGTTCGTTATGCCACGAGGCCGACATCGGGGCCAGTTTTAGAGCCTGACGGTAGGCAGACGCCGCCCCCTCCCAGTCCCCGCCCAGGGCCCTGGCTCGGGCCAGATGCTGGTGAAAGGAGGCCCGCTCCGAATCCAGGTTAACGGCCAGCCGGTACTCCTCTTCCGCCTCCGGGAGACGACCACCAAGGAGAAAAACAGTGCCCAACTCGTCCCGGGCCTCGGGGTAGTGGGGGGTTATGGCAAGGGCCTGTCTTAGCTGTGCTTCCGCCTCATTGAGGCGACCCACATACCGGAAGCTAACCCCAGCATAGTAGCAGTACTCGGGGCGGCTGGAATCCAAGCGGGCTGCCTGTCGGTGTTCCACAGCGGCTTCGTCCAGGTGCCCCATGGCGACAAGGGTCAGCCCCAGGTGATGATGGGCCTGGGCGTTAAGGGGGGCCATAGCGGTCGCTTCCTGGAGCTCCTTTTGAGCCTCCTCCCACCGCCCCAACTCTCGAAGAGCTATCCCTGCCCGGCAACGGTAGCCATCCTGGCTGGGATCCAAGGCAATAGCGCGCTGGTATTCGGCCAAAGCGGCCTCTGTCTGGCCGCTCATTTCCAGAGCCACCCCTAGCTCATGATGGGCCTCGGCGTCGTCGGGCCGAATATCCACTGCTTTACGCAGCTCAGCCAGAGTGGGCTCCATGTGTCCCAACCTTCGGTAGGCGGTACCCAGAAGGCGATGATAGCCCGGTTCCTCCGGGGATAGGGCGGTGGCTCTCTGAGAGGCGGCCAGGGCCTCGTGGGGGCGGTTCAGATTCTGATACACCAGCCCCAACTCACTGTAGGCCTCAGCATAGTCCTCTTTAAGACGCACCGCCTGCTGAAGAAGTCCCAGAGCCTCCTCCCCGCGGCCCATCTGGCGCAGCAAAGCTCCAGCGTTGCGATAAAAGAGGGGCTCGTCCCCCTGGAGTTGGATGGCCTGCTGGTAGTGAAGAAGGGCCTCTCGCTGCTGATCTAGGCGGCCAAAGATGTCTCCCAGGTCGCTGTGCCACTGGGCATTCCCCGGCTCCAGCTTCACCGCCTCCTCCAACTCCTGGACTGCCTGCCGCAGGCGACCTTGAAGAGCGGCTACCTGGCCCAGGTTACGATGGTACAGGCCCACCTTAGGTTCCTTTTCCACCGCCCGAGCGTAGGCCTCGGCAGCTAGATGGAGAGACCCCTGGCTTTGGCACACCTCTCCGTACTGGTTGTATGCGGCCGCGTCATCCGGCTGCAATCGGATGGCTGTTTGCAACTCCACCAGGGCCTCCCCTAGCCGCCCCGCCCTGGCCAAAGCCACTCCCAGACGATAGCGGTAGTGGCCGTCTTCGGGGCGTAGTTGCGCCGCCCGCTGGTATTCAGCCACCGCCTCGTTATGCCAATTCTGCTGGGAGTAAAGAGACCCCAGCTCCTCAAAGGCGGCGGCCAGAGTCCCATCTAGCTTTACCGCCTGACGCAGGCTCTCAATGGCCTGCTCATACTGTCCTAAACGTTTGTGGGCCATGGCGGCATCGTACCAGTAGGTGGCCTGAGCCGGGCTCAGCTCAGCCGCTTGCTGATGAGCACTGAGGGCCGCCTCCGATTCCCCCAACTCCATGAGAACTGACCCCAGCTCGTGATATGCCTGAGCGTAGTGGTTTTTGAGAAGAGAAAGGGTAGCACCCAGGGCCGTCTTCGCCTCGTCCATGCGATGAAGTCGCCCCAAAACCATCCCCACGTGGCGTTGGATGGCCACGTCCTGGGGCTGGATGGTCGCCGCTCGCCGGTATATCTCCAGAGCCTCCTCCCACCGCCCCTCTTCCTCCAGCACCTCCCCCAACTCGCAGAGGATGTCGGTACGATGAGGCTGAAGGTTGCTGGCCTCCTCCACCTTTTCGGCCGCCTGATGGAGAAAACCCAGCCGACGCAAGGCTCGGCCGGCGTAGAGATGCACACCCGCTTTCTGCCCGCTAAAGGTAAGAAGGTGGGGCCAGGTGTTGGGAGGCTCGTTGGCGGTCACCATTTCCACCGCCAACTCCACGCCCAGCTCCGCTTCACCCACCGCCAGAGCCTGGTTCTGAAGCTCTTGGCGGGGAGAAAGGCCGTAGAGAAGAACCAGAGGTTTTCGCCACCGACCACCCTTCAAAGCCTCTTGCCAGTCTACGGAAATCGTTGACCCTGCCTCCAGACGCTCCTTCAGGGCCACAGCGCAGAAGTAGTCCCGGAATAAGGGATAGGTGAAGTAGAAGCTCTGACGGTTCGGGGAGGGACGGAGGAGGCCTGTTTCCAGGCATTGTCGCAACATCTCTGTGGGAGCGGGGCCCGCCTTATCAGCCTGAGTCAAAAGGCTGCGATAGTCCATACTCTCGCTACCGGTCTCCTCCATAGCCAGGGCGCTCCGCGCCAAAAAACCCTCCATGAGGGAAAGAAAAACGGTATCCTCACCACTGGTACTCCTCCATCGCTCCAGCGCCTTGGCGCTGATGGCCTGGCATATCCTGGCCAACCGCCAGGAGGCCATTTCCTCCCCAGAGAGGCTTTCGGCCAGCAGGCTGAGGAAGAGAGGATTTTGGGCTATTGGACCCAGGGAGGCGTGGCCTCGCAAGTCTTCGGCAGCCCTTTCCCCCTGTTCCATCCCCAGCTTCTTCCGCAACAACTCACCCACGCCAACCTCATCCAGGCCTTTAATATGAATCTGCTTCATGGAGCCGAACCAGGCTTTGAAGATAGGGAAATCATAGTCGCGGCAAGTGATGAGATAGCTTTGGTGGGCGTACTTCTGTTGGATGAAGGTGACGATAGCCTCCATGGCCTCCAGTTGATAGTCCCGAGGTATCTGGCTCAGGCTGTCCATAACAATGAGACAGGGCACCTGGCCCAGGAGCCGTTCTACCGTTGCGGTCTCCCCAGGACACATCTCTTGCAGAATCTCCAGAAGCAAATCCTCTATAGGGTTGCCCCGAAGCCGATTGAGAGGCAAATAAATGGGGAGAGGGGTGGAAGAGCTCGCCTCTTCCAGACGCTTCGCCAAAAAGGCAGCCAGGTACAGAGCCAGCGTAGTCTTGCCCATCCCCACTCCCCCCAAGAGAAGGGTCGCCGTGGACGGAGAGGTCAGCTCGGCCACCTCCACCGGGCGGGAGGTGGCCGCCTCCACCATGGCGGCAGCGATAAAGCCCTCTTCCGCCGCCTGTACTCGTCCGTCGGCCCTCAGGGCCCTAAGATAAGCTTGGAGCCAAAGGCTCAAATCTGAGGGGAACTCTCTTTCCATGACTTCCTGGTCCTGATATCATAAAAGGCCCCCCACTAGGGGGACGAGAACATCCAAAAGGCCAAGACCACCATCCCCACACCTATCAGTACCAGGAAGGTCCCCACGCCCACCGCCGTCGCCACCAGGTTCCGGATGGCGTCCAGCAGACGAGCCATGCCCTCCAGAGCCGGGCCCATCCCTTCTTCCGTGATGGCGCGGCCGCTCAGCTTGGTGGAATGGCTGGAGAGCATCCTGAGAGCCTGCTGGTACTCCTTGGCCATTATGGTGATAAGTCCGAAGACGGCCGTTACCATACCCAGGGCAAAGAGGGTTCCCGCCATTATTTTCGGTACTAGCTCCATCGCCTAAAACGCTCCTTTGGCCCGACCTGGCCCGCTCTCACTCCCCTACCCACTTGAAAGAAGAAAATATTTATAAAAAATTGACTCAGGGGCATCTTATCATAGCTTTAGGATAGGCGTCAACGGAATATCGAAGTGTGTTTATTAAGGGGAGGCTTCCCAGGGCGGGCCAAAGACCACACCCTGTGAGCCCGGCGACAGGTTGACAAGGGGGAAACCATATCCTATCATCTAGCTTGGCGAGGCCGAAGTGGCGGAATGGCAGACGCGCTACGTTCAGGGCGTAGTGTCCGTAAGGGCGTGGGGGTTCAAATCCCCCCTTCGGCACCAGAGGTGCAACGAGTCATAGCGAAAGCGCTTGTAGCTCAGTTGGATAGAGCGTAGCCCTGCGGAGGCTAAGGTCGTGGGTTCGAGCCCCGCCAAGCGCGCCATTTTAAATTTAACCGTCCAGGCCCAACTGCTTCCGGTACTCCTCATCGATGCTTAGCAACGAACCTGCTTCTTGTAGCAGTGACAGGTCAAGGCCTTTGGGATACCCCTGGTGAGGCACCAGTTGCTCCACGCCGATAACCTTCTCCGCCTCCAGTTGAGCCACATCCTCGTCTCTCATCCCCAGCAATCCTTTGAGTACCTCTTCGTTGTGCTCCCCCAGAAGGGGTGCCGGTGTCAGCGGGGCCGGCGCCCAGCCCGAAAATAGAGGCGGAAGCTGGCGGGGGTAAATGCGGGCCCCAACGCGGGGATGGGACACCTTCTGGAAAAGTCCCCTTGCCTCTAGGTGGGGATCGGTCATGACCTCTCGGCCCGTGTTCACCGGCGCGGCGTTGACCCCCCATTGCCGAAGCACATCCACCGCCTGGTGACAATCCTGCTCCCGGGTCCAGGCAGCAATATACCCGTCCAGCTCATCATGATGCTGGCACCGGGAAAGAGGATCGGCGAAGGTTTCTTCCTGACACCAGGGGGGATCGCCCAGAGCGTGGTATAGGCTGTTCCACTCCTCCTGAGACGAGACGGCCATGACTATCCAGGTGCTCTCGCCTCGGCAGGGGTAACACCCCTGGGGAGCCCAGGCGGGGTGACGATTCCCCCGGGGCTTGGTCAGCCTTTGATTCATGGTGTAGTCCATTATGGCCTCGCCAGTAAAGACGATGCCTACCTCCCTCTCCGCCAGGTCTATGAACTGACCCTTCCCAGTACGTCTGCGGCAGTCCAGGGCGAGAAGTACCGCCGCCGCTGCCGCCACGCCAGAGATAGGGTCAGTAAAAGAGACGCCCGTTCTGCTAGGAGCCTCGCCCGGATAGCCGGTGATAGAGGAGAAGGAGGCCGCCTCCAGAGCGGTACCGAAGGCCACGTAGTTAGCCTGGGGCCCCTGTTGGCCATAGCCAGAGAGGGAGACCATGATGATATCTTCCTTGAGCTCCCTCAGATGGGGATAGTCCAGCCCGAAGTTCTTCATCACCCGAGGGCTGTTGCTCTCCACCACCACATCGGCCAACGCCACCAGCCGCCGAAAGATTTCCCTTCCCTGGGGACGCGACAGATTGAGGGTAATACCCTTCTTCGTTAGGTTACGATGGATGAAGTACCCCGCCTCGTTCCAATACTCCCCCGTGGGTCGGTTCTCGGGGTAGATAAGGCCCAAGCCGCGGCGGTAGGTAGGCTCTACCAGGATGACCTCTGCCCCTAGCTCCGCCAATATGCGGGTGCAGGTGGGCCCAGCGTAGACAGCGGTCATATCAATGACACGTGTTCCAATGAGAGGCAGGGGCATTTTCTCGGTGGTCACGTCGGCTGCCTCAGACAATTTCAGCCTCCCTCATCTTGACCAGGTCTGTCCGAGAGAGACCCAGCCGCTGACAATAGACCTCATAGTTGTTTTCTCCCAGCAGGGGGGCACGCCCCGAACGCCACGGTGTCTCCGTCATTTTGAAGGGGGCTCCTGGGTAAAGCAAGGGACCGGTGGCGGGGTGGCTCACTGAGACAAAAAATTCTCGACTGAGGCACTGCTCGTCTTGAAGAAGCTCGTCGGCCCCCAGAACAGGAGCCACCGGCATCCGTAGCTCCTGGCCAAGCCGGGTGATCTCCCTCTTGGTGTGCCCCAAAAGCCACGGCTGCAGGATGGCATCCAGCTCCTCGCGGTGCGCTAGGCGAGAGGAGGCGTCGGCGAAAGGGGGGCTCAACTCCGCTCTCCCCAGAAGAAGGGCCAAGGCCTGGATACCCAGCGCCCCCAGAAGGACGGCCACGTGGCCATCCTGACAGGGGTAGAGATGATGGGGATAGTCAAAGCTGGGTAGACCAGGGCCTCGGGCGGCGATGGCCCCTGTGTAGCCATAGAGGATGGTAGCATACTCCAAACAAGGGGGCAGGCACTCGAATATAGAGACGTCCACGTGTTGGCCCAGGCCACCTCTGCCCACGGCGTAAAGAGCGGCCAGGGCGCTCAGAAACCCATAGAGACCGGCCAGATACTGGGCCTGATAGCCCCCTATTTTCAGGGGCTCCCGACTGGGGTGGCCGCAGTTGAACATCATCCCCGACATGGCCATCGCTATCAGGTCTGAGGACTTGCCATCTCGATAGGGCCCCCACTGGCCGAAATTAGAGATGGAGGCCATCACCAGCCGGGGATTTACCGGGGACAGGGTTTCGAAATCCAGTCCCAGGGAGGGCATCACCCGGGGGGCGAAGCTCTCCACCACCAGGTTCGCCCCTTCAATCAGATCCCGAAAAAGCTTCTTGCCGGTGGCCGTCTTTAGGTTGAGGGTGACACTCTTTTTGTTGCTGTTGAGGTAGAGAAAGAGGCCGCTTTTCTCCAGACCGGTGCCATTTTTATAGAAAGGGCCCATCCAGCGAGCGGCATCGCCCACCCCGGGCCTCTCTATCTTTATCACCTCAGCCCCCAGGTCAGCCAGGAGCTTGGTGCAAAAGGGCCCCGCCACGTGGTGGGTCAAGTCCACCACTATGAGGCCAGATAGGTCCCCCTTTTCCGTCCCTGGAGACGGGCTGTCCTTGGGAGCCTCCTCCCGTATCATGTAAGCCGCTATGTACCTACGGCTTGCCGATACTCCTGACGGAGAACGGCGGGGTTGACTCCACAGTGGATGTGATCCCAGGGGAGGGGCTCCTCCAAAGCTCGGGGGCGGCGGGTGTAGTAATCGGGGTCGAGGCCAACGGTCTCGAAGGCCTGCTGCCACTCCTGGTATCGGTGGTCTTGGCTCCAGGCATCGAAGACGCAGCCGCGCCGCCACGCCTCTTCTATCACTCTCCCCACCGAGCCATCGCCCCGGGCCAGCGCCGCCTCCAGCCAGCTTTGCTGGGGGTCCTGCCAAGAAAGGTGAGCCTCTAGCTTCTTCAAGCCCCGCTTCAGGATTTGGAACTTGGCTTCCAGCTCTTCCTCGGAGCACAAGGGCGCCCATTGAAAAGGGGTGTGGGGCTTGGGGATGAAGGCGGCCACGCTTACCTTAATCTGAAAACGCGTAGACGCGTGTTTTCTTCCCTCCTCTCGCACCTTTCCTACCAGACGGACAATCTCCTGGACATCCTCTAGGGTCTCGGTGGGCAGGCCCACCATGAAGTAGAGCTTCACTGATGTCAAGCCGTGGCTGAAAGCGGCCTGGGTAGCGCGCAGAAGGTCATCCTCCGTCACCCCTTTACGGAGGACATCCCGGAGCCGCTGACTGCCCGCCTCCGGAGCGAAGGTTAGGGACGGCTTTTTGGCGCCCGAGAGGGCTTGCGCCAGGGGTATCGTGAAGCTGTCTATGCGTAGACTGGGCAAAGAAATAGCCAGGTTTCTGCCCTGGTATCGCTCTACCAGGGCTTTCACTAAGCCCTGGATTTCCGGGTAATCGCTGCTGCTCAGAGAGAGGAGGGAGAGTTCGTTGTAGCCGGTGTTTTTGAGCAGTTCCTCCACTGCCTCCATCACCTCCTGGGGAGTACGACGTCGCAGAGGACGATAGATGACCCCTGCCTGGCAAAAGCGACACGCCCGGGGACACCCCCGCTGAATCTCCACCATGGCCCGATCGTGAACCACGGAGATATAAGGCACTACGGGACGGGTCAGCGGTGGCGGCAGGGGGCTGACCACCCGACGACGCACCAGGGCCTGGGGTGGGTGACCACCCGGGTAGAGACTGGGCACGTAAACGCCCGGGAGCTCCGCCATGCTCTTCAGCAGCCCTTTTCGGTCCTCCCCTTTGCCCTCCTTTTTCCACCCCCGGCAGACCTCGGCCAGTTCCAGGATGACCTCTTCTCCCTCCCCAATGACGAAGCAATCCACGAAGTCGGCCATAGGCTCCGGATTCACGGCACAACTTCCCCCCGCCACCACCAGGGGGTGCCCCTCACCTCGCTCCCAGGAGTGAAGGGGAATACCAGCCAAGTGAAGCATCTGAAGGACGTTAGTGTAGGTCAGCTCGTAACCCAGGGAAAAGCCCACTACGTCGAAATCCCGCACCCAGTGGCGAGACTCCAGGCTGAAAAGGGGGATGCCTGCCTCCTGCATAGCCGACGCCATGTCGGGCCAGGGAGTGTAAAAACGCTCCGCCAGCAGGTGAGGCTGGCGATTCACCACGTCATAGAGAATGGCCAGCCCCAGATTGGACATGCCGATCTCATAGACATCGGGGTAGGCCAGGGCGAGCTTAACCTCTACCCCATCCCAGTCCTTCACCACGCTGTTCCATTCATGGCCCGTATAGCGGGCTGGCTTGGTTACCTTGTACAGGATGCCATCTAGATTAAGCACGGCGCACCTTGACGTTACTCATAGGCTAGATTATAGTGGTAGACCGTGACCCTATTCAACCCTAACGGGACCGAAACAGGGAGGACAGATGACGGACGCAGAAATGGTGGATGCCTTCGCCATGGCGGTACAGCAGTTCGATCGGGTGGCCGACCACCTGGGCTTGGACGATAGTCTGAGACAGGTGCTGCGCACCTGCAAACGGGAGCTGACGGTGCATTTTCCGGTGAAGATGGACGATGGCTCCACCAGGGTGTTCACCGGCTATCGGGTGCAGCACAATCTGGCCCGAGGCCCCGCTAAAGGGGGCATCCGCTATCATCCTGCGGTGACCATAAACGAGGTAAAAGCCCTTTCGATGTGGATGACATGGAAGTGTGCCGTGGTCAATATACCTTATGGGGGAGCCAAAGGGGGGGTGGCCTGCGACCCCTCCCTGCTCTCCCGGGCGGAGCTGGAACGTCTCACCCGCCGCTATGCTACCGAGATCTCAGTGCTCATGGGGCCTGATAGCGACGTTCCGGCCCCGGATATGGGCACCGATGCTCAGGTAATGGCCTGGATTATGGATACCTATAGTATGCATCAGGGCTACTCGGTGCCGGGAGTGGTCACCGGCAAGCCGGTGCCCATCGGGGGGACGGCGGGGCGGGTGGAGGCCACGGGACGAGGGTGCACCATCATCGCCCAGGCAATCAGCAAGCAAAGGGACTGGCAGCCCCAGGAAACTACAGTGGCCATTCAGGGCTTTGGCAACGTGGGCTCCGTCACCGCCCAGCTCATGGCCAAGGAGGGATATCGCATCATCGCCGTCAGTGACTCAAAGGGAGGTGTTTACCGGCAGGATGGGCTGGATATGGAGGAGCTTCTGTCCTACAAAAGGGAGGCAAAAACAGCAGCGGGCTTCAAAGGCGGCGAAACCATAACCAATGCCCAGCTACTGGAGCTTCCCTGCCACATCCTGGTTCCGGCGGCCATGGAAGGGCAGATAACGGCTCAAAATGCCACCCGAGTCCAGGCCCAGGTGATCGTGGAGGGGGCCAACGGCCCCACCACTCCAGAGGCCGAGGCTATACTGGAGGACAAAGGCGCGCTGGTGGTGCCCGATGTCCTGGCCAACGCCGGCGGCCTCCTCGTCTCCTACTTCGAGTGGGTTCAAGACCTCCAGTCCTTTTTCTGGGCTGAAGAAGAGGTGAACCGTCGGCTGGAAGCTACCCTAAGCCGAAGCTTCGCAGTGGTGACGGACCTGGCCCGGCGGGAGAAGGCTAACCTCCGCCTGGCAGCCTACATCCTGGCTCTTGGTCGGGTGAAGGAGGCCATCCTGGCTCGGGGCATCTATCCGTAAGTTCGCACCTTGCGCCCTAGCGCCAAAAGGTGCTAGATTACCCATGTCAAAGCGTTGGCCCAAATAGCATTGCATGGGGTGAGCGACCGTGCCCATCATCAACCGCCAGGACGCCGACGAAGTTGAACAAGAGGTCGTGCGCTTCTTCGCCGCATCAAGCGCAGGCCGCGCGCAAGCCCTGCGCCGGCTGTTCATAGAAAAGCTGGACTTCGCGAGCGCTACGGGCACCGTCAGCCTGGCCAGTGCCCCCAAGACCGTTGCCCTTCCACCCGCTGCCGAGCGCATCGCCTCTATAGAAGGGTTGCACGTCGTGTATGTGCCGCTGCCCACGCCCGCCAATGCTGGCCCCGACCGCGTCCGCAAGGCCGAAGCCTCGGCCGCCGCCAAGCTCATCGCCGACGCCCTGCACGGCGACCTGCTCCTGGTCATGACCAACCCCTCCGGCAGCCAGCTCCACATCATCTACCCGACCTTCGTCGGCGCTGCGCCATCCCTCCGCCGCATGATCATTGAGCGCGACCTGCCCCGAAGGACCGCGGTGCAGCAACTCTCCAACATCTTTTGGCTGGGGAAAGACACGGGTAGCGTCCGCATGGCTGTGGACAGGGCCTTTGACGTTGATGCCGTAACCAAAGAGTTCTTTGCGAAATACAAGAGCGTTTTTGACGCCGTCATGGCTTCGGTGAAGGGTTTTGACCAGGGTAAAGAAGAAGAGGAGGCCAAGAAGCTATTCACCCAAACCATGTTCAACCGGCTGATGTTTATCTACTTCCTCTCCCGCAAGGGCTGGCTGAGGTTCAAGGGCAACCCCGACTACCTCAATGCCCTTCGTAAAGACTACCCCACTTGGCTGGGAGAGAAGAACTTTTACAACAACCGCATCAAGGTACTTTTCTTTACGGGCCTGAACAACCCGGGCTCCAGGGACTTGACCAGAGGAGCATCACCACTCATAGACGACGTGCCCTTCCTCAACGGCGGACTGTTTGAAGAGACGGACCTGGACAAGCAGCCAAATGTCCTCGTCCCCGACGCCGCCATTGACCAGATACTCCACGACCTCTTCGACAAGTTCAACTTCACCGTCATGGAGTCCACCCCCTTCGATGTGGAGGTGGCCGTTGACCCGGAGATGCTGGGCAAGGTCTTCGAGGAGCTGGTCACCGGCCGCCACGAGTCCGGCTCCTACTACACACCCCGCCCCGTAGTGGCCTTCATGTGCCGCGAGGCGCTGAAGGGCTACCTAGAGACACAGAACACCGGCGCCTCTACCGAGGCCATCTCCGCCTTTGTTGACCACAAGGACACCTCCACGCTCACGCTTCCCTCTGCGCCAAAGATCGGCGAGGCCCTGGCTAGGGTGAAGGTGGTTGACCCGGCCTGCGGCTCCGGGGCCTACCTGCTGGGCATGATGCAAGAGCTGGTGGAGCTGATGACCACCCTCTACAGCGCTCAGTTGAGCCATGAAGCCCAGGACCTGTACAACCTCAAGCTCCGCATCATAGAGCAAAACCTGTACGGGGCGGACATAGACCGGTTCGCTGTCAACATCGCCATGCTGCGCCTGTGGCTCTCCCTGGCCATCGATTATGACGGCCCGGTGCCACCACCCTTGCCCAACCTCAACTTCAAGATCGTCTGCGGCGATAGCCTCCTGGGGCCAGACCCCAACCCCAGTAGCCAAACCACCCTGTTCCGCCACCGAGTGCACGAGTTGGCTGGCCAGCTTGCCACCCTCAAGGACAGGCACATGCGGGCCACGGGCCAGGAGAAGACCAACCTCACCACGGAAGTAGAAGCCCTGAAGGTCCAGCTCCGGGAGGCCCTGGCAGAGTCCGCCGCCCCCGCGGGCGCCGTGGACTGGCGGGTGGAGTTTGCCGAGGTGTTTGACCAAAACGGTGGCTTTGATGTGGCGATTGCCAATCCGCCTTACGTACGCAATGAAGAGATTGGACCCACCAAGGAAACACTTCGTGAACTATACCCAGATGCGACCACAGGACGCTCGGATCTGTTCTGCTACTTCTACGCACGAGGCGTTCAGTTGCTCCAACCAGGCGGTTTACATGTATTCGTATGTTCTAATGCCTGGTTGGATGCGGTTTACGGTACTGCCTTGATTCACTGGCTGACTAAGCGCACGACAATCGAAGCCATTTACGATAGCGAGATTGAGCGGCAGTTTACAACTGCGGGGATTAATACCATTGTCTCTGTCATCCGAAACGGGCTTCCGGAGGACCCAGGGAGTTCAGCCCGGTTCGCGACGTTCCTAGCGCCGTTCTCGGAGGCAACGACTGGTTTGAATCTTCACGATGCGATGCCCGATGTCCCCAAGATTCGAGTGAATCAGAAACGGCACGCTGACCTGTCATCCGAGATCAACGTGTTTGTGCAGCTCGATGCCAGCCCCAAATGGGGTGGCAGATTCCTAAGGGCTCCTCAGGCCTATGTGCATCTTTATGAGGCCTTGGAGAAAAGTGGTATGACACTTGAGAACTATGTACAGGGAGAAAGGTATCTCAATACGGGGGGCGCGGATGGTTTCTTTATTCTGACAGAAGTGGAGGATATAGATTCAACAACATGCAGAATCCAGGTTACTTCAAAGGAGGGTGCCGATTTTGGATACCCTAAATTCGTGATCGAAAAGCAATTTCTTAGATCCGGTTTGCGAAGTACGGATTTAGACTTCCTAATTGCTCATCCAGATTGCTGGGTATTATCGATACCACCTGACACCCCGATTCACAAATTTCAGGTGAGAGACTATATCAAATGGGGTGAAAGTGCTGGATTTGACGAAAGGAGTGTGACGAGAACGCAGAGACCCTGGTGGAAACCGCCTCTTCAAGCCCAAAGAGGGGCGAAACTCCTATGGGGAAGGACTCATGCAGACAGTCATCGAATATTCTTAAACCCGGAGTTACTAATTTCGGTACGTTTCTTCCGTTTACACCCGAAAGAAGATTGGCTGACGGAACCTATCTGGGCGCTCCTAAATTCGACCATTTATGCTCTTTTGAAGGAGATACATGGTAGGCGAGGTCTTGGCTATGGGGGATTAGAGACTGGTCTCGTAGATATATTACCTCTACCTGTTCCAAAGATAGGACCATCCCAAGCAAAAGGGCTAGGTTCCGCAATTCGGCAGATAGCTCGTCGCCCTATTGGTCCACTCGTGGCTGAAGTTGAGAGAGGAGACAGGAGAGCGCTGGACGAATTAATCCTTCAGGCCATTGGCTTGCCAACTGGCTTTGTAGACGAAATCTATAAAAGCACCCTCTATATGCTAGCCCAACGTGCTGCCAAAGCTGGAACAATCTCCAAATTATGAACATCTTCCACGCCACGACAGACCCATCGCTGTTGCAGCGCCTGAAGGAGATGCTGGGCAGCTCGGCGCGGGCGGTGGTGCAACTGGTGAAGAACCGGTTGAGCAAGGCAAGGAGCGTATAATAGAGAGAGGAGGTTTGGCATGCTGATAAAAATTGAGACCTACTTTGACGGTGAGTCCTGGTGTGCTCGAGGAATTGGGGAGGACATCTTCACCCAGGGCAAAAGCTTGGATGAGTTACATGAGAACATCAAAGAAGCGGTAGTCACCCATTATGGAGATGTGTCCGAACCTATCACCATTCTCACCCTCTCCGAGGTAAGCCTGGCAGATGCAAAAGCTACCACAGGTTAGCGGTGATGATGTCGTTACACTCCTCTTGTCCCTGGGATATGAGGTTGTCAGGCAGCGAGGCAGCCATATGAGGCTGAGGAAAACTACACCCCTTGGCGAACACAATATCACTGTTCCCGCTCACAAAGCGGTAGCTAAAGGAACGCTGAGCGATATACTCAACAAGGTGAGCCTGTGGAATAATATCCCCAAGGAAGAACTTCTGAAAAGGCTGTGATAGCTGGTGAGAATAGGCTGGCAAGATCAAGGAGCGCGTGACAGCATGGCGCTGCGCGTCTCACCAACCGATGGAGCGAATGCTGCTGCGGGCCATCCCCCAGGGACTGCCCGAGTCCATCTACCTGGAAGCCGATGGCCATTTCCTTCGTGTCAAGAAGGGCAGCGAGAACGGAGAATACAATCTGGGAGGAGGACGCTGTATGAGCCTGAAGGTTAGTTACGATCAGGAAGCCGATGTGTTATATCTGGCCAAAGAAGGCCAGGAGGAGGAGGTAGTGGAGGTCTATCCAGGGGTTAACCTGGAATTTGGGCCGGAACGGGAACTCCTGGGCATCGAAATTCTCGGAGCTTCCCGCATCCTTAAGGGGGTGGTGGATCCCCTGAGGGAGAAGGCTGCCCGGTCATGACCGGCCCTGACGGAGGCAGTCAGGCCAGGGAAGAGGTTTTATGCCCCATGACATCGTAGACAACCAGCAGCGCCACTAGAGGGCCTTTATGGTAACCAATTGGTGAACACACAATGGACATCCTCCACGCCACCGCAGACCCATCGCTGTTGCAGCGCCTGAAAGAGATGCTGGGCAGCTCGGCGCGGGCGACATTGCCGTGGGCTACTTCTTCATGAGCGGCTTTGAGCAAGGCCAGAAGTGTATAATAAAGGGCGGGAGGTGAGCACAATGGCGACGACTGGAACGAAATATCTGGTAGATAAGCGGGGTAGGACAAAGGCAGTCCTCCTGGATATCAAGGAGTACTCCCGATTAGTTAGCCGCCTGGAGGAACTGGAGGACATCCTAGACCTAGATGAGGCAGTGCGTACCGCCCGCAGCTTTCGGGACTATCAGGGGGTGCGGGAGGACCTGAAGCGTGAAGGCCGCCTGTGAACTATCAGGTGCTCCTGGAGGGCCGTGCCCAGAAGGAGGTAGAGGCCCTGCCCGGGGTGACCCTCAAACGTGTTGATGTAAAACTCCAGGCCTTAGCCAAAGACCCTCGCCCACCAGGGGCGACCAAGCTTCAGGGCAAGGAAGGCCAGGGCTGGCGTATCCGGGTAGGGGATTACCGTATCCTCTACACTGTTGACGATACTGCAAGAATAGTAA
>JACPEP010000046.1 GCA_016183425.1 Chloroflexota bacterium
GCATCTGCTCTTATGCTGGCGATGGCGGCCCGGGCCGCCGGGGGCAGGCCCACCAAGGCTGTGAGAAGTAGGAGTGGGGGTAGAAGAAGGGATAACCAGATAGAAGACCGTCGCTGGAGCCAGGGGTTGGGGTTCACGTAACACCTCCGAAGCTAAGAGCCTTGCGCGGGGCTGGCCCACTTGAAATTGCAGGGTTAACTATAGGAGACTTTTACTGATTTTTCAAGCCCCTTATAAGCCGTCGACCTGAAGGGCGAGCCTAGGGGGTGTTGGGGGCGCAGCATGCTGCGCCCGCTACGTACGAATCCTTCAGGGCAGGGCTGTATATCCTCTTTTAAGCCAGCACTTTAGGGCAGCAACTTGAGCTATGTCATTCTGAGGGAGTCCGCCTAAGGCGGACGACCGAAGAATCTCTTCGTAAGCCTTTGAGATTCTTCGCCCGCCTCCGGGCGGGCTCAGAATGACACAGAGGCTGCTTTCGCCCTCTCAAACTGGTCAAAAGTGACCGGCTTCCCATTTCAATCCGTCGCGGCCCGATTCAGAGCCCGTCGCAACCTTTTGAGAAAGGCGGTCAGCCGCTCCTCGTCCATCTCTGCCATTTCGGGGGTGATGGCCAGTATAAAAGGAGAGGGCGGGGCTGGTGGGATGGGGGAGAGATGGACGGCATCCTTTTTCTGTCTGGGCTGCGGGGTAGGCGGCGTTTTTCCTCTTCTCGTGCCACGCCTAGAGCCTACCTCAAGAAGGCCCGAGGACAACTCCACTTGTCCCAGGTGGCACAAGGCAAGGAAACAGCGAGTAGCTTTGGTAGCCATCTCTGCCCCCAGGCGCTCCTGGGTGACAAAGTAGTTGTAGACAGCCTCACGGCTGGCCTCCTTCAAATTCAAGCCTCGGAAAAGGTCATTATAGGCTTGGCGCAAGATATCCTGGAGGGCGAGAATGTAGGTCGGTCCCCTGGTTTTTAAGGAGAGGCTCCCATCGGTGGGCCTTCCTTCTTCATCGATGAGCCCCAGAAAGTGAAGTGCCTCTACCACTTTATACTCATTACCGGGGGCCACACCGTGGGCCCGCAGCAAACCCTCATCTACCCTAGATGGCGTGAGGCGCTGCAAAAGCTGTAGACCAGCGATCACCCCTTGGGCTGGCCCGTAGGGCGGGATACGGTTTCTGGTTCTTCTTGCCATAATAGTTACGGACTACAATGAAATCGAAAGTCCATCGCCTGAATTATACGACTTGGTGGAGGACTGTCAATAGTCCTCTTAGAAGGGTGTTTATTAGTCTGGGTCGTGTCAGTCTGATCTCCGCCTATGGCGGGGACACGTCCGCCAGAGGCGGAGAAGAATCTGATGGCCTTTAACAAAATAAGCCGCCGCCCTGAAGGGCAGGCCTAGGGGGGTGTTGGGGCGCAGCATGCTGCGCCCGCTACGTATGAATCCTTCAGGGCAGGGGTAGGAATGTATCACTACTGGGTGGGGCTAGATGTCGGTTTATTTAATCGGGGGATACCCCCAAACCCCCGCCAGGGGGCGCGAAGCCCCCTGGAGCCCCAAAGGGGATATCGTAGCATCTCCCGGACTGTGAAGTTTGACTACGGACAGTCCTAAGTCCGCACTTTTTGACGTGCGAAGGACAGGTAAGACTACAAAGGCGATTTAGTCTGTAATAGGAAAACTCAGGCGGACTATACTTCTTTGCCGATGGAGGTGGAGGCTTGTGCCTCCGCTTAATCCTGCGGAATGTCTTTAGTAACGCGCACCTTTTTGATGCGGCGGCCTTCCATGGAGAGAACGGAGATGAGGACGCCATCGGCCTGGATCTCATCTCCGATGCTGGCAATCTTGCCCAATCGAGAGTAGACGAAGCCCCCCACCGTATCAAAGTCCTCGCTCTCGATATTTAATCGGAAGAGGTCGTTCATCTCATCGATGCTCACTCGAGCATCCACAATGGCCTCCTGGTCACTGAGCTTTTGTACCAGGGCTTCTCCACCCCGTTCATACTCATCCTCGATCTCGCCCACGATCTCTTCCAGCAAATCCTCCATAGTCACCAACCCGGCCGTCCCTCCGTACTCGTCCACCACGATGGCCATGTGAATCTTCTTTTGTTGTAGCTCGCGCAGAAGCTCTCCTATTTTCTTGGTCTCAGGAACAAAGTAGGCGGAACGGGCCACATCCTTCAGGTTGGTAGGAAGGATGCCCCGTTGCAAATAAGCGAGTATGTCTTTGGCATAGATGATGCCCACTATCCGGTCTATGATCTCTTCGTAAAGAGGGAGGCGACTATAGCCGAGCTCTATGATCTGATCCACTACCTGGGCGAAAGAAGCCTCGGTATCCACCGCCTGGATATCGATGCGGGGGACCATGATCTCCCTTACTGAGGTCCTTCCCAACTGGAAAATGCCCCTTATCATCAGCTCCGCCTCTTTTTCGGCGGTCTCCTCCTGGCCGGTGACAGCGGAGGTGTCCCCCGGCTTTGCCTCCTCTTTCCTTACTACTGCCACAGGAAGAACCCTCTCGATCACTGAGGATAGTAATCCCGACATGGGGGCCAAAAGACGGATTACCGGCATCACTGGGCCATTAAGAGAGGCAAGGGTGCTCTCAGGGTAGGCAGCACCTGTGGCTCTGGCGCTCCATAGGACGACGGCTATGACCAGGAAGGCCACAGTAAGAACAGATGATGTCCACCACCAGGGGCCTGTTCCCAGGTAAGAGGAAGCTAAGATAATGATGCCCACGGCCAGGATCCGGGCCAGGGTTAGAGCGCCCGAGACAGCATCATCTTTCCCCAATAGCTGGTGCGTGTTTCCCTCTTCTGTGGTTAGGGATTTCTGCCGCCACCACAAGTTCAACCCGGCCAGGGCTTCTTGGGTTGCCGATACTAGCCAGAGTAACATGAGAAATAGAAGAACTACCGCCAGCGCCAGCCAACGACTGCCATCTTCCAAGTTTATGATCATCTCCAACGGGGTCTGAAGCCGATTTTCTGGTATCCTTATCTAAAGGGAAGGGGCTGGTGGGACTTTAACCTTCCCCTTTTTCCTTAGCCGGGCCGGAACACCCACCGCCAGCGTCTCCGGGGGTACATCGTGGTTGACCACGGAGCCAGCCCCAGTTATGGCTCCCCTTCCCACATGTACCGGAGCGATCAGCATAGTGTCGCTGCCGATGAAGGCGCCATCATCGATGACAGTGCGGTGCTTACCCACGCCATCGAAGTTACAAGTCACCGTGCCGGCGCCTATGTTCACCTCCGATCCCAGCTCCGCGTCGCCCACGTAGCTAAAATGGCCGACCTTGGTTCCCGCCCCCAGGCGACTGTTTTTCACCTCGGCAAAGTTGCCTATGTGCACTCCCCGGCCGATGTGTGATTGAAACCGGATATGGCTAAAGGGGCCGATAGTGACCCCCTCCGCCACCGCCGCCCCTTCCAATACAGAGGCTTGGATATGGCACCCCTTTCCCACACTGCTGTTTTCGATGATGCTGTTGGGACCGATACGGCATTCTTCGCCAATGGCCGTCCTCCCCAAAAGATAGGTATTGGGGTAAACCACGGTATCTCGACCTATGCTAACCCCTTCATCGATGTAGACAGACCGGGGATCCAAAAGGGTAACCCCCTGGCTCATAGCTCGCTGCCGTATTCTGTCTCGCAATATTTCCTCGGCACGGGCCAGTTGCTGGCGGGTGTTGATGCCGATGGTCTCCCCAGCCTGGGTAGAGCTCACTGCTTCTATCTCTTCTCCCTCCTCCCGGGCCAGAAAAACCATGTCCGTTAGGTAGTGTTCACCGTTGCCGCGACGTGGGACTGTCTTGAGCCGGGGCCACAGCCACTGCCCACGAAAGCAGTACACGCCAGCGTTGACCTCCCGGGCCTTTATTAGCTCTTCGTCAGCCTCCGCCTCCTCCACCACCGCCATCACTTTACCCCTCTCATCCCGGACTACCCGTCCCAAGCCCTCTGGGTTATCCACCATCGCGGTGAGTATGGTAACGACGGCCCGCCGGGCCAGGTGTCGCATCATCATCTCTTTCAGGGTCGTTGCCGAGATGAGGGGAACGTCTCCATTGAGCACCAGAATATTCTCCCCTTTGCCATCGGCCATGGGCTGGGCGCACCGGAGGGCATGAGCGGTTCCCAAGGGTTGCTTCTGAACGGCAAAGTCTACGGAGTCTCCCAGCAGGCTTCTTATCTCCTCTCCATGGGATCCCACCACCAGAATCGTCTTAGATGTGACCTCGGCCGCCCTCTCCACTGGATAGCAGATCATCTCTCGACCGCAGATGGGATGCAGCACCTTAGGCATCCGGGATTTCATACGAATGCCCTTGCCGGCCGCCAGGATCACCGCCACCCATTCAAACATGCCTTACTCCCAAAATGAAAGGGACTCCTACTTTCCTCCCGCCACCACCGGTGACAGACCCAGGAGTCCCCATCGCTATTCCGGTTGCATCTTGTCTCTAAAAAGGATGGTACATACTTTAGTTTGCCATGTCAAGTTGGCGCAGAGTCGCCCTTGGCTATGGCATCCAGAACCCGTTGGGGAACAGCCGGTAAACGATAGACCCGGGTTCCGATGGCGTGGGCAATGGCGTTTACTATGGCCGCCGGCGGGGCGACCACCGCCGATTCGCCGGCCCCCTTGGCCCCAAAAGGTCCCGAGGTCACCGGCTCCTCCACAGCCATGGTTATCATCTCCGGCATGTGGCGGGTGGTTGGGATAGGATAGTCTTTGAAAGAGCGACTCTTGCCGGGGATAAAATCCTCCATGAGGGTATACCCCAGCCCTTGCATGATGCCCCCATGGATCTGGCCCTCCAGACTGGGAGGGTGGATAACCCTTCCCACATCGTCGGCGGAGACCACCCGCAGCACTTTTACCTCTCCTGTGGCGGTGTTGACCTCCACTTCCGCCATCTGGGTAGAGAAAGCATAGAGATAGCAATAGGAACCCTGCCCCGTTTCTGGGTCCAGGT
This sequence comes from Chloroflexota bacterium, assembly GCA_016183425.1. Taxonomy (GTDB): domain Bacteria; phylum Chloroflexota; class Dehalococcoidia; order JACPEP01; family JACPEP01; genus JACPEP01. The sequence goes on from JACPEP010000046.1 coordinate 4,989, forward strand.
AGGCCGCGAAGCGATAGTCAAAGATGCCCGTTTGACGGGTAGAAAGGCCCTTGCCCCGAGAAATGGCAGCCAACCTCTCCAGACTCAGGCGTTGAGAGGGGTCAAGGGCAGAGAAGAGGTAGCCGTCCTCCAGGCGGATGTTCTCCACCTTTTCCTCCAGCACCTCTGCCGCCTCCCGAAGGAGAAAGGCCTTAAGTTTCCGCGCCCCGTCATGAACTGCGTTGCCCATGAGGTAGGTGGTCTTGCTCCCCGAGGTTCCAGAGCCTTTTTGGGAGGTGAGAAGGGTATCGCCGCTGATCAAAGTTATGGCCTCCAGAGGCACCCCCAGCTCCTGAGCCGCAATCTGCGACATTACCGTCCACAGCCCCTGGCCCATCTCCACTCCCGAGGTAGCCACCTGTACCTTGCCATCGGGCAATAGCTCCACATGGGCCTCAATTTCGCCTCCCATCTGACCCCCATAGCCTCGCCACATGCAGCCCAGCCCCACCCCTCGCCGCCGATCTTCACTATTGGTCAGAGAGGCCAGAGCTTGCTGGTAGTAAGGCTTTATCGCCTCCAGTGTCTTCTTCAGCCCCACGCTCTCCGTCAAAACCTGCCCCGTACCAGTAGCCGAGCCTACCTGAAGAGCGTTGCGATAGCGTAGCTCCCAGGGGTCTATGCCCAGCTTTGCGGCCAGGAGGTCCATCTGAGATTCCCAGGCCCAGCATATTTGAATGCCCCCCAGGCCCCGAAAGGCGCCGCTTTTGGGAACGTTGGTGGCGACCGCCTTGCCCTCTACGAGGACGTGAGGCACTTCATAGGGGCCGGTGACGTGAACCACCGCCATAGGGAAGTCCTGAGTAACGGGAGTGCCAGTAGGGTAGGCACCGCTATTGCCGATGAGCTCCGCCTGCAAAGCGGTCAGCTTGCCATCTTTGGTAGCGCCAGTGCGAAGACGTATCTGGAAGGCGTGACGCTTCTTGGTGTGGATAAAACACTCCTCCCGGGTGAGCACCAGCTTCACCGGGCGCCTCGTCTTGAAGGTAGCCAGGGCCGCCGCCAGCCAGCAGAACTCCACGTACTTGCCCCCAAATCCGCCGCCGATAAGGGTGGGCATCACCCTTACCTTTTCTGTTTCTATGCCAAGAATGTTGGCGATCGCCGCCTGAGAGGCATGGGGCCATTGGGTGCAGGCCTGAACCACCACCCGTCCTTCACTATCTAGGAAAGCCAAGGCAGCATCTGGCTCCATGTAGGCGTGTTCCTGGAAGGGAGTAATGTAGGTGTTCTCCACTATTGCATCCGCTTGACGGAATCCCTCCTCTACACTGCCTTTAACGATGCGACGGGTGTAATCCAGGTTACCTCGGAGGCTTACTTGGGGAGCATCCTCTTTGAGGGCTTCCACGGGGTCGAAAACGGCGGGAAGAACCTGGTAATCCACTTTGATGCGCCCCACCGCCTCCCCTGCCCTATCCTCAGAGTCGGCCACCACTACGGCCACGGGGTCCCCTACGTAGCATACCCGCCCCTGGGCCAACAGGGGCCAGCCTTCCAAACCGGGCCGCATGGTGTTAGTTCCGGGAATGTCCCCAGCGGTGAGAACAGCCACCACTCCGGGCTGCCTTTCGGCCTCAGAGACCTTCAGAATACGGGCATGCTGATGAGGACTCCACAGCACCCTGGCGTAAAGCATCCCCTCTCTGAAGACATCGGTGGCGTAGAGGGCCCGTCCGGTAACCTTATCTCTGGCATCCACTCGCTCCACCCTTGCCCCCACCACTCCTCCCTCTAGAGAACGTCTCTCGCCCCCTCTCATGAGGTGGGCAGCATAGAGAACGGCCTCCACGATCCGCACATATCCGGTACAGCGGCACAGGTTGCGCGATAGCCGTCTCACCACCTCCTCTCGGCTGGGGTTCGGATTGGCCAGCAGAAGAGCTAAGGACTGCATGATCATCCCTGGCGTGCAGTAGCCGCACTGAACGGCCCCCAGGTCCACAAAGGCTTGCTGAAGGGGGTGAAGCTTTTCCGGTGTTCCCAGGCCCTCTATGGTCATCACCGACCTCCCCTCCATCCGTCCCAGGGGCAGGCGACAGGACATGGCCGCTTTGCCATCCACCAGGACAGTGCACGAGCCACACTCTCCACCATCGCAGGCCTTTTTGGTGCCGGTAATCCTCAATTCATCCCGCAGCACCTGAAGCAGAGAGCGGTCGGGGGGTGCCGCGACCGTTGTCATCCTCCCGTTAAGGGTAAAAGAAATGGCCATATCTATACTCCTTAGCTCTTTTTCTAGGTGAACCGATTCCGTCCTATGGCTGAGGAATAACTAGCACCTGCCCTACGCTTATGAGGTCAGGATTTTCAATTTTGTTGGCCTCTTGGATGGCGGCTACCGTGGTGTCAAATTTCTGGGCGATGGCCGACAGGGTATCGCCCGGTTGCACCGTGTATGTGATGGGCCCCGAGGGGGTAGCGGTAGGCGTAGGAACTCGCGTGGAAACAGGGGAAGGGGTAGGAGTTTTGACTGGGTTAGATGAGCCAAAGCAGGCAATGCTCAAAAGGAAGCTAATCACCGCTACCGCTATTAAACCCCTTACCACTGCTGTCACGTCTCTCCCCTGCCTCGAAACATCTTCCTCCCGGCGAACTCATCGCTGTCCGCCTCTTTAGGTGGTTTTTCCCCCCGTTCATTGTTACTGGCGTAGATGGGGAGGCAGCAGGTTGGGAATAGTATCCTGAATGGGATAGGTTTCCTGGCAATTCTGGCAGCGAAGCGACCCAGTCACAACCTCTGTTTCGTTCTCCTCATCTACGGTGAGATGAAGGGGGCCTTTGCACATGGGACAGGCCAGAATCTCCATTAAATCCTTCCGCATCTTTTCCCCTCTCTAGTTCAGCCGCTCCTGACAAGGTGAGCAAATTGTATCCCTCATGGGCAGGCTTGTCAATGTACGTGGGGGGATTTTCTCCTCATCTCCACAGCGGGAGGGCCGATTTCGCTAGCTGTGCTATAATGGGGTAAGTCTGAGGCGGAGAATATTTTTCTTCCTGTTGGTACTGAGTGGGAATGGGACCCAGGAGCACTCTTATGTGCGTAGAGCAGGATTGAGGATATTGTGAAGATAGCCTATTTTGACTGCTTCGCGGGGGCCTCTGGAGACATGATTCTAGGGGCTCTGCTAGATGCTGGTCTGCCATTAAAAGAACTCAAGGAAGAGCTGTCAAGGTTGCCCCTAACTGGATACGACGTTTCCATCCAAAAGGAGCGGCGAGGAGTCATCTCCGGCACCAGAGTGGAGGTGACTGTTTCTCAGGCTGGGGACAGAAGAAAGCTGGCCGATATTCTGCCCATTATCTCCACCAGCGCCCTGCCGGAGGGGGTTAGGAGTAGGGGGGAGGCTATCTTTCGCCGCCTAGCAGCGGCGGAAGCCAAGGTACACGGACTCACTGTAGAGGAAACCCATCTCCATGAGGTAGGAGCGGTGGACGCCATGGTGGATGTCATGGGCGCCATCATCGGTCTGAACCTCCTGGGGGTAGAAGAGGTTTTCTCTTCGTCTCTCCCCCTGGGAGGCGGCACCGTCGCCTCTGCCCACGGCCCGCTTCCGGTGCCTGCTCCGGCAGCCCTTGAGCTTCTTGCCATGGTAAATGCGCCCCTGCGGTCCGGCCTGCCTGGGAACGAGGCCGGTGGGGAGGTGCTCACCCCTACCGCTGCCGCCATCTTGACCACCCTGGCCACCTTCCAACGGCCGTCCATGACCCTGGAGAGGGTGGGCTATGGCTTAGGAGCCCGCCACCGCACCGATCTACCCAATGCCTTGCGTCTCTGGCTGGGGGAGACGATACCCCTACCTTCATCGGAGATAATCCTCATGGAAACCAACATCGACGATATGAACCCAGAGCTATATGGCTACCTGATGGAGCGCCTCTTCAGCCTGGGGGCCCTGGACGTCTGGTTTACTCCCATTCAGATGAAGAAAAACCGACCCGCCACCATGGTCAGCCTTTTAGCCCCCCGCTCTTTGGAAGGGACCATGGCGGAGGTTCTTTTTCAAGAAAGCTCTACCCTGGGCGTTCGGGTTCAAGGGGTAGAGCGGCACGGGGTAGAGCGCCGGGCCGTGGAGTTTCTTTCCAGCCTGGGTCGGGCAGCGGTGAAGCTAAAGATAGCGAGCGATGGCATCCAGGCCGTATCGCCAGAGTACGAGGCGTGTCGCCGCTTGGCCCAAGAGCACGGGCTCCCCCTTCAAGAGGTGTACCGCCGCGTGGCCATGGAAGCCAGAGAAAAGCTGGGGTAGCAGTAGCTCACGCCAAGCGGCGGATGTAAGGGAGGAGAAGGCGGCTCAGGATCCCCAGAGCGGCACAGATAACCCCCATGAGGCCGATGGCGAAGGGAGCGCTTACCAGGGTAGCCACCACCCCCAACAGTAAACTCCCTAGAGGGCTGAACCCCAGAGCAACCTCCCGAAGGCTCATCACCCTACCCCGTAGCTCGTCGGGCACCAGGCTCTGCACTAGAACATTAGTCAGCGTCATATAGCCGGTATTCAGGGCGCCGATGCCCACCATAAGCACAAGAGATAGGGCGAGCCATCGGGACAAGGCGAAGAGGATGAAGAGTCCCCCGAGAAGCACAGGCATCGAGAGTAAAAGCTGCCCCTTTTGGGAGAAGTCCCCTAAAGAGGCCAAGGCAACGGTTCCCAGCAGTGCCCCCAATCCGCCGGCCCCCACCATCAGCCCCAGGACTTCGGGGCCTCCTTTGAGTACATCCCGGGCAAAAATAGGCAACAGAACAACGTACTGCATGCTGAAAATAATGGGGATCAAGTAAAGGGCCAGGAGGGTGCGGTCGGTTTTGTTTGCCTTCAAGTAGCGCCACTCGTCAGCCAACTCCTTTCTAAGACCGCTGGCTTGAACTAGGTTGGGATGGGAGGGCACCTTCATCATCGCCGCTAGGGCCAAGGCGGCAAGGCAGCCTACCCCCCGCAGGCCGAAGACGCTGGTGACACCAGCGGCGCCAGCAACGGCGCCGGCGATGGGGGAAGCAATTATTTTCGAGGCATTCACGGAGGCAGAATCCAGGGAAATAGCATTTAATAGGTCTTCGCGAGGCACCAAGTTGGGGATCAAGGTCGCTCGCACTGGATGATTAAAAGATGTGATAACCCCAAAGAAAAAGGAAACGGCCAGGATATGCCACAGTTGGACGAGCCCGGCAATAACCAGAAAGGCCAAGGCAAAGGAGGACATCGCCATAGCTATAAAGGTTCCGATGAGCAGGTATTTGCGGTCCATACGGTCGGCGGCGATGCCCCCTAAAAAGGGGAAAAAAAGCCTGGGAACATCCCTCATAAACTCTACCATTCCCAGAGCCAGGGGAGAATTGGTGAGCGCCATCACTAACCAGCCCTGGGCTACCTGCTCCATCCACTGCCCGGAATGCTCCGCCACCGAGCCCCACCAGAGAAATCGATAGTTTCGATACCTCAATGAAGCGAGAGGATAGGCTGGCCCTCTAGTTGAAGTTTGGATCATGGCTAATATTTTAGCTCATTCAACGGACCAACAGATAGTGGTTGCGCACCCAAGCGCTGAAGTAGTCCATAAAGATAACCAAAACCAGGATGAGGAGCAACAAGGTGGTGAGCCTCTGATACTCCAGGGTCTGGATGTATACCTGCATGTAAAAACCGATACCCCCCGCTCCCACCAGACCCAATATAGAAGATGCGCGGATGTTGTACTCCAGCATGAACATAAGCTGGCTCAGGATGCTATTGGCGGTCTCGGGCCAGACCACAAAGCGGGCCAATTGGAGTTTTGAGGCACCCACTCCCATTACTGCCTCTACCACCTCTGGGTCCACCCCCTCAAAGAATTCGTAGTAGAGTTTGGCCAGGTAGCCCACTGTGTAAACGGCCAATCCCAAGGTCCCCGCCAGGGGCCCTAAGCCCACGATGATGACGAAGAGGATGGCCCAAAGAAGGGAGGGGATTGTTCTAGTGGCAGCTATGATCAGCCGGGGAAGCACGACAAAGGTAGCGGGAAAAAAGGATCGGGTGCCCAGAAAGCCCAGAGGCAAAGAGAAGAAAAAACCCAGGATGGTTCCCGCCATAGCCATCTCCACCGTCTCCACCAAGGCTTGCCCTGCCATGGGGAGGATGCCCAGATCGGGGGGGACCGTCTCTCGGGAGAAAAGCACCAGGTTGGAGGCCCCTCGAGAGAGCCGAGCCAAGTCAAAAAAACCTAGTTGCCCCAGGGATAGGACAAGGAAAAGCACCAGAAGGGAGACTACAAAGAGATCCCGCCTCATCGTAAGGCTTCTTGAACCAAGGGCCAGGTAAGTTCCTTGGCCGTTCCTTGGTGAAGGATGTTCCCGTCTTTGAAGAGGAGGATGTAGTCGCCGAACTCTTGCACCAGAGGCAGCTCATGCATGTTGAAGACGAAGGAGATACCCTTCTGGTGGGCGATGTCCCGCATAGCGGTGATGATCTCCGCTGCCCTAAGAAAATCCAGGTCCGAAACGAACTCATCTGCAAAAATGATGGGAGGATTTTGGAGCAGGGTCCGAGCTATAGCCACTCGCTGGCGTTCCCCGCCACTGAGCCGATAGACCCGCTCGCCAGCCTTGTGGGCGATGCCCAGCAGGCTCAGGCATTCTTGGGCCCGCTCCACCTCCTCTTTGGGAAAGAGGCCCATTAGGGTGCCTGGGCCTCTCTGGCGTCCCAGGCACCCCATGAGAACGTTTTCTAAAGCTGTCAAACTGCGCACCAGCCCCAGCTGTTGCGGGATGTAGCCCACTTGGCGGCGGACTTCGGCGGGGATGCCCTTGTCTGTAGGGAAGCCCAAGAGTTCCACGCGGCCCCTTTGGGGCCGTAAGAGGCCCGCCAGCACTTTTAGCAAAGTGGTCTTGCCCGCCCCCGAAGGCCCCATTACAGTGAAGAAGGCCCCTGGGGGCACCTCCAGACTGATCCCTCGGAGGACCCAGTTTTCTTCTCGGTAGGCGAACCACACCCCTTCCGCTTGTACTACCCAGGGATGGGCTCCTGCCGCCTTTGTCATCGTCTTATTTGTTCCTGGAAGCCCAGTCGGGTTTGCTCTAAGTATACTCTAAAGGAGCCCAGGTGTGTTTGAGCGTCGGTGGCCTTGAAGCCGACGAAGATGCCCGAGATAAAGCCGCGCATCAGGTCCCGATACTCAGGGGCGCCTAAACCCTTCACTGCTTCCACCACCTTCGAGCGTAGGGGTTCCTTAAGCTCCTTGCTCAACACCACCCCATGGGAGGGCAGGGGACCTTGCTTCTCCAAGATGTTGGTGCTGGCCAGCACCTCGTTGTAGAGTTTCTCGGATACATCGCCAGCGATGATAGCCACATCCACCTGGCCTGCTTTAAGGGCGTCCCAGCATTGGGCATAGCCACCGCCAAAGATAACCTGACCAAAAAAGCCCTTGGGGTCTACCTCTTTTCCTTGGGCCGGCTTGGGGAGCAATCCCAACTCCACCATGCGGCCCATGGGCCCCACGTACCCGGAGCCGGAGACGGCGCTGGGGAAACAGGCTCTTTTGCCTTGAAGCTCTTTCAGGGATTTGAAAGGGCTAGCCTTGGTGACCACCCAGTAGGAGAAGTAAAAGGTTTCCTCTTTTTTCTGGTCGCCAATGATAACCTCTCTCACCTCGGCCAAGGCCAGCTCCGCCCCTCCCAGTTCCACGGCCAACTGGGCGGGCCAGGCTCCCATAAAGGCCACATGGGCCTGCCCGAAGCGTAGGGCTTCGATCACTCCGGCCTGGCTCAAGGGAACGTAAACCTCTACGTCCACCCCGGGGCCCAGTTTATCCTCCAGGAACTTCTCCAAAGGCTTGGCTTTCTCCAGCATCTCTTGGGCAGCCAAGGTGGGCTGAATAGCCACCACTAGCTTCTGCTTTGTCGTGGGTTGAGGCTGGCAGCCGACCAGGAAACCCCCCAATGCCAGGGCGACCCCGACCATCAAGATTCCTCTCCATAACCTTCGTCCAACCATCATTTGTTTAACCACCTCGCCTTTCTAATATCTAATGATTTGCATTTGCAAAAACAGTTCAAGTTTAACAGCGAGCCTCGGGCTTGTCAAGGGGTTTGGGAAGGAGAACACTACCATAGCCCGGAAAATGTTCGTCAGTAGGTCCAGCTAACCCGTGCGATGGGCGGGGCTGCCCCCTAAAAAGGGGGAGGGGAGTATATTCCCCACGAACTCCACCCAGTCCAAGTTGACAAAAGAGTTGGTAAGGGCAAGCACCAACCACCCCTGAGCCACCTGCCCTATCCATGGCGGGGCATGTTCCGCTACCGAGCCCAACCAGAAAGGATGGAAATTGCCGTAGCAAAGAGGGGTGATGGGCAATACAGGCTTCGCAACAGACCCCACTACTATGGCTGGACAGCTTAGGCCTTTTCTCCCTCACCCTTTTCTCTGCCAGCCTGGGCACACGGAAGAGGTAGGCCAGAGCGGTGACCAAGTAGGCTAAGGCTTCAATGAGCTCTGGATTACCCTTATAGCCAAAAAAGGCCTTCAAAAAGCTCCCCCCTCTATCCTTCTTATTCCCCAAACCTTGGGGCATTGCTTCCCATTGTTGGTACGGGCCACATAGGCCAATATACCTCTCCGGCCAAGCCCTCCAGTTGACCCATATAACCCCCTGCCACGGGGGGATTCCGGTAGACCAAAATAATCCCCACAATAAGGGCAGCCTCCAGCCTTTCTCTCAAGGTGATTACAAAAGATCGTGCCATTTTGGAAACTCCTTTCTAAGATGGGAACTTTCCTTATAGCTGAAAAAACGTAAACTTGGTTTCTGATTGTATCTCCCCCTTCCTTAATTGTTGCATATGCTAGTTATTTGCAAATAAATAGGCCAAAATAAAAACAGGTGCCTGCTGCTTACCCATCGGATATGGACATCGTTTCCACCCCACCTCTTTTGGAGCGACACTCCTTACAGTAGCCCAAAAGATTCAGCTCGCCGCCGGTAACAGTGAAATTGTACCCCCGCTAAACCTCCTTTCAATCTATCAATGATTGGCATTTGCAAATACATCTTTAAAAAAGCCCCTCTCACTACCACCACCTTTCTGTGGAGCCTAGGCCCTCTCCTCTGCCTGGCTTGCCGCCAGCCTCGGTATACGGAAGAAATAGGTGAGAGCAGTAACCAGATAGGCTACGTAGGCCAGGGCTTCAATAAGCTCAGGATTCCCGTTATAGCCAAAAAGGGCCTTCAGGAAGCTCCCCATACCTTCCTTCTCGTTAAGGACGTTGTTTATATCCCAGATATGCTCGATGAGGATGGGGAAGGCTCCGGCTTCCTGAAGCTCATGGATACCCCGGGCCAGCAGCCCGGCTGCAAAAAGAATGAGTAAAACACCGGTCACATTGAAAAACACCCGCAGGTTCAGGCGGTGGCTTCCTTTAAAGAGTAGATAACCCAGTGCTACTGCCAGGGCCAATCCCAAGATGCCTCCCAGCGCTGACTCCAAAGGACTGGAGGTTCTCACTGCGGTGAACATGAAAAGAGCCGTTTCCAGCCCCTCCCGTGCTACAGCCACGAAGGCGAGCAGACCCAAGGCCAGCGCCGAGCCACCGCTGATGGCGGCGGTCACTTGCGCCTCAAGATGGGCTCGGATATTCGTTGCCTGATGCTTCATCCAGATGACCATATAGCTAAGCACCGCAACGGCGGTGAGCATGGCCAGGCCCTCGAATATCTCCTCGCCTTGACCTGAGAATTCCCCGGCTACCACAAAGATTACGCCCCCGGCCACAATGCTCACTATCACCGCCGCCACCGTCCCCCACCAAACCTTGGGAAACTGCTCCCCATTGTTGGTTCGAGCTAGAAAGGCCAGGATGATCCCTACAATGAGGGCCGCCTCTATGCCTTCTCTTAAAGTGATTAAGAAGGATTGTGCCATTTTATTAGATACTCCTTTCTTAAGTGCTAGCTTACCCTATGGGCTGGAAATACCATAAGCGTTATTTCCGGCGATATGTCCTCTTTCCCTCAGTGTTGCATGTGCTAGTTATTTGCATATGAAAATGGCAAAACAAAAAACCCCTTTACTCATCTAATTTGGCTTCCGTCCTGGTCTCTTGGGAGCGGCACTCTTGACAGTAGCCCACCAGACTCACTTCGCCGCCAGTAACAGTGAAATCGTATTCCCGATTCACTTCCTCCACTATCCGGCCTATTAATGGGCTTAGAAACTCGATTACTTTGCCGCACTCCATACATACCATATGATAGTGTTGACTCGGAGGCTTCACCTCGTAATGGTGGTGTTCTTCATTAAAGTGAAGCTCTTCTACCAGCCCCATCTTTTTAAAGAGGCGTAGAGCACGATATACTGTTGAGAGGCTGATGTGGGGATTCCTTTCTCGAGCGCGTCGGTATATCTCATCGGCATCCACGTGTCCCTGGGCCCTTCGTATCAGGCCCAAAAGAAGCAAACGCTGGGGAGTAACCCGTTGTCCGGGCAAACTCCGCGCTCGAAGATAGGCGGCACTGCTATCCTGTTCCATTTTCCTAGATTCTCCGAGTAAAAAGTACTATCAATCTACTGCCAACTTTACCCGTTGTCAATCGTCAATTTTACTACATTATATACAGAATATACAGAGACAGTATAAGGCAATTGCGAATCATTAGCAATCGTGAATCTTAACACTTGGTTCGGCCACTGTCAAGCCCTCCTTTCGTCTTTTTGCCCATCCAACCACCCTGAAAATCTGTCCCCGCCAAAAGGTCGCCCCTTGAAAACCCCTATTATTAAAAACACTCCACCCCACCTGATGCGTTCAACACCTTGTGGACTGAAAAACCATAGAGTATAATACCCCTTGACCAGAAAGGGAGACCAGTATTGAAAGTTATCTTTCTCCAGGATGTGCCCGATATAGCTAGGGCCGGCGAGGTAAAAGAGGTGGCCGACGGCTATGGGAGAAATTTCCTTCTCCCTCAAAAGCTGGCCGCGGTGGCCACTCCGAAGGAAATGAAAAGGGCTAAGGCTCACCTGGAGGTAGCTGTCCAGCGAGAGACCAGGGCGAAGACAGAGGCCAAACGAATAGCCCAAGCTCTGGAAGGAAAAATTATTGTTCTTCGTGCTCGTAGCGGGGAGCAGGACCGCCTCCACGGGGCCGTCACTACCGCCGATATAGCCGAGGCCATACAACAGCTCATCGGACAGCCGGTGGATCGTCGGCATATCGAGCTGAAAGAGCCCATTCACCATTTAGGCAGCTACGAAGCCATTTTTCGACTGTCCCGGGAGACTAAAGTCACCATAAAGGTAGAAGTGGCGCCGGAGACAGCCTAAGGCTATGGAAGGGGACAGGCTTCCACCCCATGACGTAGCCGCAGAAGAGGCCGTGCTAGGCTCCCTCCTCATCGACGACGAGGCCATCGTCAATGTGGCTGACTTCCTCCACCCCGAAGACTTCTATGACATCAAAACAAAACCTGTTTTTGAAGCCTGTCTCGCCCTCTATCAAAGCCGTCAAGGCATAAACCAGATAACTGTAGCCCACCAGCTTGTTCAGCGGAACCAACTGGAGACGGTTGGAGGAGTATCTTACCTCAGCTATCTGGTATCTATAGTTCCTACCTCCGTTCACGTAACACATTATGCCAACATCGTGCACCGTACCGCCACGTACCGACGTCTTATCAGCGCCGCTGGCCAAATAGCTGCGGTGGCCTATCAGGGCGGCCCCGACACCGATGAAGTTCTTGACCGAGCCGAGGAGCTTCTCTTTAAGCTACGCCGCGGCCAGAGCACTCGGGACTTCGTGGCTCTACGCAAGCTCCTGGACGACTACTTCGAGCAGGCAGTAGAGGCCCCTGACCGGAGAGAAGGTCAGCTACCCTATATCGTCAGCGACTTCTTGGCTCTTGATGAGATCATGGGAGGATTCAATCGCTCCGATCTCATTATCCTTGCCGCCCGGCCCAGCCTGGGAAAAACGAGTCTTGTTCTCAACATCGCCCGCAACGCTGCCGCCAAGCAGGGGGCCCATGTGGCCGTCTTTAGCCTGGAGATGGCCCGAGAGCAGGTAGTGCAGCGCTTTTTGGCCAGCGAATCAGGGGTAGATACTCGCCGTCTCCGTTTTGGCTACTACAATGAGGACGAGGAACGAGAGATCATGCACGCCGCGGGACGCCTTTCTGAGCTTCCCATCTACATCGACGACTCTCCCGTTCTGGGGGCCATGGAGATGAGGAGCAAAGCCCGCCGCTTGGCTAGCGAGGTAGGGGTTGACATGGTGATTGTGGACTACCTGCAACTGATCCACGGTGGCAATGGCTACGAGAATCGGGTGCAGGAGATAGGCTTCATCTCCCGCTCCTTGAAGGCAATGGCCCGAGAGCTGAACGTTCCCGTTTTGGCTGTGTCACAACTGAGCCGAGCCGTGGAGATTCGCACTCCTCACATACCCCTCCTCTCTGACCTGCGGGAGAGCGGTAGCTTGGAGCAAGACTCTGACATCGTCATGTTCATATATCGAGAGGACGTCTACACCACCAAAGAGGAATGGGAAAGGCGTCATCCCTTGGAACCTTATCCCCGGGGCATCGCCGAGATAATAGTGGCTAAGCATCGTAACGGGCCCACGGGAAAAGTGCCCCTACGCTTCTTGGAGCGAACAGTGCGCTTTACCAACCTGGAGGTAAGCCGCAATTGACGCCGACGTCTCCCTTCTCCCCCCGGGCCGGCTTTACTCCCCTCCCCAACCCTTTTTTATACCACACACTACCTCAGATAGAGGACCTGGTGGAGCTAAAGGTCTGCCTCCACCTTTTCCGACTTCTGTATCATAAACGGGGTTATCCTCGCTACGTAACCTTTGGAGAGCTAGTTTCCGACGAAGCCCTGATGGCTTGCCTGGCCATAGAAGGGGACCGTCAAGGAACTTTGAGGCGGTGCCTGGCCACAGCAGTGGAGCGAGGCACCGTCTTCTGCCTGGAACTGAAGACTGAAGGCCAAAAGGAAACGCAGCGTCTTTATTTTCTCAACACAGAGACGGACAAAAGAGCTATGGAGCGCATAAAGTCGGGAGATATTTCCGTGGCCGGAATTTCATCCGTCTCGGAGCCACCCCCACCACCCGTCCCCCAACCCAATATTTTTCGTCTCTATGAGGAAAATATTGGGTTATTGACCCCTCTGATGGCCGAGGAGCTGCGAGAGGCAGAGGAGCGGTACCCATTGCCATGGATAGAGGAAGCCTTCAAAGAGGCGGTGGCGCTCAATCATCGGCGGTGGCGCTACATCGCCAGCATATTGGAGCGGTGGGCCACTGAAGGACGAGGAGATGGAGAGACTGGGAGACATCCTCAGAAGACAGATACCGAAAAGTACACCCAAGGAAAATACGGACACGTGGCCCGCCGCTGAGGGCACCCCCGCTCAGGAATCGGCCGCCCTTTGTCCACTGTGTGGTGGGGCAGGGTTCGTCATGGCCCGCGTTCCCGTGGATCATCCCGATTTTGGGCGTCTTGCGCCCTGTCAGTGCCAGATGACAGAGCTACTGGAGGAGCGGCAGGCACGCCTTTTTCGGTTCAGCAATTTGGGGCCGCTGACGCGCCTCACCTTCGATAGTCTGGAACCCCAGGGACTACGGGCTGACCCCGCGGCCCAAAAAAGCTTCTACGACTGTTATACCATGGCGAAAATCTTCGCCGACTCCCCTAAAAGGTGGCTAGTGTTTACCGGGCCCAGCGGCTGCGGCAAGACCCACCTGGCGGCGGCCATCGCCAATCATCGGCTGTCCCTGGGACAGCCCGTCTTTTTCATGGTCGTTCCTGACCTCCTGGACCACCTTCGGGCCACCTTCAGCCCCAGCAGCGACCTCTCTTACGACGACCTCTTCCAACTGGTGTGCACCATCCCCCTTCTCATCTTGGATGACTTAGGCACTCAAAGCAGCACCCCGTGGGCCCGAGAAAAGCTTTTCCAGATCGTAAATCAGCGCTACAATGCCCAGTTGCCCACGGTTTTTACCACCAACGCCTTAGAAGAATTGGAGGAGCGGCTGCGCACCAGACTGATGGATAGCCGCCTCTCCACAGTGTGCCAGGTGATGGAAGGGCAGTCCTTCTTAGTCTCTTTGAAAGACCCCATGGAAACGGAACTTCTTAAATCCATGACCTTTGACAGCTTTCAGCGAGGTATCCACTTCAGCGAAGACGAGCGTCACAGCCTCAACACTGCCTACAATAACGCTAAAGCCTTCGCCGAGTCTCCCGAGGGATGGTTGGTTCTCCTGGGCCCAACCGGTCGGGGAAAGACTCATCTGGCAGCGGCCATTGCCAACTATCGGAAGGGGCAGGGCGACCACCCTGTTTTCCAGATCGTGCCCGATCTTTTGGACCATTTCCGTTCTGCTTTTAACCCCGATAACCGTATTGTGTATGACCGACTGTTCGATCAGGTGCGCACCACTCCCCTGCTCATCCTGGATGATCTGGGCACTCAGAGTAGCACTCCGTGGGCCCAGGAGAAGCTCTTCCAGATCATAAACTATCGCTATAACGCACGGCTACCCACCGTTTTCACCAGCCGTTACTCTCTGGACGAGATAGAAGACCCTTTAAGCTCTCGAATGGGTGACTTGCGCCTCAGCATCGTCGTCGTCATAACGGCGCCGGACTACCGGGTGGATCGCAAGCCCGTAGAAAGATCGCCGCGCTTAGGGCGAGGAGGGAGACGAGGTCATTAAAGGGCAGGCTAATGTTGCCACCGTCCGGCAGGCACCGGGAAAGACGCCTCAAATTCAGCGCATTCTGGTCATACTTTTATCCCCCATCGGGGATACCCTTTTCGCTACCCCAGCATTAGCCGCCCTGCGTCGAAAATATCCCCAGGCCTACATCGCGGCCCTGGTTTACCCTTCCAACAAAGGTATCTTAGAGACCAATCCCCACTTGGACGAGCTTTTTGTCCATCCCACCTGGGCAAGTCAGGGCAAGCTGGGGGCTCTCTTCTCTCTTTTCAGGCGTCTGCGGCAGCAAAGGTTCCAACTCACCGTGGATCTGTGCACTTTTAGCCTTTTCCTCAGCCGCGTTGTGTGTGGCGCTCCCCGTCGGGTCAAGCTCCAGCTTCCTCCCTGGTGGTGGCTCCGTTCCTATCGGGATCAACCGTGGGCCAAAACCCATGCCTTATACCATTACCTGAAGGCCGTGGAGGGCTTCGGCATGAAGCTGGATAGGCCAGAGCTTGAGCTATATCTTTCCGCCGAGGAGCACCGCTTCGCCCAGCGATACCTCGCCCAGCGAGGAGTGGCGGAAGGAGACCTCCTCATCGCCCTGCATCCGGGGGGTGAGGGGTTCTACGGCAAGAAGCGGTGGCCCTGGCATGGTTTTGTACAGGTAGGCCGAGAGCTAGTGCGCCGCCATGGGGCGAGACTACTAATCTTAGGGGGAGATGACGAAAGGCACCTGGCCAGCCAAGTGGCGACAGGAATAGGTAGAGGGTGCATCAACGGTGCTGGCACGACTACCATCAGGGAGACCGCCGCCCTGGTGGAGCGATGTCATCTCTTTATTGGAAACGATTCCAGTCCGTTGCACATAGCCACCGCCCTCAAAAAGCCGGTGGTGGCCATTTTCGGCCCTTCCAGCGCCGACAACTTTCGGCCTTACGGAGTAAAACACGGGGTGGTGAGAAAATCCCTTCCCTGTTCCCCTTGCTTTCATTTCATCGGCAGCATTCCCTTCTGGCAACGCCCCTTTTGTCGTCATCCCCGCTGTCTACATCAGATAACTGCCGCCGAGGTGGTGGCGGCGGCAGAGTCCCTCCTCCCTTCACCGGCCCCCAAATCCCGGGGCCTCCGCAGCTCCACCACTGTTCAGGAAGGAGGCAAGGCTATCAATCGTTCCAGCTAGTTTCGCGGGCCGCGGAGGGGACGGCCGTTCTAAACCCTCCACCAAGAAAAAAGGAGGTTTATCCATTGGCTTTCGAAGATAAAACACTGAAGTGTCGCGACTGCGGCATGGACTTTGTCTTCTCTGCGGGAGAGCAAGAGTTCTACGCTGCAAAAGGTTTCCGCAACGAACCCCAGCGTTGCCCTTCCTGCCGCACCGAGAAACGACGTCAACGGGCCAGCGGCAGCCGAGAATCTTTCACCGTCACCTGTGCCCAGTGCGGCGCCGAGACCACAGTTCCCTTTGTCCCTCGGCTCAGTCGGCCCGTTTACTGTAGCGATTGTTTCGCAAAGATGCGCTCTGCCTCCACCAGCCCTTAAATTAGGGTCGGATGTCGACCTGGTGCTCTAAAGAGCGGTAGCAAACACCTTGAGAGGTGGCAAATACTTTAAAGTAGACTCTATCTGCCACAGGAGCCGAAAAAGAGGCCTCGTAGTTGCCGATGCCACCCTGTAGTGGTGGGGCGGTATAGGGGTAGTCATCTTGAGGATGGGAGGTCACGTCCCACGACAGGTAGGTTTCTATCTGAGCGGGAAGGCCGGCCACCCTCCACTCCACATCTATCGTCTCTCCCCCCTTGACTTGGTGAGGGCTACGCAGCACCAAAATCCGATTCACCTCATTATAAGCAACGAACCACTCTAGCGTCTCTCGCAGACGCCGCTGTGCCTCCTCGTCCTCCCGGCGCTGCCGATACTGGCTCACCCGAGACATCACCTCCTGAAGAACCTGGCGGGGATGGGGCAGGGACAAAAAAGTGAGTTGGCCTTCGTGTCCTGCAGTTTCCACCAGAATATCTCCGTAATCCAGAGAGGCAGCCATGACATTAGGAATCCTCATGGTTACGTTTTGGACATTGCTCAACGGAGCCTCCCTAATCTCCGTGCCCATGGCCAAGGGAAGCGCCTCCACGTCCAAGATGCGGTCCCTGGTAACTACGTAGTAATCGTTACGCCAGTTCTCATATCTCCAGTATAGCCAGAATAAGGGCAAAAAGGAGCCGGCAGCCACCCCCACCTTGGGCCAGCCCTGGAAGAGGGGTAAAACGTACACCAGGGCCAGTATGGCCACCCCAGTGAACAGAAGAGGCAACACCATCTGGCGCAGCAGCACCCACCAGTGTTTGTGATAGGTGATAGCGTCCTCTTGAACGATGGGGCCGAAGGGCAAAAGAAGGTTTAGCCAGGAGGCAGCCATCTCTATTTCAAGACCGGCTCCCGGGAAGCTTATCTGACGCCATGCCGTATCCCAGCTCCCTCTCCAGGATTGCCCGCCGCTCCTGGAGACGATCCTGCGCCTGGCGCTGGAGAAGGTTCTCCCTCTGCTGGAATATGGCGGCTTTGATCTGTCGGGGATGGGGAACACTGGCAAAGCGCAGGGCCTGCCCCGATGAAGCGGTGGTGATAAGCAGGTGACCGTAATCTACAATGGCCGCCACGGGACCGGGTACAGTGAGGGTTATATCCTGAATCCGGGTCAGCTCCATCTCCTGGCACTCTTCCCAGAAACGAAACATCTTCCTTACCGTGATAATGCGATGCTCAGTTACAAGGTAGACGTCGTTGCGCCACTCTGCGTAGGCGAGAACTCCCCACAACAATGAAAAAACGAGAAAGAGGGGAAATAGAAAAAGAAGGCTCCAATTTAGAGGGCCTAAGAGGCCGATGGCGACGGCAAGGCCGGCCGCAATGAGAGCCAGGGAAAGCAGTAGAGGGGGAACCAGAGATAGGATGAGGAAGAGACCATGCTTGTGGGTAACAAAGAGAAGCCCCTCGCCTTCCCCCAGGAGGATATTTTGGGGATATGTGTTTTTCCTTGCCATCTCGGCAGGATTGTATCACAACCCGCCCTGGCAGCCAATTGGCCCGCAGGCGTTTTACTCCCTAGCCGCCGTGGATGAAGTAGGGAAGGCAGGCGGCGCATATCCACTGAGACTGCCCTTTGAATTCCACAGAAATGAGGGCTCGGCTCTGACTGGTAGCGGAGCACCTCATACACTTATGTTGCGCCGATGTTTCTTCCTTGGATTCTCCGTTGCTCATCTATTTCTCCTCCAACATAGGCTCCCCTTCCACCCACACCCCCCCATCCTCAAAGACCTCTTTTTTCCAGATGGGCACTATCTCCTTCAAACGATCCACGGCGTAGTGGCAGGCCGCAAAAGCCTCCCCGCGGTGAGGAGCGGCCACCACCACCACCAGGCTTGTCACGCCTACCTCCAGCCTCCCTACCCGATGATATAAAGCCACGTCCTCTACCTGCCACCGCTGACGGATCTCCTGTCCAATCTCCACCAGCTTTTTCTCCGCCATCTCTTTGTACGCCTCGTACTCCATGTAGAGGACCCGCCTGCCCCCCGACCAGCCCCGCACCACACCCAGAAAGGTGACTACGGCCCCATGGCTCTCTTTGAGTACCCCCTGGACTATCGGCTGCGGATCCAGAGGGGCTTCGGTAACCTTAAACACCTTCGCCCCCGCTTACCGGAGGTATGATGGCCACCTCGTCCCCATGACGCAAGGGCTGCTCCAGGGTGGCGTACTCGGCATTGACGGCGATAAGAAAATGACGATTGTCCAACTCGGGGAAACCCAGGCTCAGCTTTTTCAACAACTGGGCAACCGTGGTGCCTTCCTCCACCTCCACCGCACTTTCTCCCTGTCCTGTCATTTCCCGGTAGCGGGCGAAAAAGCGAACTTTGACCTGCACCAGCTCCCCTACTCCTGAGCCACCGACACCAGAAGGGCGAGCTTCTCCACCCCTTTTACCGAGTGAGATAGCCCTCCGGGACATACGATAAGGTCCCCCGCCGCTACCGGGTGCTCCTCCTGGCCCAGGGTGATGATTCCCTGTCCCCCCACCACATAAAAGGAGGCGTCACCGCTGGCATGGTGGGGCACTTCCTGTCCGGCTTCCAGGCAGAGAAACACAACCCTGAATCTATCTGAGGAGTACAGAAACTGGGGCATGAAGTGCTCTGGGGAGAACTGGGCTCCTTGAAGAAGCGCCTTTATTACGGTTGCCATGCCCTTTTCGGAACCATTAACGACTTCAGACACTTACGGCCTGCTTCAGATCCTCCACGAGAGC
This sequence comes from Chloroflexota bacterium, assembly GCA_016183425.1. Classification (GTDB taxonomy): domain Bacteria; phylum Chloroflexota; class Dehalococcoidia; order JACPEP01; family JACPEP01; genus JACPEP01. Next base: position 24,018 of record JACPEP010000046.1, read on the forward strand.
GTAGACGTCCAACCCTTTTTCGGCGGCGGCATCGGATAGCTTCTTCCCTGCGCCACAGCAACAATCGATGCCTTTAGGCACCAGAATCCGCAGGGCTTTGGGGTAACGCCGCACTATCTGTTCCACCGTCATTTCTGAGGTTAGGTTTGCGCTCATAGCTACCTCCACCGATAAAGCCGCAGCCGGCGAAGCAGGTCTATCCCTCATTGCGAGGAATTACTCTCATGAAACACCCTTCCCGCCCCGGGGTCATCTCGGCCTCTAGCTCTAAGGCACTGGCCCAGAGGCGAAAGGCTTCCTGACAATAAGAACACACCTCCTCCGGCGTCAGCCCCCACTTCCTGGCGGTGAGCCACGACTCTTCTCCCCACGTCCCCAGGCAGCCACGGGTGAAGACGATCTCCGCTGCCCGTCCGTCCCCCAGGCTGGCCTGAAAATCCACGCCGGGAAAGAGGGTTTTCATGGCCAAGGCCTCCCTCTGCACATATTCAGATGGGTTAGGGTTTCTCTTGCCCATCCATGCCTCTGCTCCTTGACCCCACAGGTGGGCAGCATAATCCCTGGGCGTGAAGCCATGGGCCACGGCGAAAGAAAGCCCCGCCAACTCCATACTAAGACGGGATCGAGCGGCCCGATGCCATTTCTTTGCCACCTTGGTGCTTTCTGGTTCCGGCATGACTAGGCTACACTTGACGTAGTACAGCCACGGCCAGAAGTGCCGCAACACCCAAGGCTAAGTTGGTCCTGGACAGCAGAACAAGGGCCTTTTCCCCGGGCACGGCACTTCCTGGCCTGCGAGGAGCAGCCGCTTGTTGCCTAAGATGAGGGAAGACGAACCAACTGTTTACCCCAGTGACCACCACCATGGCGGCAAAAAGAAAAATCTTAACGAGAATGACGTTCCCCCATGCCGTGGCGAAGAGAAAATCCAGTGACGGAGCTCCCCGAAAAAGATTGACCAGGCCGGTCACCAAAATGACGCCAATGCTCCCCCAGGCAAAGGGCCGAAAACGGGCGATACCCATCATACGTACTGGCGCCGGCGGTATGCCGCGGGCCGATACCGCAGGAGTAAGCACCAGGTTCATGAATATCAGCCCCCCCACCCAGGTGGTGGCCGCTAAGAGATGAAGCCAGCGGGCCGCCACCAGTAGGGCCATGTCCATATTGCCGGTCAATTCCCTACGGCATCGCCCAGGGCGTCGTTAAGCTCCCGCTCCAATACCTCTGGCTCCAGCCCGTGAATACGGGCCGCCATCTCGATGGACTCCATACTGGTGCCAGGACAGGTAAGGCAGGGCATACCATACTTCATAAAGACGGGGACAGTTTGGGGATACGTATGGACAGTGTATCCCACAGTCATTTCACGGCTGATTATTGTATCCAATCGGTTGCATCCTCCATATTTCGCTTGGCGACTCGGCTCAGGGGAGAAGTTTCTAAACCAGCTTAGATTATATCACGTGCCTTCTTCACTGTCTATGACATTGTTGTTCACTCCCCACATGGCAACGCTCCCCCAAACGCGTTAGGCTGCGGTGTCCAGAACTAAGAGACGATTAAGACTCCGCTGCCAGTTCCTCGTAGAGGAGGGGCGCCGCATCATGTAGCGGCGCCAGGCTGGAAGGGTGGGTAATGTCGGCAAAAAAAGGGGTAAGGGAGATGTAGTTATTTCTCACCGCCCAGATGTCGGTGCCCTCCGGGATGCCATCCAGGGCAAAGTCGCGCACGATGCGGTAAATGGTGCCGTCATCGCCCTTTGCCTCTTCCCTGACCAGATCCACAAAGCCCCGCTGTCCCAGCCCCGCGGTACGTATGCCAAGTATTTGAGACAAAGGGAGATTAGGCACATTAACGTTGAGGAACAGGCCTTCCGGTACGACTCCCTCCATCATCCTTCGCGCCAGAAGGCGAGCCAAAGGCGCCGCCACGTCGAAACGCGCGTCTTCCCGAGCCGCCACCGAAATGGCCAGGGAGGGGAGATGTCGGAAGTGACCCTGAAGGGCGCCAGAAACGGTGCCCGAGATGAAAACGTCGTTGCCCAGATTGGCGCCCTGGTTGATGCCGGAGACTACCATCTTCCCGCCATCTGGTAAGATGGCCCCCAGGCCGATAATGGCGCAGTCCCCCGGGGTGCCCTCTACCGAGAAGGCATCAACCCCATCCACGGGGGATGAAACTTGATGCACCTTCAAGGGACGGCGCAAGGTAACTGCCGTGCCCACGCCGCTCCGTTCCCGATGGGGAGCCACCACCGTCACCGAAGCTATCTTCTTCAGCTCAGTGGCCAAGGCCCATAGCCCGGGGGCGTATATGCCGTCATCGTTGGTAACCAGTATCGTCATAGGGTGGCTCCCTACGCTAGCTCTTTTGCCCCTGGGATGCCCTTTCGGCCAGAATACGAGCATAGTCTTCTCGCCGCCAACGATAGGGAAGGTCAACTATCTGTCCAGGAGTGATAGCGTTGACCAGCACCGCCAGGGCATCCTCCACCACAACCCGTTGCTGCTCAGCGTGACCGGGGAGCCCGAAGGGCCGTCCGAAGGGGAAACGCACATGGACGGTACGTGGCGGCCTCAGGGCCTCCGCCGTGGGCCGGTGCATCATAACAACTACCGTGGTCATGCCTGCTTCCTCAATAGCTCGAGCGATCAGCCCACCGGACCGATTGCATACCGGTCAGGTGGTGCCGATAAGCACAGCATCCACGCCAGCTTCTCTGAGCAGAGAGGCCACCTGGGGCACCGTGTCTTGAAGGAGGCCTTCGGGTTTAGGTATGTAGCCCATAAAGCCGTAGTGCACATCGGCAACATGGCCAATAACACCCTCCTCTGCCAGCTCCTTGAGACGGTCTAAAGGGAAGATGCAGTTCACGTCTTCCAAAACGCCCTTTGTATCATAGCGGATGTGAGCGATGCGAAACTGCTCTTTAGGAGTATCTTTGGCGATGGGACGAAAGCTCCAATCCCCCTCTACGTTGAAAGGCTCTTGATCCTTCAGGTGAAGGCCACCGGTAGTTATGAGAGCCAGACGGCACTGGCTAAGGGGCTTGCCCAGGGGCGACCACGGGGATGAGTCGTAATAGAAGGGGATACGAAAGTTCGTTAGCCGCTCCTCCCATTCCTCCAGAAAACGTTCCACTTCGTGCCACTGTCCGCTGTCTTTGGCCTGGGCAGTTAGTTGAAAGAGACGGTTGAAAAACTCCACCACCTCTTCTTCTTCCCGTCGCGCCAGGTACTTAAGACGGGAAAAGGGTACGGTGCCAGGGTTCTGGGTCAGGTCTTTCACTGTTATGGCCATGAAGAATCTCTCTCTCTCTCTACTTTAGCATTATATTATCGATCAGCCGCGTTTTCCCAATCCAGACCGCCAGGGAAGCCAGAGCCGGAGCCTTTACCTCCTCCAGATCTTCCAGAGTTTCGGCGTCGGCCACGTTCACGTAGTCTACCTTGGCTGAAGGCTCGCTATTTATGAGATGCACCATTTGGTCGCGGATGCTCCGGCCCCTCTTTTCGCCTTTGGAGTAGAGACCCTGGGCCAACTGGAGTGCCCGCCACAGAATAGTAGCCGCCCGGCGCTCCTCAGGACTAAGATAAACGTTTCGGCTGCTCATGGCAAGGCCATCGGGCTCCCGCACCGTGGGCACGGCCACTATAGCCATGTCCATGTTGAGGTCCTGAACCATCCTTCGCACGACCAGGAGTTGCTGGGCGTCTTTCTCGCCCAGATAGGCTCTGGTAGGCATCACGATGTTGAAAAGCTTAGCCACCACCGTGGCCACCCCCCGAAAGTGGCCGGGGCGCGACGCTCCCTCCAGCCGCCGGGTGACCTCCTCCACCTCCACAAAGGTGCTGTAACCCGCAGGATACATCTCCGCCACCGACGGAATAAAGAGGACGTCCACAGCCTCTCCCTCCAGAAGCCCCCGGTCCCTCTCCTCATCTCTGGGATAATGGAGAAGGTCCTCTTGGGGGCCGAACTGCATAGGGTTGACGAAGATGCTGACCACCACCCGCTGGTTTTCCTGGCGGGCGCGGCGCACCAGAGTCAGGTGGCCCTGGTGAAGATAGCCCATGGTGGGCACGAAGCCGACGCTGCCCACCATGGAGGAACGAGCCCGCCTGAGGTCAGAGACAGTGCGTAGAACCTGCATCACGCCGAGGAGAGGGCCCTGGCCACCTCATCCACCAATGCCTCATCCATGGCGAAGCTCTCTTTGGCGGTGGGGAAGCTCCTCGCCTTGACCTCGGCCGAGTAGTCCTTGGCTACCTGGCGAATAACGTCCCCTAATCGGCTGTACTGCTTGGCGTGCTTGGGGACAAAGTCGGGGAAGAGACCCAGGACATCGCTGATCACCTGTACCTCACCATCGCAGTGAACGCCAGCGCCGATGCCGATGGTGACGATTTTGGCCCGCTGGGTGATGAGACGGGCCAGGGGAGCGGGGACGCACTCCAGGACGACAGCGAAGGCTCCCGCCTCCTCCACCGCCCGGGCGTCTCGCAGCAGCTTGAGAGCTGTCTCAGGAGTTTTCCCCTGGACTTTGTAACCCCCCAGTTGGTGGATGGACTGTGGCGTGAGGCCCAGGTGGCCCATGACCGGAATACCACAGTCCACGATGCGGCCAATGGTCTCCGCCACCACCTCACCACCCTCCAGCTTCACCGCCTGGGCCCCCGCCTCCTGAATAAAGCGAGCGGCGTTGCGCAGGGCATCAGAGGGGGATGTGTGATAGGTCATGAAAGGCATATCGGCCACCACCAGGGCCCGCTGGGTGCCCCGAACCACCGCTTTGGTATGGTGGAGCATATCCTCCATGGTGACCGGGATGGTGGACGGGTAGCCCAGGACTACCATACCCAGGCTATCTCCCACCAAGAGCATGGGAATGCCCGCCTCGTCCAGGAGGCGGGCTGTAGTATAGTCATAAGCAGTGAGCATGGGGATTCTCTCCCCCCGCTCCTTCATCTCTTTGATCTGGCTAACGGTAACACGCATATGGCTACCTCCTTGCCGAGGCCACAACCCCTCTTTTTACCATAGAGTTGTTTTCGTCCACATAAATGAGCCGAGGTTGGTAGCCTCTGGCTTCCTCTTCAGACAGGGTAACGTAGGAAAGGACAATAATGGTATCTCCTGGGTAGACAAGTCGGGCGGCGGCGCCGTTGATAGCCATCTCTCCGGAATCCCGTTGCCCCTGGATGGCATAGGTCTGTAAACGGGCTCCGTTGTTTACATCCAGGACATGAACCATCTCATAAGGAAGGATATCGGCCGCTTCCATGAGGGCGGCGTCGATAGTGATACTCCCTTCGTAGTTCACGTTGGCATCGGTGACTCGAGCGCGGTGAATCTTGCTCTTGAGCATGGTTCGCATAACCATTCCTCCTACGTTAATCCCTTTTTCCCCTCGCTGCCGACCATCTCCATTCCCCGCAACACCTCCTCCATTCTTCGGCCCTGCTGGGCGTCAATCCGTCCCCCGGCTAGAGCAATGGGTATCGTCTGAAGCCCCAACTCTCGGTAGGTGGGAAGAAACTGGGGCGCTCTCTCCCTCAAAGCCTCCAGGTGTTTGGCAACGGTTCCCAGGTCGCCCCGGGCGATTGGGCCGGTGAGGCACATGGGCAAGCCAACAGTCTCCAAATTGTGCACTGTGCCACGAACCAGGGGTAAGAGCGCGCTGGTGGCTTCCTGGGGGGAGACGCCAAAGAACTGCCACAGATCGGTGGCCATCTTCATCAGAGTAACCAGGTAGTTACAAACGATGACAGCGGCCGCATGGTATAACACCCTATCCTCAGCTCTCAGTACAATCCAGCGCCCCTCTAAGGCAGTGGCCATCTCCTTCAGGGACTCCAAAAGGGAGCCTTGAGCCTCGATAGAGAAGGTAGAGCCGGGGAGATTCTCCAGGGCCTCCTCCAGGCTGGCTAAGGTCTGAAGGGGGTGGAAAACCCCCACCTGGGCACCCCTCTCCCGCGCTGGATCGAGAATGGAAGCGGAGTCGGCACCGCTACAGTGGACTACCCCGTGGTCGGGACGCCAGGCGACCTGACAAGCCATTTGAGGGATAACATCATCCGGAGTGGTGATAAACACCAGCTCGGCGGCGTCGGCTGCCTCTTGAGGGGTGAGGTATGGCCTGCATCCAGGGATTAAAGAGGCCAGCCTTTCCGCGGAGGATACGCTGCGACTGGCCACCGCCACCACAGGGTATCCCTGTTGGGCCAGCTTCACTGCCAGGGCCGTTCCCACCTTTCCGGCGCCGATAAAAGCGATGCTCGTCACGCTTCTCTTTCCTCTTCTGAACCAAGAGGCAAGGTAGCATAAACCAACTCTCTGGCCGCGGGCACCCCATGAAGACCTTTAGCCTGGACTACGGCGCGCACGATGGCAGTGGCCGTGACTTCGGCGGCCAGGGCACCCAAGGTAGTCAGCTCCCCTTTGGTAGATTCTTCCTTAGCCACCGAAAGGGCGAAGACTACATCGCCGTCCGCCATGGTATGAGCGGGACGCAAGGCCCGCGCCAGGCCGTTTTGGGCCATCTGAGCCAATCGGTTGGCCTCGTCTTTGGCAAGGGCAGCGTTGGTGGCTACCACGGCCAGAGTGGTATTAAAGGAGATTAAGGGAGCCCCACCTTTCTTCAAGATGTCCATGGTGTTGAGAAACCCAGCACCATCAGCGCTTCTAAGCCCGGCCAAGGTCTGTCCCGTCCATGGGTTGACCACATCGCCAAAGGCGTTGACCACCGCCAGGGCCGCCACGGTAAGGCCTCTCAGGTTAAAGCTAGCTGTGCCCAGGCCCCCTTTGGTGGCCCATTCGATGCCCAAGGCTTTGCCCACGGTAGCGCCGGTGCCCGCCCCAACATTTCCTTCGGCTACCGCGTCGGAAGAAGCGGCCCGGCAGGCCTGATAGGCATCATGAGCGGTAGGGCGGGCGGTGGCTTTCCCCAGAGGGAGATCGAAAATTACCGCTGCGGGGACAATGGGCACCCTGCCCCACAAGGTTGGGTAGCCCACTCCTCGCTCCTCCAGATAGCGCATGACCCCCCCCGCCGCCTCCAAGCCGAAGGCGCTGCCGCCGGTAAGAAGGAGAGCGTGAATCCGCTGCACAAGACAACCGGGGCGCAAGAGGTCCGTCTCGCGGGTGCCGGGGGCGGCACCCCTCACATCCACTCCGGCCACCGCCCCTTGTGGACACAGCACCACGGTACACCCGGTGCCCCCCTCTTCATCGCTGAAGTGGCCCACCTGGATGCCATCCACATCGGTAAGAGCGTTGTGCTTCATAAGCCAACAAAAAAAGCCCTTCGGCGGAGACCGAAAGGCTCGTTGTCCTTTGCCTATTGCCGTCTCGGTCGTCACCGATCCAAGCGACTTACTAGCCACTTTAGGTTTTGCGTCTCACCGCCCGAAGGTCGATGGACAGAAGCATTATAGCACCTTCCCCAAGCGAAAACAATAGCTCGTATTCACTCATGTAAAATGTTACCGGATGGGGTATGGTTCACTCAACTAGAAATGTTACTGAGGGGGATCATGCCGAGCGATGACAGGATGACCGTAGATGAACGAAGGAAGTACCTCAAACTAGTGGCACCGCGGTAC
>JACPEP010000048.1 GCA_016183425.1 Chloroflexota bacterium
CAGGCTCGTCACCCACAACCGTTATTTCCCGTCGGTCGAGGAACTCAAAATGGCTCTGATTTCTCATTTTACGAAATGGGCGCAACCAAACAACCCTCTCAAAATATTATGCGCAAACATTTAAGACGTTTCATATAGAAGCTGGCCAAGAGCACGATTTTAATGGTCTCATGGCCGGAAAGGACGGGGCAACCTCTGGCCATGAGATCAATGGAGGAACAACCGATGGCAAAAGACCTGCCCGGCTTCATCACTGAGATAAAGGAAACCTTCCCCCAGGAAATTCTGGAGATTCACAGGCCGGTGGATCCCAACAACTTCGATGTTTCGGCCATCCTCCAGCACCTGGAGAACAAGGGCCAGTTTCCTATGGTGCTTTTCCATGCCCCGAAGAACCTGCGAGGAGAGGCGTCGTCCTTCCCTGTCGTCGTCAACCTCTTCGCCCAGCGGGAGCGTTCGGCCATCGCCCTGGGGTTTCCCCCAGAGCAGAGCCAAATGCCCTTGAGTCTGGAATTTGCCCGTCGGGAGCAATTGCGCTTGATGCCCCAGGTTGTCTCTCCCTTAGAGGCACCGGTGAAAGAGGTGGTGGAAATGGGGGAAGACGCCGATGTGCGTAAGTTCCCTGGCGTGCGACAGCACCACATGAACCTGGGGGCCTATTTCACTATGCTGGTGGTGGTGAAGGACCCAGATGAGGGCTTCTATGAGGCTTCTTTCATCAAAACCTACCCTAAAGCCCCTCGCAGAATGGGTATTTCCGTCACCTCCCCCCATGTGAGCCGAATACGCCAAAAGTACGAGGCCCGGGGCCTCCCCACCCCCATCATCAACATCCTGGGCCACCACCCTGCCTTCTCTTTGGGCACTCTAAGCGCCACCCCCTTCGGCAACAACGACTACGAGACCATCGGCGCCTTCATGGGCGAGCCGCTGCGCCTGGTGGCCTCAGAAACCTGGGGCGACGACTTTCTGGTGCCCGCCGATGCCGAGATTGTCATTGAAGGGGAGCTGGAGCTCGGCGTCATGGAGATCCTCCAGCCCTACGGTGAGGTGACCCGCCACTACCAGCCCCAATCTCTGAAGCCGGTAATGAGGGTCACCAGCATCACCCATCGCCGTCACGCTATCATGGAGGATGTCTTCTGCGGCCACGTGGGCCACTGGATCCTGGGCGCTATCCCCAAGGAAGGAAGCGTTTACAACTCCGTCCGCAAAAAATTCGCCGACGTCACTGCCGTGCACATACCCAACTCGGGGTGCGGACGTCTATCCTGCTACGTAGCTATAAAGAAGAGCCACGAGGGAGAGCCCAAGTGGGTAGCCCTGGAGACTCTGACAGTGAACCGGGAGTTCCAGTGGGTAGTGGTAGTCGATGACTTCATAGATGTCTTCAACGAGCAGGACGTAATGTGGGCTTTTTTCACCACGGTAGACCCCAGCCGAGACATAACGGTGATCGAGAACATCGTCCCCACGCCTCCTCCGGTAACAGCAAGATCATCGTCGATGCCACCATCCCCCTGGATCGCACTTTCCCGGAGCCCATCAAGGTGCCGGAGGAGGCCATGAGCCGGGTGCGCCTGGAGGACTATTTGTGAGCGACGCAAGGGGTGTGTCTGGACTAAGGCGGGGGAGGTGATACGGGACGAAAGAGAAAGCATAAAGACCGACCTTTTACGAGCCCTCGGTATGAGCCGTTGAAGATTAAGGAGGGAGCAACCATGAAAGAGGAACAAAACTACTGGACTACCTTATTAGCGAGGCGCTTGTCGCGTCGCCGGGCGCTGCAGGCTGGCATTGGCCTGGGAGGCGCGGCCCTGGTGGGGTGCGCGGCCGCCCCCGCGGCCACCCCTACTCCCACCAAAGCACCGCCTACAGCGCCCACTCCGTCTCCACGGCCGGCAGCCAGCCCCACCCCCGTGGCGAAACAGCTAGACAAGCTGGTGGCCGCTTTTGTCCGGGATTTGGCAACCCTGGACCCCGCCGTTTCAGCGAGGCAGAGCGAGGCCATGGGCTTCTTCCCCAATCTCTTCGATGCCTTGGTTATCATGAACCGAGACATGAAGCCATCTCCTAACCTCGCTTTGTCCTGGGAGAACCCAGACGACACCACCTTTCTGTTTAAGCTGAGGCCGGGGGTGAAATTCCACAACGGTGAGGACCTGGACGCTACCGTGGTCGTGGCCCACATAGGACGGATACGAGATCCAAAAACAAAGTCCGGCATTACCCAGCTCATTTCCAGTTTGAAAAGTGAGGAGGCGGTGGACAGCCAGACCTTACGCCTTGTCGCTAAAGCCCCCGACCCCTTACTAGTTCGTACCTTGAGCGATATCTATATAACGCCCAAAAAGTACAGCCAGGAAAGCCCCGACCTGTTGAATACCAAGCCGGTGGGGAGCGGGCCCTATAAGTTTGTGAAGTGGGTCAAGGACGAGGCTATAGAGCTGGAAGCCTTGCCCAGCCACTTCCGCATGGGCGCGCCTCGGGTCAAAACATTCGTGGAAAGCGTCGTGCCCGCGGCGGCGGGGCGGGTGGCGGCCTTCACCACCGGTGCTGCGGATGTTATCTATAATATCCCCTATGAGGATATTCCTCGTATCAAGCAAAATCCCGATCTTGAGGTCAAGTTTGTCCAGTCCACCAGCAACCCCGCCATCATGATGAGCATGTTCAAAGAGGGGCCGCTGCAAGATAAGCGGGTCCGCCAGGCTATGAACTATGCCGTAGACAAAGGCGCCATAACCAAAGACCTTCTTCAAGGCTACAGCAAGCCGATGCCCGTCGTCGTCAACTCTATATGTTTCGGCTACGATGCGACAATAAAGCCCTATCCCTACGACCCCAAGAAGGCGAAGGAATTGCTGGCGGCGGCGGGGTACGCCAACGGGTTCGAAGTTAATTTTTATCTGCCTGATAGCACGTATCCTAAGTATAGAGAATACAATCAAGCAGTGGCCAACTATCTGGGAGAAATAGGAATAAAGGCTTCCATACGACCGGTGCCCGGAACTCATAGCGCCTTCGTGCGTGACCTGCGTGAGAAGGACCAAGGCCCCGATGGCCTCGTCCATTACTCTGCAAGCTGTGGCGCTGAGGTGGATGCCTACGGCGTCCTCGTCAACTACGAGGAATGGGATGCGAAGTCGAGGCTGGGCAACGGCATGTACTGGTCCAACCCTGAGCTGGACAAGGCGTTGAAGGATGCTCGGGCAACGCTGGATGAAAAGCGACGCACGGAGTTGTACAGCAAGGCCCTGCGCATCATCTACGACGAGGCCTATGCCATATTTCTTTTTGACATCCCCGACATTTGGGGCTACAACAAGAAGAAACTGAAGGCCATCTATCCCAGAACCTCCCGCCTCCACGCCTGGGACGTGGAGCCAGCCTGACCCGAGGTCGATAGGTATGAAAGGAGGCAGGGCAGGATTCGTAAAGAATTAGGAAAAGGTGGCCAGCAATTGGAGGGCGGTCCGGACTACAAAGGGTAATCTGGTTTCTTCTTCAGGAGGGTAGTATGGCTATTTGGGACGATGTTATCACCGAGAGAGACAGAATGGTTTACGAGAAGGCCGGCTGGGGGCAGAGGGTTGGTTTTGGAACCAAACCCGCCCTGCTGATAATTGATGTCAATTATAACTTCGTCGGCGACCGGCCGGAGCCCATCTTGAACCTTATCGAAAGATTCAAGAGTAGCTGTGGCGAAGAGGGCTGGGAGGCCGTTAAAGAGATCCAGGGCCTTCTACCAGCGGTCCGAGAGACCGCAATCCCCATCATCTACAGCACTAACGATTTACGGGCTCGTTCCTTCCCCCGGCAATGGCCGAGCAAGAATCGGCGCAGCACAGAACGCAGCCAGCCACCCCCGGGGCGAGAAGGCACGGATATCGTGGATGAGATCGCTCCCCAGGAAGGGGACATCGTTATTTACAAGGCCAAGCCCAGCGTTTTTTTCGCCACTCCTTTGATGACCTACCTCAATTACTTTGATGTAGATACGCTGCTGGTCTGCGGTTGTACCACCAGTGGCTGTGTCCGAGCCACCGTCATTGAAGCCTTTTCTTATGAATTCAGAGTGGCGGTCATCCAGGAGTGCACCTTTGACCGGGCACAGGTTAGCCATAAGATCAACCTTTTTGATATGAATGCCAAATACGCCGATGTCGTCTCGGTAGCGGAGGTAGAAAGGTACCTGGCGGGTCTGCGAGGTAGGGTGAAGGCAAAAGTGAGCAGTAGTTAATGAAAGGAGACAGAATGGCTGCCGAAGGCATCCAGGAAGTCAAAGAGAAGTTAGCCCTGGCCCTAAGGATTCTGGTGAACGAGGGTGTCATTGAGAACTCGGGGCATCCCAGTTTCCGTCTTCCCGGCACAGAACAAGTCTGCATCCTGGGCCACATCCATGAACACGGTGGTGTGCTGGGCAAAGCCACCGCGGAGGACTTCGTCGTTGTCGACTTGGACGGGAAGGTAGTGGAGGGGAAACATGAGCCCGTAGGAGAAATCGGTCTGCACACCGAGATCTATCGCGCCCGTAGGGATGTGGCTGCCATCATCCACTCCCATCCCCCAACGGTGATCGCGTTGAGCATCGCTGGTATACGGGTGCTGCCCGTTTGGTTGAACTGGACCAACTCCTCCGAAGCGGTGCCCATGTTTAGCTCTTCCCGCCAGATCAGAAGCAAGGCCGATGGCCAGGAGTTGGCAGGGGTTTTGGGTATGAGGGATGCGGTAGTGCTAAAGGGACACGGAGCGGTGACGGTGGGCACCAGTATCGAGCAGGCTTGCGTGGTGACCTTGACCCTGGAGAAAACCGCCAAGCTGCAGTTCATGGCCGCTCAGTTCGGCCAACCCCAGCCCCTTTCTGCCCAGGATCTGGCGACCTATGCTAACAAAGGCAGAGATTCCGAGGAATCCCGGGAACTTTTCTGGAACCTGTATGGGGGAAGATTGGACAAAGGTCTGAGCTACCACTACCTGCGATGACCCCCGGACATCTATCCGATTGGATGTTGTCCAGGGTGGCTAGGTTGAGGTCACATAGGTCTGGACTGCTGTGAAAACAACTGTCACCCTGATCCGCCTCAGGCGGAGAAGGGTCTCGGCCCACGTGTGTCGAGATTCTTCGTCTCCCCGCCATAGGCGGGGCTCAGAATGACATTTTTCAGCCTGATGAACTGTTTGAATTAGAATAATCCATCCCCCGAGGCCGCTAGACATGAAAGGAAATTAGATGGTGACGGAAGACATTCAAGAGATCAAAGAGAAGCTAGCTCGAGCTCTCCGCATCCTGGTAAACGAGGGGATCATCGAGAATGCGGGGCATCCCAGTCAGCGTCTGGCCGATGGCCGCATCTGTATCGTGGGTCACATCCATGAAAGGGCAGGCGTCTTGGGCCAGGCCACCCCTCAAGACTTCGTCATCGTGGACGCTGATGGCAACCTTCTGGAAGGAGACCACGAGCCGCCGGGGGAGGTGGCCCTGCATACCGAGGTTTATCGGGCGCGACCGGAAATCGTCTCTGTGGTCCACACTCATCCTACGGCCGTCATCGCCCTGAGCATCGCTGGCCAAACAGTATTGCCCGTCTGGCTGTATGCCACCGTTTTTGCTCCCAGCGTCCCCGTCTTCCCCTCCGGGTGCCAGATCAACACGCCGGACTTGGGCCGATGGATGGTGGAGGTGATGGGGGACCGAGCGGCGGTGGTATTGAAGGGCCACGGCGCCGTCACTGCGGGCACCAGTATCGAGCATGCCTGCACACTGTCCCTCAACCTGGAGAAGACGGCGCGGCTTCAGCTTGCGGCGGCCCCTCTGCTTCCACCAGGAGCGCAACCCCATTCTCTCTCCACTGCCGACCTGGCTGGCTACACAAATATGGGTGCCGACAGCGAAGAGTCTCGCCTCCGTTTCTGGGCCTACTACGGAGGAAGGCTACCCAAGTAGTAGTGATGTCATGGCTATGAAAATGCCCTCACCCCCTCTGTCCCCCTCTCCCGCGCCGCGGGAGAGGGGGAAGAATTGTGAATCAGGGGGATACCCCCTGAAACCCCTGCCAAAGGGGCTTCGCCCCTCTGGACTCCCCTCATTTTCATCAATCGTGGTGTCCTATGCAAGTAGGACATGGACGATTCTGAGAAGGCCCCCGCCAGAGGCGGGGGACGACGAAGAATCTGGAGATTCTTCTCCGCCGCTGACGGATCAGAATCAGTCATCCGCCTCAGGCGGACCACGGAGTATGAAAATGCCTCTCAGCCCTCATCCCCTTAGTCCCCTTCTCCCCGAGGGAGAAGGGGAGATGGATGATATTTGGGGGTGTCCATCCAAACCCCCGCCAGGGGGCAAAGCCCCCTGGACCCCCAGAGAGGATATCGTGGCATCTCCCTCGGGCAGTCGCCGGAGCGGTATTTTCATAGCAATAACACGACCTGACAAATAAACACCCTCATATTGTAAAAGGAGGAGCTAAATGGCTGACAAAGAGACCCAGGAAATCAAGGAGAGGGTAGCTCAGGCGATACGCATCATAGTCAATGAAGGGCTCATCGAGTGGTCGGGGCACCTCAGCGCCCGAATCCCAGGTACTCGTCACTTCTGCGTTTTGGGGCACCTCCATGAGGAGGGCCGTAGCCTGGAGGAAACCACCGCCGAGGACATCGTTACCGTGGATCTGGACGGCAAGCTGGTAGAGGGCGGCCACGAGCCTCCGGGAGAGGTATCCATCCACACCGAGCTGTATAAGGCTCGGAGCGACATTAGCTCGGTGCTCCACACCCATGCGCCGGCGGCTACCGCCTTGGGTGTTTCCGGCGCGGCGCTGCTCCCCCTGAACATTTCCTACGGCCTTATGTTCGCCGATGGAGTACCCGTATTTCCATCGGCCTGTCAAATCAACACCCCAGAGGTGGGTCAGGAGCTGGCTAAGGTGCTGGGCAACAAAAACGCCGCTTTAATGAAGGGCCACGGCACGGTGAGCGTGGGCACCAGCATCGAGCACTGCTGCAGTGTCTCCCTGTTCTTAGAGAAGGCGGCCCGATTCCAGCTCATGGCTACCCAGTTCGGCGAACCTCAGCCCATTTCGGCGGTGGACCTGGCCCGCTATGCGGGGAGAAAATGGGATTCCGAGGAATCTCGCCAGCGCTTCTGGGCTTTCTATGGCGGCAGGCTACCCAAATAACTCCCCTTATGGGGTTATCTTTGAAAGGGGTACGAAGGAAACTGCAAGGAGAAGGAGGTGCAAGATGGAGAGAATATTCTATGTCCGTTGCCCCAGTTGCCAGGGACGCTTCTGCTGTAGCTACGAGCTGCGCTTCGCTACTGTGGAACTGGTCTGCCCCTTCTGTAAGGGGAGTTTCCCGGTTACTGAGAGCCCGGAGATCGACGACCGCTGGCGCTAGGGAGCGGAAGGAAGAAGAGGTTTAGCTGAGCAGGAGGAAACGCGGGAATGAAGATCATCGACATCACCATGCCTCTTTACAACGGGGTGCCCACCGGTCGCGAGCACACCTTCTTTCAAAATCATCCTTTGTGGCCCGAGGCGTTCAAGATGGAGGAAACCCGCTCCTATGAGCAGCACGGCGTCCAATCCTTCGTCTATACCATGTTCATGGAGCCGGCCACCCGCTTCATCGTCCCCTCCTACCGCAAAGAGTATCGGGATGGTCCGCGGCTGCACAACATGGATTTGTCTCGTGTCGTCCTGCGGGATATGGTGGTCGTCGATACGCCCAAAGGGGACGACGAGATTTTGGAGGCAGATGAGCTAGAGGCTGCCTTCCGTAAGGCTCCCGTGCAAAGGGCAGACGCCCTCCTCATTCGCTCCGGCTGGGGGGACAACGAACGCTACTTCAAGATGGGCTATGACTATAAGCTCCGCGGCCCTCATTTCAACGATGCCAGCGTTAACCGGCTGCTGGATCTCATGGCTGAGAATGGGAGCGATCTCTGGCTCTATGATATGTCAGATATGCGAGGGGTGGATAAGCGCACCGGTGTGGCCGGTGGCTTCGCCATCAGAGCCGGTATCATGGCGGTGGGCGGTGTGGTCAACTGCGGTGCCATCACCCAGACCAGAGCCAAGCTCATCGTCCTGCCCCTCAAAATTCAAGGGGCGAGTATGGCCCCTTGCCGGGCGGTGGTCATCGAGGAGTAGCTCGCTATCTAAGAAAGGCTATAAAGAAGGAAAACATGGAAACCATAGCATTCACCGTCAACGGCCGGGCCGTGACGATTACTACCCGGCTCGACCGTACTTTGTTGGAGGTGCTGCGGGAAGACCTGGACCTGACGGGCACCAAGAAGGGCTGCGACGGTGGAGAGTGCGGCACCTGCACTGTCCTCCTGGATGGCAAGGCGGTGATGTCTTGTCTTTTGCCTGTGTCGCGCGCGGCGGGGAAAAACATCCTGACCATCGAGGGCCTGGGCTCCCCAGAGCATCTTCATCCTCTTCAGGAAGCCTTCGTGGATGCGGGGGCGGTGCAGTGTGGCTTCTGCACGCCGGGGATAATCATGGAGACCAAGGCCTTCCTGGATGGGAATCCCCATCCCACTCGGGAGGATGTAGTGAGAAGGCTGTCCCGACACCTATGCCGCTGCACCGGCTACACGAAGATCATCGACGCTGTTCTTCGCAGCGCCCAGATGCTGGCAGGACTCCCGTCGGTCAAAGGAGATGGAGCCGTCGTAGGGCAAAACGTGGAGAGCTTATGGGTTCGCGATAAGGCCACCGGCAAAGCCCAGTTCGCCGCCGATATCAAGATGCCGGGCACCGTCCATGCCAAGATTCTGCGCAGCCCCCATCACCGCGCCCGAATCCTTGCTATAGATACCAGCCTGGCCCGGGCGTTATCGGGAGTGCTGGCCGTTTTGACGGCCGTCGACATACCGGGCGTCAATACTATGCGGAAGGGACCCAAGGGGCGCCAGCCCGTCTTGGCCCAGGACGAGGTTCAGTTTTTGGGAGACGCCGTGGCGGTGGTGGCGGCCACCACGGAGGAAATCGCTGCTCAGGCTCTATCCTATATCAAAGTGGATTATCAGCCTTTAGAGCCTGTCTTCCATCCCTTACAGGCTCCAGAGGAAAACCTGGACTACCGCAACCGAGTGGATAGAGGCGACGTGGCCCTGGGCTTTGCCCGGGCCGACATCGTGGTGGAAAACACCTATAGCACCCCCTTTCAGGAGCACGCCTACATGGAGCCCGATGCCTCCCTCTCCTATCTGGATGAGACGGGCCGCATCATTGTTCGTTGCGGCGACCAGATGCCCCATACCTTGCAAAAGGTGATCGCTTCTGCGTTGAGCGTTTCTCCAGAGCGGGTTCGTATCGTCCCCACCTTCATGGGCGGTGCCTTCGGCGGAAAGTTTGCCGAGCCCGGCCCGGTACTCACGTCCCTTCTCGCCTACCGTTTGAAGCGTCCTGTAAAGCTGGTCTTGAGCCGTGAGGAATGCCTCCTTTACACCAAGAAGAGGCAGGCCTACCATATGAAATACCGCATTGGGGCCACCAAAGAGGGGAAGCTGACCGCCCTTCAGGCCGAGCTGGTGGCGAACAGCGGCGCTTACCCCTTCGGCGCCGCCGCCACTATGGATTTCCCCAAATCGGTGTTGTGCTCCACGGGGCCTTACGTCTTCCCCCACGTCCTGGTGGAGGGACGGGCAGTGAGTACCAACACCCCCAAGGGGGGCGCCATGAGGGGGCTGGGTGGCATTACCTACTGCTTCGCCCTGGAGTCCCAGATGGACATCATGGCCGCCCGGCTGGGGATAGACCCCCTGGACTTCCGGCTACGGAACGTGGTGGACGTGGGCTACAAAACCCTCTGGGGAGAGGAGCTGGAAGAAGGTATCACCATTCGAAGAACCCTGGAGGCGGTGCGGGAGCACTGGGCCGAGGCTTTGGCCTGGAGGCGAGAAGCGCCAGAGGGCCAGGTGCGACGGGGAGTGGGCCTGGCCTGTTACTGGAAGTCCTCCGGCGGTTCCACCAGTCCGGTAGATGCCTATGTAGAGCTTCTGGAGGACGGGCGGGTTCGAGTGCTGGCCGGCCCCGCCGACGGCGGCCAGGGCACCTGGACGACCCTTTCCCAGATGGCCGCCGCCGAGCTAAGGGTACCCTACGAAAACATCGTCTTCGTGGGCGGCGATACTGACCTGACCCCGGAAGGCTCGGCCACGGGCAACAAGTCCACTTACGGCACCGGCGGAGCCGTCAAAAGGGCCGCCGCTAAGCTGCACGCCGCTCTGCTTCGCCAGGCGGCGGAAGTGCTGGAAGAGAAAGAGGCAAACGTTCGTTTGGAAGGAGGCCATGCCTTCTCCATCCTCGACCCCGCTCAACGTCTGCCTCTATCCCGCCTCGCCGCCGTCAGTAAGGGCAAGGGTATCCCTTTGAAGTACAAAGGCACCATGGGCCCCACCTCGGGCGTCTTTGGCACCGATGTGGGGATCAGCATGGCTACCTGGTTTTTCAGCTTCGGCACCCAGATAGCCCAGGTAGAAGTAGACCTGAAGACAGGTAATGTCAAAGTGCTGCGGATTGTCTCGGCCCTGGATGTGGGAAAGATAATCCATCCCATCAATCTAGAGGGCCAGGTGGAGGGGAATATCATGCAGGGGCTGGGATTCGCCCTCAAGGAGGGGTTCGTGCCCGGCGAAAGCCGTAGCTTCAAGGACTACCGCATCCCCACCACCCAGGATTTGCCCCAGATTACCCACATCTTCATCGAGGACGGCATACCCTCTGGCCCCTTTGGGGCCAAAGGGGTCTCCGAAGGCGCTATCGTGGCCACGCCAGCGGCGATAGCCAATGCCGTGGCCGATGCCCTGGGGCATCGTATCTTCCACTTGCCCGCCTCGCCTGACAGGGTCTTGATCGCCCTGAAAGAATGACCACGATATGCGGGTCGTTTAGCAACTGGGGAGTTAAGAGGGGCGAAGCCCCTCTGACAGGGGTCTGGGGGTGTCCCCCTCCGCCATAGGCGGACAAAAATCCCCCAAGAGTGGGGGGGATATAGGGGGTTGAAAAAGGGTTGATGATCATCCTCAATACTGACCTTTTAAAACGGTTTAGATACAGGAAGGAGAGAAAAATCATGGCTTCCATAACCGGGGCGAAGCTCATTCACAGCCTACTTTTCAGCTTCAAGGAAGGAGTGACGGAGGAGCAGAAGGAGGCTTTCTTTAAGGCCGCCAAAGCCATGGCGCAGGTGCCGGGGATAATGGGGGTGGATATAGGCCCCAATCTAGAAAACCCGCCCTACCAGTACACCGGCATCATTTACTATCGGGATGCCGAAGCGCGCCAGGCCTTTTTGCCCAATCCCATCCATCGCCACTTTGTGGAGGAGCACTACCTCCCCCTCACCGAGAAGCGCGTCTCCACTACCACCGTAGCTGGCTAACTTCAAATTTCTAATTTTTTGATGGATAAAGTTTGGATAAAAATACCTCGTCAATAAAACGAAAGATGACGAAATTGCCGCAGAGGAGGAGTCGATGAATGAGAACTCAACGTTCGTTTCGTTTACAGAGGCAGATCGGTATTTTGTCGACCTCTTAGTTGAAGTACTACGCTTTCACGGCGTGAGAGTATGGTGTAGCAATACTTCGCTGACTGCCGGAGACCAATGGCGCGCGACTATTCACGAAGCGATCAAGAGCGCTGATTCGCTTACCGCCGTTGTGTCAAAAAACACTATCAACTCCGATTGGGTAAAGCGGGAAGTCGCGGTTTTCTTAGCAACAAAGCCAAATGCGCCAGTAATCCCTCTGTCATTGGACGGCACCCCACTTTCGCTGGTCGACTCTGATCTTGAACGCTTCCAGGCGGCCAAGCTTGAGGTCTCAATGTTGGAAGGGTTTAGAACTCTCTTGGCAGCTCTCGGGAGGAAGTTTTTATCGGAAGACAGCATTGTCGTAACCGATCGGAGGTCCGGAAGGGATCGCCGAAGCGGAGTCGATCGTAGGGTCTCACCAATTAGTCAGCGGGTCAAGATTGGTTTTTGGAAAGCTTTCCATGGGGTCACCGGATCTGGTAAGTTCGACGAGGTCGGCTCATTGGGCGAATTCCTTCACGGAGCGATCGGGGCAATTAAGCCTGAGGCCGACAAATACGTCTACCAGGATACAAGCGGGCAGCGGGTTCCTTCGTCCCAAGTGCTCGATAAGGCATCTATGCACGTCTTTGATATGTTCTGGCAGAAGCAGGCGGGAAACATTTCGGGACTGAAGATGATTTATATAATCGAGGCGTTAGCAAAATTTGTAAGCAGCAACTACGAGGTGACGGTGATCGATCGGCGAAGGAGTGAGAGAAGAAGTGGAGTGTCGGCCTTGCAGCCGAAGATAAGCGAGGTTCAAGAAGGATGAGAAAGGGGATCTCCACAAACAAAGCGCATCTGGCTAAAGTGCTTCGCAACTCTGCCCAAATCCAGCTATGCAAGACTTCCTTTAGGCCTTCGAACTCAACAGCACGTGATAGAGAAAACTCAGTAGCTGAATACTGCTACAGGAGAACAAATGCCCGCTCATCTACTATAGTTCCACCTGAAAAATGAAAACTAATGGCATAGGTGGTAAGTTAGTGTCGAGGTTTTTTGTTCTCTGGCAGGAAAGGAAACAAATATGGAGCGAGTGGTCGTTATCGGTGGTGGCCCCGGCGGCTGTGGCGCAGCTTTGACAGCGGCCAAAGCTAGCGTGCAGGTGGTTCTTCTAGAGAGGACGGACTCCCTTTCTGGCCTCTCCCCCTGGTGTGGCCAGTTAATGGGCTGGGGGCCCCGCCATGAATCTCGGCTCATGGGGGGTGGGGATTACTTTAACGTGTGGGAGTCCCTGGAGATAAACCGCAAGAGCGACTTCAGTATTCCCGACGGCAATATCCTGTGGGATGTCACCCAGGTGGAGCAGGCCACCGCCAGGGCCATGGAGGCGGCGGGGGTGAAGGTGATGCTCCAGGCCCAGGCCGTGGATGTGGAGATGGAGGGGAACCGAGTAACGGCGGTGGTCCTGGCCAACGGCGACCGGGTGGCGGGGGACGCCTTTGTGGATGCCACCGGCGCCACGGGAGGCGTGGCTCTCTGCACCCGGCATGGCCAGGGCTGCGCCCTCTGCTGTCTCAAATGCACCGTCTTCGGCGACCGGGCAAGCATATCGGAAAAAGCTGGCGTTCCGGATCTCCCTGGTACCCCCAGATACCTGACCATGAACTTCGTCGCCCTGGAAAGCCTGGCCCCCTGGAAGAGGCGGGAGATCGAAGAGACCCCCGGGGGATACTCCTACCACCCCATCCCTGAGGCCTTTTTCACCAGCGATTTCACCAACGACTGGCCCTACCCGCAGCGGCCCATCAAAGCCCGATGGCAGGACGAGGACCTGGAGGTGGTCAATGTTCGCTTTGCCAAAACCCGCCTTTTGGTGCCCTTGAGTTACATGCGCCAGGTGCCCGGATTCGAGAACGCCTGGCCGGCCATGCCCATGACCACCGCCGGCATGGCCGTTGGCGCCTCCTCCCCCGCCCCCCGGGAGGATACTATGAGGGTGAAGGGCCTGGACAACCTCTTCGCCGCCGGCAGCCGGGCGGGCAACTACAGCTCCGCCGTCCCTGCCATATTCACTGGCGAGCTGGCGGGACACAATGCGGCGCGGAAGGTCCTGGGACGAGGGCTATTGGTGTTGCCCAAGTCCACCATCCAGGGGTTCTTCATCTCCATGGTCAATCGGGGCAAGACACCCACAGAGTGGCCGCGAACCCACAAGGCGGAGCCCATATTCGATGAGCACGGCTTCGACATACCGCGGCTCACCGACTTTCAACGTATAAAGGAATCTATCCAGGAGTCAGGGTTGACGAGTGTCTACGAGAGGAAGCTAGCGTGAGAAACATCTTCTTCACCGTTAATGGGCAGAGACGGACGGTAAGTGTCGATCCAGCTACCCCCCTCTTGGAGGTGCTGCGAGACGACCTGGATCTGACGGGCACCAAAAGGGGCTGCGATGGCGGCCAGTGCGGCACGTGTACCGTCCTCATGGACGGCAAGGCGGTGATGTCCTGCCTTCTGCCGGTGTCCCGGGCGGCGGGAAAGAACATCCTGACCATCGAGGGCCTGGGCTCCTCGGACCAGCTTCACCCCCTCCAGCAAGCCTTCGTCGACGCCGGGGCGGTGCAGTGCGGCTTCTGCGCGCCGGGGATGATCATGGAGGCCAAGGCCCTTTTGGATGCCAACCCTAACCCCAGGCGTACCGATGTGTTGAGGAGGTTGTCCCGCCACCTGTGCCGATGCACCGGCTACGTGAAGATCGTAGACGCCGTTCTCATGGCGGCGGCCAGGATGAGAGGCGAAGAGGCCAAGCCTCATCGAGCAACGATTTTACCTCCGCCGATCCCATCTTCCTTAGCGGTGGTGGGCCACAGCGTGGAGCGGGGGGACGCTCGGGCCAAGGTGTTGGGCCAGGCCAGGTACGCCGCTGACCTCAAGATGCCCAACATGCTCTACGCCAAGATGCTCTTCAGCCCTCACGCCCACGCCCGTATTCTGTCCATAGACACCGCTCGCGCCGAGGCCCACCCAGGGGTAATGGCTGTGGTCACGGCCCGAGACATCCCAGGGGTGAACCGAGTGGGCACCTTCGTCAAAGACCAGCCGGTGCTGGTGGACGACATAGTTCATTTCCAAGGGGAACCGGTGGCTCTGGTGGCGGCCACCTCCCGCCAGGTGGCGGCCCAGGCCTGCGACCTCATCCAGGTGCAGTACCAGCCCCTGGAGCCCGTCCTCGACCCCGCCACCGCCCTGGCTCCCGGTGCCCCCGTGGTAGGGCCCAAGGGAAACCTTCTCCATACTCAGCGGATAGCCAAAGGGGATGTGACCAGGGGTTTTGCTGAGGCGGACGTGGTGGTGGAGAAGACCTATGTGACCAGCTTTCAGGATCATGCCTATATGGAGCCGGAGGCGGCCCTCTCCTACCTGGATGAGGAAGGACGAATAGTCATTTGTGCCTCCACCCAGAGTCCTCACGGCGCTCAGAGAGAGATCGCCCAGGCCCTGGCCATAGGCGAAGACCGGGTGCGTGTTTTTCAGGCCGCTCTGGGGGGCTCCTTCGGTGGCAAAGGAGAGAGCTTCATCTCCGCCCTGGCCTGTATGGCTCTTCTTACTCAGCGCCTGATGAGGCCGGTGAGCATCGTATACAGCCGGGAGGAATCCCTCCGCTCTACCAGCAAGCGCCATCCGATGACCATCAAATACCGCACCGGTGCCACCAAAGAGGGCAAGCTCGTAGCGGTGCAAGGGGAGATTCTGGCCGACACTGGTGCCTACGCCATGCGAGGGCCGGGGGTGAGCACCCGGGCCGCGGTGCACGCTACCGGGCCCTACGATGTGCCCAACGTGCTGGTGGAGACGCACTTCGCCTACACCAACAACCCGCCCTGCGGTGGAATGCGAGGTTTCGGCGTCGTCCAGACTACCTATGCCTTCGAATCCCAGATGGACGAGTTGGCCAAGCGGCTGGGCATGGACCCTCTGGAGCTTCGCTTGAAAAATGCCCTCTCCCCCGGCTCGGTGACCGCTACCGGTCAGCTCCTTGAGGCCAGCGTAGGCATCCGGCAAACCCTGGAGGCGGTGCGTCCCTTTTATCTTAAGACAAAGGCATCCATAGAGGCGCAACGGAAGGCTACCTCTCCCCTGCGGCGAGGGGTGGGCCTGGGGGCCATGTGGTACGGCATCGGCAGCACCGGTCTAAAGTTTCGGGGACAGGTTTATCTGGAGCTTACCAAGGAAGGCCGCTTCTGCCTCTATTCCGGCGCTAGCGAGATGGGCCAGGGCTCCAGCACCGTACTCGCCCAGATAGCCGCCGAGGAGATGGGATGCCCCTTCCCCCTGGTATCGGTGGTCATCGGCGATAGTACCCTCACCCCCGACACTGGCGGTTCCGGCGCCAGCAAGACCACCTACAGCTCCGGGGCGGCCACCAAAAAGGCGGCGGCCCAGCTAAAGGAGATCGTCTTCAAAGTGGGGGCGGAGGTACTGGAGGAGGAGGTGGCCAACGTGCGCATGGGCGATGGTTACCTTTACCCCAGGGAGCACCCCGACCAGCGGGTATCTTTGGAGCGCATCGCCGCTCTCTGCCACAATCGGGGGATAGCCACCAAACTTCTCGGCGTCCACGAGCACCAGGTGAGCGTGGATCAGGCGACGGGACAGGGCCTGGCTTATGTTACCTATGCCTTTGGCACTCAGGCGGTGGAGGTAGAGGTTAATATGGAGACCGGGGACGTCAGGGTATTGCGGGTAGTGGCTGCCCACGATGTGGGCAAGGCCATCAATCCCCTGAATGTAGAGGGACAGATCGAAGGCGGTTTCATGATGGCCCTGGGCTTTGTGCTTAAAGAAGAGTTCATCCCTGGAGTAAGCCGAGGCTTCGATGACTATATTCTTCCTACCACCAGAGACCTTCCGGAGATCACCCCCATAATCGTTGAGGATGGTGAGCCCAGTGGGCCCTTCGCCGCCAAAGGCATGGGGGAGTGCGCTCTCGTGCCCGCCGCGGCGGCCATCGCCAACGCCGTGGCCCACGCCACCGACGCCCGGGTTTTTCACTTGCCAGCCACGCCACCTCGGGTGCTGGAGGCCATTCAGCAGGCCCGCGGCCACCCTTAACGACGAGGGTAGCCAGAACAGAGCTTAACTTGAGGCAGAGGTCGAAACCGTATTTGGGGTGCTATACGGATCAATATAAACAATGTTGGATGGCAACGCAGAATGACATGGGAGTTAGAAGATGAGCGATAGGAAACGCCCGAGCCATGAAGCCAGGGCAGAGCAGTTAGAAATTCGAGAACCATCGGGAGAGTACGCCCGCAACAAAGATATTCTGACTTTCTTTGGCCAGCCGATGGTCAAAGGCGCTTTTGCTCAAATCGATCCCGCTCAAATAGCCCCAGATGTTCCAACCTTGTTCTACACACATCCGAACGGGGAAATCTGGCTCGGAGACGCGGTTGCTTGGTTTCGCTCTCTGAAAAGTGAGTCGGTTGACCTGATCTTTGCTGACCCACCTTACAACATCAAAAAGGCGGAGTGGGATAGTTTCGAGTCACAAGAAGAATACGTTAAGTGGTCGTTGCAGTGGATAGAACAAGCAGCCCGAGTCTTGAAGCCGACTGGCACGCTCTACGTCTGCGGATTCTCCGAGATTCTGGCCGATCTGAAACTTCCCGCGGCACGTTCCTTCAAGGGTTGTAAGTGGCTGGTTTGGCACTACAAGAACAAAGCCAATCTTGGTTCTGATTGGGGACGTTCGCACGAAAGCCTTCTCCACTTCCGAAAGAGCCAACATTTCACCTTCAACGTGGACGACGTGCGGCTACCTTACGGCAATCACACGTTGAAATACCCCGAACATCCACAGGCCGAGACCAGCCAGTACGGGAAAGGCCACGCTGGCAATGACAAGCTATGGAGGCCACATCCCAAAGGGGCCAAGCCCAGAGATGTGATCGAAATCCCCACGACGTGCAATGGAATGCACGAAAAGACGCCTCATCCTACACAGAAACCTGAAGAGCTTTTGAGAAGGATCTTCCTGGCGTCATCAAACGCGGGCGATTTGGTGATTGACCCGTTCCTAGGATCGGGAACGACTGCCGTTGTGGCTGAGCAACTTGGTCGAAAGTGGAAAGGTTGCGACAACTCCCTTGAATACTGTCAATGGGCTGCCAGAAGAATTGAACTGGTGGAGGATTGGCCGGTTGAGAAATGGAGCCAATACGACCTTGAGAACGCCGAACGAAGGAAGTCCATTCGATGACAGAAGCTATATTGGCGGACCTGCAAGCGAGTGTCAAGGATACATCAGCGTTTGGTACTTTACCCGACTATTTTACCATATGCGAGGCCTTTCTCAGGCTCGTCCAAAGTACACACCCCACGCGCATTGTTTCACCTTCGCACCACAATTACATTTTCTACCAGTACGATGAAGCTTACGGCCACAGAATCACTCGTCCTTTGAACGTTGATCTGTTCATCGAGTCGGCCAGCGACTTCACGGTAGCGTTTGAGAGGTTTATCGCCTTTCTTGCCGACTTAAGACAGTACCAGGAATCAGCCGTCAGCCGAAAGGGCCGCAAGAGCTATATTGAGTCGAAAGAAATCAATAAAGTCGTCTATACTATCCAACAGGCTATTGGCAGTGTCGGTGACTCGTTCGATAACCCCAATCAGTCCAGAAAGCGGGTGGGACAACTCTTCGAGACGCTGGTCAAACTCACCATCCAAGAAGTGGGCTTGGAGTGCGAGCCACGCACCATCAGTATCCCAATCCCAGGATATCCTGGCTACGAAATGTCCTACGAGTTGGATTTGGTTTTCTCTCGCAACAAGGCGATTGTGGCTGCTGAGACAAGGTTCATACATGTCACGGAGATTGTCGGCTCGGTGAAGACCACAAGTAAGGACCGGATAGACAAAGTCTTTCTCGATAAATATCTCTTGACGAAGCTACTCGGTAGAAACGTGCCCGTAGTAGCGGTCTTCCTGCATGACGTTCAGCGTGCCCGCAGAGGGAAAAGCATCTTCGGGATTAACTCTACCTTCAAGAGCAATCATTTCTTAGGCTACACTGTTGCACTGAGCAGGCTGGACGGTGTCTATTACGTTGATCCCAGGCCAGAAATGGTCGCCAATGAACGGCTATGTGAGCAGATAGGCGATTTTCAGAAA
The DNA here is from genome assembly GCA_016183425.1 of Chloroflexota bacterium. Taxonomy (GTDB): domain Bacteria; phylum Chloroflexota; class Dehalococcoidia; order JACPEP01; family JACPEP01; genus JACPEP01. Next base: position 18,712 of record JACPEP010000048.1, read on the forward strand.
TTCCTGGTAAGGGATTTGTGGACGCTTTCAAGCGGGTGATGGGGATTTTTCAGAAGTTGCCAGCTAACAAAGGCATGGAGCCGGCTGCCTACAGCCTACGCCACGCTCCGGCTTCCGGCAGCGGCTGAGCGCCAGCATTCAACATTCTCCTTCTGCTGGGGGTGCTGCACCCTTTAGTAAGGCATGGAAGGACTTCTAAGGCCAAGCCAAGTCGTAGGGTGGGTGGAGTGAAACGCAACCCACCATTAAGATGTGCCGGTGGGTTCCGCAGCGCTACACCCACTCTACCAGCTACCAGGTGCTGTCATTCGTAGTAGCCGTATCGTCGGTCATGTGCCAATGGGGTTTTCAAACGGAAGTCGTGGCGGCAGGTCAGGGACCGCCTAACCAGCCGATACACCCGCTGGGCTGCGCCCGCGGGTAATCGGCATGGCGTTCGGCCGATTACTCCTAGCTTGACTAGGGTTTATAAAAGGTATATTTTTTATACTGTGATAGAATACGAATTTGGCAAGCGGAAGAGCGACGCCAACAAGAAGAAACACGGTATCGATTTTGTTGAGGCGCAAGCTCTGTGGCAGGATGAAAGGCGGATCGAGATTCCGGCTCGCACAGAAGATGAGGCGAGGTTTCTCGTTGTGGGAAGGATTGGGGACATTCACTGGTCTGCTGTGATAACCTATCGTGGGGATGTTGTCAGGATCATCTCGGTTCGGCGATCCCTGAGGGAGGAGGTCGACCTGTATGAAAGCTAAAGAATTTGATAGAAAATTTGATCAAGGAGAGGACATAACGTCTCATTTGGATCTTTCTAAAGCGAGACGCCCTGGGTTGGAGCAGAAACGAGTCAATGTTGATTTCCCGGAATGGATGCTCGAATCCTTGGACAGGGAGGCCAAGAGGTTGGGAGTAACTCGTCAATCTATAATCAAGATTTGGCTTGCGGAGCGATTGGAAAGAGTAGTTGAATAAACTCCGGTCGAACAAGCGGTTGGAGCGGACGGTTTATGTGCGTGTTCAGTCTTTCCCGTGTAGGAGTCTTCGACACCCGTAAAGCGGCTGAACCGGAGCGTTGGGCCGCGACGCCAACGGCAAGAGGGTGGTCCACCGAGGAATGAATCAGTCGTAGGGTGGGTGAAGTGAAACGAAACCCATCATTAAGATGTGCCGGTGGGTTGCGCAGCATTACACCCACCCTACCAACTCGTTTTTCAGGGAATTTTTTGTTTTTTGACAACCATCGCATTCTCTCATAAACTAACCTGAGCAATACCGCTTAAAAGTAAATGTTAGCCGCCACGAACAAGGTCAGGTATACTTCTAAGCAGAGGCAACTATGTTGACCAGGGACAAGATCGTTCAAGTCTTACAAAGGGAACAGGACTATCTGGCTGCCGAGTTTGGGGTCTGTAAGGTCGGACTATTTGGTTCGTATGCCAAGGGGCAAGCTGACGAAACCAGTGATATTGATATTCTCGTGGAATTTGAGCGTCCGATTGGATTTCGATTTCTCGAATTCGTTGACTATTTAGAAGCTGTTCTAGGCCGTAAGGTCGATGTGCTGACGCCAGCCGGGATGCAGAATATTCGTATCGCTAGAGTCACGAAGAGTATTACCGAGAGCATTGTGTATGTATGAGCGGACAGACCAAGAGTTTCTCAGTGACATCCGTGAAGCCATCCAGCGTATTTTGGCTTACGTGGCTGGGTGGCGGCTGACAACGGCTTGAAGTGGACGGCGTACCGCCGCCGTTGAAGCCGAACCCTCGCTGTAGCCGTAAAGGGAGTCGTAGGGTGGGTGAAGTGACCTGTCCGCCTCTGGAGGAAACGAAACCCACCATTAAGAGGTGCCGGTGGGTTGCGCTGCGCTACACCCACCCTACCAGCTAACAAGTCCCTCGATCGTACGGCTGATAGCCGCCGCACAGTCTAGACCTTCAAACCCCCTCCGGCTGGGCATGTTGCACCCCTGGGTAAGGCATGGTATCATTAGGCCCTTGTTAGACGTAGTAACACGCTAAGGAGACATCGAGATGTTGGCAGTCCCTTGGAGGGGTGGGGACATTCTTTTGGGGATAGGGCTGTTCTTTTCCCTCCTTTTGGCTATTGTGGGGGCTTCCTATGTTGTCCTGACGGTGGTCGGTGTTCCCCTGGGAGGGGGAAACGGGGCAATGATAGTGGCCCTGGCCTTGGTCGAGTTGGCTTTGCTGTTTTCGGCCTGGTTTTTCAGCGTTCGCAAGTACGGATGCTCTTACCAGGAGTTAGGCTTTCGGCCCCTGCAGTGGGCAAGGCACATGCCTATCATAGCCGCGGCGTTGGTGGGCGGTCTGGCTATCAATGCTGGCTATCTGATTTTAATTGGTCAATGGGGGCCGAAGATCCTCCAGCCGCCGCTGCCGCCCCCTTTCCTTCTCGAATCGGGCCTCCCTTTGCTTTTCGGCTCACTGACGGTCACTTTGCTGGCTCCTGTGTCGGAGGAGGCCTTTTTTCGAGGCTTTCTCTTTCCTGGCCTGGTACACCGTCTGGGGGTATGGGGTGCCGCCCTGGCCAGCGCACTGATCTTTGCCCTGGGGCATCTCCAATGGGGGGTCCTCATTCCCATCTTTTTCCTGGGGCTGATTCTCGCCTGGCTCTACATCAAAACGGGCTCTCTGTGGAGTTCCATCACGGTGCATTTCGCCTATAATTTCCTGGCCCTCGTCTCTATCGTCTAAATCTTGGGAAAATCCAGTATGGGACGCATCAGCAACACGTTTCACCAGTTGAAGAAGCGAGGTAGGATGGGACTCATCCCTTTCTTCACCGTGGGCTACCCTGACTTGGCCACTACTGTGACCCTCGTGTCCCAGGCAGTAGCTGGCGGGGCGGATTTGGTGGAGCTGGGGGTGCCCTTCAGCGACCCCCTGGCCGATGGCGCTACCATCCAACGCTCCAGCTTCCACGCCCTGCGCCAGGGGGTAAACTTGCAGAATTGCCTGGATGTTTGTCGGCAGTTGCGGGATGATTCCGTCTCCGTGCCTCTCCTTCTTATGGGCTACTACAACCCCTTTCTCAACTACGGTTTAGAGGCCCTGTGTCGAGAGGCGGCGGCGGCTGGGGTGGATGGCTTCATCGTCGCCGACCTCCCCCCGGAGGAAGGAGACGGTCTGCGGGATGCCTGTTTGGGGCGAGGGTTGGATTTGGTTTTCCTGGTTTCGCCTACCAGCCCGGACGAGCGCATTGCCATGATTGGCCAAAAGGCCCGGGGCTTCCTGTACTGTGTCAGCCTTAGGGGGGTTACTGGAGCGCGTCGGGAGCTACCGGCGGATCTGCCTCTTTTCTTGAGTAGGGTGCGTCGTTTCACGCAGCTTCCTCTGGCGGTGGGCTTCGGGATATCCACTAAAGCCCACGTTCAGGCTTTAGCTGGCCATGCCGATGCCGCCATCGTGGGCAGCGCTCTTGTGGACGTTATCCAGGGAGAAGAACCGGCCCAGATGCCGGATCGGGTACGAGAATACATCCGGAGGCTAACATCGGAAGATGATTGAAGGGACGTGGAAAGGCCGGGTTATGCCAGGAGGTAACATGTGGTGTCGCGGTATTCGAGGAGCTATTACGGTGGATGGCAACACTAAAGAGGAAATACTGGCCGCTACCAAGGAGCTACTCCAGGAGATAGTAGACGCCAACCAGGTCGTTCTCCAGGATGTGGCCAGCGCCATCTTCACTACTACCCCCGACCTCAATGCCGAGTTCCCCGCTGTGGCGGCTCGCCTTATGGGGTGGAACGACGTGGCTCTCCTGTGCGGCCACGAGATGAGCGTGCCGGGCAGCCTTCCCCGGTGCATTCGCATCCTCTTGCTGGTAAATACGGAAAAGGAGCCCGAGGAGATCGTTCATATCTATCTCAAAGGGGCCAAGAATCTTAGGTCTCTAGACAGAGGTCCCGAAAAAAGCTAATGTAACCATAAGAAGCCAGGGAGGTGGCCAGATGATCGTGGTAATGAGGGTGGACTGTAGTCAGCAAGAGATCGACGCCATATTGGAGCGCCTCAGGGAGAGGGGGCTTGCCGGCCATTTATCCCCAGGGGTGGAGCGCACCGTTATTGGCGTGGTGGGACACACCTATCCCGAGCTAAAGGACATGCTGGAGCTATTGCCCGGCGTAGAGGAGGTGGTGCCTATCTCCAAGCCGTATAAGCTATCCAGTCGGGAGTTCCGCCGTGAAAACACAACCATCCAGGTCGGTAATGTGACCATCGGGAATGGCGACCTGGTGGTCATCGCCGGCCCCTGCGCTGTGGAGACGGAGGAGCAGGTGCTGGCCACCGCCAGGGCGGTAAAAGCGGCCGGAGCGTGTATGCTGCGGGGAGGGGCTTATAAGCCCAGCACATCCCCTTACCAGTTCCGCGGCCTGGGGGAGGATGGCCTCAAGATACTGGAGACCGCCCGCTATGAAACGGGGCTACCCATCATCACCGAGGTGATGGCCCCCGCCGACGTGGAGCTGGTGTGCCGCTACGCCGATGTCCTCCAGGTGGGGGCACGGAACATGCAGAACTTCATGCTCCTGGACGAGGTGGGCAAAGCCAGAAAGCCGGCGATGCTGAAGCGCGGCTTTGCCAACACCATCCAGGAGTGGCTTCTGTCGGCGGAGTACATCCTGTCCCAGGGCAACCATCAGCTCATGCTTTGCGAACGGGGGATACGCACCTTTGAGACCTTCACCCGCAATACTATGGATGTGAGCGCCATCCCCCTGGTTAAGAGATTGAGCCACCTGCCCGTCCTGGGAGACCCCAGCCATGGCACGGGAAAGTGGTATCTGGTGGCGCCCCTGGCCGCGGCGGCGGTGGCCGCCGGCGCCGATGGCATAATGGTGGAGGTCCATCCCAACCCGGACATCGCCCTTAAGGATGGGGCCCAATCTCTCACCTTCGAGAACTTTCAGCGCCTCGTGGCGCAGGTCAATGCGGTGGCTGCCGCTACCGGACGCAAGCTGGCCATCCCCGTCTAAACCCAGAACGGTTCCTAAAGAGGGAGGTGGTTCTTTGCCCTCCAAGGCCCTGAGCAACGGCCGCAATGAGGTGGCCACGGTAGACCCACCCATGGCGGGCCAGGGGGGGTATCAGTTGAAGCTGCCCCTATTCCAGGGGCCTCTAGAGCTCTTGCTGGAGCTTATTCAGGACAAGCACCTGGATATTACCACCATCTCTCTGGTTGAAGTCACCGACCAATACCTGGAGTACATCTACTCTGCCGAGACCGTTGACTCCGAAGAACTATCCGACTTCATTGTTATCGCCGCCAAGCTCCTTTTTCTCAAGTCGTGCCATCTCTTGCCTCATCCCCCGGACCTTCCTGGGGAGGAGGTGGGCCACGGGCTGGTGATCCAACTTAGTGAGTATCGGCGATTTCGTGCCGCCGCCCAATGGCTGCGAGAGCGGGAGGAAAAGGGGGGCCGTTGTTATCCGCGCCTGGTGCCCGCCCCGCCCATCACCTTTGTTAAACCCGAGAACGTTAGCTTGAGTGACCTGGCCCGGGCCTTTTCTCAGGCCCTGCAGCGCCATACCCCGCGCTCGACTCGCCTTTTGGAATCAGAACCCCTTATCATCACCAACCTCATGGAGGTCATTCACCGCGCCCTTCTGGCCTCCTCGCCGGTGAGCTTTCGCAGCCTTATGTCCAGAGCCGCTTCCTCTAAGGAGATTGTCATCCTCTTTCTTGCCCTTCTGGAGATGGTAAAAGAAAGAAGGGTTCAGGCCACCCAGGAGAGCCTTTTCGGCGACATCGCTATCACGCCCGCTCGGTAAAGACTCCACCCAGCGGCGAAGAGGCCGTAGGTGGATGAGGAGTAGAGCCGTCGCCGCTCCCAGCCCATCCACCGCTACATCGAAGAAGGAGGCGTCGCGGCCGGGCACGAAGTTTTGGTGCCCCTCATCGGAGAGGGCATAGGCCACCGCCAGAATGAGGGTCACCCCGTATCGTCGCCAGGAACCGGCGCCGGAACCCCCTTGGGCCCGATAGATGAGTAAGGCCAGCACGGCGTATTCTAGAAAGTGCCCTCCGCTGCTTAACAGAAGGCTCAGAAGAGGCTGGGAAGGGTGGGGTAAGTCAGACCGAGAGGAAACGAGGAAGATGACCCCCATCCACAGAACCACCGGCAACCAGGACATAATCCGGCCCATTTTTATCTGTCCGTCAGGGACTTGCTTCCTCAGCGAGTGCCCTTATTTCTTGCTCCAGGCTTTCTACCTGCTGAGGAGTGAGGGAAGAAAGAGGAGGGCGGACATGGGACAGAGGCAGCCCGGCCTGCCACACCAGACCCCACTTCAGGGCGCTATAAAGAGGGTATGGGGCCAAGATGGCCCGGGCTCGACTCAGCCTTTCCTGGGCGGCGGCCGTGTTGCCTCCGCTTTGGTGGGCACGGTACACGGCGGCCACTAGGCCGGGGAAAAGATTGGCCAGGGCGCTGATAACCCCTACTGCCCCCGAACAAAGGGCGGCGCTGGCCAGCTCATCACTGCCGACGAAGGTGGCTAAAGAGGGGTGGCGCTGGATGTAATGGCGCGTCTTTTCAATCTGGCCGCTGGTATCCTTCACTCCGGCAAGCTGGAGGGGGTGCGCCACCCTTAGGGCATCTATCAACTTGTCCTCTATCTCAACCCCGGAGTGACTGGGTATGTTGTACAGCAAAACCTGGGCCTCTGAAGGGAGGGCTTGAAGAAGAGCGTGGTAGTACTGGTAGAGTCCCGGGGGGCTCTTATAGTAATAGGGCGGCACTACCAGCAGCGCAGAAGCGCCCTTCTCCCAGGCGTAACGAGAAATATCTATGGTATCGGGGAGAGCCGGGCATCCCGTCCCCACCAGTACCGTCAGGCCCTGGGCACAGGCCATGATGGTATCGATGATGGCCCATCTTTCCGCCATGCTCAGGGAGGGGCCCTCCCCGGTGGTACCCAAAGCAAGAAGGCCGTCCACTCCGCCCCTCCGGAGGTACTCCACATGGCCAGGAATCCAGGCCACATCCACGCCAGCACCCCTGGGGAGGAAGGGGGTTACGATAGCGGGGAAAACGCCTCTCAAAGTCATTGTCCTTCTCTCCTAAGTAGGTCGGGTTTCTCAACCCGACCATAGCGCTAGGGAAGCCTGCCCTACGCGTGTCTTGCCCCCTCCAAGGGGGGGTTACCTTGACGCTTCCAGGTTGACCCTCCTATAATAGCACGGATGGATAGGAAACTGAACTCGGGGAGGTGGTGGTGAGGGCTTGCGTGGCCAGCCTGGGGTGTAAGCTTAACCAGGCGGAGGCGGAAAGCTGGCGGCAAGGGCTGGAAGAGGCGGGGTGGCAAGTGGTGGGGCCCCAGGAGCCCAGCGATGTCTGCATCGTCAACACCTGCACGGTGACCCATATCGCCGACGGAAAGTCCCGTCACCTGCTACGCCTGGCCCGCCGCCGCAACCCCCAGGCCCTGGTGGTGGCCGTTGGGTGCTACGCCCAGAGGGCGCCCACAGAGGTCGTCTCTCTGGGGGGAGTAAACACGGTGCTATCCGCCGCCGAAAAAGATAACTTGGTCCAGATAGTGACGTCGGCCCGAAAAATAGACACCAGGGCGGCCCTTACTTCTTATGTCCCCAGCATGGCGCGAACCCGAACCTTCGTCAAGATACAGGAGGGCTGCGATGCCGCCTGCTCCTACTGCATCGTGCCGAAAGTGAGGGGGCAAGAGCGGAGCCTTCCCCTAGAGACTGTGATGGCTCAAGTGCAGGAGAGATCGGCCGGAGGATACAGAGAGGTGGTGCTTACGGGCACCAACCCCGGTAGCTACCGGTATGTGGATTCAGGGGGTCACGTAACCACTCTGGAGGCGCTGATAGAGCGGCTGCTTATGGAGACGGCGGTGGAGCGGCTGCGTATCTCATCCCTTCAGCCACTTGACATAACTATTTCATTGCTGGGGCTGTGGTCTCAGGGCCGTTTGTGTCGCCATTTTCACCTCCCCCTTCAGAGCGGCAGCGATGCTGTCCTGAGACGGATGCGTCGCCGCTACTCCACCACCCAGTACCGAACGGCCCTAGATATGATTCGCGAGCTGATACCCCAGGCGGCGCTGACCACCGATGTCATGGTGGGCTTCCCGGGCGAGACGGAAGTGGAGTTCCAGGAGAGCCTAGCTTTCTGCCGCGATATGGCCTTTGCCTCCATCCACGTCTTTGCCTATTCGGACCGCCCGGGCACAGACAGCTTCCAGGCGGAAGGCAAGGTTATGCCGTGGCTGAAGAAGGAGCGGAGCCGGCGCATGATGGAGTTGGGGCAGGAAAGCAGTCGCCGTTTTCGGAGCTCCTTCTGCGGCCAGAGGCTGGACGTGCTGTGGGAAACTCGAAAAGGCGACACCTGGATGGGCCTATCAGACAACTATCTGCGGGTCTTTTCTCGTAGCGGAGGGCCGAGGAACCAGATTACAGTTTCATCTATCGTCTCTCTCTGTGAGAAAGGATTGAGGGGCTAATGCTGGTGGATTTGAGCCACACTATTGGTGGGGGGATGTCCCTTTTCCCCACCCTGCCGCCGCCGGACGTTCACCCCCTGTGGAGCCATGAGGAGTCCGCCCGGAGTGGTCGCTACCAGGGTTGCACCTGCGAGGTAACGGAGATTCGCATGGCGACCAGCCTGGGCACCTACCTGGACTCCCCTTTTCACTTCCATCCCCAGGGAAGGGATGTGAGCCAGCTATCTCTGGAGGAGTGTGTGCGGGAGGGGATATGCCTGGATCTAGGCGGCCTGGCACCCAGGGAAGGGATAACAGCGGCTCAGTTCCCCGCGGGAGACTGGAGAGGCAAGGCTTTGTTGTTGTGCACCGGCTGGAGCCAATACTGGGGCGGGGAGGCGTATTATAATCACCCCTTCGTCACCCGACAGGCCGCCCTGGCGCTGATGGAGAGGGGGATTGGCCTCCTGGGGATGGATACCCTCACGGCCGATGATCCCAGGGACCCCACTCGTCCCACCCACAGCCTTCTTCTTCCCCGGGGAATACTTATCGTGGAGAATTTGGTGGGCCTAGAGGCTATCCTGAGCCAGAGGTTTACCTTCGTCGCCGCGGCGCCCAAGATTCAAGGGGCGGCCGCCTTTCCCATTCGTGCTTTCGCCATCACGGATAACCGAGGATAGTAGTAGCGAGGAGAAAAAGGATGGATACATTCAACCGCATTTTTATTATCGGGCTCCTTCTGGTGTGGGCCTTCATATGGGCCGCCATCGCCGCGATAGCCTTTCTATTCCCCCTGGAGGCCATCACCGCGGTGCGAAACTTTCTGGCCGTCATGGAAGGAAACGCTACCCTTTACATTCGGGTGATGGTGGGCCTTCTGGGGGTTATTTTTGTCATCATCTCCCTTCTTCTCCTGGTGGTGGAGCTCACCCCATCCGAGCCTAAGGCGGTTCAACTGGACCAGGTCAGTGGCGGCGTCGCCTGGCTGACCACCGATGCCGTGGTGCAGAGAGTGAAGTACGATGCGGAACAATTGCCCTTCGTTCTCGCCGCCAAGCCCAGGGTCACCCCCAGAGGGCGGTCGGTGGACATTCTGGTTGAGCTTACTCTGGGCGCCGATAGCGAGCCCACGGCCAGCACCCAGGAGGCCTACCGCATTATTAGGGAGGCGGTGGAGACCAAGATGGGTGTCAAACTGGGACGGCTCCAGGCTCGCGTTCACCAAGAGGTACCCCGGAAGGGGACTAGCCGGCCCACCACCGAGATATCTTCTGTGAAACAGGCCAATATCGCCGTGCCCCCGGCAGATACAACCCCTCAGCCAACAACGCCACCGAATCCAGCGCCCACTGAAGAAAGAAAGTAATGCCTTGCCCATGAGAACATGATAGCGTGGGCCACACCCGCCGAGAGACGATGCTCTACCTAAGATAAACCAGGCACATTGATAACGATGGCAGGTTGGGATGAAGAGAGCCTGAAAAGAGCGGTGGAGAGCCTCCTATTTGTGGCCGACCGACCATTGGTCCTGTCTCAACTGAGTCGGGCGTTGGAGGCAGAAGTGGCCGACATCGAGACAGCTTTCGCCTCCCTTTCAGAGGAATGCCGGGGAAAGGGAATTCGTGTGCAGCGATGGGGCAACGAGGTTCAGATGGTGACTGCCCCTGAGATGGCTCCCTACGTAGAGCGCTTCCTGGGGACAGAGCGGGGCGGGCGCCTCTCTATGGCCGCCCTGGAGACCCTGGCCATTATCGCTTATAGGCAGCCCATCACTCGCGCCCAGATAGAATCCATTCGCGGCGTGAACTCAGAGCGAGCCCTGGCTACTCTCAGCGTCCGGGGACTAGTTGCCGAGGCGGGACGGTTGGAGGGGCCGGGAAGGCCGATGCTTTGGGTTACCTCCATGGAGTTCCTGGAGTACTTTGGTCTAAAGGGCAAGGAGGATCTTCCGCCCCTTCCTGAGTAAAAAAGGTTTCTGGAGGTTCACTATGCACGTGGGTGTCTGCAGGGTCACCCTCCATCTACCGGAGAATCATTCCCTGAAAGATAAGCGGCAGGTACTGAAATCGCTGACGGCGCGATTAAAAAATCGCTTCAACGTGTCGGTGGCGGAGATCGACAACCAAGATGTCTGGCAGACTGCCTCGGTGGGCATCGTCTGCGTCAGCAACGACATTCGCCATATTCACCAGGTTCTCTCTAACGTCATGGCCTTCATCGAGGACACTCGTCTGGACGCTCAGGTCTGGGACTACCAGACCGAGGTCATCCAGGCACTATAAGAAACAGAGAGCGGGAGATGGACTGTCGAGCCTTCCTCCACCATCTCATCGGTTTGTCGGACTACAGGGGGCAGGTGGCCCATGTGGAATATTTGCCTCCCAGGGAGGCAATACACGGGGAGGTGGAGCCGCCCCTGATGCCGGCGGTGGAGGTGGCTCTTAGGGAGCGAGGGATGCTTCCTCTGTACTCCCACCAGGCGGCAGCCGTTAATGCTCTGCACGGCGGGGCCAACGTCATGGTGGCCACCCCTAGCGCCAGCGGCAAAACCCTGTGCTACAACATACCGGTGATGGAGACTCTTCTCAAAGGCACGGATGACCTCGCCCTTTATCTCTTCCCCACCAAGGCCTTGGCCCAGGACCAGCTCCGGAGCCTATCCAAGTTGATGCCCACCATCAAGGCGGCCACCTTCGATGGCGACACTCCCACGGAGGAGCGGGGATGGATCAGACGGTCGGCCCAGGTGGTGATAACCAACCCGGACATGCTCCACCTGGGGATATTGCCCCATCATCGTCTCTGGTCCCGCTTTTTTAAGAGGCTTCGTTACGTGGTGGTGGACGAAGCCCACGTTTACCGCGGGGCCTTCGGAAGCCATGTGGCCCAGACGTTGCGTCGGATGAGACGCCTTTGCTCCCACTACGGCAGCCGGCCCCAGTTTATTGCCTGCTCGGCTACTATCGCTAACCCCAAAGAGCACATTCAGAACCTGGTGGGACTGCCCTTTCAGGTAGTAGACGAGGACGGCGCCCCTTTCCCGGGCAAATACTTCGTGTTCTGGAATCCTCCTTTCCTTGATCGGGGCCGGATGGCGCGCCGCAGCCCCAACACTGAAGCCTCTAGTCTCTTTACCGAGCTGGTGGTGGCTGGCTGGCGCACCTTGACCTTTGCCCGCACCCGCCGCCTGGCGGAGCTCATCTATATCTACACTCGGAATGCCCTTCGGGAGCGGGCGCCGGAGCTAGCGGAGCACATCAAGCCCTACCGGGCGGGCTACCTGCCCCAGGAGCGGCGCCGCATCGAGCAGGAGCTTTTTCAGGGCCGCTTGGTGGGCGCTGCCACCACCTCCGCTTTGGAGCTGGGGGTGGACATCGGCCAACTGGGAGCCACCGTGCTTGCCGGCTACCCGGGCAGCGTGGCCAGCACATGGCAGCAAGCGGGGCGCAGCGGCCGCGGTCAGGACGAGTCCCTCAGCTTCCTCATCGCCACCGATAACCCTCTGGATCAATACTTTATGCGTCATCCGGAGGCGTTTTTGGGCCGGAGTCATGAGCACGCCCTTATCGACATCACCAATCTTCACATCCTCAAGCCCCACCTGCTGTGCGCTGCCCATGAGATGCCCCTTGTGGAGGCCGACAGCGAGGTTTTCGGCACCGCCTTCCACCAGGCCAGGGCGGAGCTAGAGGAGGGGGGGCTTGTGAATCGTCGGGGGGGCCGCTGGCACCTATCCCCCCGCATCTTCTACCCCGCCCGGGAGGTGAACCTGCGCTCCATCTCCGCCCAAAGCTACACCATCTTGGACACTTCCCAGGGCAACCAGGTGCTGGAAACGGTGGAGGATTCGGTGGCCTTCTCTCAGATTCACTGCGGGGCTATTTATCTCCACCAGGGGGAAGCCTATATCATCACCCGGTTGGATCTGTCCACAAGGACGGCCTATGCCGCTCCTACCGACCAACCTTATTACACTCAGGCCAGGGAAATCGTTGACCTTAGGATAGAAGACGTCCTTCAGGAGAAGAAGCAAGGGTCAGTGGCAGCCAAAATGGGGCACGTGATGGTGACCACCACCGTGGTGGGCTTCAAAAAGAAGCATCAGATCAGTGAGGAGGTTCTGGGAGACGAGCCCCTGGATTTGCCCCCCCAGTCTTTTTCCACGGTGGCCTTGTGGTTTGATATACCTCCTGATACGGCGAAAAGGATAAAGGACGCCGGCCTGGACTTGGCCGGAGGGCTCCATGCCGCCGAGCACGCCGCCATCGGCGTACTGCCCCTTTTCGCTCTATGTGACCGAAGGGATATGGGTGGCCTCTCCACTCTCCTCCACCCCGATACCGGACAGCCTCAGATTTTCATCTACGACGCCTATCCCGGCGGCATCGGCATCGCTGAGAAAGGGTACCATCTCTTGGAGGAGCTGTGGCGGGTCACCCTTCAGACTGTGGCCGAGTGTTCCTGCGACGACGGCTGCCCCAGTTGCGTTCAGTCCCCCAAGTGCGGCAACAATAATGAGCCACTGGACAAAAGAGCAGCCCAGGAAATCCTGGCTGCCTTGCTGGGCATCGCAGACTCCCCAAGCTCCCCGCCGATGGCGGGGGCCCAGGCAGCAGGGTTGCGGGCTAAGGGAAACTAGTGTTGCGCCAGGTTATTAGGGCATCATTTGGAGGTAGAGGGGGCGAAGCCCCTGCCCGGGGGTCTGGGGGTGCCCCCCAGATACTCTATCTTCCCCCTCTCCTGCAGGAGAGGGGGCCAGGGGGTGAGGTATAGGCCCCTGAGGGGATGCACTCAATGTACTCTGATTTAGGTGACGCGACACTAGAGGGCATAAAGAAAGGAGACAGATGTCCAAGGTCCTGTGGCTGGTGTCCATGAACTTCAACCAGCCGGAAAAAGAGGCGGAGTTCAACCACTGGTACAATAACATCCATCTTCCCGAGGTGCTGACCTCCCCTGGCATCGTCGGTGCCACCCGCTATCGGGCCACCCGGGAGGTGGCGGGGCAGCGGCGCTACCTCTCTGTATATGAGTTTCCCAACCAAGAGGTTCTGGAGGCTTTCAACGCCAGCCCCTCCATGGCCAGCGCCCGCAAGGATTTCCAGACCAACTGGCGCCACTATACCAGCGATTTCTTGAGCTGGTGGTTCGAGGTCATCGAGCCTTAGCTAGCTTGCAGCGCTTCCCAAAAGGCACTGATATGATAAGACTAGCCCCTGGATGATCGCTTCCCGGATAGGATACCCAGTGGGGCCCAGGCTATGGATTTGTAGCGCTGGCATCTTCGTTGCATCCCTGGCACTGTACCTCTTCACCCTGGCCCCCACGGTGCTCTGGGGCGACTTCGGGGGCTTCCAGACCAGAGCCTATACGGGCGAGATCGGGGCCCATCCGGTGAATCACCCCCTCTGGCTCTACCTGGCGCGGCCCCTGGTGCTGTTGCCCGTGGGCGACGTTGCCTACCGGGTTACCCTCTCCGCTGCCCTCTTCGCCGCCCTGGCCCTGGTGGTTGTCTTTCTTCTGGTCAACTATCTGACCCGGTCCCTACTGGCCAGCCTCCTGGCCACGGTGGCCCTGGCCCTCTCCCACACCTTTTGGACCTACGCCGTGGTGCCCAAGAACTACTCCCTGAACAGCCTCATGCTGGCCTCGATGATATTCCTGCTTCTCCTATGGCGGGATAAGAGACGAAGCTGGCACCTTTACGCTTTCGCCTTCCTCTTCGGCTTGAGCCTGATGAGCCATCTCATCATGCTCACCGCTGCCCCCGCCTTCCTCTTCTTCATATTGATGGTGACGCGAGGCATGAAATGGCGGCCTCTTCTGGGCGGTGGCCTCTTTTTCCTCCTGGGCCTAGCGCCCTACCTGTTGTTGATGGCGAGCACGGGACAGACGGGCACCACAGGCGGCTTCGTCACAGGCCCCCTGGCCGGGTTCGCTAAACTGCTGGTCTCGCCTCGGGACCTGCTCCTTGCCCTTACCACTCTGGCGCTGACCCTGGGGTATCAGTTCTTCTTCTGGCTTATACCGGGGCTGGTGGGCATCTGGGGCCTTTTGCGCCGGGATTTCACCGCTGGCGCCATGCTGGCCCTGGCTTACTTAGGGGTAGTGGCCTTCGTCAGCGTGCCCACCGCCGAGGGCCCGGCCATGCAGCACTGGCACCTGTACATGACCTCATACGTCATCTTCGCCCTCTGGATCGGGATGGGGCTCAAAGAGCTTCGGCCCCGCCTCCCCACCACCGGAATGGGGTGGCTGGTCCTACTAGTGCCAGTTCTGGCGCTGCCCATACTCACCTACGCTGTCATCCCCACCGTGGCCAGAGACTACCCCCATTTGCTAGGGGTGCGGGACGTGCCCGGTCGGGACAGCGCCCGCTTCCTTTTCACCCCCTGGAAACAGGGCGTCTACGGGGCGCGTACCTTCGGCGAGGAGGTGTTCAGAACGCTGCCTCCGGATGCCATCATCATCGCCGATTGGACCCTGGCCTCCCCCCTCATGTACCTTCAGCAGGTGGAGGGACAAAGGCCCGATGTGGAGATAGCGGAGCTATACGCCCAGGAGCAGGTCCCCTATGCCCTGAAGCATTATCAGGCGAACCCTCTCTTCTTGGCCAACACAGAAGCCTACTATGACATCGCTGGCCTGAGCCAGCACTTCGACATTCTTCCCCAGGGGCCGGTGTACCAATTGGTGCCCAAGCCACCCCTCTCCCGCACCCAGTAGTCGGCTTAGTCTCCGAGGCCAACGGGTCGGGACCATCTCGACCCCGAGTGCTAGATATCCCTCCCGAAAATAGCGATTGACACGCGTAGGGCAGGTTTCCCTGGCGCTACGGTCGGGTTGGGAAACCCGACCTACAAATTGAATCGCTGATTTTAGGTACCGGCAGGGGGAGGTGTGTAGTCGGGGTCGTCACCGACCCCGACCCCGCCAGAGGCAGGGGACGATGCCGACTACTGTTAAAGTAGCACCTCAGAAGGTGAGCTTGGCCAGGCGGGCCAGCCCCTCCTCCATGCGGTCGTCGGGGATGGTGATGGAGAGGCGGATGTAGCCCTCCCCGGCGTGGCCGTAGCCCACGCCGGGGGTGACCACCACCCCCGCCTCCTCCAGGAGCTTGGTGGTGAAGGTGACAGAGGTGTAGCCAGGGGGCACCCTGACCCAGAGGTAGAGGCTGGCCTGGGAGGGCCGCACCCGAAGCCCCATGCCGTTGAAGGTCTCCACGATGCGGTCCCGCCGCCGCTGGTAGATGGCGTTGTGCTCCGGGATGCAGTCCTGGGGGCCCTCCAGGGCGGCGATGCCCGCCAGTTGGATGGCCTGGGGGATGCCCGAGTCCAGGTTGGACTTGACCCGCATCAGGGCATCCACCATAGTGGCGTTGCCCACCACCATCCCCACCCGCCACCCCGTCATGTGGTAGCTTTTGGACAGGGAGTGAAACTCCACCCCCACCTCCCGCGCCCCCTTGGCCTCCATGAAGCTCACCGGCCGGTAGCCATCGAAGGCCACCTCCGTGTAGGGACCGTCGTGGCACACCGCCACGTCGTAGCGCTTGGCGAAGGCCACCGCCCGCTCAAAGAAGTCCAGATCAGCCACCCCGGCGGTGGGATTGTTGGGGTAGTTGAGCCACAGCAGCCGCGCCCGGTGAGCCACCGAGGGCGGGATAGCCTCCAGGTCGGGGAGAAAGTCCTTCTCCTCGGTAAGAGGCAGATAGTAGGGCTCGCCGCCGGCGAAGAGAGTACCTATAGAATACACGGGATACCCCGGGTCGGGCACCAGGGCCACATCCCCGGGGTCGATGAAGCAGAGGGCCATGTGGCCGATGCCCTCCTTGGAGCCGATGAGGGGCAGCACCTCCTTATCCGGGTGAAAGGTGAGGCCGAAGCGCATCTGGTACCAGGCGGCGATGGCCTGGCGGAACTGGGGTAGGCCATCGGACTCCGGGTAGCGGTGGTTGGCCGGGTCCCGGGCCGCCTCACAGAGGCAGTCGATGACGTGATGCGGGGTGGGCAAATCCGGGTCGCCGATGGCAAAGCTGATGACATCTACCCCCTCCGCCCGCTTCTGGGCCATCTTGCGGGTTATGTCCACGAAGAGATAAGGGGGCAGCTTCTCGATGCGTTTGGAAAGGCGCACGGCATCACTCCTTGCTAGTCGTCTTTTCCTCACCGCGCCCAAAGCGACGCAGCAAGATCTCGAGAACCTCAGGGTCCCAGCGAGCCTCTCGCCAGCCCATGGTTTCCGACAAGTCTATAGTCTCAGGGTCAAAGATAGCCCCTGTCAAATTGGCGTACCTCAATTCGGCGCCCATCAAGTTGGTGTACCTCAAGTCGGCGCCCCCCAAGTTGGCGCCCCTCAAGTCGGCGCCCCCCAAGTTGGCGCCCCTCAAGTCGGCGCCCCCCAAGTCGGCGCCCCTCAAGTCGGCGCCCCCCAGGTGGGCGTCCCTCAAGTCGGCGCCCCCCAAGTCGGCGCCCCCCAGGTCGGCGCTCCCCAGGTCGGCGCCCCCCAGGTGGGCGTCCCTCAGGTTGGCGCCCCTCAGGTTGGCGCCCCTCAGGTTGCGGCCTTCGGCCACCGCCCGTTCCACCTCCTCCCTGGTCAGGGGCCGCCTTGCAACGGCGGGGGTCGGCTCCGGGGCAGCCAGGGCGGGGGGTGGAATGAGGTTCACACACAGGCGGATGTCTTCCAGGCTAAAGAAGAAGCCGCTGCTCTTGAGGACGGCCATGAGCCGCTGGTTGGAGGCGAATTCAGTAAACTGCTTATTTTCAGGGTTGTTCAAAAGGTCTCTTTGCTCATCGCCTGTAGCGTCGGCTATTTTCTTCATCATGGTGATTAAGCCCAGGCGTTCTTTGTCACTATTGGCTGCCTTCACCGCCGCCCGGAAGGTTGGGGCCACATCGGGATGGGCGAGCACCAGCCACTCCACCAGCCGGGTCTTTTTGCTTGCATCTCTAGCGGCATCAGCAACCAACGCCCACTGCACCTCAACGTGGTTGAGGAAGGTCTTGATCTTGCGGGGGTTGGTGGGAATCCCCTGAATGATGAGCTTGAGGAGATTCTTCGTGGATTCGTCTACCTGAGCCAGAGCGCCCACGTATGCCTCCATGTCCGCCTGGCGGATGGGAGGCAAAGGAAAGCGCACCTGGACGATCTTCTCCATGTACTCATGGCCGTTGATGGTGCCCATCTGCTCCTTGGCATAGTAGCTTTGCACCGCATGGGCAACGGTTTCCTCGGCGGCCCCCAGGACAAAAACGCAGTCCTGTTGATCCATAAAAAGCTTGATGGCCTCCAGCACTTGGACGGCCTTGTGGGGCAGGCACCGGTCCAGGTCATCGATGAAGACCACCAGTCGCCCCCCTTTTTTCTTATCTATGAAGTGGTCGCTGAGGGAGGCGAAGGCGCTGCGGAACTCGTCGTAGAAGGCGAGGTTTTTGCGAAAGCTGGACTCCCTCTCGAACTGAGAGGCATCGGGCACAATACTGCCCAGGGGGATGGAAACGAGGTTGCTTACAGCGCTGGCCATGAACCCTGTCCAGTTGAACTCACCCTGCTTGGGGTCATCAAGCCAGGCGCGCACCTTACCGAGGAAGCCATCCTTCTCCATGGCCCGAAGCACCTCTTCCACCAGGGCCACGAAAAGCTCCTCATGTTTGGCGTACTTCCAGGCATTGAACCAGACCGTCTTGCAGGGGGCGAAATCCTTCGCTGGCTTCAGGCCCTCTTTCAGCTTTCCTTTGACCAGCCGCATGAGGCTGGTCTTGCCGCTGCCCCACTCGCCGTGGATGCCCACGGTCAGAGGAACCTGGGTGCCCGTGAAGGCGATGAGGCGAGCCAGGCGGTCGGCGTACAGGTCAAACTGAAAGCCTGCTCCTGCTGCCTCGCCTTCACTCAGTTCCCTATCTGAGAACACTTTAGGGACATAGGGCTGGGTCACCATAGCCACTCCCCCTGGAATACCGTCTCCGCCGGATCCGCTCATTGATGCTCGGCTCTACGGATGCGTGCCCTGCCGGAAACCAGCTTCAGGGCGTAGTTCAGGGCAGCAATAATATCGTCCTTAGTTATGCCATATTCGGCCACGATCTCTTCGAAGCTTGTTCCCCCTACCAGCGCTCCTAGAACGGTCTCTACTGGCACCCTGGTGCCCTTGATGACCGGCTTGCCGAAATGGATGTCCTTGTCCGCCACGATCCCGGGTACTATCTCGACCATCTCTCTTTACCCTGGCTCATATCACCCACTTCCCCTGAAAAACCATCTTCTCCAGGCCACAATACCCGGCAAACAGCGATAGCCTACGGCACGGCAACCATCTCAAAGTCGTAGATGGTAAACTCGGCACGCTTTCCTGGTAGCGCATCTCCCTTTACCCTCTTGGTGATGTCCAAGAGCCTTTGGGTCACCTCTGGTGTATAGTAACGCTCTCCACATTTGGTACAGACCTCGGCAGGAACGTTCTCTACCGCAAGGTAAAGTCCCTTTTCGGCATAAAGGTCGGCCACAACTCTGGACTCAGTCTCACCACTACACACGAAACACTTCATAGGTCATCCTATCCACTCTCCCTCAAAGACCGTCTCCGCCGGGCCGGTGAGGAACACCTCTTCTCGCCCATCCCAGGCCACCATGACCACGCCCCCGGGCAGGGCTATCTGGACTTCATTTCCCACCAGGCCCTTGAGGCGGGCGGCCACGGCCACAGCACAAGCGCCGCTGCCACAGCCCAGGGTCTCTCCGGCCCCCCGTTCCCATACCCTCATCATCGCCCTGCCCTGGTCAACTATATTAACTACCTCGAAGTTGACGCGGTTGGGGAAGGCGGGGTGTCTTTCCACCGCCGGACCCACCTGGGCCAGAGGGAAATCCGCCACCGGCGATTCCGGGAAGGCCACGGCGTGAGGGTTTCCCATAGAGAGGCAGGCCACCTTCAGCCCCATGCCGCCGGCCATAAGGGGGTAATCAAGCACCGGCCCCGCTTCAGGGACATCGACAGCCATAGGTATATCTCTGGGCGCAAATTGGGGCGCTCCCAGGCTCACCCGCACCGCCACCTGGCCCTTTTCAGTGAAAAGTTTAGCCCGACGGAGGCCGGCCTGGGTGGCTATGAGTAGCTCCCCGTTCCTTGGGGTCACCAGCCCCCTTTCCACAGCGTATCGGGCCACACAGCGAAGACCGTTGCCGCAGGCCTCGGCCTCGGAGCCATCGGGGTTGAACACTCGCATGGCCACGTCGGCATCGGTGACGGGGGAGACCACCAGCAGCCCGTCAGCACCCACCCCGAAATGGCGGTGACACACGGCGCGAGCCAGGGAAGCCCAGTCCTGCTCTTGGATGGCCTGCACCACCACGAAGTCGTTGCCTACGGCCTGCATCTTGGTAAAGCGCATGACGTACCTGCCTTCTTTAAAGTAACCCGATTATAGCATTCCTTTTTTCGGTATCAAAGGCCTTTTCAGTGCGCAGCCTTGTAGAGGCACCAGACAGACCTTGACGGTGTCAAGAAACACTGTTAGTCTTGAACAGAGAAGATTTATGAAAAGAGATATTACATGGTGAGCATTCCTGGTATTGTGACACTTCCGCCCATTCCAACAGGACATATTAAGGGTGTTGGCCTAGCTAAAACCGCCGAACAAGAATTGCGCAGACAGTTCATCGAGCTGTTTCAACCCCTCGCTTTGACAAAGGCACAGAGGACGCTCGAAGCAGAACTAAACAAGAGAACACAGGAATACCTGCATCTGCTAAGTGGAGTACAGCGTCTAATAAATGCCTACGTGCCTGAAGCACGCCTCGTGCCTTTTGTATTGCAGTCGTTTGAAGAGGCTTCGTATCTCGTAACGATAAATGCCGAGATATTGGGTTCCAGAGAAAGGCAAATTCTTTTACTTGTACTAGATGACCTAAGGGAACTGTTAGAGGCCAGCATTGAAAATTTACGTAGGGATCCCGGGAGCCTCATAAATGTTCTGCTTGAATGCGCCATTCCATTGCTCAAAGGTAACATGTGCCTCTTTACAGTGTTGCTCGTTCTAGAGAAGGAAGTCAAGCTCTGGGATGGCGCCTCTATCAAACTCCTTTGTCATATGGCCAGTAAGTACATGGGTGAGGTAGAAGACGTCTTTCTTGCCCACAATAAGGAACTCGGCAGAAGACTGGACACAAGTTCACCAACCATAAGCATCGATATGGTAAAGCAAGAGCTTAAACTATCAGGTTGAATTTGATAGACGAGCCAACAAGGATTTGGAGAGGCTGGACTCCCAAGCCAGAAAGCGTGTTATCCGAAAATGCTCACTCTTAGGTAAAAACCCTCTTAGGGGCTCGAACATCCGTCGTCTTGGAGGGTATGAAAATCTCTACAGAATTCGGATCGGTGACTGGCGTGTGGTTTACATTGTTGAGGGCAACGTCGTTATTGTCAAATATATTGGTCATCGCAAGGAGATCTATCGAAATATATAAACTCGATAGTTGAATCGTCCCCGTTACCTAATGCCCGCCTCAAGGCCAGAGAGAAGCTCCAAAACCTCTCCACACAACTCTTCCGACGACCTCCCTGTGGTATCGAGCCAGTGAATACGTTCGTCTCTAGGGCGAAACCAGGCGTACTGGTGCCGAGCGAAATCATGGGAGCGATATTTGAAACGGCTGACGGCGGTGGCCAGGTCCATCTGCCCATGTAAAAACAGGCCCATCTCCCGATAGCCCATCCCCTGCAAAGGGGGAAGGGCCAGGGAATACCCCCGGGTCACCACCCCCTCCACCTCCGCCACCAATCCCCTTTCCACCATGACATCGATGCGGGCATCGATACGCTGGTAGAGGACGTCTCGCCGCGCCGTGAGGCCAACGATGAGGCATTTAAAGGGAGGTGGGATTTTGCCCTGAAGTCGAGAGAAAGGGGTTCCCGTACCATACCACACCTCTAAAGCTCGAATAACGCGGCGCCGGTTGTTAGGGTCTATTCTCTCAGCGGCCTGGGGGTCTATCTGCTCCAGCTCTCGAAAAAGGGCGCCCACGCCCTCGCCAGCCGCCCTTTCCTCCAGTCTCCGTCGAAGGTCCTCGTCGGGGGGCACCTGGGGGACCTGCCATCCTTCCACCAGGGCCCAGATATACTGCCCGCTGCCCCCTACCACCAGAGGCAGCCGCCCCCGAAGCTGGATATCCTCTATGGCATGGCGAGCTTTTTCAAGAAAGAGGGCCAGGGTGAAGGTTTCATCGGGGTTGACCACATCGATGAGGTGATGGGGAACCTGGGCTCGTTCCTGTGGTGTAGGTTTGGCGGTGCCGATGTCCAGATAGCGGTAGACCTGGCGGCTATCGGCAGAGACTATTTCTCCATTTAATTTCTGAGCTAGTGTGAGGGCCAGGGCGCTTTTGCCCACTGCCGTGGGCCCCACTACCACCACCACCCATTCCATCACCCCCCCTTAACGGCAGCCGTCTCCTTGACGATGGCGGCAAACTCCTCTGCCTTGAGGCTGGCGCCCCCTACCAGGGCGCCATCTATATCCGGCTGGCTCATAAATTGACCTGCATTGGCGGCGGTGACGCTGCCCCCATACTGAATCCTTAGTTCTGTCGCCTCCGTTGGCCCGAAAAGGGTGGCTACCTCCCCTCGAATGAGGGCGGCCACCTGGTTGGCCTGGGCTCCGGTGGCGGCCCGGCCAGTGCCGATGGCCCATATGGGCTCGTAGGCTATCACCAAGGAAAGAGTGCTGCCCACACCCTCCAGCCCACCCCTCACCTGACGCACCACCACCGCTTCCGTGCGCCCCGCCTCCCTATCATCCAGAGTCTCACCGAGACAAAATATCGGCTTGAGGCCCACCCGCAGGGCGGCCAGAAGCTTCTTGTTTACCGTCTCATCGGTTTCCCCAAAGTATTGGCGCCGCTCCGAGTGGCCCAGGATAACGTACTGGCACAAACCGGTCAACATAAGGGGCGATACCTCGCCGGTGTAGGCCCCCTTCTCCTGGTGGTACATGTTCTGAGCCCCCAGCCCTACCCCAGAGCCTTTGAGAAGCGGGGCGACTGCCGCCAGAGAGACGAAGGGGGGGCAGACCGCCGTTTCCACACCACGAATTCCCGACAACAAGGGGAGCATGTTCCGCACCAGCTCCACCGCTTCGTCAAGGGTAGTGTTCATCTTCCAGTTGCCAGCGATAAAGGGCACACGCTTGGGTGTAGCCATCTTAGGCTCCATACTTGGTCAATTTCAAGGCGTTGGCCAGAGCCAGGGGCATGGCTTGCAGAGCGCTGAAGCGCCCCAGGGAGCCGCGAGCGCAGGCCCGCTCTGAGAACTGGGGTATGCCATCAGGGCGGCACCAGGGAGAGCTGAGGAGAAAGGGGACAGGATGCCAGCTATGACCCTTCAACAGAGCCGGTGTGGAATGGTCGCCGGTGACTACTAGAACCTCCGGCTTCAGGTTCAGGAGCCGGGGCAAAAGCCCATCCACCTCCTCAATGGCCCCTACCTTTCCCAGAAAATCGCCATCTTCACCGGTGGTGTCCGTTTTCTTCACATGGAGATAAAAGAAATCATAAAGGGGGTATTGTTCCTCCAGCGTCGCCAGCTCATTGGCCAGGGTAGCTCCGGTGGCCAGGACGGTCATTCCCACCAGCTTGGCCAAGCCCCGGTACATGGGGTAGGTGGCGATGGCCCCCGCCCTTAGCCCGTAGAGCTCACCTAATGAGGGTAGGTGAGGAAGGCGGGAAAAGCCCCGCAGCATGACCATGTTGGCCGGAGAAGAATCCGCCAGGGTCTCCTTGGCCTGGGCGATGAAGCTATTGGCCACTATCGCCCCCCGCTCCGCCTGGGGGGCCAGAGCCACCACTGTCCGGGGGGGGACCCCCTCTCGCTGAGGGTCGGTTTCCGACAGCCGGTCGTCCAGGGGCTCTCCGCGAAACACCACGGCGAAGCGGTGCTCCTGTACCGGCTGAACTATGATCCGTACTCCGTCTATGGACAAACCGTCCAGGCGGCGACAAAGCTCCGCCGCCTTAGAGGTGGGCAGCCGCCCCGCCCGCCGGTCTACGATAAGACCCTTCTCGTCCATTGTGCAGAAGTTCCCCCGCGCCGCCAAATCCTCCGGCTGAAGGTCGAAGTCGATGCCCAGGGCCTCCAGCACTCCTCTCCCGATGTCAAAGCGCAAGGGGTCGTAGCCAAAGAGAGCCAGGTGGGCTGGCCCGCTACCCGGAGTGATGCCTGGGGAGACGGGCTCCGTAAGACCGAGGGTAGAACTCTCCGCCAGGCGGTCTAGATTGGGGGTACGGGCCGTTTCCAACTCCGTTTTGCCCGTTTCAGGGGCAGGCAGCCCCCCCAGACCATCCATCACCAAGAGCACTATCTTGGCGGGAGAACTGACAGCCAGCTCCTTAAGCTGCTCTACACTCATACCCACAGCCAGACTCCTTCATAAACGCTATTTCTGCCTGTCCAGAAGAGCGGCCACCCCAGGCAGGCGCCTCCCCTCCAGGAACTCCAGGGTCGCCCCTCCCCCGGTAGACAAGTGGGTGATCTTCTCCCCCAGGCCCAGAGATTCCACCGCCGCCACCGTCTCTCCGCCTCCGACGATAGTGGTCGCCTTCAGCCCAGCCAGAAGCCTGGCCAAAGCCCGGGTGCCTTGAGCGAAGGGCTCCATTTCGAAGACCCCCAGGGGCCCGTTCCAGAGCACGGTCTTGCAATTTCTTAGCTCTTCTGTGAAGGCCGCTATTGTTTCGGGGCCCACATCCAGGATGAGCTTGTCGGAGGGCACCTTCTCCACTGCCACCACCTGAGGCACGGCCTGGGGGCTTATTTCGTCTGCCACCACCACGTCCCGGGGCATGATGACAACCACACCGCGACGCTCCGCCTTATCCAAGATGCTCCGGGCGAAATCCAGGCGGTCCTCCTCCACCCGGGAGCGCCCCACGGAAAGCCCCTCTGCTTTGAGGAAAGTGCAGGCCATAGCTCCTCCCAGAAGAAGCGCGTCCACCCGGGCGATGAGCTGTTCCAAGACAGCCACCTTGTCGCTCACCTTGGCCCCCCCCAGTATGGCGGCGAAGGGTGGCTCTGGGTTGGTCAGCAGCCGCCCCAGGTACTCCACCTCCTTCTCCATAAGGAGGCCGGCCACTGCGGGAAGATAGCTGGCGACACCCGATGTGGAGGCGTGAGCACGATGGGCCGTGCCGAAGGCATCGTTAACATAGAGGTCCGCCAGGCGAGCTAAGGATTGGGCGAACTGAGGGTCGTTTTTCTCCTCCTCAGGGTGGAAGCGAAGGTTCTCCAGCATCATGACCGAGCCTTCTTTAAGCTGACTCACCATCTCCTCCACCGGTAACCCCACGCAGTCGGGAGCTACCGGGACCGCAATGTCCAGGAGTTGGGACAGTCGACGCGCTGCCGGGGCCATACGTAGCCCCTCCACCACCTGGCCATCGGGTCGCCCCAGGTGAGAGCACAGAACCACCCCAGCGCCATTGTTTAGAAGGTAATGGATGGTGGGCAAGGCAGCCCGAATTCGAGCATCGTCGGCCACCCCGCCTGTCTTCTTGTCCAGAGGCACGTTGAAGTCCACGCGCACCAACACCCGCTTTCCGGCCACCGCCACGTCTCTAACGGTTAGCAACGGACTCCTCTCGAAGCAAACTCTCCAGCCTTGCCTTTATCCCCCTCGCCTCCGCCGCCGCCTGGGGCGCGTGGTGAAAGACGTCTGTTCCCAAGAGGTCGGCCTGCTGGATCAGCGGGCTGTAGCTTATGAAGCCCAGCACTGTGAAATCGGGCAGGTTTTGCGTGATGAAATCTCGGTCGCTGTCGTTGGTTACCTTGGAGCCCACCGCGTAACAGCGTTGGATACCGATGTCCTGGCCCAGCTTGCGGATGGCCTGGGCCGTCCCCAGGCTGCGCATGCCGGGCTCCACCACCGCGATGAGGGCGTCCACCCCCTGGGCGGTTGCCCGCCCCAGGTGCTCGATGCCGGCCACCATGTCCACAATGACCACCTCGGAACGGCCCAGGAAGAGGTGCTGCACCAGACTCCGGAGAAGAACGTTTTCGGGGCATACGCAGCCCCCGCCCCCCTTTTTCACCGTGCCCAGGACAAGAAGCTTTATCCCGTTTCTGGTAAGACAGAAGCGCTCCGGGATGTCGTCCACTCTGGGGTTTAGCTTGAAGAAGCCACCGGAGGTGCCCGGCCTCATTCCGGTGCGCTCCTCGATAAGGTCTTCCATTTGAGATATGGGAGCAATAGCCTGCGCTTCCTCCGCGGGAATGCCCAAAGCGGAGGCGAGGTTAGTATCGGGGTCGGCGTCTATGGCCAGGACGGTGTAGCCTTCCGCGGCGTACAGATTTGCCAACATGCTAGCCAAAGTGGTTTTACCCACCCCGCCTTTGCCGGTAATGGCTAGCTTCAAAAGCCCCCTCCTGGAAACTCTCGAACCACTTTAGCTATTATAGCATATCTCTAAAGCCCAATAACCCGCGGGCGATGTCCTTCCTCTTACTCCTGAGGTCGAATGACGATGCGCAGCGCCCCCTCCGTCCGGTTGACCATCATCTCCAGGCCCTCCCGTGTCCTGTCCAAAGGTAGATAGTGGGAGACGAGGGGCAGCACTTGCACCTTGTTCTCTTGAACCAGCCGGGCGGCATCATCGTAGGGGCCGCCTCGAGTGCCGACGATGCTTAGCTCTTTGTGAACCATGTCCTTGAGGAGAAGTCCGTCTACCGGCTGGCGATGGACAGAGAAGATGACGATACGGCCGCCATCGGCCACTATCTCCATGGCCTGTCTCATGGCAGCGGGGGTGCCCGCGGCGTCTATGACCACGTCGAAGCCCCGGTCGCCGCCAACGTCTTTGAGCCGAGGGATGCCACCTTCCTGCTTCACATTGACGGTGACATCGGCCCCCAACTGGCGGGCCAGCTTCAGCCGATGCTCCCTGGTGCCGGTGACAACGATGGTCTCCGCCCCGGCCAGGCGGCACAGTTGCAGTAAAAGCAGGCCGCCATGCCCCGGCCCCAGGATAGCCACTCGGGAGCCTACGGAGACGCCTCCCCGCTGCACCCCCCGCAGGGCACAAGCTACGATCAAAAGGGATTGGGCCGCCTCGTCGGAGACGCCCTCCGGAATGCGGTACAGGGCTTGAGGGCCGATCTTGAAGTAGTGGGCGAAGGCACCGCCAGCGTTTCCTCCCAGAAGGCGATGCTGGGAGCAGAAAGCCGCCATACCCTTGCGGCACATGGCACAGAAGCCGCACCCCCAGGCGGGCTCTCCGAAAACCCGATCCCCCACCCCTAGCCCGGCCACCTGCTTTCCCAGTGCCACCACCACCCCGGCGAACTCGTGGCCGATGACCATGGGCGTCTGACCAGGCGCTAGGTAGCCCGCTACATCGGTGGGACAAATGCCTACTGTTATGGATTGGACGAGCACCTCATCGTCGCCGAGAACAGGCTCAGGCACCTCCTCCACCCTGACGTCCCTGGGGCCGTACAGAACTGCACCCTTCATTCTGGTTCCCTTTCTGTCCTCTCAATGGGCCGAAGCATCAGATGCAACTCCTCAAGCTGGGTCGGAGACACCGGCGAGGGAGCCTGCATCATCATGTCCACGGCGCTCTGGTTCTTGGGGAAGGCGATGACCTCCCGGATGGTCTGCTCCCCAGCCAGGAGCATGACGATGCGATCTATGCCCGGGGCGATGCCGCCGTGGGGTGGGGCGCCATACTCCAGGGCCTCCAGGATGGTCCCAAAGCGCTCCTCTATCTCTTCCCCCGTATATCCCAAAAGGCCGAAAATCCTTTCTTGCAGGGGGCGAGAGTGGATCCGGATGCTGCAGCTGGACAGCTCGTAGCCGTTGCAGACCAGATCGTAGTGGCGCGCTCTCGCCAATTGAGGGTCCGTATCCAAGAGGGGTATGTCCTCCTCCAGAGGGGCGGTAAAGGGGTGGTGCATGGACTGCCAGCGTCCCTCCTCCGCGCTCCACTCCAAAAGGGGGAAACCGGTAACGAAGGCAAAGGCGAGAAGGTCGGCGTCGGCCATGTGCAGGCGTCGTGCCATCTCCAGGCGAAGCTGTGACAGGGCTCCATTCACCACGCCAGGCTGCCCGGCCACTATCAAAATAAGGTCACCGCCCTTAGCCCCCACCCGTTCTGCTATTCCTTTGACCTGCTCCAGAGTAAGATATTTGGCCGCCAGAGACCGCACCTGGCCCATATCTTCCGGCTTTCCCTCTCCGGCTAGAGCTATGGTAATCAGTCCGGCGGCGCCGTAACCCTTGGCTAGCTCCGCCAGCTCATCGATCTGCTTTCGGGAGTAATTGCCACAGCTTGGAGCGCAGAAACCCTTCACTATGCCCTTCGCCCTCGCCTGCTGAAAAGGACCAAAGTCCGATGTGGCCACCACCTCCGTCAGGTCACCTAGCTCCAGCCCGAAGCGCAGGTCCGGCTTGTCAGTGCCATAGCGCTCCATAGCCTCGGCGTAGGTGAGGCGAGGAAAGGGCTTTATTACCCTTAGGGATGGCGTCGCTGTCTCTACCAGAAAGGTAAACATCTCCTCTGTCAGGGCCAGGATATCTTCCTCGTCCACGAAGCTCATCTCCAGATCCAGTTGGGTGAACTCCGGCTGTCGGTCGGCCCGTTGGTCCTCGTCCCGAAAGCAACGCGCGATCTGGAAATACTTCTCTATCCCCGCCACCATGAGAATCTGCTTCAACTGCTGGGGGGACTGGGGAAGGGCATAGAACTTGCCCGGGTGAACTCGGCTGGGCACCAGGTAGTCCCGCGCCCCCTCGGGGGTGCTTTTGATGAGGATGGGGGTTTCCACCTCGATGAAGCCCCGGGCATCCAGGAAATCCCGAATAAACTTTACCACCCTGTGACGGAGGATGAGGTTTTCCTTCATTCGCTGGCGACGCAAGTCCAGATAGCGATAGCGGAGACGGAGAGGCTCATCCACCTCTGTTTCCTCATTGATGGGGAAGGGAGGGGTGGGGCAGGTGTTGAGGATCTGGCACTCTTCTGCCAGCACCTCCACCTCCCCCGTGGCCAGATTGGGGTTCTCCGTGCCTGGGGGTCGCCGCATCACTCTGCCCTTCACTGCCAGCACATACTCGGGGCGCACCTCCCGGGCCACCGCCAAAGCCTGGGGAAACTGAGCGGGGTTAAAGACCACCTGGACGATGCCCTCTCTGTCTCTCAGATCGACAAAAATGAGGCTGCCGTGGTCGCGACGGCGATGAACCCACCCCGCCAAGGCGACCCTTTCCCCCACCTGTTTCGGATTAAGCTCTCCACAGCTATGGCTCTTGAGCACTGGTGATACTATCCCCTCTCAGCATATAGCCAGGTATTTGAACACGCGGAAATGGATTATAGACTATGCCTCACTGTTTTTCAATGATAGCAGGGGGCGGCAACGAATATTACCCTCCACAGTTGACGGCGGAGGGTGAGGTGCTATAATCGAGGCGTGTCCGCCGCGGGAGGCACCTATGCCCTGCTTCTTACCTTAGAGAAGGACTATCTGGTGGAGGTGGGGCGGCTAGGGTCGCTGCATTTTCAGCCCGGCCATTATATCTACGTTGGCCGAGCCCGTCGTCGGCTCTTCAGTCGGATAAAAGCCCATCTTCACCTCCACCAGCGGCCTCACTGGCATATCGACTACCTACGTCAGCGGGCCGGGGTGACTGGCCTGTGGTGGGCCCTCACCCCCGAGCCCCAGGAGTGCCTCTGGTCCCAGGCCGTTTTGTCTCTCCCCGGTGCCCTCGTCCCCCGGCCCCGCTTTGGCGCCTCCGATTGCCGTTGTCTAACTCATCTGGTGTATTTTAACACTGCTCCCTCCCCATCCCTTTTCAGGCGCCACTTGGCAAAGTTGGGCGGGCAGGTTCCCGTGCACGTTTGGGCTGAGAAAGAGCTGGCGGAGCAAATGGAGTACACAAGGGAGTGCCGTGGGCGATAATACCCTCTCCTCCCGGTGGGCTGCCCTGGGACTATTCATTGCCGGGGATTCTGCAGGCAGGATGGCTGGTCAATCCATAGGTGTTATGCTACCCCTGATAACGAAGGAGTTGGCCATCACTCCCCTGGGGGCGGGGTGGCTGGGGGCGGCCCCTTGGATAGGGAATCTCTTTTTCTCCATCCCCTTTGGATGGTGGCTTTCCCGTTATAGCTATCGGCGGCTTATGGCCCTTTATCTTTTCACCGCCGCCGGTCTGGTAGCCCTTCAGGGTGGAGCGGCCACCTTCGCCATCCTGCTCGGAGCCAAGATCATGGAGTCGGTGACGTCCGTAGTTCGTGTCCCCGTCCGGGCTCTCCTTCTTCACCGCTGGTTTCCCAAGAAGGAGCTGACCTGGGCCAACGGCATAAGTATGGGGTTGGCGGAGCTGGCATCGGGGCTTACCGTGGCCACCGCTCCCTTTCTCTTTATCTTGCTGGGTGGATGGAGAAACACTTTTTACCTCTTTAGCCTGGCGATCATGCTCGTCGGCATACTTTGGGTTGCCTTGGTCAAGGAAGGCGGCCCCCTTTTGTCCCCCACCACGGCGGTACCGGAGCGGGCACCTATTGCAGCGGTGGTGAGATACAAACACCTTTGGGTCATGGGGGCATGTCGTTTCGGCAGCCAGTTCCAATGGTCGGCTTTTACTATCTTCTTTCCCACCTATCTTCTTAATACCTACCAGGTGCCCCTTACCACCTCTGGCTTTGTCGTCAGCCTGCTCTATGTGGGGGTAGTGGTGGCCTTTCTGACGTGTGGTTTCCTGTTGGACAAGGTGGGGCGAACCCGGCCCATGATCTGGATTCCCGGCTTCGCGGTGCCCATCCTTTCCCTGGCTATGCTTTTCACCTCTTGGATTCCTCTCTTGGCCTTTCTCTCCTTCATGAGCGGCTTCACCCGCATCTCCACCCCCATCATCCACACGATGCCCTTTCAGCTTCCAGAGATAAAGCCCCGGGAGATCGCCGTAGCCAGTGGCTTGGTGATGACTATGCAGACAGTGGGCGGCATCGCCGGCCCCCTGGTGGCGGGAGTCCTCTACCAGACCTGGGGCTCTCTACACTTGGCCCTGGCCCTTTGTTTTCTTTCTCCCCTCCTCATTGGGTTTGGGGGACTGATACTTCCGGAGATGGGGCCTAAAGCTTCTGAGAGGGTATCCCTGGAGTTGTAAATGAGGCGGAAATAGAGATGGTGGAGTTACAAGGAAAGTACCGGTGGCTGATGCTGGGTGTGCTGGTGACGGTGCAAGCCATGGCCCGTGCCAGTTCCCAGACCCTGGGCCTTATGCTGCCTCTCATGACCAAGGAGTTGGACATTAGCCCCTTCTGGGCCGGATGGTTGGGCTCCTCGGGGTCCATTGGATCAGCCCTTCTCGCCCTTCCTTTTAGCTGGTGGCTGTCCCGATACAGTCCCAAGGCCCTGGTAATGGTGTCATCCTTTGCCGGCTCGTTGTTCATACTGGCGCAGGGTGTGGCGGGGAGTTTTCCCCTCCTTTTTGGGGCCCGGCTGATGGTAGTGGTGTCCACTACGCTTCAGGGGCCAGCCCGAGCCCTTTTGTTGCAGCAATGGTTCCTGGTTCGAGAGATGACGTGGGCCAACGGTGCCATGACTGGCTTCGCCGAGGTGGTGGTGGCCCTGGCTATAGCGGGAACCCCCTTTATCATGGCGTGGCTGGGGGGCTGGCGGCAAACCCTCGTTTTTTTCGCTGCCCTTCTTTTTTTTACTGGCCTAGTGTGGCTTTTTGCGGGCAAGGAGCGGGTGACCCAGGAGTACCAGCAAGGGCTCCATTCCCAGGAGCGGGCCCCCATTGGAGCAGTGCTGAAATACAAGGAACTTTGGCTGGCGGGGGCTTCCTTTTTTGCCAGTGAGTTGCAGTGGGCAGCCTTTCTCACCTTCTGGCCTACCTACCTCCGGGATGTGCAGGGTGTCGCTCTGTCCACGGCGGGGTATCTCCAGGGCCTGAGCTTTTTGGCTGCCTTCGGCAGTTACTTTGTGTGTGGCCTCCTCATGGATCGTATGGGGCGAAGGAGGCCTTTGGTGTGGGCATGCGGCCTTCTTAAAGTGCCGGTGGTTTTTGTCATGCTGGCCAGCGCCTCGCCCCTGGTGCTTATTGTGGGCGCCTTTTTCAACGGATTCACCTGGCTATTTTTCCCCGCCGTCCAGGCCATGCCCTACGAGCTAAAGGGGATAAGGCCCCGGGAGGTGGCGGTGGCCACGGCCCTGATGATGACCATGTTGACTATGGGGGCCGTGGCTGGCCCCTTGATTACCGGTTCCCTTTATCAGGCCTCGGGCTCCCTTTACCTCGGCCTAGCGGTGGCTGGCTTCTTCCCCCTGATAACCGCGTTGAGCGGCATTTTCCTCCCCGAGCGGGAGGAGATTCCGACAAAGGTAGTGGGGGGGGGATGAACATGGCCTCCCTTCCGGTGGGGCGGCCGGGATTCCTCACTCGGGCCGTTATCTTCCGCTTACCGCTGGGTGCTGACGGAATTCGGTTGCCGGAGTGGGCGGGGGGGCGAGGGACTAAAACCGGGGAAGCGTCCGCGTAGGCTCTATGGAAACATCTGGGACGACTTCGGAAAGGGGCCATCCCCGCTACCGGTGGGTGGTCATGGGGATCTACCTGGCGACTACGGCAACGGTGTTGCTGCCCCTTACCCATGCCATCGGCGTCCTTCTGCCCGATATGGTTCGAGACCTGAAGATGACTCCCCTTCAGGCAGGCTTCCTGGGCTCACTTACTTGGCTTGCCTTGTTTCTCCTCTCCATTCCTTTCAGTTTATGGCTGGCGCGTTACAGCCCCAAGCTGGTAATACTCCTGGCCCTGGTCGGTTCGGGGCTTTTCGCTCTGTGGCAGGGCCTGGCCGACTCTTATAATCTCCTCCTTCTGGGCCGATGGTTCTTCGTCGTTCTCATGGTTACCAGGCTAACCTCCGTTACCCTGGTTAAGTTGCAGTGGTTTCCCTTGCGGGAGATGGGGACCATAAACGGCCTGGAGGCCATGGTAAGCCCGGTGGCCCAAACGCTGGGATTGGCCTTTATCCCCTTTCTCATAGAGGTGAGCGGAGGGTGGCGCCCGGTCTTCTTTATCTTTGCTGGTGGGCTCTTCCTTTTTGCCCTTTTGTGGATGCTCCTGGGGCGCGACCGGATAACCCCTGAGTATCAGAGACGCATAGCATCCCAGGGAAAGGCGTCGTGGCGGTCCGCCTTAAGGTACTCCGAGCCGTGGCTTATGGGCCTGGGCGATCTGGGACATGCCACGACCTGGATGGGATTCATGGTCTTCTGGCCCACCTTTCTCATCGAGTACCGAGACCTGCCCCTGACCACGGCCGGTTTTTTTATGAGCCTGTTCTCCGTAGGGGCTACTATCTCGTCTTTTGGCAGCGGCTATGCTTCGGATCGTCTGGGGCTGAGAAAGCCCTTCATCTGGCTTCCCGGCCTTCTCCTTCCCGGAGGCTATCTGGCTATGATAACGGTGGCCAACCTGCCTCTTCTGGGGGTCGTCGCCTTTGTCACCGGGCTGCTGGCTTACGGCTATTGGGCAGCCATGCTCACCGTCCCCTTTGAATTGCCTAAGGCGACTCCCCACGACATTATGATGGTGCGTGGAGTGCTTACTACGGTGTCCACCATGGGAGGCATCATAGGCGGACCTCTGGTGGGAGGCCTATTTCAGGCCACGGGCTCTTTACATACGGCTATGGCTCTGAGCTGCTTCTTTCCCTTCACCCTTGTCTTGGTCTCCCTGCGTCTTCGGGAGACGGGCTGGCGGCGGCGACAAGTCCCCCGGGTCGAATGACCCTTTCCCGCCGCTGAGCCTGGCCTACCTACTCCACGATGGTGTTGCAGGAGACGCGGTTTTCCTGAGTTAAGGGCCGGTAGTAGTTTTCCACGAAGTAGCGGTGGGTGGGATGGGTGACGTAGACCTGCCGCGTCTTGTCATCGGTGTGATAGATGACGCCGGTGTACTCGTAAGGGGGGTTGTCAATGTTGGGGCCCAGCTCCACGGCGATTATTCCCGGTATCTTCTCTATAGCCTTGGCAGCCTTGAAGAACCCCTCTTTTTGATCTTCGGTCACCCCGGGATTGAAGCTGAAGAGAAAGCAGTGGATTATCTTGGCCTTGGTTATAGACGGCATGACGATCCCCCCCCTAGTACTTTACTTCCATGTTGATAAAAACCATGTTTTCCAGATTGGGCCGAAGCCACTTGTCGCCGAACTCCCGATGGATGGGGTGGGTGCGATAAACCTCTCGGGTCTGGGCGCTGGTGTGATAGAAAATGCCGGTGTACTTGTAAGCCGGATTGTCACCTATGTTGGGGCCGATATCTACCCCTAGTACCCCGGCGATCTCCGTTATTCTGCGTCCGGCAGCGAATATCTGCTCCTTCAACTCTTCGGTCACCCCCGGTTTTAGGTTAAACATGAAGACGTGGATGATTTTAGCGCCAGTCAGGGACATAGTCGGCTCCTTTCGCTCCCTTTTTTATCGACCATAAGTCTTTCCTCAAGATCCCGTCTTCTGAACTGGATACCTCCTTTCTTAGGTCTCCCCTGACTTCTTACCTCCGTTAGGGCCAGCCCTTGAAAAGTATGTCCATTATAGCTGGGCCGACGCAACATGGCAAGGAAAACTTAGTGGCGCAGAAACCACACGCGACGCCGTGACCAATCCGGGCAGTCGGCGCACAAGGGAAGGGAAGCATAATCGCCCCGCTGGTGCGCGGCCCGGGCCGCCTGGAACCCCTCTCCCCGCCAGATATCCTGAAGGCTTTGGTCATTAACATCCCCCACCGCCACCGAGCAGTCGGCGTCGCAGCCGCAAAAAGGCACTCGCCCGTCGGAGAAGATGGTCATCCTCTCCCACAAGAAAAGGCAGGGGCATCGCTTCTGAGGCACGGGGTCTACCCGCCGATCGGGAACCCGCCCCCCCATAGTGGAAAAGTTGACGAAGTTGGTGATTTGGACCTCGTCTACCACCGGTTGCCAATCCCTGCATAGGACATCCAACTCTTCTAGATTGTCCCTCATCCGGATGGTCTGGAGGACAACCCTGGGTTTGGCCAGCCGCCGCTGCCCCTTGAGGGCCATAAGGCGTCTCAGATTCTCCGTCACTACCTGGTACTTGGCGTTGACCCGTATGCGCTGGTAGGTCTCCTCCCGGGCCCCCTCCATAGAGATGCTTATGGCATCCAACCCCGAGGCGATGAGCCTCTCCGCTGCCTCCTCGTCCAAAAGGGTACCGTTGGAGTTGAACCTGACCTCTCTTATGCCCCTGTCCTTGGCGTACCTGACCATGTCGAAAATGGCGGGATTAAGAAGAGGCTCGCCATAATTGCAAAGGATGATGCCCTCCACCGGGTGCTGGGTTACTTCGTCCACGATCTTTCGATAAAGAGCGAAATCGAGATTCCCCTTTCGCCGGGTGAGGTGAGGGTTGGGACACATAATGCACTTGAGGTTGCATAGGGATGAGGTCTCGATACCCACCTTGATGGGAAAGCGAAGGGCCCGCCGAAGGTGGAACCACTTGGGCACCGCGTTCAACCCCCTGGTATCGAGGACTAGTTCCTTGATCTTTCGTAACGACCGGCTGGCGGCACGATTTCCATTCATGGCTTCTCCGGCAGCGGAGTCTCCCCCTCTTCTTTCACTGCCACTCATTCTAACCCTGTCCCGGAGAGGAGTCAAACTCCCTTCTGGCAGGCATTGTACTAGTACCTTTGGCTGAAGAGGGAATTCATTCTAGAGTTTAAGACCCATCATAGTGCGTTATGGGAGGCAGCGAATGCCAGAAAAAATTAGGCCTTTTTTGAGTCCTAAAATGGAGCTGGGGACGATAGTTCATATCGTCACAAGCTCGTATCATTGTATTAGAACAAAAGGAGGATGCAGCCATGACCGCCCGGGGGAAAACGGAAGAGAAACGGGACATCGTGGTGGTCTACGGAAAGTCCCTCCTGGCTCAGGGCATCGAGCGGCTGCTCAGGAAAGTCGAAGATATCGAGGTGGTGGGGATAGACCTGGAGCGAGCCGGAGCCATGGAGAGTATCCGCTCGGTGCAGCCGGGGACGGTGGTGCTGGATATGGATGATGTCAGCCTCAAGGGCGGCGACCTGATACTAAGGCTTCTCCAGAACGTGTCCAGCCTCACGGTAGTTTGCCTCACCAACAACGGAGAACGGGCGGACATCTACCACAAGGAACAAAAGCCTCTGACCACTACTCAAGAGCTCTGGGAGATTATTGGCATCATGGGAAAGGAGGTTTAACATGACAGCGGGGATTCTGATCCAAACCGCTCATAGGCTCTACTTGGCGGCCGGCTGGGTGGCCTTGGCAGGGCTGTCCTTACACGCCCTTCTCATCTTCTCCTATGGGGCTCACTTCCTGATGGTAACGGCGGGGCTGGCCCTGGCGTTGGGGCTCATATCCCACCTGGTTGGCGGGGCAACGTCGACTCTCTCCCCTCATTACCACCGAATGATAACTCATGAGACGACGGCCCTTCAGCCCCATCACCGGGGAGGTTCATAAAAAAACCGTACTTCCAGGTTCAAAAATATTATTGAAGTCCGTTAGCTAAGGAGGACGATGTGGAGATTACTTTGGCGCTGGTGGCTGGGTTGCTGGTTATCACCCTCTTGAGTCTGTCCATAAAGCTGGTTCAGCAGTGGGAAAAGGGAGTTGTCCTGCGCTTTGGCAAGCTGCAAGGGCTTCGTAACCCAGGTTTTAACCTCATCATTCCTATCGTAGACCGCATGGTGAGGGTAGATTTTCGCATCACAACCATGGTTCTGCCACCCCAAGAGGTGATAACCAGGGATAACGTGACCATACGAGTGGACGCCGTGGTTTACTTTCGGGTGGAGGACGCCGTAAAGGCTGTGGTGCAGGTGGAGGACTACCGCAACGCCACTACCCAGATCTCTCTGGCCACCTTGCGCAGCGTCCTGGGACAGTCTGAGCTAGACGAGCTCCTGGCTCACCGGGAGCGGGTAAACGAGCGCCTGCGCGAGATCATCGACGAGCAAACGGAGGCTCCCTGGGGGGTTAAGGTGAGCGTGGCCGAGGTTAAGGATGTGCTCCTTCCGGAAGCCATGCAGAGGGCCATGGCCCGCCAGGCGGAAGCGGAGCGGGAAAAGCGAGCCAAAGTGGTTCATGCCCAAGGCGAATACCAGGCCGCCGAAACCCTCGTGCAGGCGGCGGACATGATCGGCCGTCAACCCATAGCCCTTCAACTTCGCTACTTACAGACCCTGACGGAGATCGCCGGCGAGAAGAGCAGCACCATCATTCCCCTTCCCCTGGACATAATTACCCCGTTAGTCGGCGCCCTACAGCGGGCCGTACCTACGGACAAAGGTTCCTTGAGCAGTCATAGCTAGGGAGGACGGTGAGATGGCGTTCTTGAGGTGGCCTTTCTGGGTCTGGCCCCTGAGCCTGGTGGGAGTTATCCTGGGCTTGAACGGAGCCACCTGGCTTCCCCAATTCACCACCTCCGATCCTGTCTTTTGCCTCTCCTGCCACGCCGCTGGCGATACCAGGAATGTGGGGCAGGCCTCGGCCATCCATCCTCCTTACCAGGCGGTGGGCTGCACCCAGTGCCACGCCAAGTCCGGGCAATGGCCCATCACGGACATCTACCGCAATGGCGTCTCGGCAGACCCCAAACGGGTGAGCGAAAATTGCCTCCGCTGCCACAAGGACGCAGCGAAGAAGGATGAGAGCAACTTCAAGTACAACGTTATTAATATTCGCATCCCTCACCAGCTCCACGTGGAAGGAGTGGGGGCCACCTGCGCCACCTGTCACCGCAACATCGCCCACGATTTCACCCCAACCCCCACTAACCGCCCCCGTATGGACTACTGCTTTCAATGTCATGACCAAAAGCGGGATTCGTGCCTTAAATGCCATGCTCAGGGGTTGCCCCAGCCCACGGCACCACCTAAGGAGGTGGCCTCTCCCTCCTCTTCTACCAAACCTGATGGGGCTTCCCTTTATAGCCAGAGCTGCGCCCTATGCCACGGTCCTAAGGGGAATGCCCTTTCCAGCGCTAACCTTGCCTCCAAAGAGTTCCTCTCTAGCCGCGGCGAGGATTCCCTCCTGAATGCCGTTGCTCGGGGGACGGGAGCGATGCCTGGCTATGGGAAGATGGCCGGAGGCCCGCTATCAGAAGAGCAAATAGCAGCCATCATCGCTTGGCTTCGGTCTCAGGCACAATAGAGGTTTAGGAGGATGGAACGGTTTATGGGACGCCTCACCGGATGGATTAGAAGTCTCACCATGGGGCGTCGCCGCGTGGTCATTCCCCTTTTTGTGGTGGGGTTGCCCCTGGTCTTCCTGGGCATCTCTCGCCTTATAGGTGCCTACAGCTACATGCAGGAAAACCCCAACTTCTGTCGCGCCTGCCACATTATGGAGGAGGCTTGGAACCGTTGGCAAACCAGCGAGCACCGGAGCATTAGCTGTCATAGCTGTCATGACATTAGTCCCATCCAGGGCGTCGAGCAGCTAGTCAAATTCTCCCTCAATCAGCCAGAGCAGGTATCCAAGCACGCCGTTGTTCAGCCTGACGCCTGTGTCCGATGCCATGAAAGCGACAATCCGAGATGGAAACAGGTGACGGACACCGCCGGCCACAAGATCCACGCTAAGGAACAAAACATCACCTGCGTAAAGTGTCACTCCGTCACCTTGCATCGCTTTGCTCCTCCCAAAACCATGTGTCAGGTGTGCCACGAGGATAAGAAGATGGCGGTGAAGGCCATGGGGGAGTTACACTGCCTGAGCTGCCATGCATACCTGGCGGACAAAGACACCCTTGAGCCAAGCCGGGAGCCCTGCCTTAGCTGCCATGTCAATAAAAAGATTATCAGCAGCAACGGCACCGTTGTACAGTGGCCGGAAGCAGCTCCTATGCGTTTCAAATGCGACCAGTGCCATCAACCCCATAAGCAAGAGAAGCCCGTAGTGGACTGCCTCACCTGCCATCCGGGGGCTAAGGAGTCGGGGCTGCACACCAAGGGGGCCCACGCCGCAGCCACCTGCCAGACCTGCCATGCCCCCCATCAATGGCAGGTTAAGGAGCGTACCACCTGCCAGACCTGCCACGCCAACAAGCAGGATCACTACTCAGGGGTCTTCTGTGGCCAATGCCATAACTTCACTTTCGCCAAGAGCCGGGGGTAAGGAAAAAGGACTTGTCTAAGGTAAGGTACGGCATGATCGTAGACCTGAGGCGGTGCATCGGCTGCCACGCTTGCAGCGTGGCTTGCAAGGCAGAGCTAGGGGTGCCCTTGGGGGTCTTCCGTACCTGGGTGAAACAGATCGAGAAAGGCAGCTACCCCCAGGTGAGCAAGTCCTTTCTCCCCGCCCTCTGCAATCAATGCGCCAACCCCATCTGCCTTCAAAACTGCCCCACTCGGGCCACCTATCAGTTGGACAATGGCATCGTGGTGGTAGACCCCCACCGCTGCATCGGCTGCAAGTACTGCATTGCCTCCTGCCCCTATGCCGTGAGACACGTGAATCCTTTGAAAAAGATCGTGCAAAAGTGCGAGTTTTGCCTCCATCGGGTGGAGGTGGGCCTGGAGCCAGCCTGCGTCAACACATGTCCCACCCGAGCTCTCACCTTTGGGGATATGGAGGATCCTGACAGTGAAATCTCCCGGCTCCTTGCTACCTATCCGGTGCAGGTTCTTAAGCCAGAGCGGGCCACTCAGCCTCAGGTGTACTACATCGGGGCCGACATGTATGTCATGGAGGCCAGAGGAATGGGAAATGCGGAGGTGAGGAATGGCTAACATCCTTATCACCTACAACGTAGAGCACGAATTGCCTCTAAGCATTCATCTTGCCGTCTACTTCTACCTTACCGGGCTGAGCGCCGGTTCGTTCATCCTTTCCACCCTGGCCTATGGCTTCGGCATGGAGCAGTTCAAACCCCTGGGTAAGGTGGGGGTAATCATGGCCATTCTACTTCTGGTAATGGCCCCCTTGAACCTCATTGCTGACATGGAGCAGCCCTTTCGCTTCTGGTATCTCTTCCTGTACCTCAACCCCACCTCCCCTATCACCTGGGGCTCCTTTCTCCTGACGCTATATCCTCTTAACTCCTTGGTATACGCCTACTTCATGTTCCGGGGGGATGCCCCCAGGACCAAGTTCTTTGGCCTCATAGGCATCCCCCTGGCTGTATCGGTGCATGGCTACACAGGATTCATCTTGGCCCTAGGAAAGGCACGGGCCCTCTGGAACACCGCATTGATGCCCACCCTGTTCCTGGTCTCGGCCATGGTCTCCGGCATCGCCATGATGATACTAGTGGTGATAATAAAGGATCGCTTCTTCTCGCCAGAGCGCCAGGTGAAGACGGAGCTTATCTCTCGACTGACTCAGCTTTTGGCAGGCACCATCATCCTAGACCTTTTCCTGGTGGTGTCTGACGTTCTGGTACTCCTGACCTCCGACGCCGAGGCCAAGGAGGGGGCTTCCCTTATCCTTACCGGTGAGCTCAGCCCCTATTTCTTAGGAATGGAGATACTCCTGGGTTCTCTGGTGCCCCTCTTTATTCTTACCTTCCCTCTCACCCGGCGACGAGTGTCTGCGGTGGCCTTTGCTTCAGCCCTGGTGATGGTGGGCATCATGGCCATGAGGTACGTCATGGTCATTGGTGGACAGATGGTTCCCTTGAGCTGAAAGGGGGATCTGGTGAGACTGGGAAGGCGTCAATTCCTGAAGCTGGGGGCGGGGATGGCCGGCGTGGCCGCCCTGGAGCAAGGGTTGACACGCCTCCTGGAGGCGGCACCGCCCACCCCCCCCAGCGTGTCCCGCACCACAGGTCTATACCGCCGAGGGGTGCCCACCACCTGCCAGCTTTGCCCCGCCCGCTGTGGCGTCGTCGCCTACGTGGACGAGGGACAGGTGGTGAAGATAGAGGGCAACCCCCTTCATCCCAACAATCGGGGGCGCATCTGCGCCAAGGGGCAAGCGGGGGTCAACCTCCTTTATGATCCGGAGCGGCTGCTGTACCCCCTTAAGCGGGCGGGGGCTCGTGGTGAGGGGCAGTGGCGGCGAGTCTCCTGGGACGAGGCCCTGGGAATGGTGGCCGATCGCCTCAAAGCATTGCGGGACCAGGGTCATCCCGAGGAGTTCGTCTTTCAAGCCGGCACCATGGCTACCCAGCGCTTCGTCACTCGTTTCTTAGATGCCTACGGCACCCCCAATGGCCTCAACCGCTATCCTCACGGCGACACCAATATGGCCATCGCTCAGAAGCTCACCTGGGGGGCCCAGGTAGCCGTGCCCGATGTGGCCCGCACCAGCTACGTCCTCAACTTCGGAGCCAATCCCTACGAGGCAAGCCTCTTCCACCTTCCCTTGGTACAGCGTCTTGTAGAGGCCCGCGTTGAGCGGGGGGCACGCCTGATAACCTTCGACTGCCGCCTGTCTAATACCGCCGGCCGTAGCGACCGATGGCTCCCCATTCACCCCGGCACCGACAGTCTGGTGGCTTTGGCCATGGCTAGTGTCATCATGGGGGAAGGCCTCTTTGACCAGGAGTTCCTGAAACAGTGGACTAACTACCCCTCTGAGAAGCTGACCCAGCACCTGGCCCAGTACTCACCTGAGGTGGCGGAGAAGGCCAGCGGTGTAAAGGCAAAGGACATTCGCCTCATCGCCCGGGAGTTCGCCACCACCAAACCGGCGGTAGCCATATCCGGCGCTGGCCTCACCATGCACGGCAACGGCACCCAAAACGAGCGCTGCGTGACCCTTCTCAACGCCATCACAGGGAACGTTGACGTGCCGGGGGGCTACTGTCTACCCCGGACCTATTCCTTTGCCGAACCGGAGCCGATACCACCACCACCTTCCAGAACAGAGGTTACCAGTGCTTTGTTCCCCTTTGGGCCCCACGCTCCCCTTCACTGGCTGTCGGCTTTGATGGGAAACGGGAAAATGAAGGTGGGAGTCTATATGACCTACATGCACAACCCCGCCTACTCGGATCCCCAGACGGGCCGGGTTCTGGAAGTAGTGAAAGACGAAAGGCTCGTACCCTTTTTCGTGGCCGTAGATTCTTATCTGAGCGAGAGCGCCCAACTGGCCGATGTCATCCTGCCGGAGGCCATCTATCTGGAGAGGTGGGATGTAGAGTCCGTCCCCGCCTTTGACCTGGTGCCCCACGTCTCAATACGCCAGCCGGCAGTTGTCCCCCAGGGGGAGACGAAAGCCTTCCCCGACATGGCTGTGGAGTTAGCCCGCCGCATCGGCGGGGGCATGGAAGCCTACTTCAACTACGGCGGTCCAGAGGACTACCTGAGGGCAGCCGTAAGCGGCATTCCCAAACTTAAGGAGGCCGGCGGACTGGAGTACCTGAAGGAGAAGGGCGTTTGGTACGACACGGAGGCCCGTCCCATGTACGGCGCTTATCGGGACGCCGGGTTCGAGACCCCCTCCCGGCGCTGGGAGGTCTTCTCCTCCCGACTCCAGGAGAGGGGCTTTCCCCCCTTGCCCACCTACCAGCCCCTGGAGAGACATGACAGCCTGGGGGATGGCCAGTTCGTCCTCGTTACCTTCAAACCCAACGTCCTCACCTCGGCCAGCGCTCAGAGCAAGTGGCTCTCTGAGATAGAGCACGAAAATCGCCTTATGCTCCATCCTCAGGCAGCCGAGACCAAGGGCATCAAGGCCGGCGATATGGTTAAAGTATCTTCACCCCAGGGCTTCGTATCGGCCAGGGCCGTAGTGAGCCAAGGCCTTCATCCCCGGGTAGTAGCCCTGGCATGGGGTCTGGGACATGGTGGTCTGGGGCGGCTGGCGCAAGGGAAGCCCTTCAAAAGTCGGGATGTAGACACCCTTTTGCTGTGGTGGGAGAAGCATGGTCGAGGCATCTCCCCCAACCCCGTTATCCCCCTGGCTCCGGACCCCATAGCCGGCGGTCAGGCATGGCACGATACCATAGTGGCTCTAGATAAAGTTTAGGTGATGATATGCGCACCCGAGGATCAGAAAACCGTTTTTCTCGGCGAGGCTTCCTGGCCGCCTCCCTAGCATTACTGGCCCTCCTCTTGCCCCTGAGGGGGAGGCGGGAGGTCAGGTGGTATGAAGTGGTTCAGGACATGAGAAGCCCCACCCGCTGGCACGTCAACCTCTACTCCGGCCCTATTTTTGGCGACCTGGCGGAGGGAAAGCTTTTGCGCCATGGAATGGTGGAATCACTGGATGCCCCCGCGAACCTGGAAGTCTCCGCCCGCATCCAGTACCGGGATGGACGCCGCAGGGAAGTTCTGTAGACAAAGGGATACCCCCATAGTAGCTCCTGGCGGGCTAGAAAGGCAGGAAAATATGCAACGCTTCATGAGATTTCCCCACCTGGTGACCCTTCTCATGGCCCTGTCGGCCATCGGGGGCTGGCTCTTCCTTCTCTCCACCATCTCCCTCAGTACCATAACCAGGGGCGGCATCAGTCTCCTTCGACCCTCATGGGGGGACCTGACCCTGGCCACCTTCGCCATGCTGGGAGGCTTGGCCCTTCTCAGCATCTTCATCGCCAGCGTCCTGGATGAGGTGATGGGTGGGGAAGCCCACTAACTAATCCACAGTCTTATGGGGAGGTTGAAAAATATTACTTCCAATTAGCTAGGGCCGAGCAAAGCCGCCACCGCTTTGCTTACGCTGTCTCCTGGGCGCACACCTATCTGAGCGTCCACGATTTTGCCCCCGGCATCGATAACGTAGTGGCTCCTGACGACACCGAGGAATTCCCTTCCATACAGCTTCTTTGGCCGCCAGATGCCGTAGCTTTTCAACACTTCGTGATGGGGGTCAGAGAGGAGGACGAAAGGCAGATTGTGGTGTGAACGGAACTTGCTCAGCGCCTCGGGGGGATCCGGGCTGACACCGATGACGACCCCGTTGGCTGCTTTGATTCTTTCGAATTCATCACGGAATCCAGAGGCCTGATCCGTTCAGCCTTTAGTGTCTGCCTTGATAAAAAAGAATAGGATTACCTTTTTACCACGGAAATCCGATAGACGAACCGTTTCTCCGCCATCGGAGACCAGCGTGAATTCTGGGGCCGTTTCTCCAATTTTGGGCATAAGTCGCCTCCTTAAAAGCACGTGCTCTTGACGTGGCGCGATAATAGTATCAGTATCGGGGAGGGAGGGCAAGTTCACTTTGTTCCACGCTGATATTGAAGAGCAGATCGCTCGTCCAATACCCGAGACCGTTTAACAAAGGGGAGTCCAGAGGGACGAAGCCCCTTTCCTCCAGAGGCGGGCATGTGGCAGGGGGATCGGGGGATGTGCCCCCGAACAAATTTAACCCCGAAGGGGGTCCTGGAACCCCCTTATAGTCTTAAACTAATTAATATGCCTCGAAGATAGGGGCCCATTATCATTCTGATCCGTCACAAGCGGAGAATCTCAAAGGCTCACGAGGAGATTCTTCGGTCGCTGCGCTCCCTCAGAATGACAAAATACCACTTTATTTTGTTGATGACCATAAGGGCAGGGCCTGAGGGGTGTCGGGGCGCAGCATGCTGCGCCCGCTACGGATGAACGCCTATGGCGGACTGTCCTTGCTGCCGGGGGTTCTGGCCCCCCCTTAATCCCCCCGTCAAG
>JACPEP010000047.1 GCA_016183425.1 Chloroflexota bacterium
CAGGGTGCACCCCATCTTGTAAGTGCCTGGGCGGAGGTCAGTCTCGAGAACGCTTTCCCGCCCGGCGCCGACATTTTTGGAGCTGACGTTGACTCCTTCACCGGTGACGGCGAAGCGGTGAGCCGTTTGCCCTACGTTGGACAGCAGGAAGCGCACCCGCCCGGCCTCGACTGTAATTTCCTTGGGGTCGTAGAAGAAATCCCCCATAGCCACCCTAACCTCTGTCGCCGGTCCCTGGGCTGCGGTTGTGTTGGCTCCAGTCTCACCCGAGCTTGACTGGCAGGCCATCCCCAGCAGCAACACCCCCAAGCTCACTAGTCCAAATACCCAGGTCTTGGCTCCATATATCATCATGCTTTTCCTCCTCACTTCTGTGGTCGCAAAGCCCA
Organism: Chloroflexota bacterium; assembly: GCA_016183425.1. Lineage (GTDB taxonomy): Bacteria > Chloroflexota > Dehalococcoidia > JACPEP01 > JACPEP01 > JACPEP01. Next base: position 390 of record JACPEP010000047.1, read on the forward strand.
AGGCTGGCTACTCGATAATCAAGGTCCCTACCATGCTATCATGTACTTCCCCGGGGTCAGTAAGGAAGCAACCCATATCCCACTTTCCCTTTTTGTCTGGGACCGTCCATTCGATGCGAATCGTCTTGCCAGCGTTTATTTCTTTGTATAAGCCGAAGTCGGGGAACTCGAAGCTATGGGTTACGTCACCTCGATTAGTCACCACGAAGACCACCTTGGCTCCGGCCTTGACCCGGATTTCTATGGGGAAGGTGTTGTTCTTGACGGTAACCTGAATCTCTCCCCCCTGCACAGAAGGGGAAGAGCTTGCTCCCGCTGTTGGAGATGGGCCCGTAGCTGCTGGAGATGGTCTCGCCGCTGTTGGAGATGGGCCCGACTTTGGGGTGGGAGCCGTGCTCCTTTCGGAAGAGGCACATGCCCCCAGCACGATAGACAGTGCCAGGGCCGTCGTTACTAAGGTAGCCCCCGTCCAAACATTCCACATCTGCATTTAATATGCCCCCTTTCCACACCTGGAAAAGCGAATCGGTATGTACAATATAGCGTACCAAGGTCTCGGGAATCGCTACCCAAAGGTGTAGTTCCGGCGCTGAACAGGTCGCCAGGATTGGTAGTTTTTCCCGTCGGAAAACTACCAATCCTGGCGGGCAAACTGAGGCGGCCAAAAAGGGGGAATTAAGCTGCTCCAGCCTTTTGACTCTTCGGGCCCGGCGGCGTGGGACATTCAGAAGCATCCCCTAGTGTTTTTCACCAGCAACGGGCCGGGTTACGCCGGTATTTTCAGTAGCAAGGTCAAGCTTCCCGGGCTTATGCTATCATCGATGCTGCGACCAGAGAGGCGGTAACGTAGCGGTGGTTTTACCTGGGATACAGCGTCTCTGGAGAGGATGCCGCGGCCAGCGACCCCCCACCGCCTGGGGGTTTCACCGGACGGAAAGCGGATATACCTGCCTGCGGCCGACCCCGGGGCGGCAGCCGACGACCAGGGGCGGATGGCTGAGGCACGAGGGACACTGGAGGACTCATGAAAGCGCCACGCCTGTTCGAGTGGGAAGACCAAACCTGGCTTCCCGGACCTGTTCGAGATGCCGGGACAGACCTTATGCGGGTCATGTGGGAATTGGGGCCATATCGAACTATTGTAGCCAGGCTGAAAGAGGCTCTGGTTGCTGCTGGGAGCCGGACCATCGTGGACCTATGCTCGGGTGGCGGCGGCCCGGTGGTCGCCGTGGAGCGGGCTTTGCGCCAAGCAGGGCTTGACGTCGAAATCACCCTTACCGATAGGTACCCCAATGTTAGAGCATTCCAATACGCCCGCCAGAGCTCCGGGGGACGTATTCGCTTCATAGACCAGCCGGTGGATGCGGCGGCGGTGCCTGAGCGTCTTAGCGGTTTGAGGACCATGTTCGCGGCGCTGCATCACTTCTCCCCGGAGGCGGTGATGCGGATCTTGCAAGACGCGGTGGCCAGTCGCCAGCCCCTGGCCTTTTTCGACATGACCCGGGGGACACCACCTCCGCCTTCCATGGCCATCTTAGGGAATCCCCTGGGCGTGCTCCTGGCGGCACCCTTCGTGCGGCCCTTCCGATGGAGCAAACTATTCTGGACCTGGCTGGTGCCTATCGTCCCGCTCGTCATGACATGGGACGTCTTCGTATCCGGGCTTCGCCTGTACTCGGTACAGGATCTGCAAGAGATGGTGGCCAGCCTGCCGCCCAACGATTACGTATGGCAGGTAGGCTCCCAGAAGTTTCCCCAGTCCATTACCTATATAATCGGGTATTGGCAGCCAAATACAGTCGAGGAGGAATGACGGCATCAAGTCCGCGTCCCGATTAAGTGAGGAAAGCATTGACTGGCTCTGACGAATAGTTGTATTATTCTTATCGCCAGTGCCGAAAAGCGCTGTCTGCAACTGGTACACGAGGAATGTTTATTGTAAAATAGCATTATGTGTCGCTGTCTTTTGATGTGACTACGTAGAATTTAGGGGAGGAAAAGTATGCCCGAACATTATATTTCAGAATGGCCCCCCTTCAGCCCCCAGGATGAAGCGCGGCGGGAGGGCGCCATCGTCGCCGCTCGATTGATGGTCAACGCCGCCCTTACTGCTCCTTCAGCCGGTGGTGTTCCCCAGAACGAGGCCCACTTGGTATATGGGCAGAAAGAGCTGGAGGCCCTGGCCCGCAAGATGGAGGAGTTAGCCTACCACAACCCCAAGAACAAGATCCTGTTCAACATGTTCAAGTACGAGGCGGCCTCCATTCGCGAGCAGACGGATGCCGTGGTCTTCGTGGGGGGCTACCGGGTCGCCAGCGACCCTCGGGATAGCGGATGCGGCGGATGCGGCGGCTTTAACGGTTTCTGCTGGCTATACACCCAGCGGGAGGTGAGGTCCAGCCGCATCGATATGACGGGCAGTACCACCACCGAGCTGGTGGATGGCCCTCTATGCCGCGCTCGTGTCAATCCCTTGGGCTACGCCGTGGGGGCGGCCCTGTGGATGGCCCACCGTCTTCTGGTGGACGCTCGCCCTTTGATGACCTTAGGCATCGCCGGCATGAAGCTGGGGTACTGCCCTAGCTCTCACATGGTGGTGGGGATACCGGTGGCGGTTTACCACAAGAACCCCTATATAGACCTGATGCCGGACTACAACGTCCTCAGCCCCTGGAATGCCGTTCAGGCGGTGCGTAAGTTTTACCCCGTGTTCCGCGGCGTGAAGTGGTACGACCACCGAGGCTGGATCCCCCGCTCCGCCAAAGACGGCGGTCAAGACGAAGAAGCAGAGGAAAAAGAGGAGGAATAGAATGGGCATCTATACCAGCGAGAGAGTGGCCCAAGAACAGCTACTGGAGGTGTCTAAGTATTGCCTCATGGCCGCCATGAAGTCGCCCCAGACCACGGGCAAGGTGACGGTCAAAGGGATCATCCTCACCGGGGAAGACACCTTGCCCGTCATCGAGGCCATGGAGGCCCAGGCGGAAGCGGAGGAGGGGCCCTATCTCTCCTTCGGCGACGGGAAAACGCTAAGACTGTACTACGACCAGGGAGACCCGGCGGCCATCATTATCTTCGGAGCTACCAGCAACCCCTTCCGTTCCGAGCTGAACTGGAACTGCAACGCCTGCGGATTCAAAACCTGTGCCGAGTTCAACCGCTTCAGTCGAGAGATCGAGCGGGGGGTCAAAGAAGGAAAGCCGGTGAACCTGCGCGCCAAGTACCCCGGATGGCCCGAGGCTTTGCCTCCCGGCGCTCGACAGACCGGGCCCACCTGCGTCTGGAAGGTGCTGGACTACGGTGCTGCCTGCGGGTGGATGGCCGCTGCCGCATCCCACTTCAATGTGGAGAACCGACTTCAGGGCACAACGGGCGGCGCCGCCCGAAACGTGGGCTTCCTGCCCGATGTTTACCAGCCGGTTGCCCTCATCGTAGGACCGTGTCGGGACCAGGTTTACTACAGTCGGCCCATCATGAAGCACGCCTACACTGAGGAGGACTTCCGGGACTTTGCCATGCGGGCTCTGCCCCAGCTCTGGGACACCTTCCCCGGCATGGGCGACCCTGTTTTCAAGCATAGCGATACCTGGCAGCTAGAGCCCAAGTACCTGCGCTGGGTGGAGCATAAGCCCACCCCAGAGCTCGTGGAGAAACGCAAGCGCTCTCAAGAGAAAATCATGGGCATTCGGGCACGGGTGGCCGCTCGCCTCAAGGAATGGAAAGAGCGGGAGGTGGTCATGAAGCTGGAGGCTAAGGGCCCGCCTCTGGTAGAGGAAGCCGAAAGCGTCCCGGAGAGAAAACGGGTGGAGGCTATGTTAGCCGAGGAGCTGGCCACCCCGGCGGGCCAGGAGATAAAGGAGTAGGCCGCCACGCCTCAAAGGATGCGAGTTGAATCATGGGTCACGGCTACGAAGAGGTCACTCTAGCCTGGGTAAGGGAGCGGAAGGTCAACATCCTGGTGGACACCGGGTCCACCTACATTGTACTGCCTCCAGAGATGGCCCAGGAGTTGGGTACGCCGCCACCGCCCAGGAAGCATAGCGTCCGCCTCGCCGACGGCCGGGAGGCGGAGGTAGAAGTGGGCACCGTCACTGTCAAGGTAGATGGGCGGGAAGCTCCGGCCACTGCCGTTCTTCTTCCCGGCGCTGAGCCCCTCCTGGGTGTGGAGGCCCTGGAAGCTTTGGGGCTCAAGGTAGACCCCACCACGGGAAGGCTGGAGGCCACGCGCTCTTACACCATTAGAGCATAGGAGAGGTCATGGAGGTTTTAGCTCAGGGGACGGGAGAGTTCAAGCCCCCCGACCCGGAAGGGCATCGGGCCTATATTCAGCAGCACAAGTCCCGCGCCTTGGTGAGCAAGGTAATGACAGAGCAAGAGGCGATAGGTCGATTCGTTAGCGACGGCGACTATCTGAGCTACGATTGCAATATGCTCCTGAGGGGGCCCGCTTCTCTGGTACGGGAGTTGATCCGGCAGCGCAAGAAAGACCTGTGGGTGGGAGGCAAGTTCACCTACGTCATCGTTAGTCTCTTGGCCGCCGCCGGCTGTGTAAGCCGTGTGGATGTGGGCTTTATCGGCCTGGGTCAAGCCCTGAGCCGCGCCCTGGACGAGGGCCGCATAAAGATGACGGAGTGGAGCAACACCTCTATAACCATGCGCCACCTGGCCGGCGCCATGGGCATCCCCTTCATTCCAGCGCGCTTCCTGGGTGGGGCCGATACCTTTCACTACTCCGGCGCCAAGACGGTTACCGACCCATTTACGGGCAAGCCGGTGACCCTGCTGCCGGCCATCAATCCCGACGTATCCCTCATCCATGTCCACCAGTGCGACGTCTATGGCAATGCCCGCATCTTCGGCACCAGCGTCGCTCCGGTGGAAACGGCGCTATCCGCTAAGAAGCTCATCATCTCCACGGAGGAGATTATCGATACTGAGGAGATAAGACGAAACCCGGGGCGAACCACCATTCCTTACTACGCTGTAGACGCTGTGGTGGAAGCTCCCTTCGGTGCCTATCCGGGCAATGTCCCTGGCCTCTATCGTAACGACCCGGATCACGTGACTGAGGTTATGGGGGCGGTGCGCTCATCGGATCCCGAGCGGCTAGAGGAGTACATGGATAAATATATCTATAGCGTTTCCTCTCACCAGGAGTTTCTTGAGAAGAGGGTGGGGTTGGAGCGCTTGCTCTGGCTCAAGAGAGAGGAAAAGATAAAGGAGGGCTACTATATATGACGGAAGCCTATCTATTCACCGAGACTGAGGCCGTCATTTGTCACGGTGCCAAGATGGTAGAGGAAGACCGGAGCTACTGGGTGGTGGGTGGGGGGCCGCCTCGTCTCACCATGCACCTGGCCCAGCGGCTCTACTTCCCCAATGTGACCATCTTCACTGAGGATGGGTGCATCGCTCCCCGACCCATCCTGCCCCCCGACCCTCTGGGCAATTTCGTCAATTCTAAGGCAGGATACCGGGCCGTTGCCTGGACCAACATGAACACCGTCTGCTGTCACGCCTCTCTGGGCTATGTGGACTATGGATTCCTGTCCACCCTTCAGGTTGACCCCTATGGCAATATCAACTCTTCCCTTTTGGGGGGAGACTATCATCACCCGGGGCGGCGCTTCGGTGGGGCGGGGGGGGCCAACGAGATCGCCTCCCTCTGCTGGCGTACTATCCTCATGACCACCCTGGAGAAAAGGAAATTCGTCAAGAAGCTGGATTTTATCACCTCCCCCGGTTTCCTGGATGGCTCGCCGGAGGCCAGGGAGGGGGCCGGTCTGCCCCAGGGCACCGGGCCGTGGCGGGTCATTACCTCGGAGGCCGTTTTCGGCTACGACGGGAAGACCCATTATATGAAGCTTTTGGCCATCGCCCCCTGGGTCACGGTGGAGGATGTGTTGGCCAAGATGGAGTTTGAGCCTCTTATCGCCGATGTGGTGGAGACGCTGCCCTTTCCCACCGAGGAAGAGCTGGCCCTGCTCCGCGTCACCATCGACCCCCGGGGCCAGGTCATCGGCGAGGGGAATTGGATTCAGGTTTAGCCCCAGCCTATATTGGGCGTACAGAAGGGGGGCGTTTTGGCACAGGCGCAGTTTAAGTACCTATTCAGTCCTTTGAAGATAGGCACCATGACGGTGCGCAACCGCATTGTCAGCACGCCTCACCACCCCTTATACGACGACGAGCGGGGTCTGCCGGGCGACCGCCTTATCAACTACTGGGTGTCCAAGGCCAAGGGCGGCATTGGGCTCATCGGAACCCAGGTGTACAACATCCACCCTGCTACTGGCTTCTTTCTCCCTTTCCGGCAGCCGGACTTTGTGGCTCGAATGAAACGGGCGGTGGATGCTGTGCACAAGTATGACACCAGAATAACCATTCAGCTCTGGCACGCCGGGTCCGAAGGAACCGGAGGCATAGGAAGATCCCTCTGGGCCCCTTCTCCAGTGCCCTCTCCTCACTCCTACGATGTTCCTCACCAGATAGATGAGAGGGAGATTAAGGAGGCAGTGCACTACTACGTGGAGGCGGCAGCCAAGGTTCGAGAGGCCGGCGCCGACGGCGTAGAGCTCCACGGCGCCCATGGTTACCTTCCCTGTGAGTTCCTCTCTCCTTACTCCAACCGACGTACCGACGAATACGGTGGCTCCCTGGAGAACCGTATGCGCTTCGTGGTGGAGATTATAGATGGCATGAGAGCGACGGTGGGCAAGGACTACACCGTGGGCATCCGCCTCTCCGCCGACGAGTTTGTGGATGGGGGTCTGACCCTGGAAGAGATGAAGGTGGTGTGCCGCGCCCTGGAGAGAACGGGCAAGCTGGATTACCTGAGCATCAGCGCCGGCAACTATCGCAGCCTCTATACCGTCATCGCCCCTATGTACGTCCCTCTGGGTGCCTTCGTTTACGCCGCTGCTGCCATCAAGGAGGTGGTGGATCTGCCCGTATTCTGTATCGGCCGTATCAACGACCCGGTGCAGGCGGAGAAGATTCTGTCCGATGGC